>DASYEC010000064.1:0-7927 GCA_036499225.1 Conexibacter sp.
GCTGCTCGACCGACCCGTTCCCGTGCAAGTCGCGCACGACGCTCGTGCGGACCGGGCGGGTGCTGGTCGGCGCGGGCGGCATGACGAGCCGCGCGAAGGTCGTCTTCCCCGTCCGCAACACAAAGACGGGGAAGGCCGGCACGCGCCGCGTCGGCGGCACCTTCCGCACGAGAACACGGATCCTCGTGAGAGTTCCCAGCGACGCGATCACCGGCGCCATCAGAGTCGTCGTGCCCGGCCCGCACTACTCGAAGGGCGCGCGCGTGACGGTCGTCCACGCGCCGCTGCCCGCGCACAGAGCGCCGCTGCCGTCAACCGGCACGCCGGGCGCCGGCGCGGGCTTCTTCGCCGGCAGCGGGATGTGGGTCTGGTACCTCAACAGAGACGAGGGCGGCGACCCCGACGCGATCGCCGCGAAGGCCGCCGCGGCCGGCGTCCACACGATCTTCGTCAAGAGCGCCGACGGCGACGACGTCTGGTCGCAGTTCTCCAGAACGGCGGTCGCGGCGCTGAAGGCGACGGGCCTGAACGTCTGCGCCTGGCAGTTCGTCTACGGCAACGACCCGGCCGGCGAGGCGAGAGCGGCGTCAGTCGCGGCGGCGAACGGCGCCGACTGCTTCGTGATCGACGCCGAGGGCGCCTACGAGGGCAAGTACGCGCAGGCGCAGACGTACATGACAGACCTGCGCGCCGCGGTCGGCCCCGACTTCCCGATCGCGCTGACGAGCTTCCCGTACATCAACTTCCACGGCGCCTTCCCGTACTCGGTCTTCATGGCGCCCGGCAACGCGACCTTCAACCTTCCGCAGGTCTATTGGAAGGCGATAGGCGACTCGCCCGACGTCAGCCTCGCGACGACCTACCTCTACAACCGCGTCTACGGCCCGCCGGTCTACCCGCTCGGGCAGGCGTACGACGGCACGACCGCGACCGACGTCCAGCGCTTCCGCCAGCTGTCGGAGGCGTATGGCGCCAGGGGCGTCAGCTGGTGGGTGTGGGACCAGGCGAGCGCGGCGAACTGGACGGCGATAGGCAAAGACCTGCCGTCGATCCCGGCGCCGGCCGACCCCGGCTTCCCGACGCTCAGCGCGAGCGGCAGCAGAACCGGCTCGAGGGGCGACCTCGTCGTGCTGGCCCAGGAGCACCTCGCCGGCGCGGATCAGAGCGTGGCCGTCGACGGCGACTTCGGGCCCGGGACCGCGAGAGCGGTGCGGGCCTACCAGGCGGCGAAGGGCCTCACACAGACCGGCCAGGTCGACGCGGCGACGTGGCCGGTGCTGATGCGCGAGACGCCGGTCGAGCCCGACTGGGCCGCGCTCGCCGACAGAGCGAAGGCGACCGCGAAGGGCGCTTCCGCCTCGATCGCCTCCGTCCGTGTCGGCCAGCCCCGCTTCCCGGCGGTCAACGGCCCGGCGTCGGCGTCGATGAGAGCCCGCCGCTACGAGATCCCGCGCGGGCCGCTGAAGCCGCGATAGGCGGGGCGCCGCGGCCCGCGGCCGCCGCGGCCCGCGGCGTCGAGGGAGCGCCGGGGGCCGCAGCTCTCTGCGCGACGCCGCGGCCCGCGGCGTCGAGGGAGCGCCGCGGGCCGCAGTCTCTGCAATCTGGCTATCTGTTGAGCTCGTCGAGCTGTCTCTGCGCGTCGTTCATCGCGTCCTTGGCCTCGTCGGGGACGTTGCCGTTCTGCTGCGCGCTGTCGATCACGTCATCGGCCGCTCTGACGGCGTCTCTCTGGATGCCGTTCGCGTCTCTGCTCAGCTCTCTGGCGGCCTGCTGTGCGGTGATCTTGCCGTCCCGGACTTCCTGCTGAAGCTCTCTCGCCTTGTCCTGCAGCGCTCTGCCTCTCTGCTGGATCGCCTGGCCCTGCTGCTGCAGTCTGTCGGCGGCCTTCTGCGCGTCGTCGGTGCCGCAGCCGCTGAGGGCCAGTGCAGCGCCGGCGGCAAGCGCGAGCAGCGTCATCTTGGTCTTCACGAGTAACTCCTCCATGTGGTGTCACAAGAGCGTCCCGTGGCGGGCGGGCGCCTCCTAGGGGAGCAACCCGTCTCTTGTGCTGACGGTTTTCCGCCAACCGACGGGAATCAGTCGCGTGCGGCGAGCACGCTGCGCAGCGAGACCTTCGGGCCCATCCGCAGCGCGGCGCGCGCGTAGACGGTGCTCGCCAGCCGCACCAGCACGGCGATCGAGGCGAGCGTGATCGCGATCGACAGCAGCAGCTGCCACGCCGGCACGTCGGTGACCAGCCAGCGCGCCGGCATCGCCATCGGCGCCGTCGGCGGCAGAAACGAGATCACCTTCAGAAGCGTGCCATCGGGGTTGCCGAGGGCGAGGAACGAGACGAGGTAGGAGCCGACGACGACCAGGTTGAGCGCGCCGGTGCTTGATTGCAAATCCTCCTGGCGCGAGACGATCGCGCCCGCGACCGCGTAGACGCACGAGTAGAGCGCGTAGCCGAGCACGAACCAGAGCGCGATCAGCAGCACCCAGCCGACCGTCACATGCGGCAGGTCGACGGTCTTCAGGAGGCTGCCGCCGACCGCGCCGACGGCGATCACGACCGCGAACTGCGCGACGCCGAGCAGGCCGAGGCCGACGATCTTCCCCGCCAGCAGCTCGCGCGGCCGGATCGCGCTGAGCACGACCTCGATCACGCGCGAGGACTTCTCCTCGACGATCCCGCCCGCGACCGAGATCCCGTACGTGAAGATCGCGAGGTAGAGCAGCAGCACGGCGATGAACGCGATCCCCTTGCGCGCGTCGAGGTTGGACTTGCCCGGCTCCAGCGGCTGCACGCGCAGCGCGGGAGGGCTGACTGCGGCTTGGACCTGGGCCGGCGGCACGCCTGCTCTGCCGAGCGCGTCGCGCAGCGCGAGCTGCTGGCGCGTCGCCTGGATGACGGCGGCGAGCGCGTCGTCGGGGTCGTCCTTGACGATCACGTCCGTGCCGTCGATCACCGCGGCGTCGGCGTTGCCGTCGCGCACGGCGGCCTCGGCGGCTGCGCGGGTCGGGAGCGCCTCGGTCACGACCGTCGCGTTGAGCGCGGGGCCAGCCGTTTGCAGCGGTTGTGCGTACGCCTGCGAGGCCGGGCCGACGAGCGCGACCGTCTTCGTGTCGCTGCCGCCGCTCGTCAGCGCCGCGATCACCAGCGCGATCACGACCGCGACCAGCTGGATCGCCGTCGCGACCTGGAAGGCACGGCTGCGCAGCCGCTCGATGATCTCGCGGCGGGCGACGATCGCGGAGGCGTTGTTCATGCGTGGACCACCGCCGCGTCTCCCACGACCTCGCGGAACAGCTCGGCGAGCGTGGGGAGGACGACGCTGAAGTGGGTGACCGGGCCTGCGGCGCGGGCGTGGTCGAGGACGCGCTGGGCGTCGGCGTCGTCGGCCAGCTCGACAAGCGTGGCGCCGTGCTCGCCCGGCACCGGCACGGCGCCCGGCACCCCGTCGAGCCAGCCGCTCCCGAGGACGCCCTCGATCTCGACGCGGACGAGGCGGCGGCGGCCGCGGCGGCGCAGCTCGTCGACCTCGCCGGCGGCGACGATGCGGCCGTCCTTGATGATCGCGACCGCGTCGCACAGGCGCTCGACCAGCTCGAGCTGGTGGCTGGAGAAGAGCACGGGGACGCCCTGCTCGACCTGCTCGCGGAGCACGCCCGCGAGCACGTCGACGCCGATCGGGTCCAGCCCCGAGAAGGGCTCGTCGAGCACCAGCAGCTCGGGGCTGTGGACGAGCGCGGCCGCGAGCTGCACCCGCTGTTGGTTGCCGAGCGAGAGGCTCTCCAGCTCGTCACGAGCGCGGTCGGCGATGCCGAGGCGCTCGAGCAGCGAGGCGGCCGAGCGGCGGGCGGTGGCAGCGTCGAGGCCGTGCAGCCGCGCGAGGTAGACGAGCTGCTCGGCGATCCGCATCTTCGGGTAGAGGCCGCGCTCCTCGGGCATGTAGCCGAACCGTCTGCGGCCGCTCGCGTCGAGCGGCGCGCCGTTCCACAGGACCTCGCCGGAGTCGGGGCCCAGGACGCCGAGGACGATCCGCATCGTGCTCGTCTTGCCGGCGCCGTTGGGGCCGACGAAGCCGGTCATCCGGCCGCTCGCGACATCGAGCGAAAGCCCGTCGAGCGCGACGACCGAGCCGTAGCGGAGCGTGAGGTCGCGGCACTGCAACACGGCGGCGGACCCTAATGGTTGATGCCGTGGCCTGCTGGACGGTCGCGCCGATCGTTGGCCCGCGGCCGCTCCTCTCTCAACATCGCCGTTGATCGTGTCCGGCGCAAGGACGCGCAAACGCGGCGGAGTCCGGGTACGCTCGGCTCATGCTCGTGCGCGACGCTGGCGATGCCTGGCAGATCGTCCTGCAGACCGACCATGCCGACCTCTCCGGCCAGCTGATGGCGGCGTGGGGCGGCCCCGGCTTCGCGCCGCCGCGGCCGTACGACTCGGTCGTGCGCGCCGCCCATCGCCATGACGACGGCTGGGCTGTCTGGGAGGCCGCGCCGCGGCTCGACCCCGAGACCGGCGCGCCGCAGAACTTCATCGGCGTCGCGGTCGGGCCGCACCTCGCCTTCTACCGCGCCGGCGTCGAGGTCGTCTGCGACGAGGACCCGTACGCGGGGCTGCTCGTCTCGATGCACATGAGCGGGCTCTACCGCGGCCGCTACGGCGCGGTGCCGGCGGGGATCGCCGACCACCCGCCGGAGATCCGCGCGCTCGCCGACACCTTCTGCGACGCCGAAGAGGCGCGCCAGCTGGAGCTGATCGAGCGGCTCGGCGCGGCCGAGGGCGAGCGGTGGGTCAACTACACGCTGTTGCAGATCGCCGACCTCGTCTCGCTCTACTGCGGCCTCGCCGACCTTGAGGCGGGCGTCGCCGCTGGGCCCGGCGCGGCTGAGTCGGTCCCGACCGCGGACGGCGGCAGAACGCGGATCGCGATCACGCCGCTGGGCCCGTGGCGGCTGCGCTTCGACCCGTACCCGTTCGTCGAGGAGCCGCTCGAGCTGACGATGGTCCGCCGCCTCGTCCCCAAGCACGACTGGCCCGACGACGACGCCTTCCGCGCCGACCTCGCCGCGACGACGCCCGAGACGGTCCGGATCTTCGCGCAGCCCTAACAGCGCGAGGGCGGCGCGGGCGACACCGCTGCCCCGCGCGAGCCCGGCGCCCGCGCGAGCCCGGCGCCCGCGCGAGCCGGTGCCCAGGCGAGCGCGGCGCCCAGGCGAGCCCGGCGCCCGCGCGAGCCCGGCGCCCAGGCGAGCCCGGCGCCCGCGCGAGCCGGTGCCCGGGCGAGCCCGCCGCGCCGCTCGCGCCTACGCTCCGCTCGGCGCGGTCACCGGCACGGCTCTCTGCGGATGCACCCCGGTGAGCACGACGGCGAGGCCGATCGCGGCGAGGCCGGCGCTGACGCGCAGCGCCGTTTGGATCCCGTCGACGAGCGAGTCGCCGGTGACGATCGTCGTAGCCAGGCCAAGCCCGACCGAGCCGCCCGCGACCTGGAGCATGTAGAGGATCCCGCCTGCGAGGCCGGAGCGGCGCTCGTCCAGGGCGCTGATCGCGGCGGTCGTGATCGATGAGTAGAAGAGGCCGACGCCGACGCCGAGCACGGCGAGGCCGGGGATCAGCACGCCGTACGCCGAGCCGACCCCGGCGAGCGACAGCAGCGCCATCCCGACCGGCAGGCAGAGCGCGCCGGCGACGATCACCGCGCGCCCGCCGTAGCGTTCGTACAGCGGCCCGGCTGCGAACGAGGAGACGCCGAAGATCAGCATCATCGGCAGGATGCCCGCGCCGGCGCCCAGCGCCGAGAAGCCGAGCTCGTGCTCGAGGTACTGCGGCACGTAGACGAGCGCGGTGAAGAAGGTCATCGACATCAGCAGCACCGAGATGGCGGCTATGCGGAAGTCGCGGTTGGCGGCGACGTCGCGCGGGATCAGCGCGATCGCCCCGGCGAGCCGCTCGCGCCACACGAAGCCGGCCATCAGCACGACCGAGATCGAGAACAGGGCGATCACCCGGCTGTCGCCCCAGCCCCACGCGTCGGTCTGGTCCAGCGCGACCAGCAGCGCGACGAGCGAGCCGCTGACCAGCGCCATCCCGGCATAGTCGAAGCGGCGGTCCTCCTCCTCGCCGCTGCTCTCCGGCACGACGCGCAGCACGACCGCGATCGCGAGCAGCGCGATCGGCACGTTGACGGCGAGCACCCAGCGCCACGAGGCGAGCTCCGTCAGCGCGCCGCCGATCAACGGGCCGGCGGCGTTGCCGAGGCCGGCGACGCCGAGCACGATCCCGCCCGCCAGCCCGCGGCGCTCCTGCGGCAGCAGGTTGAAGATCAATGCGAGCGCAGACGGCCACATCAGCGCGCCGCCGACCGCCATCACCGCGCGCGCGATGATCAACGTGATCGCTGACGGCGCGACGGCGGCGAGCAGCGAGAAGACGCCGAAGACCACCGCGCCGATCACGAACACGCGGCGGCGGCCGAGCAGGTCGGCGAGTCGGCCGCCGGAGACGGTGAGGACGCCGAAGACGAGCGCGTACGCGTTGATCACCCACTGCACGGTGGAGAGGTCGGCGTCGAGGTCCTGCTGCATCTTCGGCAGCGCGACCGACAGCGCGGTGAAGTCGTTCGCGACGACGAAGATCCCCAGCGCCATCGCGAACAGCGCCACCTTTGTGGCCCGGTCGAGCTGCATCTTCTCGGCTCCTTACAGCGCTCTGCGCACGGTGACCGCGGTGCCGTAGGCGGCGACCTCGCTCATCACGCTGCTGATGTCGTTGCAGTCGAAGCGCATCGCGATCACGGCGTTGCCGCCCTGCTCGCGCGCGGCGTCCTTGAGCCGGTCGATCGCGTGGATGCGCGACTCGGTCAACAGCTTCGTGTAGCCCTTCACCTCGCCGCCTGCGATCGTCCGGAACGAGGCGCCGATGTTGCCGAACGCGTTGCGCGCTCGCACGATCAGCCCGAACACCTCCCCGTACACGTCCACGATCTCGTACCCGGGCAGGTCGTTCATCGTCGTGATGATGATGTCGTCAGCGCTCATGCGCAGAACGTTGCCATGGGATGCGGACGTGCGAGCGCCCGCACCCCATGGTTCTGTCAGGCCGCTGCGGTGCGCGCCCCGCCAAGCAGCTCGCCTGCGACGCGGTCGGTCGCGTCGCCGGTGCCGCCGAGCAGCCGCCGCGACAGCTGCGCGCGGCGGAAGAACAGCGGCGCGTCGTGCTCCCACGTCGCGCCGATCCCGCCATGCACCGAGATCAACTCGCGCGCGGCGAAGTCGAGCGCGCCGCCGGCGCAGGATCGCGCCGCGCTCGCCGCGACGGCGAACTCCTCCGGCGCGTCCTTGCGCGCCCAGCCCGCGTAGTAGAGCAGCGAGCGCGTGTTCTCCTGGCGGCGCAGCACCTCCACCAGCGCGTGCTTGACGGCCTGATAGGAGCCGATCGCGCGGCCGAACGTGTAGCGCTCCTTCGCGTACTCGATCGAGCGCCGCAGCGACTCCTCGACGGCGCCGAGCGACTCGGCCGCGATCAGCGCGTGGCCGAGGTGCCACGCCGCCGCCAGCTCCCCGGCGTCGACGTCGAGCAGCCGCCCGCGCGCGCCGTCGAGCGTCACGTGGCCCAAGGCGCGCGTCGCGTCGTAGGAGGTCGTCGCCTCGATCGCGACGCCGGGCTCGCGCGCCGGCACTGCGATCGCTCGCGGCGACCCGTCGCTCACGACGCCGACGACGACGAGCACGTCGGCACCAGGCGCGTCCGGCACCCACGCGACCGTGCCGCTCACCGTCGCGCCGTCGCCGTTGCCGTCGCCGTTGCCGTTGCCGTCGCCGTTGCCGTTGCCGTCGCCGTTGCCGTTGCTGTCGCCGTCGAGCGAGATCGTCGGCGCCGCCGCCCGCCGCTTGCCGGAGCGCGGCTCGGCGGTCCAGGCCGGGTCGAGGTCGTCGCCCG
>DASYEC010000065.1:0-15517 GCA_036499225.1 Conexibacter sp.
GCCCATGAACCGGCGCGGGCCGTATCTGTCGGCCAGCCCGCCGAAGCGCTTGGACAGCGAGAACATGATCACCGTCACCGGCAGCGTCGCGGCGCCGGCCGCGACCGGCGAGTAGCCGCCGACCTGCTGTAGGAAGAGGACGAGGAACAGCGTCGAGATGTTGAGGCCGCCGTAGAGCGTGAACGTCGCGAGGTTGCCGGCGGAGAAGTTGCGGATGCGGAACATCTCGAGCCGCAGCATCGGTGCCGGCGCGCGCCGCTCCCACCAGAGGAAGGCGGCCAGCAGCACGATCCCGATCACGATCGGCGCGGCCACGATCGGGTCGCCCCAGCCGCGGCCAGGCTGCTCGATCAGCGCGATCACGGGCCCGGCGAGGCCGAGCGCGCAGAGCGTCGCGCCGATCCAGTCGATCGGCGTGCCACGCTCGCGATGGCCCTCCGGCGCGTGGCGCAGCAGCAGCAGCGTCAGCGCCACCGGGATCACGTTGACGGCGAAGATCCAGCGCCACGAGACGACCTCGAGCAGCAGCCCGCCGCCGAGCGGCCCGACGACGGTCGAGATCCCCGTCCATGCCGTCCAGCTGCCGATCGCCGCGCCGCGCTCTCTCTCGCTGAAGGTGTCCATGATCAGCGCGAGGGTGCTCGGCACGAGCAGCGCGCCGGCGACGCCTTGCAGCGCGCGCGCCGCTATCAGCAGCTCGGTCGTCGGCGCGATCGCGCACAGCAGCGAGCAGGCGCCGAAGCCGGACACGCCGGCGGCGAAGACGCGGCGTCGGCCCAGCAGGTCGCCGAGCGAGCCGCCGATCAGGATCAGCGAGCCGAGCGTCAACATGTACGCCTCGACGACCCACTGCTGCGCTGAGAGGCCGCTGTTGAGGTCCTTCGCGATCAACGGCAGCGCGACGTTGACGACAGTCCCGTCGAGGAAGACCACGGCAGAGCCGAGGATGCAGGCGGTCAACGTCCAGCGCTTGGCGTTGGCGCTCGGGACGCTGCTGGCTCCCAACGCGCTCACGCGATCAACCTAGCGCTCCCAACAGTGCGCTCGCGCGCCTTCGCGGCACACGGCGGGCGCGGGAGCGCGCCAATGCGTCAGAACTTCGGGGGCGGCGCGAAACCTCTGGGCATTCCTGCCGTTCATAAGGAGTAGATGAGCGCAAGCGCGCACCGCAGGGATGCGGCAGGGAGAGCAAGCGGGTTCGTGGACCTGCACGTCCACCTGCTGCCAGGCGTCGACGACGGGCCGCCCGACCTCGACGCAACGCTCGAGCTCGGCCGCCTCGAGGTCGCGGACGGCATCGTCACTGCGACCGCGACGCCCCACGTTGCCTCGGTCGACGTCGCCGAGATCCCACGGCGCGTCGCCGAGGTCAACGAGGCGCTCTCTTGCGCCGGCATCCCGCTGACCGTCGAGGGCGGCGGCGAGCTCGCCGCGCGCGGCGTCGGCCGGCTGGGGCTCGAAGAGCTCGAGCTGATCGCTCACGGCCCGCGCGGCGCCCGCTGGATCCTCTTGGAGGCGCCGCTCGACGGCGCGGTCGGCACGCTGCGGCGCGCCGCGGACCAGCTGCGCGGCGCCGGCTACGGCGTCGTGCTCGCGCACCCGGAGCGCTGCCACCCGCTGTTCGAGCGCGACATGTGCGAGCTGCGGGACGAGCTTGCGCTCGGCGCTCTGGCGCAGGTCAGCTCCTCCTCGATCCTCGGCCTGCACGGCATACGCGCCCGCCGCAACGCGGTGCGGCTGCTGCAGAGCCGATGCGCCGGCCTGATCTCCTCCGACGCGCACGGCCCGCGCCGTCCGCCGTCCTTGACTGCGGCGATGCATGCCGCCTGCCAGCTGGGCCTGCCCGCCGAGCAGGCGCACGCGCTCGTCTCCGAGCGCCCGCGTTCCCTGTTGGAGCAGGGGCTGAGCGCGGACGCTGAGACAACGCCCAGATCCAGCAGCCCAGCACCGTCAGCGCCGTCGGCGCCTGACGACGATCCGTCGAGCGTGGAGCCGACGGCCTGTTACGTCGTCGGCAGTGACGTGTCGGGCGAGCGCCGCTCGCCGGCCGAGCCGTCCGCGGCCGTGCCGTTCGGCGCCTGAACGGGCCGTCTGCGTCTGCGCAGCGCGGGAGCCGGCGCGGCCGCCGCGAGCGCTGAGCCGACCCCGAGCAGGGCCCACGTCAGCGGGTCTTCGAGGAAGGCGGCGTAGACGAGCGTGTGAACGATCAGCGCGACGAAGGCGGCGCCGATCGCGGCCCGCGCCGGGGTTGCGGCGGCGCCTCTCAACAGGCGCACGAACGCCGCCGCCAGCAGCGCGATGTAGGAGAGCAGCCCGAGCAGGCCCTGCTCGGCGCCGATCGTCACCGGGATCGTGTGCGAGGCGACGGCCACCTCGCTGTTGACGTTGTGGTGGAGCGCGTACTCGGTCTCGAACGAGCCCGAGCCGTAGCCCTGCAGCGGCCGCTGGGAGAACATGTCGGCGCCGCCGGAGACCAGCCCGGTGCGGCCGCTGGAGGAGGCATCGAGGTTGTGCAGGTTGACGCCGAAGGTGCCGGGCGAGGCGACGACCGCGATCGCGGCTATCACGACGACGACGGCGGCCGGCAGCAGCGTCCGCCGCGCCCCCCACTGCAGCACGGCGAGCGTCGCCAGCCCGATCAGCAGCGCGACGAAGCTCGACTGGGACAGCGTCAGCACGAGGCCGGCCCACAGCCCCAGCAGCACCGCTGCGCCGATCGCCAACAGCCGCGTGCGCGTCGTTCGCAGCATCGCGGCAGCGACCGCGAGCATCGCGACGACGAGGAAGCGCCCATAGATGTTGGGGTCGAAGAAGACCGAGTTCGTGCGGAAGTAGGAGTGCAGCTCGTTGGAGGCGATCAGCTTGGAGTTGAGGAAGATGTGTCTCGTCGCGTACTCCACGACGCCGATCCCCGAGAAGACCAGCGCCAGCCCGACGAGCACGGCGAAGCAGGCCTTCAGCAGCCGCGGCGTCCACTCGACCTGCGCCAGCAGCACGAACAGCAGCGCGAACGGGACGTAGAAGAAGGCGATTTGCTGCAGCGCCTTGTCGAAGTCGGCCGAGTAGGTCGCCTGCACGCCGTAGAGCACGACCGCGAGCGCCAGCAGCCTTTCCATCCAGCCGGGCGACCATGCGCGCTGCGGCTCCGGCAGCTCCGGGTCGGCGCGCAGCGCGGGCACGATGAACGCGATCGCGCCGACCGCGACGACGAGGTAGAGCGGCACGAGCAGGTTCGAGGTGTCGCCGCCGACCTGGATCGGGATCCGGAACGGCAGCGCGGCGACGGCGAGCAGCGGCAGCAGGAGCGGCCGCCTCGCGACGAGCGCCGCGGCCCCGCATAGGACGGCGACCGCGACGACCGCGGAAACGGCGGCCGGGCCGGGATGAGCGCGGACGGTGTGCAGCTGCGGCGAGTTCCAGATGTCGGCGACGAGCAGCACCGGCGCGAGCAGCAGCGCGCCGGCCATCGCCAGCGCACGCAGGCGCTGGCTACGAGCGACGAGGGCGCAGGCGACGAGCAGGACGGCGACGACGGCGCCGGCCTCCGGCGCCGGACCCGCGAGCGCGAAGGGGACCGCGAGCATTGGGCGCCGGAGTTTAGAGGTCGGCCGATCCCTGCCTTGCAGGGGCGCGTGCGGTCAGCCGATAACCCTCTCGCAGCGGCCGTGCGGTCTGCCAGCCACGCGATCCTTTAGGCTGTCGTGCCCAATGCGTCGACGTGCGTCCAAGGCCCTTGCGCTCGTCTCTGTCCCGTTGCTCACACTGGTTCTCGCAGCATGCGGTGGTGGGGGAACCAACGTCGGACAGGGATTCCAGGTCCCAAAAACCGGTGCCGGCAATGCCCAGGCAGCAGCCTTCGACCCGCGTGACGCGACGCTCGCCTGCTTCCAGGCGAAGGGCGTGCAGGCGGAGAAGGACCCCCGCTTCGCGGACCGCGTCGACATCCTGCCGGCGACGTCGCAGGCGTACGTGACCTACACGAGCTCTCCCGACGACGCGCAGAGCCGCGCGATCCGCAACGACGACGACGCCGCGGGCGCCGAGGCGATCGGCCCGCACCTGCTGACGACCGGCGACCTCTCCGACGACGTCCTCCAGAAGCTCGAGGACTGCCTCGACGCACAGGGTGTCAGATACTGATGAAGCTGACCCCCACCCGAAAGCGCATCCTGCTCGGGGTCGTCTGGCTGGTCCCGATCGCATGCGTCATCTGGTGGGCCACCAAGCAGAGAGCGCCGACCTTCCCGACTGACGCCGCGGGAATCTCCGCGCTCGTCGGCGGCGTGCTGCTCTACGGCGTCGCGACGTTGATGCGCGCCGAGCGGTGGGACCGGATCCTTCACCGCGCCGACGTTCACGCCAAGCGCGCTGACGTCTACGCATTGACGCCGATCGGCTACGCCGGCAACAACGTGCTGCCGGCGCGCGGCGGCGAGCTGCTGCGGACCTTCCTGCTCGGCTCCAGAGTCCCCAGCGCGACGAAGCGGACGATCCTCGGCACGATCCTCGCTGAGCGCGTGCTCGACGCCGTCGCGCTCGGGATCATCCTTGTCGTGCTCGCCTCGAGCCTGCTCGGCGAGCTGCCAGCGCCGAGCACGGCGCTCGTGATCGCCGGCGCGGCGGTGCTGCTGCTGCTCGTCGTCGCCGCGGCCGTCGCGCTGATCAAGTACCGCGAGCGGCTGCTGTTCGTGCTCGAATCGCTCAAGCCGATGGCGCAGCCGACCAAGCAGCTGATGAGCCAGCACGGCCTCGCGCTGCTTGTCCTGTCGCTGGCGATCTGGTGCGTCGAGGCAAGCGTCTACATCGCCGTCGGCCACTCGGTCGGCATCCACCTCGGCCTGCAGGACGGCCTCGCCGTCGTCGCGTTCACCAACGCGGCGGCGCTGATCCCGGCCGCGCCGGGCTACATCGGCACATACGACGCTGCGGTCATCTTCGCCGTCAACGCCGTCACCAACGCGTCGAGAAGCACGGTGCTCTCGTACCTGATCCTGCTGCGGTTCGTGCTGTTCATCCCGATCACCGTGGTCGGCGCGGGCATCATGCTCGTCCGCTACGGTGGCTTGTCGCGCATACGCGCGGCGCGTGACGCGGCGGAGGCCGAGCAGCGCGCCGAGCGCGAAGCGGCGGTCGCAGCGACCGCGTCGACACGTGTCGAGACGCACGCGGACACCGCGGCGTCGACCGCGTGAGCAAGACCCTTTCTTCAGTGACTGCCTCCACCGCACCGCTCGACTCCCCTGCCTGGCTTGCGACGCTGCGCGCTCGCGTGACGCCTGCCCCTGTCGCCGCCGAGCGGGCGACGTCCGGCCGCGTCTACTGGGCGATCGCCGCCGTCTCGATCATCATCGCGGCGTTCACGCTGCTCTACCCCTCGACGCCGACGTACGACCCGTGGGCGTGGATCATCTGGGGCCGCGAGATCGTCCACTTCAACCTGCAGACGACCGGCGGGCCGTCGTGGAAGCCGCTCAGTGTCGCCTTCACGACGCTGTTCGCGCCGTTCGGCTCGGTCGCGCCGGACCTCTGGCTGACGGTCGCCCGCGCCGGCGCGGTGATGTCGATCATCATGTCCTTCCGGCTCGCCGGCCGCCTCACGGGCGGCTCGGTCCCGGCACGCCTGATCGCTGGCGTGATCGCCGGCATGGCGCTGATCATCAGCTCCCAGTTCGTGCGCAACATGACGCTCGGCAACTCCGAGGGCCTGCTCGTCGCGCTCGGCCTGTGGGGCATCGAGCGCCATCTCGACGGCAAGTACAGACAGGCGTTCGTGCTCGGCTTCCTGTGCGCGCTGCTGCGCCCGGAGATCTGGCCGTTCCTCGCCGTCTACGGCGTCTGGCTGATCGTGCTGGACACGAGCCGCAAAGAGATCCTCTTCGTCGCCGGCACCGGCGTGCTGATCCTGGCGCTCTGGCTGCTGCCGGAGTACTGGGGCTCGGGCGACCTCTGGCGCGCCGCCGACCGCGCGCAGGACCCCAGCCCGAACAGCCCCGCGTTCGCGAAGTTCCCCTTCTGGCAGGTGCTGAAGAACACCTGGCCGCTGATACTCACGCCGATCAAGGCGGCGAGCGCGTTCGGCTTCCTCGTCGCCTGCTGGAACTGGTGGAGAGCGCGCAGAGACGTCGCGGTGATCACGCTCACCGTGCTGTCGGTCCTGTGGATCTGCCTGATCGCGCTGATGACGCAGGCCGGCTTCTCCGGCAACCCGCGCTACATCATCCTTGCGACGACGGTGATCGCCGTGATCGGCGGCGTCGGCTTCGGCCGCGCGGTCGACATCGCCGGCGCGGTCGTCGGGCGCTTCAGCGCCGAGCGCAACGGCCGCGTCCTGGCGATCGGCGCCGGCCTGCTCGCGGGCGTCGTGCTGCTCGGCGCCACCTACCACTGGGCCGGCCCGCGCTTCCGCAGCTTCGGCAACCTCGACCGCGCGCTGCGCTACCAGGCGGAGCTGCGGATCGACCTCAGCAACTCGCTTGACAAGGTCGGCGGCAAGAAGCTCGCTCAGTGCGGCCCGGTCACGACCGGCACTTACCAGGTCCCGATGGTCGCCTGGTACCTCGGCCTGCACACGTTGCAGGTCGGCCTCGACATCCAGCCGAGAGGAGTGATCGTGGCATCACGGTCGACCGGCGCGGCGCCCCTCGCGCCCGAAGCGCCTTATCCACCTGGGTACGAGAAGCTCGTCGCCCAGCGCAGCACGACCCTGTTCTCGACCTGTCCGCCCAGCGGCGGCGCCTGACCCGGCGCGCCAGCACCGCGGGTATTCTCCGGTTCCCCTCATGGCCACGGTTGCAGTCCCCCGAACCGAGCGTCGTATCGAGCTGCGCACGTCTGACGGCGTGCTTGCGGCCGTCACGCTCGTCGTCCTTCTCGCGATCTCCGCGTACATCCGTACCCGCGAGATAGGCGGCTCCTTCTGGATGGACGAAGGGCTCTCGGTCGGCATCGCCTCGCACCCGCTTGGCGACATCCCGAGCGTCCTCAGACAGGACGGCTCGCCGCCGCTCTACTACATGGGCCTGCATGTCTGGATGTCGGTCTTCGGCCGGACCGAGACGGCGGTCCACTGGTTCTCGCTGATCTTCTCGCTGCTGACGATCCCGGCCGCCATGTGGGCCGGCTGGAGCCTGTGGGGCAAGCGCGCCGGCTTCATCGGCGCCGTCATCTGCGCCTTCGACCCATTCCTCACCTCATACGGCGAGGAAGCGCGGATGTACTCGCTGATGGCGCTGCTCGGCCTGATCGCGGCGGCCTGCTTCCTGCACGCGTTCGTCTACCGCAGAGGCCGTCGCTACGCGGTCGGCTACGGCGTCTTCCAGGTGCTGATGCTCTACACGCACTCGTGGGGGATCTTCTTCGGCGTCGCCTGCTTCCTCGCGTTCGGCTGGCTGTGGTGGAGAAGCGACCAGGAGAAGAGACGGCCGCTGCTGATCGACGGCCTGATCGGCTTCGCGATCCCCGTCGTGTTGTTCCTGCCGTGGCTGCCGCGCGTGCTGTTCCAGTCCAAGCACACGGCCGCGCCGTGGGCCGCCCGCCCGCACTTCGGCGCGCCCGTCCAGATATCGCGCGACCTGCTCGGCGGCGACCGCGCGAGCATCGTGCTGCTGCTGGTCGGCGGCTTCGGGCTTGCGCAGGCGCTGCAGGCGCACAAGAGACGCGACGGCGAGCGGCTGTCGATCTACGTGCTGATCTTCCTGCCGATCGTGACGCTCGCGATCGCCTGGATCCTGTCGCAGATAACGCCGGCCTGGGCGTCGCGCTACTTCGCCTCGGCGGTTGGCTCGCTGCTCTTGCTGTCGGCGCTCGGCCTCGCTCGCGCCCGCATCCTCGGCCTCTGCGCGCTCGCCGTGCTCGTGATCTTCTGGATAAACCCGAGACCGTACGTCGACGGCTACAAGTCCGACGTGCGCGACATCGGCGCCGAGGCCGGCTCGCAGATGAGACCGGGCGACCTCGTCATAGTCGGCCAGCCCGAGCAGACGCCGGTCACGTGGTACTACCTGCCCGGCGGTCTCAGATACGCCGACACCGCCGGCCTCACCTCCGACCCACGCCACATGAACTGGGTCGACGCGGAGGACCGCTACAGAGCCGCGCTGCCGAATGCCACGCTCAACCCCCTGATTGCTAGCCTCAGACCCGGCCAAAAGGTGCTCTTCATCCGGCCGCTGACGGTGGGCATCGAGAGCTGGAACGAGCCCTGGACGCAGCTCGCTCGCCGTCGCTCCGCGCAGTTCGGCGCGATCCTCGAGCAGCAGGCGAGAGACGGCGTCCTCAGAGAAGTCAGCGTCGCGCCGAAGTTCTACCGAGGTGCCTCGACGGTCGGTGACGTCGGGATCCTCTACGAGAAGGTCAGCGACAGACCGACGGAACAAGTCCCCTGATCCCCCGCTGGGGCAGACGAACGAACGGATATGACTGAGAACGAGACTTCCCCTGTGTCCGCTCCCAAGGACAGCCGCCCGTACGTCGTGCTCGGCGGCGGACCTGCTGGCCTGACGGCCGGCTACCTGCTTGCCAAGCGCGGCGAGCCGGTGATCGTGCTCGAGTCGACCGACCAGGTTGGCGGGATCGCTCGCACGGAAGTCCGCAAGGCGCCCGACGGCGGCGAGTACCGCTTCGACCTCGGCGGCCACCGCTCCTTCACGAAGGTCAGAGAGGTCGACGACCTCTGGCTCGAGATCATGCAGGGCGAGTTCCTGCTGCGCCCGCGCATGTCCCGCATCTACTGGCGGCGCAAGTTCCTGCAGTACCCGCTCGAGGGCATGGACGTGATCAAGAAGCTCGGCCCGGTCGACCTGACCAAGGCCGGCCTCTCCTACCTCTACGCGGCGATCAAGGTGAAGGTCCGCCCGCAGAGAGAGGACACCTTCGAGCAGTGGGTCTCAAACCGCTTCGGAAGATGGCTCTTCACCCAGTTCTTCAAGACCTACACCGAGAAGGTGTGGGGGGTGCCGACCTCTGAGCTGCGCGCCGACTGGGCCGCCCAGCGGATCAAGGGCCTGTCGTTCTTCGCCGCCGCGAAGGCCGCCTTCCTCGGCAACCGCGGCAACAAGATCAGATCGCTGATCGGCGAGTTCCATTACCCCAGATTCGGCCCCGGCCAGATGTGGGAGAGAATGCAGTCCGACATCGAGTCCAGAGGCGGCGAGGTGCGGATGAACGCGCCCGTCACGAGAATCTTGATCGAGGACGGCAAGGCGGTCGGCGTGATCGCCGGCGGCGAGAAGATCGAGGCGCGTGCCGTCATCTCGTCGCTGCCGCTCGGAATCACGACGAGAATCACCGACCCCGAGGCGCCCGCCGAGGTCCGTGACGCGGGCCGTTCGCTGCGCTACCGCGACTTCCTCACGGTCTCGCTGGTGATCGAGGGCGGCGACCTCTTCCCCGACAACTGGATCTACATCCACGAGCCGGGCGTGAGAGTCGGGCGCATCCAGAACTTCCGTTCCTGGAGCCCGTTCATGGTCCCCAACGACCATGAGGCGTCGATCGGCCTCGAGTACTTCTGCTTCGAGGGCGACGAGCTCTGGAACATGAAGGACGAGGACCTCGTCGAGCTCGGCAAGCGCGAGCTGGGGCAGATGGGCCTCGGCGACCCGTCGAAGGTGACGATGGGCTTCGCAACGCGCGTCCACAAGGCCTACCCGGTCTACGACGAGGAGTACGCGAGAAACCTCGAGGTCGTCAAGCAGTGGCTCGCGCAGACGCCGAACCTCGTGCAGGTCGGGCGCAACGGCCTCCACCGTTACAACAACTCCGACCACTCGATGCTGACCGCGATGCGCGCGGTCGACAACCTCGTCGACGGCACCAGACATGACATCTGGGCGGTCAACGCCGAGCAGGAGTACCACGAGGAGGACGGCGCGTCCGCCTCGAGAAATGGCGGGCAGGGCGACCGCAACGCGCCCAACCCGTACCCGTACAGAGACGCTCCGCCCGAGAACGAGCGCGAGGCCACGGCCCGCGCTTCCTCCTAGCCGGTCCCGGCTCCAGCTCTGAAGATCAGCAGCGCCTCGGCGAGCTCCAGCTCGCCGAGCGCGGGCGGCGCCGAAGCATGGCGCGGCGGGGTAGCGGACATCCGCACCGGGTTGCGCACGACGCGCGTCGGGGCGGCGTCGTCTGCGGGCGCCGTTGGGCCGGCCGCGTGCAGCGGCGGCAGCTCGGCGATCGGCTCAAGGCCAAGCCGATCGGCGAGCGAGAACGCTCCAGCAAGGTCGTTGACCTCGCCGGCCGGGACGCCCACCGCGAGCAGCCGCTCGCTCCACTGCGCCGCCGGCTGCTCGATCAGCCTGCGCTCGAGCAGGCCGCGCAGCTCCGTGCGCGCGGCGACGCGCGCTGAGTTGGTCGCAAAGCAGGGGTCGCTTGCGAGGGCGGGAATGCCGAGCACGCCGCAGAGGCGCTCGAACTGGCGGTCGTTGCCGACCGCGATCACGAGGCGCGTCCCTTCGCCGGCGGCGAACAGCTCGTACGGCGCGATGCTCGGATGGGCGTTGCCGAGCCGTCTCGGGACGACGCCACCGGCCGTGTACCCCGACGCCTGGTTGACGAGCGCCGCGAGCAGCGCGGAGAGCAGGTCGACCTCGATCCGCTGGCCGTCGCCGGTCGCTGAGCGGTGACGCAGCGCAGCGAGGATGCCGGTCGTCGCGAACAGGCCAGCGATTACGTCGACGAGCGCGACGCCGGCCTTGTGCGGCTCGCCGTCGGCCGGGCCGGTGACCGACATCAGCCCGCCGACCGCCTGCACGAGCAGGTCGTAGCCGGGCAGCGTCGCGCCCTCTCCGTCGGCGCCGAAGCCGGTGATCGTCGCGTAGACGAGGCCGGGGTTGGCGGCGGCGAGCGTCGCGTGGTCGAGGCCGAGCTTCGCCATCACGCCGGGGCGGAAGTTCTCCACGATCACGTCGGCGCGGCGAGCGAGCGACTGCGCCGCGGCGAGCTGCTCAGGGTCGCTGAGGTCGAGCGCGAGCGAGCGCTTGTTGCGATTGGCCGCGAGGAAGTAGGTCGCGGTCCCGTCCGCGTCGTGCGGTGGGCCCCATGCGCGCGTGTCGTCGCCTGAGCCCGGTCGCTCGACCTTGACGACGGTCGCGCCGTAGTCGGCCAGCAACATCGTCGCCAGCGGTCCCGCGAGCACGCGCGAGAAGTCGAGCACGAGCACGTCGTGCAGCGGCAGCTCCATCTCCCTCATGGGGTTAGATTTTATAGGATCTGGCGTGACCCGCGACCGCCCGTACCTTCGGAGGAGCCTCGCTCATGACCGCCTCGACGACCGCACCGCCGCTGCAGCCGGCCGACTTCCTCGCACTCGACGCGCTGCTCGACGACGAGGAGCGGATGATCCGCGACACGGTTCGCAGATTCGTCGGCGCCGAGGTCGTCCCGCACGTCGGCGAGTGGTTCGAGGAGGCGCGCATACCGCGCGAGCTGGCGAACAGGCTCGGCGCGCTGAACGTGCTCGGCATGCACCTGGAGGGGTACGGCTGCGCCGGGGCGAGCGCGACGGCGTACGGGCTCGCCTGCATGGAGCTGGAGGCCGGCGACAGCGGCGTGCGAAGCCTCGTCTCGGTGCAGGGCTCGCTCGCGATGTTCGCGATCTGGCGCTGGGGCTCCGAGGACCAGAAGCAGGAGTGGCTGCCGCGGATGGCCAGAGGCGAGGCGATCGGCTGCTTCGGCCTGACCGAGCCCGACGCCGGCTCGGACCCCGGCTCGATGCGCACGCGCGCCCGCCGCGACGGCGACGACTGGATCCTCAACGGCCAGAAGATGTGGATCACGAACGGCTCGATCTCCGACGTCGCCGTCGTGTGGGCGAGAACCGACGAGGGCGTGCGCGGCTTCCTCGTGCCGAGAGGGACGCCGGGCTTCACTGCGCCGGAGATCCACAAGAAGCTGTCGCTGCGTGCGTCGGTCACCTCGGAGCTGGTGCTCGACGACGTGCGCCTGCCTGACAGCGCCCGCCTGCCCGAGGCGAACTCGCTGCGCGGCCCGCTGTCGTGTCTCAACGAGGCGCGCTTCGGGATCGTCTTCGGCGCCGCCGGTGCGGCGCGCGCCTGCCTTGAGGCGGCGCTCGACTACGCGAAGACGCGGATCCAGTTCGACCGCCCGATCGGCTCGTTCCAGATCATCCAGCAGAGACTGGCTGAGATGGCGGTGAAGGTGAACCAAGCGTCGCTGCTGGCGCTCCACCTCGGCCGCATGAAGGATGCCGGCACGCTGCGTCCCGAGCACGTCTCGATGGGCAAGCTGTCCAACGTCAACGCCGCGCTCGAGGTCGCCCGGACGGCGCGCCAAGTGCTCGGCGCCAACGGGATCACGCTCGAGTACCCGGTGATCCGCCACATGAACAACCTCGAGTCGGTCGTCACCTACGAGGGCACCGCCGACGTCCACGCGCTCGTGATCGGGCATGCGCTGACGGGGATCCAGGCCTTCCGGTGATGCGCGGTCGCTCGGCGTGCGGCCTCGGATCGCGTCGGAAGAGCTCGCTTGGAGGCTCGCTCTTGCGGCGCGCGAGTCACGGTCATGAGTGAGCTTCCCCGTCGACACTCGACCTCCCAGGAGCATGCGGTGCAGTGGCTGCGCGCGGCGATCGTCGCGCGCGAGCTGCGGCCGGGGGCGCGGGTGGTGCAGGACGACGTCGCGGCGAAGATCGGAGTCAGCGTCGTTCCGGTGCGCGAGGCGCTGCGCGTGCTCGAGCAGGAGGGCCAGCTGACCTACCTGCCGCGGCGCGGCTACTTCGTCACCGAGCTGAGCATCGCCGACCTCGAGGAGATCTACGCGTTGCGCGGGCTGTTGGAGGCCCGCGCGACGTGCCACGCGCTGCCGTCGCTCGACGACGAGGCCTACGCGCGGATGGAGCTGGCCGCGCGCGACTGCGTCGCGGCCGCGCAGGCCGGCGACATCGCGGCAGAGCTGGAAGCCAACCGCCGCTTCCACTTCGCGCTGATGGACGCCCCCGACCAGCCGCACGCGATGCGCCTGATCCGCACGCTGTGGGACTCGACCGAGTCCTACCGCGCGCTCTACTACAACGCCCCGCCCGAGCGCGAGAACGCCGCCGCCGCCCACGAGCGCATCATGGCCGCCGCCCGTGCGCGCGACGCCAAGCAGCTGATCGCCGAGCTCGACGCCCACCGCGAGCGGGCGCTCACGGTCCTGCGCGAGATCCTCGGCGACGGCGAGCCGGCGTAGCCCGCGCCGCGCTGCCGCGGGCCGCGCCGCACCGGGCCGCTGCCCGGCGCCGCGCTGCCGCGGGCCGCGCCGCCCGGCTTGGCTTACCGCGCCCGCCGCGTCGAGCTGCGGGCGACGACGCGGTGGGGGACGAGCAGGTGGGGCTGGTCGGGCTCGCGGCCGTCGAGCAGGTCGACGAGCAGGCTGGCGGCGCCGCGGCCGATCTCCTGCGGGTGGAGGTCGAGCGTGGTGAGCGAGGGGGAGGCCTGCTCGGGGGCTTGGCTCTCCGTCGCAGTCGTCGCCAGCAGCAGGTCGTCGGGGACGCGGACGCCGCGCGTCTCGGCGGCGAGCAGCGTGCCGAAGGCCAGCCTGTCGTACGTCGCGAAGATCGCGTCGGGCGGCTCGGGCAGCGCCAGCAGCTCGCTCGCCGCGGCGTAGCCGGCGCGCTCGGTCAGGTCGGGCGCGGACTGCTTGACGCACGGCGCGATGCCGTGCTGCTCGCACCATGAGCGGTAGGCGAGCTCGACGTCGAACGTGTAGGAGATCTCGGCCGGCGAGGTCAGCAGCGCGATCCGTCTGCCGCCGCGGCGAGAGAGGTGGTCAAGCATCGAGCGGGTCGCCGCGACGTGGTCGTTGTCGACCCAGCAGGCGGGCTCGTCGCTGCCGGGGACGCGGCCGGTTGAGACGACGGCGATCCCCGCGTCGCGCAGCTCGTGCACGAGCGGGTCGTCGCTGACCGGGTCGACGACGATCGCGCCGTCGACCGCGATCCCCGCGTGCGGGTCCAGCGCGCTCTCGGCCGGCGCCAGCACGAGCGCGTAGCCGTTGGCGATCGCCTCGGTCGAGGCGGCCATCATCAGCTGCGCGAAGTAGGCGAAGTCGGTCACCGCCGAGGGCGGGCCGCCCTGCTGGGAGACGGCGATCCCGAGCAGCCCCGTCTTGCCGACGACGAGGTTGCGGGCGGTCGCGTTGGGCTTGTAGCCGAGGCGGTCGGCGACTCTGCGGACGCGCTGGCGCGTCTCGTCTGGCAGCCGCCCCTTGCCGTTGAGCGCGTGCGAGACGGTCGTGACGGAGACGCCCGCTTCGGCGGCCACTTGCTTGATTCCGGCCCGTGCTCGTGGCTGCCGCATCTGGACAGATTATCTACGCCGCGCTTGACAGTGCAAAAGCGTTTTCTCTACGGTTCCCTCGAGCGTTTGCAAAAACGTCTTTCCAAGAGGAGAACTAGCCGTGACGACGACCCCTGCGCCCGTTGACCCGACGATGTGGACGAGCTTGCTGCATGCCGGCCTCGTCGGCTCGTTCCTGCGCCTGCCGCACGTCCCCGCCGACGCCGCGGCGCTGAGAGCGCATGGGGCGAAGGCGGCGATCTACGGCCTGCCGTGGGACGCGACGAACATCAGCCGCACCGGTGCAAACTACGGCCCGCGCGGGATCCGTGAGGTCTCGGCCCAGTTCCTCACGTACAACGCGACGCTCGACTTCGACCTGCTCGACCTCAAGCCGGTCGACACCGGCGACTGCGACGTCGTGCTCGCCAACGCCGAGGCGACCTTCGCTCGTGCGCAGGCCGACATCGGCGGGATCCTCGACGCCGGCGCGCTGCCCGTCACGCTCGGCGGCGACCACTCGATCACGATCCCCGCCGTGCGCGCGGTCAAGGAGCGCGTCAGCGACCCGGGCCTGATCCTGATCGACATGCACCTCGACACCGCCCCGGACGTCGGCGGCGAGGAGCTCAACCACTGCTGCCCCGTCACGCGCGCCGTCGACGCCGGGTTTGACCCGAAGAAGATCGCGCTTGTCGCGATCTCAGGCTGGATGAACCCTCGCACGGAGCTGGAGTACTGCCGCGAGCACGGCATCACGATCATCTGGCTCGAGCAGATCTGGGAGAAGGGCACGAGATGGGCCGCCGACCTCGCGCGCGAGACCGCTGGCGCGGGTGACGGCATCTACCTCTCCTTCGACGTCGACTCGCTCGACGCCGCGTACGCGCTCGGGACCTGCTGCCCCTCACCGGGCGGCCTCACCAGCCGTGAGGCGATCCAGCTCGTCCGCGGCGTCTCGCGCGAGGGCCTGATCGGCGTCGACGTCGTCGAGGCAGCGCCGAGCCTCGAGGCCGGCGCGACCTCGCCCACCTCGCTGATCGCCGGGCGCGTCGCGCTCGAGGCGATGGCCTTCCACGCCGGCGCCGGGGCGAACGGGATCGTCTGAGGGATGCGCGCCCTGCTCGCACAGCTCGAGCCGGTGCCCGGCGACCTGCACGCGAACGCGGCGCGGGTCGCCGCGACGCTCGCCCGCCATGGCGACGACGCCGAGCTGGCCGTCTTTCCGGAGCTGTTTC
>DASYEC010000066.1:0-53060 GCA_036499225.1 Conexibacter sp.
GGCTGTTCGAGCGGTTCGTGATTCACCGCTCGGCCCCCGAGGTGGTGCACGCCGAGATGATCGCGAGCCCGTCGATGTGGATCGAGCCGATCGTCCGCCCGGAGGCTGTCCTGTCGGTCGACGGCGACGGCTGGCCGGACCTGCGGAAGGAGCCCGTCGGCGCCGTCGGTGGAAAACAACGCGTAAGTGGACTCTCACTTGATCTGTCAGTGACAGTTTCTCGGCTAGACTGACAAGCGTGCCGACGATCGAAGAAGTGAACGACGCGCTGTCGAACGTCATCGACCCTGAGCTTGGCCTCGACTTCGTCGAGCTGGGCCTCGTCTACGACGTCGAGATCGACGAGACGACGGTCAACATCACCTTCACCTTGACGACGCCCGCGTGCCCGATCGGGCCGCAGGTGAGTGAGCAGATGGTCGAGTTCGTCGGCGAGCTCGACGACGTCGAACAGGTGAACCCGAAGATGGTCTTCGCGCCGCCGTGGTCGCCCGACCGCATGAGCGAAGACGCGAAGTTCGCACTCGGCTTCTAGCCGCGTCTCATAGCGGCGCGCATGCGCCGAACGGCTTTGTGACCGTGGAGTGACGCGCTCCGGCGCAGCGCTCCCAGGCTGAGCCGCTCGCTCTATGCTCGCGCGATGGCCCGTCGCGCCCTGACGCTCGTCGCCGCCGGGCTGTTGCTCGCTGCTGCCCCTGCTGCTGCACATGCCGCCACCGACCCGGCAGGCCGGCTCGTCGTGCTCGCGGCGCGCGGCGGCCCCGGCCACGGGCATACGGCAGGTGCAGCCGGCGTTGCGCAGGCGGCGGCCCGCGCGGGTGCCAGTGCCGCCGGCCCGGCGGTGCCGCAGATCGGCCTTGTGACGGTGCGGCCGCGGCCTGGCGAGACGGTCGCGGCGGCCGCCCTGCGGCTTCGCGCGCAGCCGGGCGTTGCCGCCGTCGAGCCAGTGCGGCGTATGCAGCTGCGCGAGCTGCCCAACGACCCAGGGCTGAACGAGCCCGATCCCAGTGCCGGGTCGCCAGGGTCTCCACTGCCGGCCGGGACGCCGCTGCAGTGGCCGCTGTTGCGCGAGGGCTTTCCCGCTGCGTGGGACATCACGCGTGGGCAGCATGCGCTCGTCGGCGTGATCGACACCGGGATCGACGCCACCCATCCCGACCTCTCGGGCAAGATCGACGCGCTCGTCGACCAGCAGCTCCCTGGGCTGTCAACCGGCCCGGCAGGTACCGACAGCGACGGCCACGGCACCCACGTCGCCTCGCTCGCCTGCGCGCAGACCACGAACGCGCTGGGGATCGCCGGCGCCGGTCACGACTGCCGCCTGGTCGTCGAGAAGAGCGACCTGACCGACGCGAGCATCGCCGCCTCGATCGTCGATGCCACCGATCGCGGGGCGCAGGCGATCAACATGAGCTTCGGCGACGACGGCGCCCGCCCGGCGAGCGAGGCAATCAGACGGGCGATTCGCTATGCCAGCCATCGCAACGTCGTGCTCGTCGCGGCTGCGGCCGACGAGGCGGTGCGCGAGCAGGGCGACCCGGCGAACCTGCTGCAGCCGACCGGCACCGGCGCCGACCTCGACTCAGACATCGGCCTCAGCGTCACCGCGGCGACCTACGGCGACGCGCGCGCCTCGTTCGCCGGCATGGGGTCGCAGATCTCGCTCGCCGCCTACGGCGCGGTCGGCGGGCCGTCAGGCACCGCGCCGCGCGGGCTGCTCGGCGCGTTCCCCGCCGCGCCGACGAGCTTCGAGCTGGCTTCAAAGCCGTGCGGCTGTCGCGCGACGCTCGACGGCGACGGCCGCTACGGCTACCTCGCGGGCACGTCGATGGCGGCGCCGCAGGTGACCGCCGTCGCCGCGCTCGTGCGCTCGCTCAACCCCGACCTCTCGGCGCAGGGCGTCGTGCGGCTGCTGAAGCGGACTGCGCGGCGCGCGCCCGGCGCGGGCTGGAGCCCCGACCTCGGGTGGGGGATCCTCGACGCCGCGCATGCGCTTCAAGTCGCGCGCACGCTCGACCGCCACGCGCCGTACTCGCGCGTCACCGCGACGCGCGGGACGCCGCGCGGCCAGCTCGTGCTGCGCGTGGACGAGGGCGACCCCGCGCCTCCGGGCGTTGCCGCGTCGGGCGTCAGATCGGTCGAGATAGACGTGACGCGAATCAGCGACGGCCGCCTGCGGAGAGTGATCCTCCGCGCCGGCCAGCTCGACACGACGATCGCGGGCAAGCCGGGGGAGCGCTACGCGATCAGCTCACGCGCGACCGATCGCGCCGGCAACCGGGAGCGCCCGCCCGCCCGCGCCGACGCCGTGATTCGCTCCCTGCGCTGAGCGCTGCCGCTCAGCTGTCGCCGTTGCGCCCGTCGCCTCTGACCGGCGTGCCGCGCCTGCGCGCCCGCATCGTCGCGCCAGGCCCGTCGGCACGCGAGACCGGGCCGCGCGGCAGCAGCTGCGGCGCTTCCTCGCTGTCCTGCTCAGCCTCAACCACCTTCGGCGCCGCGGCTCTCCGTCGCGGCCGGCGCTCACCGCGCTCCTGCGCCTGCGCTGCGAGCTTCAGCTCGGCGAGGTCTTCGGCTATTCCCTCGGCGATCTCGTCGACGTCGGGCAGCGCGTCGTAGTCGCCCAGCAGCCCGAAGCCGACGTTGCCGTTGTAGGACATGATCGCGATCGCGAGGCTGTGGTTCTTCGGCAGGAAGGCGATCGGGAAGAGGTCCTGCAGCTCGCGGCCGAGCACGTAGAGCGGGAACTGCGGCCCCGGCACGTTGGTCGTGATCAGGTTGAAGAGGCGGGTCGAGAACTGGATCCGCGACGCCTGCGCGAGCACCGTCGGCGGCGCGAGCTGCTGCACGTCGGCGAGCACCTTCGCGCCGACCGCCTGCTTGGACTCCTTCAGCCCGTCCATCGCCTCCTTGACGAAGCGAAGCCGCGCGACCGGGTCCTCGATGTAGACCGGCAGCGGCCCGCGCATCAACACGATCTGGTTGCCGAGCTGCTGTCTCTGGTCGTCGGTGCGGATCGATACCGGCACCAGCGCGCGCAGCTCGAGCCCCTCGGTGCGCACCCCGCGCGAGCGCAGCCAGCGGCCGAGCGAGCCGGAGATGACGGCGAGCACGACGTCGTTGACGGTTCCGCCCAGGATGCCCTTGACGTAGCGGAAGTCCTCGAGCCTGTTGCGGACGATCGCGTATCGGCGATGGGGGCCGATCGCGACGTTGAGCGGCGTGTCGGGCGCCGGGTTGAGGCCGGCCCAGACGATCTCGCCTATCCCTTCGGCCGCCTCACGCAGCGCGTCGACCGCGGCGCCTGGGTTGGTCGCGGCGGCGATCGCTTTGCCGGCGACGTCGACCGCCGTCTTGGC
The DNA here is from genome assembly GCA_036499225.1 of Conexibacter sp. Taxonomy (GTDB): domain Bacteria; phylum Actinomycetota; class Thermoleophilia; order Solirubrobacterales; family Solirubrobacteraceae; genus Conexibacter. Next base: position 3,357 of record DASYEC010000066.1, read on the forward strand.
CAACCCCGTGACCCCTGCCGCGACGAGCTCGGCGCTCGTCGGCTCCGGGCGCGCCGTCCATGAGTCGGGCTCGAGTCTCTGCGGGACGGGCTGGAGGTCGAACAGGACGGTTGCGAGGTCGACGCCTGAGACGCCGTCGACGAGCGCGTGATGCGTCTTGAAGATCAGCGCGAAGCGGTTGTCGTCAAGCCCCTCGACGAACCAGCACTCCCACAGCGGCTTGGAGCGGTCGAGCTGCTGGGAGACGATCCGCGCCGCGAGCCGGTAGAGCTGCTGCTCGGTGCCGGGCGCGGGCAGCGCGCTGTGGCGGACGTGGTACTCGAGGTTGAAGGTCGGGTCGTCGACCCACAGCGGCCGGCCGGTCTCTAACGGCGGGTATGCGAGCTTCTGGCGATAGCGCGGGACGAACCGCAGACGGCTGCGGATGTGGTCCAGCACGGCGGAGAAGGCGGGCGGCGGCCCTTCGAAGATCGTCACCGCGCCGATGTGCATGTGGGACGCGGAATCCTCCTGGTGGAGGAAGGAGGCGTCCACTGCGGTCAGTCGGTCGAGATGCTCCTGGGCCACGTGCTCGTCCCCTGCGAGGGTCTTTGGACTGGATTTTCAAGCGTATTACCGCGCGCGGCGGGATGCGAACGGGCGCGGGCGGCTGCCACTCTTGTTGCATGTCGACACGCCTGCTCGTTTGGACGCTCGCGATCGTCGTGCTCTTCGGGGCGCTCGCGATCGGCGGCTCGGTGTGGCTGCTCGGCGACCGGGGAGGCGAGGCGGAGGCCTCCGCGACCGTCCCCTCCGCCGCCGTCGACCGCTTCGACGGCAGACGCGCGTACGGCTACGTGCGCGCCCAGGTCGACCGTGGGCCACGGCCCGCTGGCTCGGCAGCGTCGCGCTCGCTTGCCGACTGGCTGCGCAAGCGGCTTCCCAACGGCCGCGTCGAGCAGGTGCCAGGCGGGCTGCGCAACGTCGTCGGCACGTTGCCGGGCAGCAAGCCGGCGATCGTGATCGGCGCCCACTACGACACGAAGGTCATGCCCAACGCCCGTTTCGTCGGCGCCAACGACGGCGCTGGCGGGACTGCGGTCGTGCTTGAGCTGGCGCGGGCGCTGAGACGGATCAGACGGCCGGCCGGCGCGCCAGAGCTGCGCTTCGTCCTGTTCGACGGCGAAGAGTCGCCCGACGACAACGACGACGACTTCCTCACGACCGGCCTGCGCGGCAGCCGCGCCTACGCGGGCCGCCACGCTTCAGAGCTTGGCGCGATGGTGCTCGTCGACTTCGTCGGGCAGCGCGGCCTGCGACTGCCGCGCGAGGGCGGCTCGAACGAGCAGCTGTGGGATCGGCTGCGTGCGGCAGCCAACACCATCGGGGTCGGAGATGTCTTTCCGGACCGCTCGATCGGCGAGATCTACGACGATCACACGCCGTTCGCGCGTGCGCATGTCCCTGCAATCGACCTGATCGACTGGGACTACCGCTGCTTCCACACTGCTTGCGACACGCTCGCGCAGATCGACCAGCGCTCGCTCGACGCGACCGGCGAGGCGCTGATCGAGCTGCTGCGCCAGCGCAGCCCGGCCGCCGGCACCGGCGTCGGCTAGAAGATCCCGATCCGCTTGGGCGGCCAGTAGGTCGCAAACGTGGTCCCGATCACCTGGTTCTTCGTGACGGGACCCCAGAAGCGGCTGTCGTCGGAGTTGCCGCGGTTGTCGCCGAGCATGTAGAAGTCGCCCTTGGGGACCGTGACGGCGGTCGGGAAGTCGCACATCGCCTCAGGCGGGCATGGCGCTATGAACGGCTCTCTCGTCGGTCTGCCGTTGCGGATGACGTGGCCGTCGCGGATCGCGATCGTGTCGCCGCCGACGCCGACCACCCGCTTGATGAAGGTCTGGTTGGAGGTTCCCGGTGTCGCGACCGAGCAGGGCCGCGAGGTGCCGGCGCCTTCGCCCTGCGCGGCGCAGATCCCCAGCGGCGTGTTGTCGGCGCCCGAGGGCGGGTGGAAGACGACGATGTCGCCGACTTTGGGGTCGCCGAAATGCGTCCCAATCCGGTTGACGAGCACGCGCTGGCCGATGTCGAGCGTCGGTTCCATCGAGCCGCTCGGGATCCTGTACGTCTTCACCACGAGAAGCTGGATCAAGAAGGCCAGCAGCAGCGCAAGCACGACGATGCCGACCAGCTCGACTGCTCTGCTCGTGCCTGACCGGGGTTGTCTGGGGACGCTGCTGTCCCCCTTCTTGCGCGTCGCCGCCACAGGGAGACCGTAAACGGTGGCCTACACTGTGTCGAGTCGCATGCGCACTGCACCCGAGAAGCTCCTCCTTGCCTCGCCACGCGGCTACTGCGCGGGCGTCGACCGCGCCGTCCAAACGGTCGAGCGCGCGCTCGACTTCCACGGCGCGCCCGTCTACGTCCGCAAAGAGATCGTCCACAACAAGCACGTGGTGGAGCAGCTGCGCTCGCGCGGCGCGATCTTCGTTGACGAGGAGACCGACGTGCCCGCCGGCGCGACCGTCGTCTTCTCCGCCCATGGCGTCGCTCCGAGCGTTCACGCGAACGCCGCGGCGCGCGGGCTGAACACGATCGACGCGACCTGCCCGCTGGTGACGAAGGTCCACCGCGAGGCCGTCAGATTCGCCGCCGACGACTTCACGATCGTCCTGATCGGCCACGCTGGCCATGAGGAGGTCGAGGGGACGATGGGGGAGGCGCCCGACCACATCGTGCTCGTCGAGACAGAGCAGGACGTCGAGGCGCTGGAAGTCGCCGACCCCGAGCGCGTCGCTTACATCTCGCAGACGACGCTGTCGGTCGACGAGACGCGCGCGATCATCGCCAGGCTGCGCGAGAAGTTCCCGCACATAACCGGGCCGCGCACCGACGACATCTGTTACGCGACGACCAACCGGCAAGCGGCCGTCAAGCAGCTCGCCGGCGCCTGCGACCTCGTGCTCGTGATCGGCTCGCGGAACTCCTCCAACTCGCAGCGGCTCGTCGACGTGACGCGCGAGCTGGGCACCGACGCCCACCTGATCGACCACGAGGGCCAGGTCGACGAGGCCTGGCTCGAGGGCCGCACGACCGTCGGCATCACCTCCGGCGCGAGCGCGCCCGAGGAGCTTGTCCAGCGGCTTGTCGACTTCTTCCGCGCCCGTGGCACGACCACGGTCGAGGAGCTCGAGGTCATCCAAGAAGACGTCCGCTTCATGCTGCCCAAGCCGATCCGCCAGGCGATGGCGGCGCAGTCCGCATAACCCAAGCACCCCGGCGAGAGCACGCGCGACCCTGGCCGCCACGCTCGTCATCTCGGATCTCCATCTCGGCAACGCGTCCGGCGCGGACCTGCTGCGCCGTGATGACGTGCGCGCCGCGCTGTTCGGCGCGCTGGAGGGGATCGAGCGAGTTGTGCTGCTCGGGGACGCGATCGAGCTGCGGCAGGTGCCGCTGCGCGACGCGCTCGCGGTCGCGCGGCCGTTCTTCGAGCAGCTCGGCGCGGCGCTTGGCGCCGGCCGCGAGGTCGTGCTCGTCGCCGGCAACCACGACCACACGCTGCTCGAGCCATGGTTCGAGCGCCGCCGCCGCTCCAGCGCGCCTCCGCCGTTGGGCCTCGCCGAGCAGCCAACGTGGGAGCCCGGCGACGTCGCCGCGCAGCTCGCCGGCTGGCTCGCGCCCGCGCGGCTGACGCTCGCCTACCCGGGCATCTGGCTGCGCGACGACGTCTACGCGCTCCACGGCCACTACCTCGACCGCCACACGACCGTGCCGACCTTCGAGCGGCTCAGCGCCGGCGTGATGGGGAGGATCGTTGGCGCGGTGCCGGCCGGCGCCTGTCCGGACGACTACGAGCGGGCGCTCGCGCCGATCTACGCCTGGTCCTACAGCCTCGCGCAGCAGTCGCGCGCCGACGGCCGCCGTGCGCGAGGGACGCAGGGCGTGTCGGTGCGCGTCTGGAGCGCGCTTGCCGGCGACGGCCACCGCCCGCTGCGCCATCGCGCGCTCAGCACGCTCTTCCCGCTCGGCATCGCGGCGATCAACCGCGCCGGGATCGGCCCGGTCAGAGCCGACGTCTCAGGGAGAGCGCTTGAGACCGCTGGGACCCGCGCGATGGCGGCCGCGACGACGGCGCTCGCGATCCCGGCCGCGCATGTCGTCTTCGGCCATACGCACCGCGCTGGCCCGCGACCGGTCGACGACCTCGCGCAGTGGACGACGCCTGACGGCGCGCGACTGCACAACAGCGGCTGTTGGGTCTTCGAGCGCCAGTTCCTTTCGCGCACCGCAAGCGAGAGCCCGTATTGGCCCGGCCGCGCTGTACGCGTCGAGCACGACTCGGCGGCCCCGCCGCAACTGCTCGACCTGCTCGGCGACCGCTCGCTTGACGACCTCAGCGCGCGTGCGTGAGGCGGGGCGGACGCCCCGCAGCCTCAGCCGCGCCCGATCGGCGTGCTGCCGGCGGCGGCGATCCCGGGCGTGAAGCAGACCGCCTCGCAGACGACGCCGTCCCCGACCTCAAGCGCCAGCTCGCCAGCGGTGTGGCGCTCGTGCTCGATCAGCGGGTAGGCGCCGGGGTGGTCGACGACGATCTCGCGGCCGTTGGCGCGCACCGTCCCGGCGCCGCTGAGCACGGCCCAGACCGCGCCGGCCTCATACGGCCCAGACCACGGGCCGACCTGGTCCTCGGTCTGCGGCGGCAGCAGCACGCCAGGCTCGTCCTCGGGGCGCAGCGGCGCGAGCGGCTCGCGCTCGATCCCGAGCAGCTCTTGGATCGCGAGCTCCGTCTCGGCGTAGGCGCCCTCGCCGATGTGGAACTCGAACAGCCTGCTCTCCTGATCCCACAGGTAACGGCTCGGCCAGCCCTGGATGCCGTACTCCTCGGCAGCCGACAGCTCGCTGTCGATCAGCACCGGGTAGTCGATCCCGAGCCGCGCGACGGCGGCCTTGACCGCGTCAGGGTCGCTCGACGCCTCGAAGCCAGCGGCGTGGACGCCGACGACGCGCAGGCCGTCAGCGGCATAGCGCTCGTGCCACGCCTTCAGGTAGGGCAGCGTGCGCAGCGAGTTGACACGGCAGAAATCCCAGAACTCGACGAGCACGGGACGCCCGCGCTGCTTGTCCATCCGCAGCGATGCGACGTTGACCCATCTCGACAGGCCGGGGAAGAAGGGAGCGTAAATCTCGGCTTCGGCAGGCGGTCGCATCGGGCCGGAAGGGTATCGCCGCGTAGAATCGCCGGTCTCGCCGGTCCCCCGATCACGTCATGACCATCCGTCGCCGCATCGGGCTGCCCGCCGCGCTTGCCGTTCTCGCGCTCGCCGCGTCGCCGCCCTCCCCAGCAGCCGCCCACGGCATCGTCGGCCGTGCCGACCTGCCTGTCCCGACGTGGCTGTTCGCGTGGGCAGCGGCGTTCGTGCTGATCATCTCGTTCGCCGCGCTCGGCGTCTTGTGGCCCTCGCCGCGGATGCAGGAGCCGCGCGAGCGGCGCCTGTTCAAGCTCGGCGCATGGGTCGACGTGCTCGGCGGCGCGCTGTCGCTGGCGCTGTTCGTGCTCGTCGTCGTCAGCGGGCTGGCGGGAACCGAGGTGCCGACGGCCAACTTCGCGCCGACCTTCGTCTACGTGATCTTCTGGATCGGCCTCGTCGTCGCCTCGGCGATCTTCGGCGACGTCTTCCGCGTCGTCAGCCCGTGGCGCGCGCTCGCACGCGCCGTCTCCTGGATCGACGAGAAGGTCCGGGGCGGCGCCGAGCTGCCAGCGCCGCTCGCCTACCCGCGCTGGCTCGGCCACTGGCCGGCGGTGTTGACGATCGCCGGCTTCACCTGGCTCGAGCTCGTCTACGCCGACCAGGACGATCCGCGCCTGCTCGCATTCCTCGGCCTCGGCTACGGCGCGCTGCAGCTCGTGATGATGAGCGTCTACGGGATCGAGCAGTGGAGCCGCCGCGGCGACGGCTTCGCGGTCTTCTTCGGCCTGTTCGCGCGCGTCGCGCCGCTCGTGCGGCGCGACGGCGTGCTGTTCGCGCGCCGCCCGCTCGACGGGCTGCCGGGGATGCCGGTCTATCGCGGCACCGTAGCGCTGCTGTGCACGATGGTCGGGTCGATCACCTTCGACGGGCTCTCGACCGGGCCGCTGTGGGCGAACACCGCGCCCCACCTGCAGACGTTCTTCCAGCGACTCGGCGCGGCGCCGACGCCCGCCGGCGAGCTCGCCTTCACGCTCGGCTTCATCGCCTGCCTGCTGCTCGCGGGCGCCGTCTACTGGACTGGCGTCTTGGGCATGCGCCTCGCTGACCCCGGTCGCAGCGCCGCGGAGCTGGCGCGGGCGTTTGCGCACACGCTCGTCCCGATTGCGCTCGCCTACGCGCTCGCGCACTACTCGTCGCTGCTGATCTACCAGGGGCAGGCCGTCGGCTACCTGATCTCCGACCCGCTCGGGCATGGCTCCAACCTCTTCGGCACCTCTGACTGGGTGATCGACTACTCGGTGATCTCGGCGACCGAAATCTGGTATCTCCAGTTGGTGGTGATCATCGGCGGCCATGTCGCAGCGCTGCTGCTCGCGCATGATCGTGCGCTGGCGATCTTCCGCGGCGGGCGCGCCGCGCTGCGCTCGCAGCTCTGCATGCTGGCGGTGATGGTCGCCTTCACCTGCCTGGCGCTGTGGCTGATCTCGGCGGCGAACCGCTGATGCTGCCCTACGCCCATGCCGGGCATTGGCTCGTCTCGCTCGTCTACGCCGCGCCTGCGCTGCTGCTGGCGGGCGCGCTCGCGATCAGCACGATGCGCCAGCGGCGCAGAGCGGCGGCCAGACGCGCCGGCGGCGAGCAGCCCGGCCCGGAGTGATCGCGCGGCCGCGCGAGGGAGCACGGCGGCAGGGAACGGACGGGGCTGAGAGGAATCTCTCGCACACGCCAGCAGTTTGTGCGTAGATTGCCCGCAGTCCCATCCGTATCACTGAGAGGAGGGTGCATGTCGCATCCACGTTGGCGGACCGTCACAGGGGTCACGCTGGCAGCACTCGGCATGTCGGTTGCCACGGCACAGGCAGCTCCGACGCCGGTCGACATGGTGCAAAACCTGAAGGTCGCGATCAACCCGGGCAAGGCCGGCACGAAGAAGGCGCCGAGACCGGCCGCAATCGGCGTGACGATCTCCAGCCCGAACGCGCAGCCGGCGACGACGAAGACCGTCTCGGTCTACTTCGGCAAGGGCATCTCGTTCAACAACGCGAAGTTCCCGACCTGCTCGCTGCAGCAGATCCAGCAGGCGAACAGCATCGCCAGATGCCCGAGAGGCTCGATCGTCGGCAGAGGCACCGCGAGAGCGATCGGGTTTCTCGGCCCGTCGCAGGTGCCCGAGTCGCTCACCGTGACAGCGGTGAACAGCACCAACAACACGTTGCAGCTCTACGTCCAGGGCGCCGCGCCGCTGCCGATCGCCGCGCCGATCACCGGCAAGCTGGCGAAGGCGTCGGGCAAGTACGGCTCGAGGCTTGACGTGACGCTGCCGGATGCGCTGCGCCAGGTGCTCCCCGGCGCCTACGCGCCGCTCGTCTTCTTCAACGTCAAGGTCAAGGCGACCACGACGGTGAAGCAGGGCAAGAGAAGCGTGAAGGTCCCCTACGTGCAGACGACGAGCTGCCCGTCCGGCGGCTGGCCGTTTAGAGGCGACTTCAGCTTCGACAGCGCTCCGCTCGTCCCGTTCAGCTCCGACCCGGTGACGGCGGTCTCGCCGAACGCGAAGTGCAGCTGAGCCAGTCGCGCCGCGGTCGCTGAGAAGCGCCGCGCCGACAGGCTGACGATGCGCTGAAGGGCGGCCCCAGGGCCGCCCTTCGCCGTTTCAGGCCGCGCCGAGTCTGCGCAGGTCGCCGGCGAGGCCCTCGGGCGTCAGCTCGTTCGTGAGGAAGCCGAGCCGCTGCATCCCACGCCCGTCGACGACGACCGTCGAGGCCGTGTGCTGCGCGTTGGGATCGCTCGTCTCAGTCAGCTGGGGCTGGATCCCGTACGCCTTCCAGATCGGCGCGAGCTGCGCTCTGGTGCCGGTCAGGTATCTCATCCGGCCGGCCATCTGCTCTCTGACGAGGAAGCGCTTGACGTGGAACGGCGTGTCGTCTCTGGGGTCCACGCTGATCGCCAGCACCGGGACGTCATGGCCAAGGTCGTCGAGCGCGCCGCGGATCTGCTGGGCGGTCAGCGGGCAGGTGTCCTCGCAGGTCGAGTACATGAACGTCACGACGACGTCTCTGCCGCGGAACTGGCGCATCGTGACGTGCTTGCCGTCCTGGTCGGTGAGTCGGAAGTCGAGCGCTCTGGCGCCAGGCGGGCGCAGGGCCCCGCTGAAGCCGCTGGGGTCGGGGCTCGAGGGGCTGCCAGAGTCACTGTCGGAGCCACCGAAGACGACGATCGCGGCGAGCGCTGCGACGACGATGCTCGTGATGACTGCGACGGTCAGGCGGAGGCGGGCGGGCACGACGACGACACTGTATCGAGGCGCTATCCTTTCTGAAGTAAGCGAAAGCCGACCCAGTTTGAGGAGATTTCTCGGATGAGTCCGTCCGGAGCGGAGTTGCTCCGCCAGATCAAGAGCCAGATCCACGAGGTGGATCCTGCCGCCGTGCACGAGCAGCTCGGCAACGGCACCGTGCTCGTGGACGTTCGCGAGAACGAGGAGTTCTCGGTCGGTCACCTGCCGAAGGCAAGACACGTCCCGCGTGCCTACCTCGAGTCGCGGATCGAGGGGATCGTCCCTGACCGTGACGCTCACGTCGTCCTCTACTGCGCCTCCGGCAACCGCTCGGCGTACGCGGCGCGGACGATGATCGAGGACCTCGGCTACACGAACGTCGAGTCGATGACCGGCGGCATCACGCTGTGGAAGGACCGCGGCTACGAGGTCGAGGTCCCGCGCACGCTCACGCCTGAGCAGCGCGACCGCTACTCGCGCCACCTGCTGCTGCCTGAGGTCGGCCTCGAGGGCCAGATGAAGCTGCTCGACGCGAGAGTGCTGCTGCTCGGCGCCGGCGGCCTTGGCGCCCCGACCGCGCTCTACCTCGCCGCGGCCGGCGTCGGCACGCTCGGCATCATCGACAACGACACCGTCGACCTGTCCAACCTGCAGCGCCAGGTGATCCACAACCAGGACCGCGTCGGCGAGCTGAAGGTCGACTCCGCCGAGGAGACGATCGCCCACCTCAACTCTGACGTGAGAGTCGTCAAGTACCCGGTGCGGCTCGACGCCTCCAACGTGATGGAGATCATCGAGGGCTATGACGTGATCGTCGACGGCCTCGACAACTTCCCGACGCGCTACCTGATCAACGACGCCTCGGTGCGCCTGCAGATCCCGGTCGTGTCGGCGTCGATCCTCGGTTTCGACGGCCAGCTGTCGGTCTTCAAGCCCTACGACGGCCCCTGCTACCGCTGCCTCTACCCGACGCCCCCGCCGGCTGAGATGGCTCCGTCCTGCGGCGCCAACGGCGTCCTCGGCGTCCTCCCGGGCACGATGGGCATGCTGCAGGCGACCGAGGTCGTGAAGCTGATCCTCGGCGAGGGCGAGCCGCTCGTCGGCCGCCTCCTGCTGTACGAGGCGCTCGGCGCGACGTTCACCGAGCTGAAGGTCCGCCGCGACCCCGACTGCCCGATCTGCTCGCGCGACCCTGAGTCGATCACCGACGAGGAGATGGGCGTCTTCCCCGATTACGAGGCGTTCTGCGCCGCGGCAGGCTAGGGTCCCCGACTATGGCAACTGTGAAGATCCCACCCGTCCTGCGCCCGTCCGTCGGCGGGGAGAAGCAAGTCAGCGCCGGCGGCGCGAACGTCGGCGAGGTGCTCAACGCGCTGGCGGCCGACCATCCGGCGACGCAGTCGCAGCTGTTCTCGGCCGAGGGTGAGCTGAACCGCTACGTCAACGTGTACCTCAACGACGAGGACGTCCGCGTCCTGGACGGCCTCTCGACGGCCGTCGGCGAGAGCGACACGATCGTGATTCTCCCGGCCATGGCCGGGGGTCGCTGATCACGCGATTCATGCGGTCCGGGCACGTCAAACGTGCCCGGATCGCGTTTGCGCGCCCACGCTACACTCGGTGAAGCAATGGCTTCCGAACGCCTTGAGAACAAGCCCTGCGGTGGCCGCTACGGCGACATCGTGCAGGCGATTGGCAACACGCCACTCGTCGAGCTCAAGCGCCTCTCGCCCAAGCCGGGCGTGCGGATCTGGGCGAAGATGGAGTCGTTCAACCCGACCGGCTCCGTCAAGGACCGCGTCGCGCGCTCGCTGATCGAGGACGCCGAGGCCAGAGGGGCGATCAAGCCCGGCCAGACGATCCTCGAGCCGACGTCCGGCAACACCGGCATCTCGCTCGCGATGATCTGCAAGCGCAAGGGCTACAGACTCAAGGTCGTCATGCCTGACAACGTGACGCCGGAGCGCACCCAGCTGCTGCAGATGTACGGCGCCGAGATCGTCTACTCGGACGGCTCGAAGGGCTCCAACGGCGCGGTCGAGCTGGCGCTGGAGATGGCTGAGGCCGACTCCAGCTACTACATGCCGTACCAGTACGGCAACATCGCCAACCCGAACGCCCACTACAACGGCACGGCGCTCGAGATCCTCGAGGAGCTCGACGAGATCAGCGCCTTCGTCGCCGGCCTCGGCACGGGCGGCACGCTGATGGGCAACGCCCGACGCTTCAAGGAAGTGCTCGGCGACACCGTCAAGATCGTCGCCGCCGAGCCGATGCAAGGCGAGCCGGTCCAGGGCCTGCGCTCGCTCGACGACGGCTTCATCCCGCCGATCATCGACCTGTCGCTGCTCGACCGCAAGATCTTCGTCACCAACCGTGACGCGATCGTGTGGACGCGCAAGCTGCTCGACGAGGAGGGCATCTTCGCTGGGGTGTCGTCAGGCGCGATCGCTCGCGTCGCCGTCCGCATCGCGAACGAGCTCGATGAGGGCAACGTCGTCTTCATCGTCTGCGACGACGGCTGGAAGTACCTCTCCTCCGGGATCTACACGCGGCCGGTCGACGAGATCGAGAATCTCGACTCGACCGTCTGGTGGTAGACGAGCCCGTTCGACTCCCACCGTCGCGACGTGCCTTCCTGCTGGGGGCCGGAAGCGTGCTCGGATCGGGCGCGCTCGCGCTGACGCTCAGCGCCTGCGGCGGGGACGGGAACGACGACGCGGGACGCAGCAGGATAGGCCCGGTGGACCCCGGGCTGGCCGACGGGGGCGGCAACGCAGAGCTGCTCAACACGCTGCTCGGCGCTGAGCACCAGATGGTCGCCGCGTACACCGCGGGCATGCCTCTGCTGGACGGGGCGGCGCTGATCAACGCGCAGCACATCCTCGAGCAGGAGCACGAGCACATCGAGCGGCTGCGGGCGTTGATCTCCGGCGCTGGGGCCAACCCGGTCGGGCCACTGGGCAGCTACGACTTCAACACGCCCGCCAACCAGGCCGAGATGCTGCGCGAGCTGATGCGCGTCGAGCGGCAGGGAATCGCGATCTACGGCGAGCTTGTGCCGCGGATCCCCGACCCGCAGCTGCGCATGCTGGCGGCGTCGATCGCGACCGCCGAGGCCGAGCACGACTCGCTGCTGCTCGCCAGGCTCGGCCGCTGGCCGGCGCCGACGGCCTTCGTCACGGGGCGCTCGTAGATGGGCGAGACCGTCGACCGGCGCGGCCTCCTGCTCGCGGCGCGCGACCTGTTCGCGCAGACCGACGAGGACGCTCAGATCATCAGCGACGCGCTGGCGATGGAGCAGGTCGTCGTCGCGAGCTACGACGTCGCGATCGTGGCCGCGCACGAGCTCGAGCAGGAGCTTTCCGCTGGCGGCGTGGCGACGGCGGCCGCCGGCTTGCCGGTGCGCCAGCGCCATGGGCGGCCGTCGCTGGAGACGGCGCTGCGGCGGATCGTCGCGCAGGAGCGGGAACACGCCGAGGTGCTGTCGAGCACGCTCGACACGCTCGGCGCCAAGCCGCCGACGCCGCCGGAGGGCGCCGTTGCGCTGGCGAGATCGCGAGCGCAGCTTGGCCTCGAGCGCTCGCTCGACCTGCTCGACACCGCGCGCGCGATCGTGGCGGTCGCGATCGAGCTGGAGAACGTCCAGATCACTCGCTATCTGCTGGCGGTGCGCGACCTCAGCGACGCGAGACTGATCGCGCTCGCGCTGCAGGCGATGGGCGCCGAGGGGCAGCACGCGACCGCGCTGCGCGGCCTGCTGACCGACGATGCCGCGCTCGCGGTGCCCGAGGCGTTTGAGCGCGGCAGCTCGTCCGTCCCGTAATCCCGGCGTGATCCGCCCTCGCGGTTGCCACGCAGGACGGGTAGCATCAAAACAACCCATCCGCATTCCCCGTCCGCGTCCAGACGATGACGGATGGTTTCTACGAAGGAGCCGGAACCCACAATGTTCTCTCAGATCGGACCGTTGGAGATCGTCCTGGTCCTCGTGATCGCGCTGATCATCCTTGGCCCGAAGAAGCTGCCGGAAGCCGGTCGTTCGATCGGCAAGGGCATGCGCGAGTTCAAGGACTCGCTGTCGGGCGTCAACAAGGACGACGACGACGACGACCGCGAGCTCAAGGCGGTCCGCGCCGAGCGTGACCGCGAGCACGAGCGCGCGTAGCACCCCTGCTGAGCACAGCTCCCTGCTGGTAGCCTCGCGGGCGATGAAGATCGCCCGCGAGCTGTATGACCAGATAGTCGCCCACGCCCGTGCCGAAGCGCCGAACGAGTGCTGTGGGATCGTGTCGACCGACGACGACGATCGCGCCGTCAAGGTCTATCCGACGACGAACATCTTCGCCAGCCCTCTGCGTTACGAGATCGACCCAGAGCAGCTGCTCGGCGTCTGGAGAGAGATCGACGCCGCTGGCCTGGAGATGGGCGCGGTGTACCACTCCCACACGCGCACCGTGCCTGAGCCGTCGCAGACGGACATCAACAGCGCGACGAACCCGCAGGGCGTCTACATCATCGTCGGCCTCGCCGACGGAGAGCCCGACGTGCGCGCATGGAACATCGTCGACGGCGCTGTGACCGCCGCGGAGCTGGTCGTCGAGTAGGCGATGAAGATGACCGAGCCCTTCCCGCCTGACTTCAAGGGAAGGGCGAAGGCTGAGTACGCCCGCGGCGATCTGGTCCGTGTGCTCGGCGTCAGAAACCAGATAGAGGGAGAGTTCATCCAAGGGCTCCTGCTCGAGGTCGGCGTCCCCAGCATGCTGCGCCGCAGCCGCGGCTTCGACGTGCCCGACTTCCTCGTCTCCGGCCCGCGCGACGTGATGGTGCCGCAGTCGGGCGTCGACGCCGCCCGCGACGTGCTGCTCGACGCGCAGCTGCTGGGCACGACGCCGCCGCCGATGGGCCCGTCTCCACTGCGGCTGCTGAGCTGGCTGCTCGTCGCGCTCGTGATCTTCGCAGCGCTCGCCTGGGTCGCCGATCAGCTGACGTAGGGGCGAGGCGCCGCGGAGCGGAGGCTCTCCGGTGCTGCCTGATCGGTCAGATCGCCGCGAGCCGCGAAAGGTGCGAGCGCCAAGCGCCCTCGGTGTGGACGAGCTCCCGCCCCCCGAAGGCGTCGCGCAGCGCCTTCGCCGGGCCCTCGGGATCGAGGTAGCAGGCGAGCCGCATCGCCGCCTCGGGGCCTTCCTCGCGCGCGAGCAGGTCGAGCAGCGTGCCGCCGAGCAGCGCGGCGTCGCGCAGGTCAGGCGGGAACGACGGGCGTGCGCCTTCGCGCAGCCGCCGAGCGATCAGTGGGCGCGCATGCTCGACCTGGCCCGCGAAGTAGCGTGCAGCGCCCTCGACCAGCCACGCCCAGCGCAGCCGCTGCATCACGGCGGGCGGGCGCGATGGCGGCGGCAGGCGACGGTTGTTGGCGCCGACGACCATGCGCGCGTAGAGCACGTCGGGGGCGCGCGCGAGCATCGCGCGGGCGCCGTCGATCCGTGCGGCGCGCAGGACGAGCGCGCGCGGGGCGAGCACGTGGATCGTCGTCGTCGTCACGGAGCCGACGACGTAGCGGCGAGCGGAGGGCGCGGTCAGCAGTCGCTCGACCGGGACGAGCGGATGGGCGAGGTCGAGCAGCAGCGCCGATCTGTGGAAGACGACCGTGACGTCGGCGACCGTTCTCGGGAACAGCACGTCGAGGCGCGAGCGCGTCTCCTCCAGCGAGTGCAGCACGCGCGCGGCGTCGTCTGCGTCGACCGTCTCGTGGCGAGCGCGGAAGGAGGCGGAGGTCGTCTCGTCCCAGGCCATGAGGCGTCATCATCGCGCAGCGACGGCAGGGAGGGCGGCCCGCCTCAGCGCGTCAGGCAGAGCGCCGCGGTACGAGAGCGCGCGCTAGACCTGCCCGGCGGCCGCGTCGCGCTCATAGTCGAGCTCCGTGCGGATGCCGGCGGCTGAGAGGATCTGCTGGGCGTCGAGCATGTCGGTCGCGTCAAGCACCGCGACGGCGCAGCGCGCGGCCGAGGCGATCGTCGCCGCTGGATCGAAGAAGAAGGTCAGCGCTCCGGCCGGCGTGCGCTCGACGGTGCGGCGCCCCTCGCGGATCGGCTGCGGGCCGAAGGCGCCGCGCGCGCACGCGACGGCCTGTGCGCTCGCTTCGGTGGGGACGGCCGCGACTGCTCGCTCCAGCCGTCTGACGGACGGAGGCGTCAGCCCCCACACGCCGAGCAGCCCGCCGGCGGCCGAGACCTCGGCGACCCGCTCGAGCACCTCGAGCGGCGTCAGCTCCGCGTCGCAGCCGGCGCCGAACAGCGCGGCGACGGTTGGGACCCGCTCGCTCAGCAGCGGTGCCGCCGCGAGCATCACGGCGTCGCAGAGCGGGCTCGCGAGGCCCGGCTCGTGCCCGTGCGCGAGCACGTCGCCGCCGACGTCAACGAGCACGACGAGGTCGCACTCGAGCCGCTGCGCCGCCACGTATATGCCATCGGCGACCGCGGCCGAGCCAGGGTTCGGGTCGACCAGCACGACGGGCGCGCCAAGCAGCCCTGACATGTGCGACTCGGCGAAGCGAAAGCCGCCAGGCCCCGTCGTGTCAGGGCCGGCAAGCGCGACAGCGGGGTGGAGCACCTCGGCGTCGACCAGCTCCGAGATCCGGCGCGCGCCGGGGAGTGGGTCGATTGGGCGGCGTTCCCACGTCACGCCGCCGACGACCGCGTCGCCGCCGAGCGCTCGACAGCACTCGGCGACGGCGAAGGCGCCGACGACGTCGCCCCCGCCGCCGATCCCGATCGCAAGCGCGCGTCTGCCGCGCAGGACCGAGTCGATGCCGGCGACCGGGGCGCCGCCGTTTGAGGCCACGTCGAGTTAGACGAGCGCGGGGACGCGCCCGCCGACGATCGAGCGGATCTCCTCAGAGGCGCGCCCGAACTCGTCGTCGGAGAGGACCGGAGTCCCTTCGAACGGCAGGTCACGCGTGATCTCAAGCCACGAGCGACATCCGCCATAGTCGTCGCGCACCTTGACCGTGACCGGTCGCGGGATGCGATACGTGCGCAGGAGCACGACATGCAGCGGATGGCGGCGCTTCCAGTCGAGCCGCTTCTCCGCGTAGTCGGGGGTCCATACGTAAAACGGCGAGAGGGCGTCGACAGCACGACGATCGGTGATCGTCCAGTGGTCGGCGACCTCGGCCCACGCACGAATCCTGACGCGGTCGGGCTGCGGGATGTCACCGTCGCGCGTTAACGCGTGCGGTGGCAGCTCGCCTTCCGGCCAGACGCCTTCTTCCAGCGCGCGCGCCATCTCAGGCTGGTGAGACTCGCGAACGAGATCACGCCGCTGGTGGTCGAACGTGGGGTACAGGAAAAATCGGTCGTGTTCGAGTCTGAAGTGCTTCTCAGTCTCACGAATGCCGCCCTTGCGCAGGGTGAGCAGTTGCTCGCCTTCGGCGAGCGCGCGCACAGTCACGGCCCATTCTTTGAAAGCAATCGGCATAGTTCCGGGGGAGGGGAGAGGATGCGTATATGCCCGTTTGCGCGAAGATGCAACATTCGCGGCGGGACGAAGCATTCTACGGGAGACCCCAGGATTTCCAAAATTACCCTGCAAATTGCAGGTTTTTTACCTCCTGTTCACGGCTCTTTGAGGCTATTTTTCTACAGGCGGACTGCTCAGTCGAGCTGTTGATGCGGGCCGTGCCCGCCGCCGCCCGGCGTCTCGATCCGCAGCCGTTGGCCGGGCGCCAGCTCGCCGCGCGCCTTCGGGGCGACCGGCTCGCCGTCGAATAGGTTGCGCCCGCGCTCGCCGGGCTCGCCCCCGTCAGCGCCTGGCGGTGCGTGCCGACGGCGCTCGGTGATCAGCGACCACGTCATCGGCGCGAGCGCCTCCAGCTCGCGGACGATCCCGTCGCCGCCGCGGAAGGCGCCGGCCCCGCCTGAGCCGCGCCGCAGGCCATACGCGCGCACGCGCACGGGGAACTCGAGCTCGAGCGCTTCGACGGGGGTGTTGAGCGTGTTCGACATCGCGACGTGGACGGCGCTTGGCCCGTCGGCGCCGGGGCAGGCGCCCTGCCCGCCGCCGAGCGTCTCGTAGTAGGTGAAGTCGTCGTTGCCGAGCGTCAGGTTGTTCATCGTGCCCTGGCCGAGTGCGCGCCCGAACGCTGCCAGCACGAGGTCGGCAACGCGTGAGGAGGTCTCGACGTTGCCCGCGACGACGGCGGCGGGCGAGCGCGCGTTGAGCAGCGACCCCTCTGGCGCAACCACCTCGATCGGCCGGTAGGCGCCAGCGCTCGGTGGGATGTCGGGATCGGTCAGCACGCGCACGGCGAAGTAGCAGGCCGAGCGCGTGACCGCGAGCGGGCAGTTGAGGTTGCCGTCGTGCTGCTGCGCACTGCCGCTGAAGTCGAGCACGAGCCGGTCGCCGTCGACCGTCGCGCGCAGCACGAGCTCGATGTCGCCCTCGGCGCCTTCCAGCAGGTCGCGCGCCTCGCGGGTGCCGTCGGGCAGCGCCGCGATACAGGCGCGCGCTCGCCGCTCGGCGTAGTCGAGCACCTCGGCGGTCGCCTCGCGCAGCGTCTCGACCCCGGTCCGCTGCGCGAGCTCGGCAAGCCGCCGGGCGCCGGATCGGTTGGCGGCGAGCTGGGCGCGGAGGTCGGCCCGGCGCTGCGCCGGCTGGCGCATCTGGCTTGTCAGCCGCTCGATCGCCGCGTCGTCGAGCCGCTGTGGCGAGATCACGACGCCCTCATCCGCGAGCGTGTGGCTGTCGGCCGGCATCGACCCCGGCGTCGGGCCGCCGACGTCGGCGTGGTGCGCGCGGTTGGCGGCGAAGCCGAGCAGAGAGCCGTCGCCGTCGTTCGCGAACACAGGCGTGATCACGGTGATGTCCGGCAGGTGCGTCCCGCCGCGATAGGGATCGTTGAGGACCCACGAGACGCCGGGCCGGTGATCCTCGTCGAGCACGGCGGCGACTGCCGCCGGCATCGCCCCGAGGTGAACCGGGATGTGCTCCGCTTGCATGATCATCTGGCCCTGAGGGTCGAAGAGCGCGGTGGACGCGTCGCGCCGCTCCTTGATGTTCGCCGAGTGGGCGGAACGGATAAGCACGGCGCCCATCTCCTCGCACGCCGCCCGCAGCGCGCCGACGATTACCTGCAGCTCGACGGGGTCGAGTCTCACGGCCGCCCTCGTCTCAACTCGACCGCTCCGCTCGCGGTCACGACGCCGCCCCAGCCGGCCGGGACGAGCAGCGTCGACTCGGGCAGCTCGCAGACGGCAGGCCCAGCGATCTCCAGCTCTGGCCCCAGCGCGCCGCGCCACACCACCAGCTCGATCTGCTCGCCGCCGATCCACGCGCCGCGTCGCACTGGGGTGGGCGGCGCGTCTGACGTCGGCGTCGGCAGCGTCGCGGCCGCACTGTCGACGACCGCGCGCACCCGCACTGTCACCAGCTCGATCTCTTGGGAGCCGTCGCGATAGCCGTAGCGCTCCTCGTGCGCCTGCTCGAAGGCAGCGCGCAACTGCTCGGGCGTAGCCTCGATGCTGCCGTCGACCGCGAGCTCGAACGCCTGTCCGCGATAGCGCAGCTCGTACGTCGCCGCGATCGTGGCGTCGGGCTCGCCGAGCGCCGTGCGCGCCGTGGCTCCCAGCTTGCGCACGTCGCGTGCGACCGCCTCGGCGGTGAGCGAGTCGCCCGTGCGCAACACGCTGCGCTGGGCGTCGCGCCGACGCGGCGAGACGACCAGTCCCAACGCGGCGAGCACGCCCGACGCGCGCGGCGCGATCACGCGATCGATGCCCAACTCCTCTGCGATCGCGACGGCGTGCAGCGGCCCGGCGCCGCCGAAGGCGACGAGCGCGTGGTCACGTGGGTCGATCCCGCGCTCGACTGTCACGACTCGCAGCGCCCGCGTCATCTCGGCGTTCGCGACGCGCACGATCCCCTCCGCACACGCGAGCGGCTCCAGGCCCAGCTCGCCTGCCAGCCGCCCGACCGCGCGCTCTGCCGCCGCCAGGTCGAGCGCGACGCCGCCGGCGAGCGGCGAGTCGGCCGGCAGGTAGCCGAGCAGCAGGTTGGCGTCGGTCACCGTCGGCTCCTCGCCGCCACGCCCGTAACAGGCGGGACCGGGCACTGCGCCCGCCGAGCGCGGACCGACGCGCAGCGCGCCGCCCGCGTCGCGCCAGCCGATCGAGCCGCCGCCGGCGCCGACGGTGTGGACGTCGAGCGTCGGCAGCGCGATCGGCCGTCCGGCGATCTCGCCCGCGCCGGCCTCCTCGACGGCGCCGTCGCGCACGACGCAGACGTCGCACGACGTCCCGCCCATGTCGAAGCAGAGCGCGCGCTCGACTCCCTCGGCGGCCGCCGCGAACGCCGCCCCCTCGGCGCCGCCCGCCGGCCCGGAGAGAACCGTCCACGCGGCATGCCCAGCGGCTGCGTCGAGGTCGATCAAGCCGCCGTTGGACTGCATGATCGCCGGCTCAGGCAGGCCTGCTTGCGCCGCGCGCTGTGCGAGGCGCCGCAGATAGCGGCCGACGAGCGGGGAGAGCGCGGCGTCGATCTCGGTCGTCGCCGCCCGCTCGTACTCGCGGAAGGTGCCGACGACCTCGTGCGACAGCGAGACGTGGGCGTCGGGGAGCGCCTCGGCGAGCGCGCGCCGCAGCTCGAGCTCGTGCTCCGGATGGCGGTAGGCGTGCAGCAGCACGACAGCGACCGCCTCGGGCGGCCGGCCTTTCGTCGCGCTCGCGACCTGCCGCGCGACCTCGTCGGCGGCCTGTGGCGTGAGCGTCACGAGCGGCCCGTCGGGCGTCATCCGCTCGGGCGCGCCGAAGCGCAGCTCGCTCGGCACGAGCGGCGCGGGATGGGCTGCGCAGAGGCGGTAGAGGTCAGCGCGGGCCTGGCGACCGAGCGCGACGAGGTCGCTGAAGCCGTCGGTCACGATCAGCGCGGTGCGGGCCGATCTGCCTTCCAGCAGCGCGTTGGTGCCGACCGTCATCCCGTGCGCGAAGACGGTCACGTCGCGCGGCTCGCGGCCGGCCTTCTCAAGCACGGCCGTGACGGCGTCCATAACGCCGAGCGACTGGTCCGCGGGCGTTGTCGGCTCCTTGGCCGTGACAAGCGCGCCGTCCCCGAGCAGGACGGCGTCGGTGAACGTTCCGCCGACGTCGACTCCGAGCAACAACATCGAGCCGCGCAAGCTACCTCGCGCGGCCCGCTGTCGTCGTGTGGTGGGGAGCTCGAGTTGGGTCAGGCGACGGCGACGAGCTCGACCGGACGGTCGTCTATCTGCTCGGTCTCGGCGAGGTGCTGATGCGACGGGCAGTAGCCGTTATGCGGCAACGGCATCCGCTGGCAGGGGGTGCCCTTTCGGGTAGTTGCCCTGCACTGGAGGGGGTTCCCCGCGAGGTCGTAGCCGGTCATCGGCTGGCGCGAGAGGAACTCGTCGGCACACGCGACATAGCGGTCGACGACTTGGAATATCCGCGCCTGCGCTGACATCGGGAAGTAGGGACGGATGTCTTGAAACAGCGTCCGTGCCGGTCGAGCGAAGTAGTGCCGGTCGGTGGCGAGCCGCTCGATCGCGGCCTCGCACGCCTTCAGGACGCGCTCGTGGTTGTTGATGGTGCCCGCAGTGGTCGGGCCCTCGACGATCTCGCTCGCAAGCTCGCGGTAGATCGCCCGGCTGAAGCGATACATGACGGCTGATCTCTCCTTCTCGGTCCCCGTGCCGCACTCCGTCGGCTGGCCGAGTATCCCTCCGCCTTGTGAAGCTCAGGCCTCAGATCTATTAACCGCGTGTTAAGCCGAAACGTTCGCGTTCGCTTGAGAGGGCGCTCGCGCACGGCCCGTGAACGCCCACGTTCGACTGCCGCTGTGGCGGGCGATCTCGCGGATTCCCCGTCAGGGCTGGGATCTCACTCCCAGCGGGCGAGCGACGTCGTCTCGTCGGGGGCGACGACGGTGTGGTGACCATCGAGCGCGGGGTCAGTCGCGGGGAAGTCGCGCCGCTGGTGCGCGCCGCGGCTCTCCTCGCGCGCAAGCGCGCTGGCGGCGAGCAGGCGCACGAGCGGATGATCGTCGGCGAGCAGGCTTCGCAGCCCCTCGGCGTCGCGCTCGATGCCCGCGTTGCGCCACAGCGCCTCGCGACTGGCCGCGGTCAGCCGCGGCGGCGGGCTCGATGGCGGCACGGTCGGGATCCCTGTAAGCGCCGGTCCCTTCAGCGCGGCATGGGCCGCGCGCCGGCCGAACACGAAGCATTCGCTGAGCGAGTTGGACGCGAGCCGGTTGGCGCCGTGCAGGCCCGTGCAGGCGCACTCGCCGACGGCGTAGAGCGCGGGCAGCGTCGAGCGCCCGTCGATGTCGGTCGCGATCCCGCCCATCATGTAATGCGCGGCCGGCGCGACCGGCACCAGGTCTCTTACCGGGTCCAGGCCCGCTCTGCGCAGCACCTCCACGACGTTCGGGAAGAGCTCGGGGTCGATCGCGCGCATGTCGAGCGAGACCGACGGCGCGCCGGTCTCGATCATCTTGCGCGCGACCGCGCGCGCGACCTCGTCGCGCGGAGAGAGCTCGTCGACGAACCGGCTGCCGCGATCGTCGAGCAGCAGCCCGCCCTCGCCGCGGACGGCCTCGCTGACGAGGAAGGCGTCGGCGCCGTCGATCCCGGCGACCGCGGTCGGGTGGAACTGGATCATCTCCAGGTCGGCGAGCGCGGCGCCGGCCCGATGCGCGAGCAGCATCCCGCTGCCGGTCGAGCCGCCGGGGTTGGTCGTGCGCGACCACAGCGCCGCGGCGCCGCCGGTCGCGAGGACGACAGCGGGGGCGACGACGAGGCGGCCGTCGTGCAGACGTACGCCGGCGGCGCGGCCGTCGTGCACGAGCACTGCGGTGGCGCGATGGTCCTCGAGCACCATGATCCGCTCGTCGGCCGCGGCGAGCGCCGACAGCTGGCGAGAGACGCGACGGCCGGTCGCCGAGCCGCCCGCGTGGGCGATCCGGCGGATCGAATGGCCGCCTTCGAGGCCGAGCGCGAGGTGGCCGCGGCGGTCGGCGTCGAAGCGGACGCCGAGCCGTTCGAGGTCCTGCACGATCGCCGGTGCCTCGTTCGTCAGCACCTCGGCGGCGCTGCGCCGGACGGTGCCGCGGCCGGTCACGACCGTGTCCCGAAGGTGGCGTTCCGGGCTGTCGTCGAGCGCGAGCGCGGCGGCGATCCCGCCCTGGGCCCAATAGCTGGAGGACTCGGCCAGCGGCGTGGCGGAGATCAGCGCGACCCGCGCTCCCGTGGCGGCCGCGGTGAGCGCGGTGTAGAGGCCAGCGCCGCCGGCACCGACGACGGCGAGATCGGCCTCGATCATGTTGTGGCGTTCCATACGAGGGGGGCAGTACGGTACTCGGATGCTGCCGGCCGTCTACCTGTCACACCCTTCATCGCTGCTGCATGACACCGGCGAGCACCCTGAACGGCCGGCCCGGATCGAGGCGATCGAGACCGAGCTCGCCCGCCGCGACTGGCTCGGGATGGAGCGGATCGAGGCGCCGACGGTCTCTGAGGAGACGCTCTCCGCCGTTCATCCGCTCCCATACATCCGCGCGATCGACGAGCTGTGCGCTGCTGGTGGCGGGGCGATCGACGCCGACACCGTCGTCGTCGAGGCCTCATACGAGGCGGCGCTGCGCGCGGCAGGCGGAGCGGTGCGGCTCGTGGACCTGCTGATGGAGGGCGCGGCACGCACCGGCTTCAGCGCGTTGCGGCCGCCTGGCCATCACGCCGAGGCCGCAAGGGCGATGGGCTTCTGCGTCTTCGACAACGTCGCCGTCGCCGCCCAGCACGCGCTCGACGCCCATGGTGCTGGCCGGGTCCTCGTGCTCGACTGGGACGTCCATCACGGCAACGGCACGAACGACATCTTCCATGCGACCGACGAGGTCCTGTTCGTCTCGATCCACCAGCGGCCGCTCTATCCCGGCACCGGTCCGGCGAGCGACGCTGGCAGCCGCGACGGCGAAGGCTTCACGGTCAACCTCCCGGTTGCGGCGGGCGCCGGCGACGCCGACTACGCCTCGCTCGTGGAGCATGTGGTCGCGCCCCTCGCGCGCGCGTATGAGCCGCGGCTGATCCTGCTGTCCGCTGGCTTCGACGCGCACAGGGACGACCCGCTCGCGAACATCGAGCTGAGCGAGGCTGGCTTCGCTGCGATGGCCGGCACGATGCGCCGCGTCGCCGCCGAGTTGGCGGTGCCGCTCGGCGGCGTGCTCGAGGGCGGCTACGCGCTCGGCGCCCTCGCTCGCTCGACGGCCGCGACGCTCGATGTGATGACGGCGGTCGAGCCGCCCGCCGCGCCCGCCGACCTCCCGCTTGCTCCAGTCGCTCGCGCCGCCGTCGATCGGCTGGCCGAGCGCTGGCCGGCGCTGGCTGCGATCTGAGCGCGCCGCCCTACGGGGCGGCTGGTGTCGCGGGCGTGACGCCTCTTGCCGGCGATCCCGGCGGCGGCGTGTTGGCCGTGGGGGCGTCGGATCCGGGCGTCGTCGTACCGGGCGTCTCGGTGCTCGTGCCGGCGCCGGGCGTCGTCGTGGCGGCGCCGGCAGAGCTCGTGCCAGGCGTGGTCGTCGACGAGGCGCCGCCTGGAGTCGTCGTCGCGCCGGGGACGGCGGTGCCGGGCGTCGTCGTGCCCGGCGTCGGGGTGGCGCCCGGGGTCGTGGTGCCGGGCGTGACCGTGCCAGGCGTCGTCGGAGCCGGTGTGGGCGTCGGCGTCGGCGCGGCTGCTGGCGCCGGCACGGTTACGGTCGCCGGCGTTGGCGGGCCCTGTTGCTTGTCGAGCAGGACGACGAGCGCGTAGGCGATCGCCGCCGCGATCAACACGAGCGCGATGACCGATGCGATGATCGGCCCGCGCCAGCTCGGCGGCGGGTCAACCCGCGTGCGGGCCGCGAGTCCGCACTCCATGCACCACGCCTGCTCGTCGCGCAGCGTGCTGCCGCAGCGCGGGCAGAGCGTCGAGCCATGCTGCGGTGGCGGCGACTGCGGCGGCGAGGGTCTCGTCGCGCTCACTGGTGCGAGGCGGGCGGGGGCGCGGGGGGAACGACCTGAGCCGGGCCCTGGGCCAGCCCGCCGAGCGCGGCGCCGCAGTGCGCGCAGAAGCGGTCGTTGCTGCCATAGATCGAGAAGCAGCGCGGGCAGGCCCCGCCGATCCCGGGGGCGCGCACGTCGCGCACGTCACGCCGTTCGTCGAGCGCCTGCTCGAGCGCGCGCAGCTCGTCGTCAGACGCGCGGATCTGGTCGATCTTCTGCGCTACGAGGTCATCGCGCTTGCGCTCGTAGCGGCGCAGGTCGAAAGCGAGGCCGCCGAGGTCGCGCACCTGCAGCTCGCGCACTCTCCGCAGGTACCGCAGCCGCCGGCGCATCTTTCCGCGCTCGCGGAAGCCTGGTCTGCGCTCGGCCGGCAGCGCTGGCGCCTGTGTGGCGACGTCGCCAGTCCGCGCCTGTCCCGAGTCAGGCGTCGCCGTCTCGCCCGGCGGGGTTGTGCCGACGGTGGTCTCGCCGGTCGGAGGGCCGCCAACTGCCGCCTCGCCCGTTGGAGCGCCGCCAACCGCCGACTCGCCCGTCGGCGGCGTCGTCGCGTCGGCCGCGTCCGCTTCCGCGTCCGCTTCCGCGTCCGCGTCGGACGCCGCGAGCCCGCCGATGCTGAGCGGATGCGCTCCCGTGTCGGCCGCGCTGACCGGCATCCAGCCGGTCTGCCCGGCTTCGGTGTCAGCCGGCTGCCCCGCGGCCGTCGGCTGCTCGGGAACGAGCGGGAAGAGCGCCGTCGGCTGGTCTCCGAGCGAGAACGCCTGCGTCGCGCCGGAGGCCGGCTCGCCCGCCTCGCCGTTCGCCGGCTGGCTCGCGTCCGCGTGCGTGGCGCCGTTCGACGGCTGGCTCGGGCTGGCTTCGCGCTCTCCGGCTTGCTCGTCGGCAGCAGCGCCGACGAAGCGCTTCGGGGCCTGGACGGTCGCCGGGGCGTCAGCCGCGACGGGGGTCGCAGACTGATCCGCGATGGGCGCCGCGGAGGCGTCGTCCTGCACGTCGCCGCGGCGACGTGCGATGCGTTGGAACAGGCCACTCATCGGTCGAAGGCACCGCGTTGCTAGCTCAGGCGGCGCCGAGTCGGCGAGTATACCCAGCGCTCGCGCTGCCTTTCGCCGCCTCGTCGGCGAGCGCGTGCCACGCGAGCGCGACACGCGCGGCCATCCGCTCAGCCGAGAACAGCTCAGCCCGCGCCCGGCCGGCGATGCGCGGGTCCTCAGCCGCCAGGTGCGGTGCGAGCGCGGCGCGCCATTCGGCCTCGTCGAACGGCCCGCAATGCGCTCCCGCGATTCCCTCCAGCGCGAGCTGATGCGCCCCGACCGGCGTCGCGAGCACAGGCACGTCGCAGGCGAGCGCTTCCAGCGCGGCCAGCCCGAACCCCTCGCGCTCGGACGGGATCACGACCGCGTTGGCGGCGTTGACCCACAGCGGCACCTCGTCGGGCGCGACCGTCCCGAGCGTCAGCAGCTCGGCGTCGCCGACGATCTCGCGCGCGCGATCGATGCGCTTCTCCGGCCGACCCGGCGCGGCGGGGAACAGCACGTAGCGGCCGTTGGGGTCGAGGCCGAGGCTGGCTCGGGCCTCGGCGCGCGGCAGCGGCCGGAAGCGGCGTGTGTCGACCCCGACCGGAAGCACCGCGACGCGCCGCGTCACTCCAGCCCCCGGTACCAACGCGGCGAGCGCCGCCGAGACGGTCGCGGGCAGCGTGACCAGCGGGACGACCGCGCGACTGAGGCGGCCCGAGCGCGGGTGCGCGAGGTCGGTCCCATGGAAGGTCACGAGATGCGGCGCCCCGCGCAGGACGAGCGACGGCCATGCCGTCAGCCCGAAGTGCGCGTGCACGACGTCGAAGCGCTCTCGCCCGTAGCGGCGGCGCAGCTCGCGCGCGGCGCGCGGGTATGAGCGCAGGCCGGGCGGGAAGGCGAACAGCTCGACCTCGACGCCGTCGAGCGCGCGCAGCGCCTCGACCTGGTCCTGCACGAAGCGGCCGAGGGCGGGGCGGCTGGCCGACGGGTACATGTTCGTGACGACAAGCGCGCGCATTGGCTCGGGCAGCGTAGCTGCGCGCGTCTTCCGTCGTGAATGCGTCTCGATCGGTCACGCGACGATCCAGAGACTCCTTGGCCGTGTGTCGAGCGGACGAGGAGGACGTGATGGTCTATCGGTTGATGGCGTCGCTGCACCTGCGGTTGGCGATGGTCGTGCAGCTTGGGCGCAACGCAGCGCTGCGCCGTGACGAGCGCGGGCAGGGGACGGTCGAGTACGTCGCGTTGATCCTGCTCGTCGCCGCGCTTCTGGCCGGCGTGGTCGCCGCGACGAGAACGACGAGATTCGGAACCGGCGGCATCGCCGAGGCAATCGTCAACCAGATCAAGCGGGCGTTGACCGGGCTCAGATGACGGCCGCTCCGGGGGCCGCTCTGCCACCATGAGCCGATGCAAGCGACGCCCGATCGCGCTGGCCGCGACCGTCCGATCGCCGTCTTCGACTCCGGCGTGGGCGGCCTCACGGTGCTGCACGAGCTGCTCGTCTCGTTGCCCGCCGAGGACTTCCTGTACCTCGGCGACACCGATCGTTTCCCGTATGGCGACAAGACGCAGGAGCAGCTCCGCACCTTCTCGCAGGAGATAGCCGAGCACCTGCTGCAAGCCGGCGCCAAGCTGCTCGTCGTCGCGTGCGGCTCGGCGACGGCGGCCGCGCTGCCCGTGCTCGAGCAGCGGCTCGCCGGCAGCGGCGTCGACGTGCTCGGCGTGATCGCGCCGGCGGCGCAGCTCGCCGTCGAGGCAACCGCCAACGGCCGCATCGGGGTCCTCGCGACGCCCGCGACCGTCTCCAGCGGCGCATACGCGGCAGCAATCGCCGCCAGCGACCCGCATGTCAGAGTCGAGAGCGTCGCCTGCCCCGATCTCGCGCCGATCATCCAGAGCGGATTCCCGTTCGACGAGCGCGTCGTCGAGACCGTCCGCCGCTACACGACCCCGCTGCGAGCGGCCGAGGTCGACACGGTGATCCTCGGCAGCACCCATTACCCGCTTGTCGCGCCGATGCTGCAGCGGATGCTTGGGCGGGGCGTCAACCTCGTGACCTCCGGCGAAGGCGTCGTTCGCAGCGTCGAGCGGGCGCTCGGCGCGCGCGGGTTGCTGAACGAGCGCGCCGGGGAGGGGGACTACCGCTTCCACTGCACCGGCGACGTCGACTCGTTCCGAACGCTCGGGACGCGTTTTCTGCAGATGCCGCTGGGGGAGATCGAGCAGGTCGAGCTGTCGAACGTGGAGGTAGCCGCATGAGCGCCGAGCAGCCAGTCAGTCCTCAACGCAGCGGCGGCCGCGGGGCCAACGAGCTGCGGCCGGTCGCGTTTGAGTCGGGATTCGTTCCCAGCGCGGCTGGGTCGGTGCTGATCTCGGTCGGCGACACGCGCGTGATCTGCACCGCGTCGTTCGAGGAGGGCGTGCCGCGCTGGATGGCCGGACGCGGGACGGGCTGGCTGACTGCCGAGTACGGCATGCTGCCCGCCTCGACCGGACAGCGTAAGCCGCGCGACGTGACGAAGGGGCGACCTGACGGCCGCACGGTCGAGATCCAGCGCCTGATCGGCCGCTCGCTGCGCGGCGTCGTCGACTTCGCCGCACTCGGCGAGTGGACCGTGACGGTCGACTGCGACGTGCTGCAGGCTGACGGCGGCACGCGCTGCGCCGCGATCACCGGCGGCTACGTCGCTCTGCGGCTCGCCTCCGAGCGGCTTGTCGAGGAGGGCAAGCTGACGCACGCGCCGCTGACCGGCTCGGTCGCGGCGGTGTCTGCCGGCATCGTCGGCGGCGTGCCCTTGCTCGACCTCGACTACCCCGAGGACTCCAGCGCGGAGGTCGACGCGAACGTTGTGATGACCGGCGCCGGCGGGCTGATCGAGGTCCAGGCGACAGCGGAGCGCACGCCGCTCTCGCGCGCCCACCTCGACGAGCTGCTCGCGCTCGCCGAGCTGGGGATTGCCGAGCTCGCCAGCGAGCAAGAGGCGACGATCGTGGACGCCCGCCCGTGACGCTGCCGGTCGCATGCGACAGCGAGCGCAACGAGGTCGCATGCCCGTGACGCGTCTGACCCTCTCGACGCGCAACGACCACAAGGTCCGCGAGCTCTCCCGACTCGCCGAGGGGAAGCTGACGATCGACCCGCTGCCCGACGATGTCGTGCTGCCACCCGAGGACGGCACGACCTTCGCCGAGAACGCGCTTGCCAAGGCGCGCGCCGCCGCCGAGGCGACCGGCCGCGCGGCGATCGCCGACGACTCAGGCGTCGAGGCAGCCGCGCTCGACGGCCGGCCGGGGATCTACTCGGCCCGCTTCGCCGGGCCTAGCGCGAGCGACGACGACAACCTCGCCAAGCTGCTGCGCGAAGCGCCCGCCGGCAGCGCGCTGCGCTACGTCTGCGCAATCGCGTATGTCGACCCGGTCGCTGGCGTCGAGCAGGTCTTCGAGGGGACGTGCAACGGCACGCTTGCCGCTCCGGCCGGCGAAGGCGGCTTCGGCTACGACCCGGCTTTCCTGCCCGACGACGTGCTGCCGGAAGGCCCTCCCGGCCGCACGATGGCGCAGCTGAGCGACGCAGAGAAGGACGCGATCAGCCACCGCGGCCGTGCGGTGCGCGCGCTGACCGCCTGGCTGGCCGGTCCGCGGTAGCGGCCGCGCAAACGCGTCGCGCGCCGCGGCTGGGGCGGTCGCTACCGCAGGTTGATCGCAGCCGAGCAGCCGACCGCGAAGACGACGGCGCCGTAGCCGGCGTAGCCGTTGAGCAAGAGGATCACGACCGTGACGGCGCAGATCGCCACGGTGACTCCCCACGAGATTTTCTGGAGCGGGACTCCCGTATCCTCGGGCTCAGGCATGACTGGCATTCTGACGCCCGCGCTCGCGCTGCGCTACCTCGGCCAGCTTTCGACCGATCTGCGCGCGGCGGTCGTGCTCGACCCCGTCGGCGCGCTGCTCGCTGGCGAGGAGGCGCTGACGCCGCCCGCGGCGCGGTTCCAAGAGCTGCTGCGACCGGGCGCGCGGGAGCTGGTCGTCCCGCTCGGCGAGCCAGCTGCGCGCAGCGCCACCGTCCTCGCCGCCCGCGCGGCTGACGACGCCCCAACGCTCGTGCTGCTCGTCGGCCCGCTGGCGCTCCTCCCACTGCTGCGGCACGACCTCGCGACCGCCGCCCACCGACTCGTCAGCGACGCCCCGACGCCTCCCGAGGCGCGTGCGTCCAGGAGTGTCCAGCCGCTTGAAGGGGAGGAAATCGCCGCCCAGGCGGCGATTTCCGCGGGAATGGCGCTGTTGCGTGCTGCGGATGAGCTGACACCCGCCATAAAGCACTGATTCCCCGCAAAACCACGAAAAACACAAAAGCAGTTATTTGTGCTGAAGTGAGCGATTTGGCGCCATGACGAGGTCAGATTCCCCGTCCTGGCGGGCGATTCGCGTTGTTCCCGTCCGCGCGGGTTGTTAGCTTCGGCCCTCCCACGAACCTCAGAGGAGGATCACTGTGACGAAATCAGAGTTCGTCGACACGGTTGCCGCGAACAGCGGGCTGAGCAAGAAGGACGCCGGAGACGCTGTCGATGCTGTCCTGCAGACGATCGAGGACGCGCTCAAGCGCGGTAGCGAGGTGACGTTCTCCGGCTTCGGCAAGTTCCACGTCGCCGAGCGTGGCGCCCGCGAGGGCCGTAACCCGAGCACCGGCGAGAAGATCCAGATCGCGGCGTCGCGCGTCCCGCGCTTCACGCCCGGCTCTGGCCTGAAGAGAGCCGTCAAGGGCTAACGCTCGCGGGGCCCGGTCTCGGGCCTCGGCCAGCACGGCCAAGCTTCGACGATCCAGCGCCCGCTCCGCCTGGCGGATCCCAAGCGGGCGCGTCGGATCTGGCGCGGCTTGCGTCGCACGTCTCAGACTGCGGCGGGAGCCGCGCCCATCGCAGCCTGTGGCCTGCGCGGCGTCAGGCCGGTTCAGCGCTGCCGCCCGATCCCGTGGGTATGATCGCCGCCGATGGGCCACCGGAATCCCGTGCGATTTTTCGCACCACTCGCGCTGATCGCCGTTCTCGTCGGCATCTTCGCCATCGTTCAGTCTTCGCGCTCAGACTCTTCATCGTCGACTCAGCCGACGGCGACCGTGAAGGTCACGTCGCACAGAAAGACGAGAAAACAGGTGAAGAGACGGGTTTACGTCGTGAAGTCAGGCGACAACCTGACGGCGATCTCGCAGCGCACCGGCGTGCCGGTGGAGCGGATCCAGTCGCTCAACCCAGGCCTCGACGCCTCGGCGTTGACGGTCGGGCAGCGCCTGAGACTGACACCGTGACGCAGGTAGGGCACCGTGAGGCGCGCAGCGGCTTGCCGCTCGCGCTGGCGCTCGTCTGCGCCATCGTCGGCCTGCTCGCGTGGGCGCCTGCGCACGCGCGCGCGAAGCTCCCCGCCCCGCCGAGGCTGCCGGCCGCTTCAGGTGCCGTCTTCGAGGCGTCGACCGGCGAGCCGCTGTACGGCTTCAACGCGGGCGTCCATCACCTGATGGCGAGCACCACGAAGATGATGACCGCGCTGGTGACGGTCGACCGCGTCGGGCTCGACAAGGTCTGCACGGCGACGAGCTACGTGCCACAGCCGGCCGAGACGCGCGTCGGCCTGCGGCCCGGCGAGCGGATGAGCGTCCGCGACCTGCTGCGCGGGCTGCTGCTCCCAAGCGGCAACGACGCGGCCGAGGCGCTCGCCGTCTGCGCCGGCGGCACGCGCTCTCACTTCGTCGAGCTGATGAACGAGAAGGCGCGCGCGCTCGGCCTCAAGAACACGCATTACGAGACCCCGGTCGGGCTCGACGAGCCGGGCAACTACTCCAGCGCCGCCGACCTCGCGAGGCTCGGCATCGATCTGCTCAGAGACAGATTCCTCGCGCGCACAGTCGACATGGAGTCGGTGGTCTTGACGACGGGAGACTCCCCGCGCACGGTCGTCAACACCAACACGCTGCTTGGCGAATACCCCTGGATCGACGGCGTCAAGACCGGCCACACCAACGCTGCCGGCTACCTGCTGATCGCAGCCGGCAGACAGCACGGCATGACGATGGTCGCCGCCGTCACCGACACGCCGAGCGAGGCGGCCCGGGACTCGAGCGCGCTCGCGCTGCTGAGATGGGCGTTCGCGACGCATAGGCTCGCCGAGCCGGTGCGCAGCGGCGTCGTCTACGCGAGCGCAAGACAGAAGTACAGGCCAGAGCACAAGATCGCGCTCGTCGCGGCGAGGCCGGTGAGAGAGCTCGTCGGCGACGACCAGCACGTCGCCGTGAGCGTCGAGGCGCCGGCTGAGATCGAGGGGCCACTCCCGCGCAACGCGGTCGTCGGCTCGCTCACCGTCACGATCGACGGCAGAGCGGTCGACAGAGTGTCGCTCGTGACGAAGGCGGCGGTGAGCGAGGTCGGGCTGATCTCCCGCGCCGCCGGGGCGATCGGCAGACCGGGTAGCCTGATAGCGATCGTGGTGATCGTCGGAGGCGCGGCTGCCGTGCTGTCCCTGCGCCGCCACGAGAGCCGGCGCCGTCGTGGCCGCGCGGACATGGAGGCAGCATGATCATCACCGTCACGCTCAACACCGCGATCGACAAGACGCTCGAGGTGCCGAACTTCCGGCTCGGCCGTCGCCACCGGTCGGTCGATCAGACGACGATGCCGGGCGGCAAGGGCGTGAACGTAGCGCGGGCGATCAAGCGTCTCGGCCAGCCGGTGATCGCGACCGGCTTCGCGGGCGGCTCGACCGGGACGCGGATCGTCGAGGCGCTGACGGCAGAGTCAGTCCTGACCGACTTCGTCCGGATCGGCGAGGAGTCGCGCACGAACACGGCTGTGCTCGACCCGACGACCGGCATACAGACCGAGATCAACGAGCGCGGGCCAGCGGTCACCGAGCGTGAGATGGAGCTGTTCCGCGACAAGCTGCTGTACCTCGCGCAGGGCGCCGACATGTGCGTCTTCGCCGGCAGCCTCCCGCGCGCCGTCGAGCCCGACGTCTACGGCAGCCTGATCCGCGAGCTGCGCAGACTCGGCGTCACGACCGTCGTCGACACCGACGGCGAGCCGCTGCGCCACGCCGTGCGCGCCGAGCCCGACGTCGTCTCGCCGAACGTGATCGAGGCCGAGGAGCTCGTCGGGCACGAGTTCAACGACGACGAGGACCGCACGCTGGCGATCGCCGAGATCGTCCAGCAGGGCGCGCACGAGGCGATCATGACCGTGCCTGACGGCTGCTTCGCGCAAGTGACGACCGAGCAGGGGCCCCAGCTCTACCGCGTGCGCGTCGACCCCGTCGAGGTGCGCGCGGCGGTCGGCTCCGGCGACGCCTTCCTCGCCGGCTACGTCGCCAGCCGCTACAGCGGCGGGACGCCAGAGGAGTGCCTGCGCTTCGGCGTCGCCTGCGGCGCGGAGTCGACCCAGCACTTCGGCGCGGGCGTGATCGACCCGCACAACGTCGAGCGGCTGCTCGGGGCGGTCGAGGCGATCCCCGTCTCGCTGCCGGCCGAGGTCTCCTGACAGCGACTGCGCGCCCGCATGCCGGCCCAGCTGTCGGGAGGCGAGCGCCGGGCCGGGTGGAATGGCGCGGCGTTGCTACGATGAAACGTGTCGCTGGTTGCCGCCACGACGACGAATCATCCTCTCCGGCCCCGCCTGTGCGCGGGGCTGTTTCGTCCGCCTCGACCCGTAGGGTGCTGCCATGGAAATTGAGATCGGCCGCGGTAAGAAAGCTCGTCGCGCATACGGGTTCGATGATGTCGCCATCGTGCCCTCGCGACGGACTCGCGACCCCGATGACGTCGACATCTCATGGACGCTCGGCCCCTATCGCTTCGAGCTTCCGCTCCTCGGCGCCGCGCTTGACGGCGTCGTCTCGCCTCAGACCGCCGGGATCATCGGAAGACTCGGCGGTCTTGCAGTCCTGAACCTCGAGGGCATCTTCTGCCGCTACGAGGACGTCGACGCGCAGCTGGAGCGGATCGCCTCGCTCTCGCGCGAGGAGGCGACCCGTGAGATGCAGGAGATCTACCGCGAGCCGGTCAAGCCGGAGCTGATAGCCCAGCGCATCCGCGAGATCAAGGACCAGGGCGTGGTCGTCGCCGCGTCGCTGACCCCTCAGCGCGTCCGTGACCACTACGAGATCGCGCTCGAGGCCGGCCTCGACATCCTCGTGATCCAGGGCACGGTCGTCTCCGCGGAGCACGTCTCGACCGTCACCGAGCCGCTCAACCTCAAGGAGTTCATCGGCGAGGTGCCCGTCCCGGTCGTCGTCGGCGGCTGTGCCTCCTACCACACGGGCCTCCACCTGATGCGGACCGGCGCTGCCGGCGTCCTCGTCGGCGTCGGCCCCGGCGCGATCTGCACGACGCGCGGCGTGCTCGGCATCGGCGTCCCGCAGGCGACGGCGATCGCCGACGTCGCGGCGGCGCGCTCGCAGCACATGCTCGAGACTGGCGACTACGTCCGCGTGATCGCGGACGGCGGCATGAAGAACGGCGGCGACGTCTCCAAGGCGATCGCCTGCGGCGCTGACGCGGTCATGCTCGGCTCCGCGCTCGCCCGCGCCTACGAGGCGCCCGGTCGCGGCTACAACTGGGGCATGGCGACCTTCCACCCGACGCTGCCTCGCGGAACGCGCGTCAAGACGAACCAGAACGGCTCGCTTGAGGAGATCCTCAACGGCCCCGCGCGCGAGAACGACGGCATGTTCAACCTGATGGGGGCGCTGCGGACGTCGATGGCGACCTGCGGGTACCGCGACATCGCCGAGTTCAACCGCGCAGAGCTGATGGTCGCCCCGTCGCTCCAGACCGAGGGCAAGCACCTCCAGCGCGACCAGCAGGTCGGCATGGGCTCCAACGGCCGGGCCGTCGCCCTTGTCAACGACTGACGGGCTCAGCACCCACCTCCCGACGGCTACGACCGCAGCGGTCGCGGCCGGCGGGCGGGTCGCGCAGCCTGCCGTTGAGGTCGAGCAGGTCATCGTCCTCGACTACGGCGGACAGTACTCCCAGCTGATCGCCCGTCGCGTGCGCGAGTGCGGGGTCTTCTCCGAGCTGCTGCCGCACCACGTCGGTGCGGAGGAGGTCGCGCGCCGTAGACCGAAGGGGTTGATCCTCTCCGGCGGTCCCGCCTCCGTCTACGCGCCCGGCGCGCCAAGACTTGAGCAAGAGCTGCTCGAGCTGGGCATCCCGGTGCTCGGCATCTGTTACGGCATGCAGCTGCTGACAAGCGAGCTTGGCGGCGAGGTGCAGGGCGCTGAGATCGGCGAGTTCGGCCGCTCGAAGCTGACGGTGAGCGAGCCGGGCCGGCTGCTCGCCGACCTGCCGGCCGAGCAGACCTGCTGGATGTCGCATCGCGACACGGTCTTCGCGCCGCCGCCGGGCTTCACCGCGCTCGCTTCCTCAACCGAGTCGCCGGTCGCGGCGCTCGAGTCGGTCGAGCGGCAGATCTACGGGATCCAGTTCCACCCCGAGGTCGTCCACACGCCCTACGGCCAGGAGATCATCACCCGCTTCCTGGGGGAGATCTGCGGCTGCTCGCGGACGTGGTCGGCGGCCTCGGTGATCGAGGAGCAGCTTGAGAAGATCCGCACGCAGGTCGGCGACGGCCGCGTCATCTGCGGGCTCTCGGGCGGCGTCGACTCCTCAGTCGCGGCGCTGCTCGTCCATCGTGCGGTCGGCGACCAGCTGACCTGCGTCTTCGTCGACCACGGCCTGATGCGCAAGAACGAGGGCGAGCAGGTGATCGCGGCGTTCCGCGACCACTTCAAGGTCCCGCTCGTCGCGGTCGATGCCGAGGAGCGCTTCCTCGCGCGGCTGAGAGGCGTCACCGAGCCCGAGGCGAAGCGCAAGGCGATCGGCGAGGAGTTCATCCGCGTCTTCGAGGAGGAGTCGGCGAAGCTCGCCAGCGGCGACGCCAACTATCTCGTCCAGGGCACGCTCTACTCGGACGTGATCGAGTCGGGCGGCGGCACCGGCGCGGCGACGATCAAGTCGCACCACAACGTCGGCGGCCTGCCGGACGACCTCGAGTTCGAGCTGGTCGAGCCACTGCGCGCGCTGTTCAAGGACGAGGTACGCGCCGTCGGCGCCGAGCTCGGGCTGCCCGAGCGGCTCGTCTGGCGCCAGCCCTTCCCGGGGCCTGGCCTCGCGATCCGCGTCGTCGGCGGCGAGGCGACGAGAGACCGCCTCGACACGCTGCGCGACGCCGACGCGATTCTCCAGGACGAGATCCGCAGAGCCGGCCTCTACCGCGAGCTGTGGCAGTCGTTCTGCGTCCTGCCTGACGTCCGTACGGTCGGCGTCCAGGGCGACGAGCGCACCTACGGCTACGTCGTCGTGATCCGCGCTGTCACCAGCGACGACGCGATGACGGCGGACTGGGCACGGCTGCCCTACGACCTGCTGGAGCAGATCGCCTCGCGCATGATCAACGAGATCCGCGAGGTCAACCGGGTCGTGCTCGACATCACGAGCAAGCCGCCCGGCACCATCGAGTGGGAGTGAAGCCGGCTGGCGCCGGTGTGGAGTCGGCTGACGCCGACCCCATTGGGAGAACGGCCTGCCGGCCGTTCTCCCTGCCTAGCTGAGCGGCTCCCCGCGGTCGTCGCGCGGGAGGTCGTCTGACTGCGGCGCCTCTCCGTCGAGGTAGCCGCCGGGCCGCTTGCGGCCTTCCGGGTGGAAGGTCGAGACCAGCAGCACGATCACGGCGAGCGCGACGATGCCGAGGCCTATGTAGCCGAGCAGGTTGGCGGAGGAGGCAAAGACCGTCATTGCCACCAAGCGTATCGGGCCGCTCCTGCCGGCCCGGGCCGGCGGTGTGGCGCCGCTGACGGCGCCACACCTCGCAGCGCGCTCAGGAGTTTCTGTCCCACGCCTTCAGCGACGGCAGCGGGTCGATCGGATGGCCGCCGGCGTACCAGCCCGGCGCCGTCCAGGTCTCGAAGTGCAGGTGGCAGGCGGTCGCGTCGCCGGTCTCGCCGACGATCCCCAGCAGCTGCCCGGTCTCGACGGTGTCGCCTCTGTCGACGAGCGCGGGGCCGCGGAAGTGCATGTAGGCGTAGCTGCGGCCGGTCAGCGGGTCGTCGATCACGACGTAGTTGCCCGACGTGCCGTCGTACGCCTTCTGCTGCACGACGCCGCCGCGCGCGGCGATGACAGGCAGGCCGCACTGCGCCATCACGTCCTGGCCCTCATGGATGTGGCCAGCGCGCGGCGCGCCGAATCGCCCCTCTCTCATGTTGAAGGTGTGCGCTCCCTGCACCGGGAAAGCGGCGCCAACGAACGTGAACGCCCGCAGCCGCACTGAGCCGGGCGGTGGCGGGGCGCTCTCGGGGGCGGCGCCGCCGAGCGCCGCGCCGGGCGCGTCGCCGAGCGTGCGCAGCGCCGACTGGTCGGTCGCCGCGCCGGCGGCGATCCGCACTTCGTACCTGCCGTCGAGCGCGAGCGCGCCGTTGGCACGGCCGTCCCACACGATCGTCTGCGGCTGCTCGGCGTCGACCGTGCGCTCGTCGCTGAAGACCGACACCCCGTCGGCGCGGCGCACGACGTCGATCCGCACGCCGCTCTGTCCGGCGAGGCGTGAGACGTAGCCGATGGTCACGCCTGAGACGCCCTTGCCGAGCTTGCTCGTTGCGACGCCCGCGTCGAGCTGGGGGAGCCCGGCGACCGGGGCGAGCACCGGTGCGGGCGCCGTCGACTGCGCTCTGACCTTCGGGGCCGCGGCTCTTCTGCCGGAGGAGGTGGCTCTGGAGCGGCGGGTGGGGGAGGCCTTCGAGCCTCCTGGCGAGGCGGCGCCGGCGGTCGTCGCCGTCGCGCCGGCAGGGGCCAGCGCTGTGACGGCGAGCCCAAGCGAAGCCGCGAGCAGGGCAGGCACCGCACGTCGGTTGCAGCGGAGCGCAGAGGCCCCGGGGCCAAGCAGCATCGTTGCCGATGCCCCTTTCTGTACGGGCCTACGGGGTTAGCTGACGGGCTCGCGCTGAAAGGGCTGCGCTACCGGGCAAGCTCTGCCCGGATTCGCCCCAGTGGCCGGCGTCGTGACGCCTGCCGCCGTTGGGTTCCCCGCTCCCTCCGCGACGAGGGACTCGGCCTGGCTTATGGAACGCGGGCAGTATACGAGGGGCCGCGGGCGGCATGGCGCGGATGTGCCATGGTCAGCGATGGCGCGCGGACGCGGGGCGAGCTCGTGCCAACGCGCCGCCAGGCATCCGACATGAGCGGCGCGGGCTCTCTATAGTCCTCTCCCCGCCGCGCCTTTCGCGCGGCCCACTTTCATGCCATGAGAACTTACGTCGCCACTCCCACTGACCGCGAGCGCAATTGGCTCATCGTGGACGCGAACGGCCAGACGCTTGGCCGCCTCGCGACACAGATCGCCGATGCCCTGCGCGGCAAGCGCAAGCCCACGTATACGCCGCACGTCGACACTGGCGACTTCGTCGTCGTGATCAACGCCGAGAAGATCTCGGTGTCGGGCAACAAGCGGGCTGACAAGCGCTACTACCGGCACACCGGGTACCCCGGCGGCCTTCGCTCCCGCACGCTCGAGGAGATGATCGACCGGCGGCCTGAAGAGGTCATCCGGATCGCGGTCAAGGGCATGCTGCCCCGCAACCGCCTCGCGCGCAAGCAGCTGACGAAGCTGAAGGTGTACGCCGGCGCTGACCACCCGCACACCGCCCAGCAGCCGCAACCGATGGAGATCGAAGCCTAGTGTCCGACGTCGAGCAGCCCGAGGACGAGCAGCGCAACCCCGCGGGCGAGACGCCCGAGGAGCCCGTCGAGGCCGCCGGCGACACGCCGGAGCCGGCCGCCGAGGCCGAGCAGCCGGCGGCCGACGCCGAGCAGCCGGCGGCCGACGAGAGCGCCGCGCAGGAGCAGCCGGCCGCCAAGGCCGACGAGCCTTCCGAGGGCGGCGACGACGAGGAGTTCATCGAGGAGGCCCCGCGCGTCAAGCCGGAGATCCCCGGCGCTGACCTCGTCCCGGACATCGTGCTCGAGGGCGAGGCCCGCGAAGAGGACGAGGACGAGGACGCCCCCTCCGCCTCAGGCGACGGTGACGGCGAGGACGA
The DNA here is from genome assembly GCA_036499225.1 of Conexibacter sp. Lineage (GTDB taxonomy): Bacteria > Actinomycetota > Thermoleophilia > Solirubrobacterales > Solirubrobacteraceae > Conexibacter. The sequence goes on from DASYEC010000066.1 coordinate 40,947, forward strand.
GCCGGTCGCCCAGCCGATCGCCGACGCTTCGATCAGCCTTGCGTCCGGCGCGCGTTACACCGCGACGGGCAAGCGCAAGACGGCCGTCGCTCGCGTGATCCTGAAGCCGGGCACGGGCGAGTACACGATCAACGGCAAGCCGTTGAACGACTTCTTCCCGCGCGCGACCCTCCAGCGCAACATCCGTCAGCCGCTTGAGGCCGTCGGGTACGAGGAGCGCATGGACGTGGTCGCCAAGATGCACGGCGGCGGCGTCTCGGCGCAGGCGGGCGCGCTGCGTCACGGCATCTCGCGCGCGCTTCTGGTCGCCGACCCGAACCTGCGCGGCGAGCTGAAGAGACGCGGCTTCCTGACACGTGACCCGCGTGTCAAGGAGCGCAAGAAGGCCGGCCTCAAGAAGGCCCGTAAGCGCCCGCAGTTCTCCAAGCGCTAGGCGGCAGGCCGATGGCACGCCGGCTGTTTGGGACAGACGGCGTCCGCGGAGTCGCCGGTGGGTTTCTCTCAGCGGAGCTGACGCTCTCGCTGGCGCGGGCCGCGACATCACGTGTCGCGGCCGGCGACCCGGCCGCGCGACCGCGCGTGCTGGTGATCCGCGACACGCGCGAGTCGGGCGAGATGCTTGAGGCGGCTGTCGCCGCCGGCGTAGCTGCGGCCGGCGGGACCGCGCTGCTCGGCGGCGTGCTGCCGACCCCGGCCGCGCCGCTGCTGATCCGTCGCTACGGCTTCGACCTCGGCGTCGTGCTGTCGGCGTCGCACAACCCCTACGCCGACAACGGCGTCAAGTTCTTCGGCTCCGACGGCGACAAGCTCTCCGACGCGGTCGAGGAGGAGATCGAGGCGCTGCTCGATGTCGAGCGCGCTCCCTCCGAGGCGCCCGCGATCGGCGGTGTCCGCCCGCTGCACGGAACGCTAGACGACTATCTGCGCGAGCTGCATGCGCGCTTCGGCGAGCTCGACCTCGCGGGTAGAACGATCCTGCTCGACTGCGCCAACGGCGCGACGCACAAGGCCGCGCCTGAGATCTTCCGCCGCCTCGGCGCCGACGTCGAGGTGATCGCTGACGCTCCTGACGGCCGCAACATCAACGCCGGCTGCGGATCGACTCACCTCGACGGCCTTGTCGCCGCAATGAGAACGGGCGACTACGACGCCGGCTTCGCGTTCGACGGCGACGGCGACCGCGTGCTTGCCGTCGACCATGACGGCGTCGTCGTCGACGGCGACGAGCTGGTCGCGCTGGCGGCGCTGCACATGCGCGCGCAGGGCAGGCTGCCCGGCAACGGCGTTGCCGTGACGGTGATGACGAACTACGGCTTCCATGCGGCGATGGCCGACGCCGGCATCGAGGTCGCGACGACCTCGGTCGGCGACCGCTACGTGCTGGAGGCGCTGCGCGAGCGCGAGTGGTCGCTCGGCGGCGAGCAGTCGGGCCACATCGTCGAGCTCGGCTTCGCGCCCTCCGGTGACGGGATCGCGAGCGCGCTGCTGACGTTGGAGGCGCTTGCCGGACGCCCGCTCGCTGAGCGCGGCGGGATGGAGAAGCTGCCCCAGCGGCTCGTCAACGTCCGGCTACCTGACCGTTCTGCGCTCCAGCGGGCCGAGCGCGACCCGGAGATGCGCGCGGCGATCGAGCGTGAAGACGCTGTGCTGAGCGGCCGTGGCCGCGTGCTCGTGCGCGCCTCGGGCACCGAGCCGCTGCTGCGCGTCATGGTCGAGGCGCCAGACCCGGCGGAGGCCGACGCGGTCTGCGCGCGCCTGGTCGCCGTTGCCGAAGCAGCCGCCGCGCAGTCGGGCAGCTGAGCGGGCGATCCGGCTGCGAGCAGTTGGACATACCAGAACGCGCCCTTCAGGCCGCTAGAATCCTGCGGCGCGCCCGCATTCGCCTCATGGCCGAGGCCCGCGGGCTCTTGTCGTTCCACACGGAGGTTCCCCCTTATGTGCGGCATCGTCGGTTACGTCGGCGGGCAGCCGGTCCAGGACCTGCTTCTCAAAGGCCTTGAGAAGCTTGAATACCGCGGGTACGACTCCGCCGGGATCTCTGTCCTGAACGGCGACCGCGTCGACTCCGTCCGCGCGGTCGGCAACCTGCAGGCGCTGCGTGACGCTGTCGTCGCGCTTCCGGCGCCAGCGGACAACAACGCGACAGCGGTCGCGCTCGCCGAGGCCGCAACCGGCATCGGCCATACGCGCTGGGCGACGCACGGCCGCGTCAGCGAGCGCAACGCGCACCCGCACGAGGACGAGGCGGGGAGGATCCACATCGTCGTCAACGGCATCGTCGAGAACTACCTCGCGCTCAAGCGCGAGCTCGAGGCCGACGGCGTGCAGTTCACCTCGGAGACCGACGCCGAGGTGATCGCGCACGTGATCTCGCGCAACTACGACGGCGACCTGCCGGCCGCCGTGCGCGCTGCCTACGCTGAGCTGGTCGGCCATTTCGCGTTCGTCGCGATGGCCGCCGACGAGCCGGGCGTGCTCGTCGGCGTGCGGCGCGAGTGCCCGCTCGTCGTCGGCCGTGGCGAGCAGGAGCAGTTCCTCGCCTCCGCCGTGCCGGCGTTCCTCGCGCACACGCGGCGCGTCCAGTTCATCGAGGACGGCGAGATGGTCGTGCTGCGCCCCGGCGGCGTTGAGTTCATGTCGCCCGACGGCACGCCGATCGAGCGCGAGATCGTCGAGATCGACTGGGACGCGGAGACCGCCGAGAAGGGCGGCTACGAGACCTTCATGCTGAAGGAGATCAACGAGCAGGCCGACGCCGTCGCGGAGACGATCGCTGACCGCACGGCGCGGGGCACGGGCGTCGACCTCGGCGACCTCGGCGCGATCGACGACGAGCTGCTGCGCAATGTGCGCCGGATCGTCGTCGTCGCGTGCGGAACCTCGTACCACGCGGGCTTGATCGGCCGCTACGCGATCGAGGGGTGGGCGCGGGTACCGGTCGAGATGGACGTCGCCTCCGAGTACCGCTACCGCGACCCCGTCGTCGGCGAGGGCGACCTCGTGATCGGCATCTCCCAGTCGGGCGAGACGGCTGACACGCTCGCGGCGATGCGCCTCGCGCGCGGCCGTGGCGCCTCGGTGCTCGCGATCACGAACGTGATGGGCTCGCAGGCGACGCGCGACGCGGACGGCGTGCTGTTCACGCGCGCTGGCCTGGAGATCGGCGTGGCCGCGACGAAGACGTTCGTCAGCCAGGTCGCGGCGATGTACCTGCTCGCGCTGCGGATCGCGGAGCTGCGCGGGACGCTGGAGCCCGACAAGCTCGCCGCGCTGGTCGGCGAGCTCAAGCAGCTGCCGCGTCACATCGCGGCAATCCTCGACGCCGGCGACGACGACATCCGCGAGATCGCCAGAAGGCACTACGAGGCGGAGTTCTTTCTCTACCTTGGCCGCCACACCGGGCTTCCCGTCGCGCTCGAGGGAGCGTTGAAGCTGAAGGAGATCTCCTACATCGCGACCGACGCGTACGCGGCCGGCGAGATGAAGCACGGCCCGATCGCGCTGCTCGACGAGGCGACGCCGGTCGTCTGCGTCGCGACCGACTCGCCCGTGCTCGACAAGGTCATCTCCAACATCCAAGAGGTGCGCGTCCGCGGCGCCCACGTGATCGCGGTCGCGACGGAGGGCAACCTCGACATCGGGCCGCACGCCGAGGACGTCCTGACCGTTCCGCAGACCGACTGGATGCTGGCGCCGCTGCTTGCCGTCGTCCCGCTGCAGCTGCTCGCCTACCACGTGGCGCGCCTGCGCGGCCTGAACGTGGACCAGCCGCGCAACCTCGCCAAGACGGTCACGGTGGAATGACGGCCGTCGCGCCCGCGAGCATCGTGGCCGCGAGGACGTCGTTGCATTGGATCCTCGGCGTCACGAGCAGCGGATTGTCAACGGGCGGATCCGGTGATGGGTGAGCCGGCGGGGTAGGATGGCGGCCGTGCACGGCGTCGGAATCGACCAGCTCGAGATCGAGCGGCTGGAGCGGGCGTTGGAGCGCCGGCCCCGCCTCGCTGAGCGCCTGTTCACCGTTGCGGAGCGGGCCTACGCGGCCGAGCGGGCGCGGCCCGGCGAGCATCTTGCCGCGCGCTTCTGCGCCAAGGAGGCGGTCGCGAAGGCGCTCGGGCTGACCGGTTGGAGCTTTACGGACGTCGAGGTCGTCCGCGGCGAGGGCGCGCCGTCTATCGTCCTGCACGGCGACGTCGCGCGCCACGCGCGCGAGCTCGGCGTCGCTGAGGTGAAGGTCTCGCTGACGCATACCCGCCGCGACGCGGCAGCCGTCGCGATCGCGACATGAGGGGCCCGGCGGCGCTCGCCTCGTGGCTCGACCCGCTGCCCGACGCGGCCGCGCAGCGCGCGCTTGACGGGTGGGCGATCGAGCAGCGCGGGATCTCCGGCCTCGACCTGATGGAGCGCGCAGGGCAGGGGCTGTTCGAGCTCGTCTGTGCACACGTGCCCGAGGGGCCGATCGCCGTCGTCTGCGGCAAGGGCAACAACGGCGGCGACGGGCTCGTCGTCGCGCGCCTGCTGCGCAACGCCGGCCGCGACGTCGACGTCCACCTGCTGCCCGAGCCCAGCGAGCTGCGCGGCGACGCGCTCGTCAACTTGGAGCGGCTGCCCGGCTCGCCGCCGCGGATCTTCAACCCCGGCGCGCTGATCGACTTCGCCGGGATCGTCGACGCGATCCTCGGGACCGGCGTCAACGGCCCACCGCGCGGGCTGGTCTGCGACGCGATCGAGGCGATCGGCGTGGCGGCGGGCAGGGGCGTGACCGTCATCGCCTGCGACATCCCCAGCGGCGTCGACGGCTCGACCGGCGAAATTCCCGGCCACGCCGTGCCGGCCGTCGCGACCGCGACCTTCCACGCCGCAAAGCCGGGCCTGTGGATCGCGCCTGGCAAGGCGCTCGCCGGTCTGGTCACGGTGGTCTCGATCGGGATCCCCGAGGGCGACGACCGGCCGCCCGAGACCGTTGCGCGAGTCGGCCTGATCAGCGATCGCATCGTCGACGAGCTGCCGACTCGCGCCGCGACCGCGACGAAGTTCGTCGCTGGCAGCGTGCTCGTCTGCGGCGGCTCGACCGGCCTGACGGGCGCCCCGACGCTCGCTTCCTCCGCCGCGGCTCGCGCCGGCGCGGGCTACGTCACGGTGGCCGTGCCAGCGTCGCTCAACATCGTCTTCGAGCTGCACCAGCGCGAGGTGATGTCGGTGCCGCTGCCCGACGACGACGGCAAGCTCGGCGCGGCGGCGTTCGACGCCGCACGCGAGCGCTGCGCCAGAGCCGACGCGCTCGTGCTCGGTCCTGGCCTCGGCCGCGACCGCGACACGAGAAAGCTCGCGCGGCTGCTTGCCGCGACGGCGCCCATCCCGCTGCTGCTCGACGCTGACGGGCTCAACGCCCATGCCGGCCGGATCGAGCTGCTGGCGGCTCGTACTGCCGCGACGGTGATCACGCCGCACGACGGCGAGCTGGCGCGACTGCTCGACGTCAGCTCCGACGAGGTGCGCGCCCGTCGACTGCCGCTCGCGCGCGACGCCGCGCGGCGGGCGAACGCGGTCGTGGTGTTGAAGGGCGACGACACGCTCGTCGCGGCGCCCGACGGCGCAGTCGCGGTCAGCCGCGGCGACGCGCCGGCGCTCGCGACCGCCGGCACCGGCGACGTGCTGTCAGGGACGATCGGGGCGCTGCTGGCGCGTGGCGTCGAGCCATTCACGGCTGCTTGCGCGGGCGTCGAGCTGCACCGCCGCGCTGGCCAGCTCGTCGCCGAGCGGATCGGCATCGAGGGCGCGCTCGCCGGCGATGTCGTCGAGGCGCTGCCGGCCGCGCGCCGGGCGATGGCAGGCGCGCGCTAGTGCCGTTGCGCGTCAACGCCCGCGTCGACCTCGGCGCGATCGAGCACAACTGCCGCCTGCTCGACGAGCGGATCGGCCCGCACAGCGCGCTCTGCGCCGTCGTGAAGGCGAACGGCTATGGCCACGGCGCCGTGCCGGCCGCGCGCGCGGCGCTCGCGGGCGGCGCGCGCTGGCTGGCGGTCGCGGCGGCATGCGAGGCGACCGAGCTGCGGGCGGCGGGGATCGACGCGCCGCTGATCGTGCTCGGGGCGCTGACCGAGGAAGAGCTGCGCGTTGCGGTTGCGGCCGACGCCGACGTGGTCGCGTGGACCGAGGCGTTCGTGGAGCAGGCGCGGCGGGCCGGCAGCGCGCGCGTCCACCTCAAGCTCGACGTCGGGATGGGCCGGCTCGGGACCCGCGACGCCGACGAGCTGCTGCGCGTCGGCGAGCTCGTCGCGGCGGCGCCCGAGCTGGCGCTCGTCGGCGCGATGACGCACTTCCCGTGCGCCGACGAAGACCTTGAGCTGACGCGCGAGCAGCTCGCCGCGTTCGGCGCCTTCGGCGAGCGGCTGCGTGCCGCGCACCCGGACGTGCTGCTGCATGGGGCGAACAGCGCGGCGGCGATCGCGCTGCCGGAGAGCCGGCTCGACCTCGTGCGCTGTGGGATCGCCGTCTACGGGCTGGACCCGTGGGGGAGAGACGCGGAGGCGCACGGCTTGCGGCCCGCGCTTGAGCTGCGCACGTGGGTTGCCGCCGTCAAGCGGCTGGAGGCAGGGCAGACGGTCGGCTACGGCGCGACGTTCACCGCACGCGAGCCGACCTGGATCGCGACGCTGCCGATCGGCTACGGCGACGGCCTGCGGCGCGCGCTTTCCAACAACGGCGAGGTGCTCGTCGGCGGTCGCCGCCGGCCGATCGCCGGCCGCGTGAGCATGGACAACGTCTGCGTCGACCTCGGCCCGGAGCCGCCGTCGGTCGCGGTCGGCGACGTCGCGGTCGTGATCGGCGCCGACGGGTCCGAGCGCATCACGGCCGAACAGCAGGCGGGCTGGATCGACACGATCAACTACGAGATCACGACCGCCCTGAGCGCCCGCGTCACGTGGACGTTCCACGGCGGGGTTGCCAGCGCTGAGGGTGCGGGCGATGCAACGGGCGGCGACGGCACGGCAGGCGCGGGCGCCCCGTCGAGCGGCGCGGGCGCCCACGTGAGCGAGGCGGCGCGGTGACCGACCCGCTGGCGATTGCACGTGCCGCGCTGGGGGACGCGCCGGCGTGGCTCGTGGGCGGGGTGGTGCGCGATCGGCTGCTGGGGCGTGCGACCGCCGACGTCGACCTTGCCGTCGGCGGCGACGTGGAGGCGGCCGCGCGGATGCTCGCGCGCGCCGGGCGGGCGGCCGTCTTCCCGTTGTCGGAGGAGTTCGGCGCGTGGCGCGTCGTCGCGAGACGCGACGGCTGGCAGGCTGACCTCTCGCCGCTGGGCGGCGCGACGATCGAGGACGACCTGCTGCTGCGCGACTTCACCGTCAACGCGATCGCCGAGCCGATCGCGGGCGGGGAGCTGATCGACCCGACCGGTGGCGCCGTCGACCTCGCGGAGCGCACGCTGCGGATGGCGTCGCCGAGATCGTTCGAGCGTGACCCGCTGCGCGTGATGCGGCTGCCGCGGTTCGCGTCCGAGCTCGGGCTGGTCGCCGATCCCGCGACGCGCATGGCGGCTGCAGCTGAGGCGTCGCGGCTGCGCGACGTCGCACAGGAGCGTGTCTTCGCCGAGCTGCGGCGGATCCTCGCCTCGCCCGACCCGCTCGGCGGCCTGGGGCTGATGCACGCCGTCGGTGCGACCGCCGCGGTGCTGCCCGAGCTGGAGGCGCTGCGTGGCGTCGAGCAGAGCGCGTACCACCACCTCGACGTCCACGACCACACGCTTGCGGTGTTGGCGGAGGCGGTCCAACTCGAGCGCGACCCGGCGGCCGTCTTTGGCGAGGCCGACGGCGGGGCGCTTGCGCGCCTGCTGTCGCAGCCGTTCTCAGACGACCTGACCCGCGGCACCGCGTTGCGCTTCGGCGCGCTGTTGCACGACATCGCCAAGCCGCAGACGCGCGGTGTGCTCGACGACGGCCGCGTCAGCTTCCTCGATCACGACCGCCAGGGCGCCGATCTCTCGCGCGCGATCCTCACGCGGCTGAAGACGAGCGAGAAGCTGCGCGCCCACGTCGCGGCGCTCGCTCGCAACCACCTGCGGCTCGGCTTCCTCGTGCACGAGCGGCCGCTGTCGGGCCGCGCCGTCCATCGCTACCTGCGGCGCTGCCAGCCGGTCGAGGTCGACGTCTCGCTGCTGTCGGTCGCCGACCGCCTCGCGACACGCGGCCGCAAGGCGGACGATGCGATCGCCAAGCACCTCGAGCTGGCGCGGGAGCTGATCGGGCCCGCGCTCGCTTGGGACGCTGGCGAGCGGCCGCCGACGCTTATTCGCGGTGACCAGCTCGCCGCTGCGCTCGAGCGTGACCGCGGGCCGTGGCTCGCAGAAGCGCTCTACGAGATCGAGGCCGCGCAGTACGCAGGCGAGATCGCCACACGCGAGCAGGCGATCGAGCACGCGCGCGAGACGCTGGCCGGCGGCGAGCCGCACGGCGCCGACGCGGCGCGCTGAGCGACACGCGGTCCCGGCGGCGAGCCGCACGGCGCCGACGCGGCGCGCTGAGCGACGCGCGGTCGTCGCCGGGCGGGCGACGCGCCCCGTTGACGCCGACGGCGGTCTCAGCCGCTGGGCGCGCGACGCAAGCGGGCTGCTTCCGCTACGCCGATGCCGCCCGCCGCGTCGCGCGCGGGTCTTGGCTTCCCGCGAGCCGGCGGGCTATCGCCGTGCAGAGCGTGACAGCGTCGTCGACGCTGGCGTGGTTGACGTTCTCGGCGGTGTCCGTCGGCCAGTGGTAGTTGGACGGCACCTTGTTCCTCGTGATCGAGCCGATCGTCGCCGTCGGATAGCCGGCGCGCAGCGCGATCAGGCCGTCAGTCGAGTTGCGGAAGCGCAGGCCGCGCCCGAGCTCGACGCCGTTCTCGCGCGCACAGGTCGAGACGAGCTGCTTGAAGTCTTCCGGGTAGTCGCGCATCCACAGCATCCCCTCGGCCTCGATCAGCGTCAGCTGCGGCGAGCCGACCGTGTCGACGCAGACGACATGGGTGCTGTCACAGGGGAGCGTCGGGAAGTGGCGGTCGGCGAATGCCTGCATCCCCTCCATGAAGCCCTCTTCGGAGCCGGTCGAGACGAGCAGCACCCGCAGCCCCTCGACGGGCCGCTCGGCCAGCTCCATCGCGACGCCGATCAGCGTCGCGACGCCGCTCAGGTTGTCGTTGGCGCCGGGGACCGCGTCATGGACGCCGATCTCAGCGAAGGTCGCCGCGGAGCCGAGCGACAGCGCCGCGCCGGCCGACAGCAGCCGTCTGCTCCCCGTCAGCGCGCCGAGCATCACGAGCGCGGGGCCAGCGAAGACCGGCGCCATCAGCGGCGGCGACGTGTTCGTGCGCTCGATCAGCCGCGGCGCGACGCGCGCGACGAGCGTCATCACGCCGGGGTGGAACAACAGCCCCCAGTGCGCCGCGTCGTGATGTGCGACAAACACGACGGTGCGCTCGGCGTCGAGGTCGCCGGCCTCGGCCACGACGTTCCAGGTCGGTCTGCTCGGCAGGAAGCGGCGACGGAACCACAGCCTGCCGCCGCCGACGTCGTCCCAAACCGCGGCGGCGCAGAACGCGCCGACCGCCGCGGCGGCGAGCCGTGCAGCGCGCCGTCCACGGCTGCTGCGCGCAGCGACCAGCCCGGCGATGCCGGCGAAGGCGGTCGGCACGCCGAGCGGGAACCAGTAGCCGCCGTGGGCGCGCTCCTGCTCGACGCGCGAGCTGCAGCCCCACTCCGACAGCTGCGCCGAGATCCACTGTGCGGCCTCGCGCTCCCCGGGCGAGGCGGACGGACGGTCGATCGCCGCGAGGTGGGCGATCGCGTCACGAAGGTGGCGGCGATCGGGCACGGTCGTCGGCAGGCTACCGATATGCTCGCCACGTGCCCACCACCTCTGACGACTGCGTCTTCTGCAAGATCATCGCGGGCGAGCTGCCGGCGCGAATCGTGCACGAGGACGAGCGCACCGTCGCGTTCATGGACATCGCGCCGGCGACCTACGGCCACACGCTCGTGGTCCCGCGCAACCACTCGAGGGACCTGTTGGAGATCGCGCCCGAGGACCTCGACGCGGTCACCCGTCACGGCCAGCTGCTCGCGCGCCGGATGAACGAGCGGCTCGGCGCCGACGGCGTCAACCTGCTCAACGCGTGCGGGGCGGCGGCGTGGCAGACGGTCTTCCACTTTCACCTGCACGTGATCCCGCGCTACAACGACGATCCTTTGAGACTCCCGTGGGTCCCGGCGATGGGCGATCCAGACGAGATCGCGACCGCCGCAGCGCAGCTGATCGGCTGACGGCGGGCGCGTCGCGCTGCCGTGGCGACGGCGCAACGTGGCAACGTAAACCGACCGTCACGTCGGTTCCGCACACCAGTCACCACTTGCAACACACCCTTCCGGTGCGGTTGACTTCCTCGAGACAGATCGGGCATGTGGGCTCGATGGAACCTGCCGGCGCTGCCGGCCTGCAGCTCCTCGGGGGACGCAATGGCAACGGGAACGGTCAAGTGGTTCAGCGACGACAAGGGCTTTGGGTTCATCACGCCCGATGAGGGCGGTCGCGACCTCTTCGTCCACTACTCCGGGATCTCGGGGGAGGGCTACCGCTCGCTCGCCGAGGGCGCGAAGGTCACCTACGAGGAGGAGCAGGGCGACAAGGGCCCGAAGGCCGTCAACGTGATGAAGGTCTAGCGACCCAGCGGCGCTGGACGGGCGTTTCCAGCCTGTCTCGCCGGCCTCGCCCCAGCGCCGCAAGGCGCCCGGCGGGGCCCGGAAGCGCTACTCGCGCCGCGCTGTGGTGTTGAATGGCCCTATGAAGCGCATCCTTCTCGGCCTCGTCGCGTCCCTGTGCGTGCTCGGCGTCGCCGCTCCCCTCGCCTCGGCGAGAATCTCCGAGCTGGGCTCGACCACCACTCCGGTGACGACGAGCTGCCCGGACGACTGCTTCGTCGTCACGCGCACGACCGCGCTGCAGGTCAACACGGCCGGCACGACGTATCCGACGACGGTGCCGGCCGACGGCCGCGTGGTCGCGCTCACGCTCCAGCTCGGGTCGCTGACCAACAGACAGATCAGCTTCTTCAACAGAACGTACGGCGGCACGCCGCGCGTGCAGCTGACGGTCCTTAGCCAGACCGACAGACAGAAGCCGAAGCGGTTCTACACGGCGAGCGCCCAGAGCGAGGTCTTCCGCATCACGCCGTGGCTGGGCACGACCGTCCAGTTCCCGCTCGAGACGAGCCTTGAGGTGAGAAAGGGCGACGTGCTCGCTCTCACGGTGCCGACATGGGCGCCGATCCTTGCCGTCAACCTCGACAAGACGAACGGCTGGCGCGCCAGCCGCGCTGGCGGCTGCAGCGACCTGCTGACGCAGACCGCGCAGCAAGTCGTCGGCAACCAGGCGCAGTACAAGTGCCTCTACCAGACGGCGCGCCTCACCTACACCGCGACGTTCATCCCGACGCCGCAGCCGCCGAGAGCGCCGACGACCGACACCAGAAGAACCACCACGACGAGAAGAACGACGGACACGACGCCGACGAGATGATCGTCCCTCGGGCCGCCGCCGCGCGGAGGTGGCCCGGAGGCTGACGGGCGCGGTCGGCCAGCCGACCGCGCGACTCGTCTCGGCCATGCTCGCGAGCTAGCATCCGCGTCGTGAGCACCGCCGGCTGGATCTTCCTCGTCGGGATGCGCGTCTTCGACCTGGGCGGGATGATCGTCTGGCTCGTCTGGTTCTCACGCCAGAGAGACGAGCCGGAGGATTGGGAGGACTGGCGCGATTGGGACGACCCGGTCGACGAGCCAGACCCGCCGTCGCCGCCGAAGGGCGGCTCTGGCCTCCCGTTGCCGCTGCCCGAGTCCGACCCTTGGCGCGGCCGCATCCGCGACCACACGATGCCCAAGCCCGTCAGAGTCGAGCGCCGCGGCGTCCCGGTCCGGCGCGAGCAGCCCGCCGAGCGGCCGGGGCGCTAAAAAGGACGCGCGCGCCGCGGCGTCCGCGTCCGACGCGAGCAGCCCGCCGAGCGGCCGGGGCGCTAAAAAGGACGCGCGCGCCGCGGCGTCCGCGTCCGACGCGAGCAGCCCGCCGAGCGGCCGGGGCGCTGAAAGGA
>DASYEC010000067.1:0-58139 GCA_036499225.1 Conexibacter sp.
CCCATCGAGACGCCGATCAGGAACAGCGCGAACGCGAAGAGCGGGTAGGCGAAGTCGGTGGGCAGCAGCCCGAGCAGCGTGAAGCTCAGCGCGGCGCCGACCATCCCTCCGCTGGCGAACCAGCGCGCGCCGAAGCGATCGGACAGGTAGCCCGAGGTCGGCCCGGCGATCAGCATCCCGAGCGTCAGCGGCAGCATGTAAATACCCGCGCGCAAAGGTGTATCGACGTAGTCCACGCCGTGCTGGGGCAGCCAGATCCCCTGCAGCCAGATGATCAGCATGAACATCAGCCCACCGCGCGCGATCGCCGACAGGAACGTGGACAGCGTGCCGAAGGTGAACGCCCTGATCTTGAACAGCGAGAGGTTGAACATCGGGTCCTTCGCGCGCCTCTCGACGAAGTAGAAGGCGACCAGGCAGAGCGCCGCGCAGGCGAGCAGCACAAGCACCCGCGGGCTCGTCCAGCCAACGGCGTGCCCACCGTATGGCCGGATCCCGAAGGTGACCGCGACCATCACGAGCACGAGCCCGACGGCGAACGTGACGTTGCCGCCCCAGTCGATCGTCGATCTTCTCGGCGTGCTCAGCTCACGCAGCCTCGCGTACGCCCAGACCGTGCCGAACAGCCCGACCGGCACGGAGATGAGGAAGACCAGCCGCCAGTCGATCGGCGCGAGGACGCCGCCGAGCACGAGGCCGATGAAGACGCCGCTGACGCCAACGATGTTGTTGATCCCGAGCGCCATGCCGCGCTGGTTGGCGGGGAAGGCGTCGGTGATGATCGCCGCCGAGTTCGCCAGCAGACACGCGCCGCCGACGCCCTGCACCAAGCGGAAGACGATCAGGTACATCGCGCCGCTTCTGCCGTCGAGCCAGTCGATCGCGAGGATCAGCGAGGCGACCGTGTAGATCACGAAGCCGAGGTTGTAGATCTTTACCCGTCCGACCATGTCGCCGAGGCGGCCGAGGCTGACGATCAACACGCTCGTTACGACGAGGTAGCCGAGGATCATCCACAGCAGGTAGAACGAGTTCGACGAGACCAGCGGGTCGAGGTGGATGCCGCGGAAGATGTCCGGCATCGCGATGATCGTGATCGACCCGTCGAGCGTCGCCAGCAGCACTGCAAGCGTCGCGTTCGAGAGGGCGATCCACTTGTATCGATCCGGGTCTACCGCTTTCACCAGGGAAAGTATACAGGCAACCTGTTCAGGCCGCCTGTAAGAGTCAGTTACACTTGTGGAAATGAAGGTCGAACAGGTCACAACCGCCCAGCTGGCGCAGGAGTTACGCGAAACGCTCGGCCGTGTCACCCGGCGCGTCCGCGCCGACAGCGGCCCGCCCGTCGCTCATCTCACCGTCTTGAGCCGCCTCGACCGCGACGGGCCGGCGAGCATCAGCGAGCTCGCCGCCGCCGAGCGGATGCGCCCGCAGTCGATGGCGCAGAGCGTCCACGACCTGCAGGCGGCCGGCTTCGTCTCGCGCCGGCCCGACCCAAGCGACAAGCGCCGCTCGTTCGTCGAGCTGACGGACGCGGGCCGCGAAACGCTGCGCGCGACGCGCCTGCGCCGCGAGGGCTGGCTCAGCGAGACGCTCGACCGCGTGCTCGACGAGCACGAGCGCGAGCGGCTGCACGAGGCGCTGGCGCTGCTGGCTCGGGTGGCCGAGGCGTAGCAGCGGGCGCGGGGGCGCGCGCTCCTGGTGCTGCCAGCACCACCCTCAACCCGGTCTGGTTGCCCCCGTGCGGCGGCGTTAGCGTCGCTGCCATGCACCTCACCGATTTTCGAACCCTCGGGCCCAGCGGCCTGCGCGTGAGCCCCCTGACGCTCGGCGCGATGACCTTCGGCAACCCGAGCTGGGGCACCTCCGACGAGGACTCGTGGCGGATCATCGACCGCTACCTGGCGGCGGGCGGCAACGTCATCGACACGGCCAGCCTGTACACGAGCGGCCGCAGCGAGCAGGCGATCGGCGCCTACCTCGCGCAGCACCCAGGCGTGCGCGACCGGCTCGTGCTGTCGACCAAGTTCGGCGGCAGCCTGGTGCCCGACGACCCCAACGCCGGCGGCAACGGCCGCAAGGCGATCATGCAGGCGCTGGAGGGATCGCTGCGCCGGCTCGGGACCGACTACGTCGACCTCTACTGGCTGCACAACTGGGACCCGCACACGCCGCTGGAGGAGACGATGGCGACGCTCGACGGCCTCGTCGGCGCTGGCAAGGTCCGCTACATCGGGCTCTCCAACGTCCCCGCGTGGGCGGTCGCGCGGGCCTGCACGACCGCCGAGCTGCGCGGCCGCGCGGCGCCGATCGCGCTGCAGGCTGAGTACTCGCTGCTCGCGCGCTCGGCCGAGGGCGGCAGCTTCGGCGTCGCGCGCGAGCTGGGGCTGGGCGTCACGCCGTGGAGCCCGCTCCACGGCGGCGTCCTGTCGGGCAAGTACTCGCGGGTGCGGCCGACGTCCGACACGGGCCGCGCGGTCGCCGCGCCGCTGGAGCTGTCCGATGAGGTCTTCGCCCTGCTCGACGTGATCGAGCGGATCGCCGACGAGGCCGGCGGCTCGGTTGCCGCGGTCGCGCTCGCCTGGGTCCGCCGCCAGCCGCTGGTGACGACGACGCTCCTCGGCGCCCGCACCGTCGCCCAGCTCGAAGCGAACCTCGCCTCGTTGGAGGTCGAGCTGACCGACGCCCAAGCCGCCGAGCTCGACGCCCTCACGACCCCGGTCCTCGAGTACCCCCTGACCGACCAGCTGCTCGCCACCGGCCCCGGCGTGATCCAAGGCGACACCACGGTCAACGGCGTGAGAGCGAACGCGATCCGGCTGTGATCGCGGCGCGCCGCGATCCCCATGCCGGGTACCTTCGCAGGGTGCCGGCGTATGACGACGACACCACCCTGGCGGCGTTCTTGCGGGCCCGGCGCGCGCGGCTGATGCCGTCCGAGGTCGGTCTCGCCGATGGCGCCCGGCGGCGGGTGCCGGGCCTGCGGCGCGAGGAGGTCGCGATGCTCGCGGAGCTGAGCGTCACCTACTACGTCCGGCTCGAGCAGGGACGCGACCGGCGCCCGTCCGGCGACGTCGTCGAGGCGCTCGGTCGCGCGCTCCAGCTCGACGACGCGGCGGCGCGCCACCTGCGCGTGCTCGCCGGGGTCGCGCCCCGGCCAGCAGCGGAAGCCGGCCCTCCCGCCGTCCGCGACGAGCTGCGCCGGTTGCTCGAGCTGCACGTCGCCGTGCCGGCGTTCGTGATCGACCGCTGCTCCGACGTGCTCGCCGCCAACCGCCTCGCGACCGCGCTCCACCCCAGCTACCAGCCGGGCCGCAACCTGCTGCGCGACGTCTTCCTCGACCCGCAGGCCCGCGCCGCCTACGACGACAGCGACCTCCCCGCGCTGCTGCGCGACGGCGTCGCGGCCTTGCGCGCCACCCGGGCGAGCGGCGCCGCCGGTACCGACGCGCTCGTCGCCGACCTGATGGCAAGCGCCGAGTTCGCCGCCCTCTGGGCCTCTCACGAGGTGATCGAAAAGCGCGCCGGCTCCCAGCGCTTCCGCCACCCCGAAGCCGGCCCGCTCGAGCTCGACGCCGAGGTCTTCGAGATCAGCGGCACCCCCGGCCAACGCCTCGTCGTCTTCCACCCCGCCCCCGGCAGCGTGTCCGAGCAGCGGCTGCGGGCGTTGTCCGGCGAGCGCGGCTAGCGAGCTCAGCTCGGCCCGATCCGACGCCGGCGCGACTCGCTCCGCCGGCCGTGTCCGGCGACGGTGCCGCTAGCTCGGCTCCGTCGGATCCGGCGCGCGTGACCGCGCTGGCGCCGCCGGCTCGCCGTTGCGCGCCTCCGAGGACGAGGAGCGCCAGGCGACGAGGAGCATGCCGATGATGCCGAGGGTGATCGCTTGGTCGGCGAGGTTGGCAGGGCCGGAGTGGCCCCAGACGATGAAGTCGGTGACCGCGCCGCTGCGGGCGCGGTCGAGCAGGTTGCCGAGGCCGCCGCCGAGGATCAGGCCGACCGGCAGCCAGAGATGGCGGCGGGGGCCGATCGAGCGGACGAACAACAGCATCGCGCCAAGCGCGACCGCCGAGATCGCGATCACCGTTCCGGTCCCCGCATCGGCGAGCCGTCCGCCCGCGATCCCCGAGTTGCGCGCGTTGACGAAATGCAAGGCCCCGCCGATCACGTCGACGCTCTCCCCCGGCGCGATGTCCCGCCGCACGAGCGCCTTCGCAACCTGGTCGACCGCCATCACCACCACGACGACCGCGATCGCGTTGAGGCTGAAGCGGCGGCTGCCCATCAGGAGAACGTAGCGTGAGGGCCGCTTCGCGCCGCCCGCGCCGCCTTCGCGCTCGGCGCGCGCAACATCCCGAGAGTCGCCCTCTACAATCGTTTCCAGGAACCATACCGGTTGCCTTTTCATGAGGTGATCAGATACCCTGGAAACGTTCCCGGGACCGATGTACCAAGACCTACCTTCGAGGAGAACCGGCGCGTTGTCGTCTTCCACCACACCGGCCGGCGTCGAGCTGACGCCCCGGCTCACCATCAGCCATGTCGAGACGATCCCGATCCGGGTGCCGCTCGGCCGCGTCTACCGCGGCAGCCACTACCAGATGACGCATCGCTCGACGATCGTCACCCGCGTCCACACCGAGGAGGGGATCGTCGGCGAGGCGTACGCGGGCGACGAGGACGCGGGCCTGCTCGAGATCGACGAGATCATCCACCGCGAGATCGTCCCCGCGCTCGTCGGCCAGGACGCCTTCGCGGTCGAGCGCTGCTGGGAGCTGGCACGGCCGGCGACGTTCGACATCCTGCGCGACCGGCGCCTGGGCCTCGTCGCCTGCGCCTGCATCGACTCCGCCATCTGGGACGCGGTCGGCAAGGCGCTGCAGCAGCCGCTGTGGCGGCTGTGGGGCGGCTACCGCGACACGATCCCGATGATCTCGATCGGCGGCTACTACGACAGCCCGTTGTCGGTGGCCGAGCAGGTGCAGGAGCTGCGCGAGCGCGGCCTCGCCGGGATGAAGTTCAAGGTCGGCGGCCTGGACCCGGCCGGCGACGCGAAGCGCTTCAAGGAGGCGCGCGCCGCGGCCGGCCCGGACTTCGTGCTGGCCGCCGACGCGAACCAGGGCTGGCGCCCGCAGGAGGCGATCGCCTTCGCGCAGCTCGTCGCCGACGACGACCTGCTGTGGTTCGAGGAGCCGTGCCAGTGGCACAACGACCGGCGGGCGATGCGCGACGTGCGCAACGTCGCGGGCGTGCGCGTGTGCGCCGGGCAGACGGAGTTCTCGGCCGGCGGCTGCCGCGACCTGATGGTCGAGGGCGCGATCGACGTCTGCAACTTCGACGCGTCGTGGTCGGGCGGCCCGACCGAGTGGCGTCGCGTCGCGGGGATGGCCCGCAGCTTCGACGTGATGATGGGCCACCACGAGGAGCCGCAGGTCTCCAGCCATCTGCTCGCCTCGATCCCCCACGGCGGCTACGCCGAGTGCTTCGACCCCGACCGCGACCCGATCTGGTGGAACCTGATCGCCAACCGGCCGCCGCTCGTCGACGGCGCGATAGCGCTCCCCCACGGCCCCGGCTTCGGCTGGGAGCTGGACTGGGAGTACGTGGATCGGTATCGCCTCCCGAAGCCGTAGCATCGGTCCGGAATGTCGCGGCACCGAACGAACATGCGTGAGGTCGCCGACCTGGCCGGAGTGGCCATGTCGTCGGTCTCGCGCGTGCTCTCAGGGCATCCGGACGTCAGCCCGGCGATGCGCCAGCGCGTGATGGCGGCGGTCGACTCGCTCGGCTACCAGCCCGACCTGCTGGCGCAGTCGCTGCGGCGCAGAGAGACGCTCTCGGTCGGCTTCGTCGTGAGCGACATCTCCAACCCGCTGCAGTCGCAGATCGCGTTGGGTGCCGAGACCGCCTTGCGCGCGAAGGGCTACTCGATGCTGCTGACGAACTCCGAGAACGAGCCCGCGCTCGACACGAGCCACATCCGGCTGTTCCAACAGCGCCGCGTCGACGGCTTGCTGCTGTCGCTCGCGGCCGAGGACGACCCGCAGACGCTTGCATTGCTGGGAGCGATCGAGACGCCGATCGTCTTAATCGACCGTGAGCTGAGAGGCGACGCCGGCACGCGCGCCAGCGCCGTGCTGTCGGACCACCGCAGCGGCATGCGCGATGCCGTCGGCCACCTGCTCGACCTCGGCCACCGGCGGATCGGCATGATCCTCGGCCAGCCGATGCGCTTCTCGCGTGAGCGCCTCGGCGGGCTGAAGGACGCCTACAAAGCGCGCGGCGTCGCCCCGGCTTACTCGGTCGTCGAGGGCCAGCTCGAGGCGCGCCACGGCCGGGCGGCGACGCAGAAGCTGCTCGACGCGGCCGAGCCGCCGACCGCTCTGGTCGCCGGCGGCAACCAGCTGTTGAACGGCGCGCTTGAAGAGATCCAGCAGCGCGGCCTCCAGCTCGGCGCCGACCTCTCGCTCGTCAGCTGCGACGAGATCTCGCTGACACAGCTCTACCAGCCGCCGATCGCCGTCGTCCGGCGCGACATCCGCGCCCTCGGCCGCCGCGCCGCCGAGCTGCTCTTGAGCCAGCTCGAGGCACAGGAAGAAGACGACGAGGGCCGCATGCGCGTCACCCGCGACCCCGAGGTCGTGTTGCTGCCGACTGAGTTTGTGGCGCGGCCAAGCTGCGCGGCGCCGCCGAGAGCGGCGGCAGAGTAATGTTGCCCACGGACCTCGAGGAGCTGGGAAGACAACGTTCCTGCAGCGGGCGGCTTGAGCACGCTTGCGTAGTCGCTGTCCTCGATCACGACCAGCCAGCGGTGCGGAAGCTGCCAGATCGTGTCGCGCATCCGTCCGAACATGCCATACAGCGCGGATGCGGAGGCTGACGCGTCGAGCAACACGGTTGTCGGCGCCACGTCTTCGCCGAGGCCGGTCAGGAGGTCGTAGAGACGTCGCGATGAGCCGCCGGGCGGCGCGCTTGGGTCGCCGAGGATTGAGAGCGCCGCGCCTGGCAATGACTGCAGTCCTCATGCGGGGCCGCCGTCACGTCGTCACGGTCGCCGACACGCTTGATCACGCCCGCGACGTGGGCGAATTCGCAGCGGCCGCGCCGCCGTCTCGCTGATCCGAGACCGCCTCCAACCGCCCGCTACGGGCGCTGCGGTAGGCCGCGTCGAGCAGCTCGACGGTGCGGGCGGCGAGCTCTCCGGGGGAGTGGTTTTCTACGGTGCGGCCGAGGGCGAGGTCAACGAGGGTGTTGGGCGGGCCCTCGCAGTCGTAGGCGCCGTCGCCGTCGTGGACCGGGATTCTCACGTCAACGCGGCCGTTGTCAGTCCACAGCCACGCGATCTCGCGCTCGACGTCGAGCTGCAACTGGCCGTTGGAGCCGATCGCGCGGACCTCGAGCTGGTGCTTGTTTCCTCCCGCGCCCTCGTGCGCGGAGCCGCCGGCCACGGTGCCGATCGCGCCGCCGCGGTACCGCACGGCGATCGCGTCGTGCAGCTCGACCGGCGCGCCGCCGGGCGCGCTCATCAGCGCGAACGCCGACTCGCCGCGGAGGCCCGTCAGCCGCAGCGCCAGCCCGAGCGCGTGCGAAAGCTGGGCCTGGCCGTAGCCGCCGCCGGACAACAGCGGGTCGGTCCATGTGCGCCGCTCGGGGACCGCCTCGGGCGCGGCGTCGGGATAGGCGCCGGTGTTCGACAGCAGGTCGCGCGTCACCGATGCCATCGTGACGCTGACCTGCTCGACCGTCCCGATCCCATGCTCCAGCACGAGCCGCTCGAGCGCCCGCACCATCGGCTTGTAGTTCCACCCGAACGCGACGACGAGATGGCGGTCGAGCCGCTCGGCCGTCGCCACAAGGTCCCACGCGTCGGCCGGGTCGATCGTGAACGGCTTCTCGACCAGCACGTGCGCGCCGGCCTCCATCGCCGCCTTCGCGTGCTCGTGGTGGAGGCCGGTCGGGCTCGCGATCAGGCAGACGTCAACGCCTGCGTTGAGCACGTCGCGGTAGTCCTCGCTCGCGACGACGAAGCCATAGTGCTCGCGGACCTGCTCGAGCACCTCCGCCCCATGGCGCGCGACGCCGACGAAGTCGAGCTCGTCAGCCCGCCGCGCGAACGCCGGCAGGTGCGACGACAACGCCCACGAGCCGGCGCCGATGACGCCCATTCGCAGTCTGCTCATCACCGCTCCCCTGTCTCGTGCGCGAACGAGCGCGGCCGCGTGGGATAGGCGACCGGGATCGCCTCGACGGACACGGACGTCGCGACCGTCACGAGCCACCCCAGCGGCCGGAAGAACGAGCCGCTAGGCGAGTTGCTCCAATGGAAGACAAGGCCCCCGGCCGCCTCTTCCACTATTCACGCGTGAGCCGCAAGCGCAGCTGATCGAACGACACCGCAAGCGCCAGCAGCGTCCCGCGTGCGACGTCTTGCCAGAACGAGTTGACGCTCAGCAGCGTCAGGCCGTTGTTCAGCACCGCGATCACGAGCAGTCCGAACAGCGTGCCGATGATCGTGCCGCGGCCGCCGGCGAGGCTCGCGCCGCCAAGCACGACGGCGGTCACGACCGACAGCTCCAAGCCCGTGCCGGCCTGGGTCGATGCGGCGCTCAGCTGCGACACGTTCACGAGCGCGGCGAGCGCCACAAAGGTCCCTGACAGCAGGAAGCCGATGAAGATCAGCCGCCCGGTGCGCAGGCCGGAAAGGCGCGCGGCGACGGGGTTCGCGCCGATCGCGTACATCGACCGGCCGATCACGGTGTAGCGCATCAAGACGTAGAAGCCGATCACGACGACGGCGAAGATGATGACGGGCAGCGGGATGTTGAAGAACGGCCGCGAGGTGCCCAGCCCGCTGAAGCCGGTCAGCGGCAGCGTCTGCCCGTCGGCGATCACGCTCGCCAAACCAGCGAACGCGGCCAGCGTCGCCAGCGTCGTGATCAGCGGGTTGACGCCGACGACGGTCACGAGGAAGCCGTTGACAGTGCCGATCACGAGGCCGGCCGCGACCGCCGCGATGATCCCGACGAGGATCCCGTCCTTGTCAGCGACGTACGCCATCACGACGCCGCAGAAGGTCAGCCCTGAGCCGACCGACAGGTCGAACTGCCCGGCGACCAGCAGCAGCGTGGCGGGCGCGGCGATGATGCCGGTGATCGCGGCCGCTGTCAGGACGTTGAGGAAGTTGTCGTAGTTGAAGAAGAACGGCGACTGAATCGAGAAGAAGATCCCGAGCGCCACCAGCAGCACGACGAGCGGCGTGACGTCAGGGACCCGCGACAGCAGCGACCCTCCCCCGGCCTTCGGCTGCGCCGGCGGCGGCGCCTCGCTTCCGGGCGCGGCCGCGCCGGCCGCTGGGCCTGTCGTTGAGACGGGGGTCACCCGCCCACCTCCTCGGTCAGTCTCTGGGTCGTGATGTCGTCGCCGTCCAGCTCGGCGGTGATGCGGCCGCGGGCCATCACGACCGCGCGGTCCGCCAGCTGGACGACCTCTTCGTAGTCGGACGTCGCGACGAGCACGCCGACGCCGTCGGCGGCAAGCTCGCGGATCGCCCGGTAGATCTCCTGGCGCGCGCCGACGTCGACGCCGCGCGTCGGCTCGATCAGCAGCAGCACGCGTGAGCGGCGCTCGAGCCAGCGGCCGAGCAGCACCTTCTGCTGGTTGCCGCCCGACAGCGTCCCGAGCGGCTGGCTCGGGTCGTTGCGCGAGCGGATCCTCAGCGCGTCGTGCCAGCGCGCGTAGGCGGCGGCCTCGCGACGGTCGGACAGGAACAGCCCGCCCGCCCGCATCGACCACCACGACGGCGCCGCAAGGTTCTCCGCGACTGAGCGAACGAGGAACGCGCCCTCGCGCTGCCGGTCGGCGGGCAGCAGGCCGATCCCGGCAGTGATCGCGTCGGCCGGGTCGCGCAGCTTCACCGTGCGGCCGCTGACCTCGAGCTCGCCGCCGCTTAGCGCGTGCAGCCCGAACGCCGACTCCGCGACCTCCGAGGTACCCGACCCGAGCTTGCCGTAGAGCGCGACGACCTCGCCGGGCCGCACGTCGAGCGCGACGTCGTCGAAGGCGCCGCGGACGCTCGCTCCACGGAAGCGCAGGACCGGCTCCGCGGCGACCGCGCGCGGCGGCGCCGGCCGTTTGACCTCGCCGATGTCGCGACCGACCATCGCGGCGACGATCTCCGCGCGGTCGAGCTCCGCCGCATTCCCCTCCAGCGCGACGTCGCCGTCGCGCAGGACCGCGACGCGGTCGGCGATCTCGCGCACCTCGTCGAGCCGGTGGGTGATGTAGATCAGCGACGTGCCCTGCTCGCGCAGCCGTCGCACGAAGCCGAACAACCGCTCGGTCTCCTGGGCGGAGAGCGCGGCGGTCGGCTCGTCGAGGATCAGGCAGCGCGCCTGGTCGGAGAGCGCCCGCGCGATCTCGACGACCTGGCGCTCGCCGACCGGCAGCGATCCGACCGGCGCGTCGAGGTCGAGCGCGACGCCGAGCTGGTCGAGCACCTCGCGCGCGCGGCGGCGGACGACCTCCCAGCGGATGAACGGGCCGCGCTTGGGCCAGCGCCCGAGCGAGATGTTCTCCGCGACGGTCAGCGTCGGGGCGTCGGCGAGCTCCTGGAAGATCATCCGCACGCCGTGCTCGCGCGCGGTCAGCGGCGTCAGCGCCGCCAGCTCCTCGCCGCCGATCGTGACCGTGCCCGCATCGGGCTGGTAGTCGCCGGCGATGATCTTCACGAGCGTCGACTTGCCGGCGCCGTTCTCGCCCAGCAGGGCGAGGACGGCGCCGCCGGGCGCGTCGAGGTCCACGCCGTGGAGGACCTCGACGCCGCCGAACGCCTTCCGGATCCCGCGGACCTGGAGCTGGAAGGGTGCAGTCATCCTGCTCAGCAGCCCGTCGGGTGGTACAGCGCGTCGACGTTCTGCGCGGTGACGAGCTCGTGCGGGACGAGCAGCTGGTCCTGGACTCTCTCGCCCTTGACCGCCTTGATCAGGTACGGGATGCCGATCTCCCCGTATCTCTCCGGGAAGTAGCCGGTGTCGGCGATCCAGTTCGGGCTCGTCTTGATGCCGCACCACGAGGACGGGTCGGCGCCCTGGCCGGAGACGAAGATGTCGTTCTCCCGGCCGGCCGTCTTGGCCGCCGCGAGCGCGCCGAGGATGCCGTCGTCGTTGAGGCCGACGACGACGATTCTGTGCTGCCCGGGAAGCGTCGTCAGCGTGTCCGTCATCTTCGTGCGGGCGGAGTCAGTGCGGTCGGCGTCGAGCACCTTCTCGTTCTTCAGGTCGCCGGGGCAGACCGACTGGAAGCCCTTGCGGTAGCCGCCCATGCGCTGGGCCGAGGCGTCGGGCGAGGCGGTCGACTCAAGCGAGACGTACGCGTCGTAATCGCAGTTCCATCTGTCCTTCGCGTATCTGCCGACGGCTTGGCCGGCCAGGTAGCCGGCGTACTCGTTGGCGGCGCCCATGAAGGCGATCTGGCACGGTCTCTGGACGATGTCGACGGCGATAACGGGGCCGTCGGGACCGGCGGCGCAGACCGCCGAGGCGAGCTTCTGGTCCTGCTGGAAGTTCAGGTAGCCCTGGACGCCCTGCGTCTTGAAGCTCTTCGCGCAGTCGAGCGCCTTCTGGCCGTCGAGCGCGGAGTCGCAGACGACGAGGGTCGCGCCGGCCTCCTGCGCTGCTCTCTTCATGCCGTCGGTGACGAGCTTGGAGAACGGGACCGAGTCGCCGAGCGCGATGAAGCCGAGCTTGAGGCCTTTGCCGCTGCCGGCGGCCGGCGTCTCGAATCTGACGATGCCCGCTCTGGATACGGTCGTCGACTCCGAGGGCGACGACGACGAGCTGTCGCTCGACGCCGTAGTGTCTGCGCCGCTGTCTGTCGACGCTGGCGTTGACGTCGACGCGCTGCTCGCCGCACTGCCGCTCGCGCTGCTGTCGTCGCTGCTGCTGCCGCATGCGGTGACGCCGACGGCAAGCGCGCCGCAGGCGCCGAGCAGCACGGCACGACGGCCGATCGAGCCACGCGCCCCGAGCGCTGTGGCGCTGGCGCGGCCAAGCGAGCCAAGGGCGGCGACGGCGCGCTCGAGCGCCCGCTCACGCTGCTGGTGGTCGTACACAGACACCTCTCTCCTCCTCCGGGTGACAGCGGGTGGAAACGTTTCCACAAACGAATCCTGATGTCAATTGCCTCCCCGCAACGCCCGTCGCAGCTGCCAGACCGGTCACTCGAGATGCCAGACCTGCTCGGCCCAGCGCAGCTCGCCCGCCTCGTCAGCAAGCGCCTCGATGACGTCCTCGAACCAGACGCTCCAGCGTTGGTTGACCTCGGTATCGCCCATCCGCCCGAACGCGGTCGCGGCGTCGGGCTCGCACTCGCAATAGGCGATTACCTCGCGCCCCCGGCGGAAGATCGTGTAGTTCGCGATCCCGGACGCGGTCAATGCGACGACCATCTCCGGCCAGATCTCGTCATGCCGGCGCCGGTACTCCTCCTCCATCCCGGGACGCAGCGTGAACGTGAAGCAGCAGCGCTCCATCTCTCTCCTTTCCGCCGCGCGATCGGCAGGCGCGAGCGCCGGCCGCGACGACCACTGGTGGAACCGTTCCCAGGATCGTAACGGGCGGACGCGGGGGCCTGGCGCGGGTGGGCGTGCTGACCCGGAGCCTGGCCGGCGCGGGCGGCGCGGGCGGCGCGGGCGGCGCGGGCGGCGCGGGCGGCGCGGGCGGCGCGGGCGGCTCGCGCGGCGGGCGCGATTGACGCGCCGCCCCCGCCGCTTCCCCACGCGGTGAGTGTTCGCAGCGCAGGGATTGGAGCGCTGGATCGGCCGGAATATGGTTCGCGCTGCGCTCAGGCAGGTTGGCTCTCGCGGCCCCTCCGCAACGCCAACGACGGTACTCGAGGCAGCGACCCCCACTGGCCTCGAGCCCCGAGCGCGGAAGGGCAGGCGCGCCGTGAAACCCCGCGGCGCGCCTGTCGCTCCCCCGCCGCTAAGCCCCGCGGCGCACCTCGCCCCCCGCCGCTAACCCCACGGCGCGCCTGTCGCTCCCCCGCCGCTAAGCCCCGCGGCGCACCTCGCCCCCGCCTCTAGACCCGCGGCGCGCCTGTCGCTCCCCTCGTCGCCCAGCGCCACGAGGCGGTCGCCTCGCGCGATCCCCGGCGCTAGAAGCGCTGGCCGTAGAAGCGGCGCCAGGTGCGCAGAATCGGCACGAGCAGCCGCACGAGCGAGCCGCCGGCGGCGGTCAGCGAGCCGGTCGTCGCGCGCTCCTCGCGCGATGCGGCGTAGTCGGCGGAGAGGTAGAGGGAGACCATGCAGGCGGCGATGATCGTGTGCCGGTGGCGGCGCGGTGCGAGAGTCGCCGCTTGCATCGCGCGGGCGACGCTCTCGTGCGTGCGGACGAGCGCGAGCTCGTGGCTGGGGTAGTGGTCGAAGTAGCAATGCCCGCCGTTGGCGGCGTCCTCGACGACGTCGACCCAGCTGTCGAGCAACGTCGTCGCGAGCGCGATCCACGGCCAGTGCGCCGCCGAGACCGCGGCGATCGCGGCCTCGTCGGTCGTCGGGTCGGCAGCGAGCGCGAGCAGCGCGTGGGTGAAGAGCGTCGCGCTGGCGGCGCCGCTCAACTCGTACCAGGCCAGCTCGCGCTCGTCCGGGTACTCCTCCTGCGCCCAGGCGCGCAGGCCGGCGTCGCGCAGCGCGGGGTCGAGCTCGTGGTTGAGGCCGAGCACCCTGGAGCGGTACGCCTCCCGCGCGAGGTAAGGGCGCAGCAGCGCGTACGACGGCAGCGTGTCGCAGCCGGCGCGGCACGTTTCAACGAGCGCGTTGAGATAACCGCCGTCGTCGCGCCATGGGCTATGGCGGTAGTAGTCGGCCATCGGCCTGGTCGGGTCGAGCGCGTCGATCAGCGCAAGATGAAGCTGCTGCCCGTTGGCGTAGGTCGGGTGCCGCTCGGACACGTTGTCGAGGTAGTCGACCGCCGTCTCGTACGCGAGCAAGGTGCTCAGCAGCCCGCGATGGCGGCGTCGCGGCAGGATCGTGAACAGCGCCGCGCCGTCGGCATAGCCGCGCTTGTGGTCGAGCGCGTGCATCGCGTCCTCGCGCAGCGGCCCGTCCGGGATCCGCTCGGCGAGCGCGCGCCAGCCGCGCATCTCCCTCGCGGTGCTCGCCAGGGTCCACGTCAGCTCGCGTGCGACCGCCGCGCCCAGCGCCCACGTCTGCGCGCGCGACAGCGGCGACGGATCGGCCTCCCCGCCTTCACTGCCCGAGCTGCGCTGCGAAGGAGCCGTGCGTGCGGCTCCGCTCATCGGTGGCATGCTGGTCCCCCTTTTTGATGTACGGTTGCGTCTATATCAGGGGAGGCTGCGGGTTTGGAGGGAACCCTGCTTCGATTGGACTGCGTTTCGAAGTCGTTTTGGCGTGGCGTGCGGGAGCTGCGGCCGCTGCGCGAGGTGACGCTCGACGTGCCGGCTGGGCAGCTCGTCGCGGTCTACGGCACGCGCGGCGCCGGCAAGACGACGCTGCTGCGGATCGCCGCCGGCCTTGAGGCGCCCGACGAGGGGCGTGTGCTGCTCGGCGGCCGCGACATCGCCCGCTTGGACCGCCGCGAGCAGGCGGCGCTGCGGCGCCGGATCGGCGTCGTCGTCCGTCGCGAGCCGGAGATCCCCGACGTCCCGATGCTCGTCCACGTCGCGATGCCGCTCTACGGGCAGGGCAAGCGCGCGGCGCACCGGCAGGCCGCGGCCGCGCTCGAGCGCTGCGGCGTCGGCGACCTCGCCGACGCGCGCTGGGCCGACCTCTCCGACACGTCGCGCACGCTCGTCGCGATCGCCCATGCGCTCGCGCGCGAGCCCGAGCTGATCGTCGTCGACGACCCGACGGGCGGCCTCAGCGTGATCGACCGCGAGCGCGTGATCGGCCTGCTGCGCGACGCGGCCGAGCACGGCGGCTGCGGCGTGCTGCTCGCGACGCCCGAGCTCGCCGGCCTCAGCGGCCACGTCGACCGCGTCGCGATGCTCAGCCGCGGGCGCTTGATCGCCCCGGAGCACCACGACGCGCCCGACAGCGTCGCGACGGTCGTCGAGTTCCCGGGCGGCGAGCGGTCCGCGTGATGCTCGCGCTCGCGGACGTCGTCAAGCACTACCGCGACGGCGACGGCGGAACTGTGCGGGCGCTGGACGGCGTCTCGTTGAACGTCGCGTCGGGCGAGCTCGTCGCGCTGTACGGCCCGAGCGGGTCGGGCAAGACGACGCTGCTGTCGATCGTCGCGGCGCTGTTCGCGCCTGACCGCGGCGAGGTGCGCGTCGACGGACGGGCGGTCAGCGGCCTCACCGGCAAGGAGGCGGCGGGCTACCGGCTGCGGCAGGTCGGCTACATCCCCCAGGCGCCGGGCCTGATGCCCGGCGTGCCCGCCGTCGACAATGCAGCGCTGAAGCTGTTCGACCTGCGCCGCAGCCCGCGCGAGGCGCGGCGCGAGGTCGCGCCGCTGCTGCACCGGCTCGGCCTCGGCGAGCGGCTCAAGCACCGCCCCGAGCAGCTGTCGGCCGGCGAGCGCCAGCGCGTGGCGATCGCGCGGGCGCTTGCCGCCGGCCCGAAGCTCGTGCTCGCCGACGAGCCGACCGGCGCGCTCGACAGCGTCCGCAGCCGCGAGGTCTTGCAGCTGCTCAAAGAGCTGTGCGACGAGCAGCAGGTCGCGATGCTGCTCGCGACCCACGACCCGCAGGCGGCGGCCTACGCCGACGAGGCGATCGCGCTGATCGACGGGCAGCTCGTCGCGCACGTCCCCGACGTCGGCGCGGGCCTCGCCGGAACCAGATAGCGGATGCGCTTCTCCGGGTTGCTGCACCTCTACCGCGTGCGGCTGCGCTCACGGCTGGTGCAGGAGGCGCTCGCGACGATCGGGATCGCCGCCGGCGTCGCGCTCGTCTTCGCCGCGCTGATCGCCAACGCGAGCCTGACCGGCTCGGTGCAGCAGCTGACCTCCGGCATCATCGGCGACGCGCGGCTGCAGCTGATCTCGCGCGGGCCGGCCGGGATCGACGAGCGCGTCGTCGACACGGTCGCGCGCCTTGACGGCGTCCACGCGGCCGCGCCGATCATCGAGCAGCGCGCGAACGTCGTCGGCCCGACGGGGCGCGCGTCGGTCACGCTCGTCGGCGGCGACCCTGGGTTCGCGCACCTCGGCGGCGCGCTCGTGCACAACTTCACCGGCGCGTCGCTCGCGAGACAGCGTGCGTTCGCGATCCCCGCGCCGATGGCGAGCCGCCTCGGGCTCGGGCTCTACCGCCAGGCGACGATCGAGACCGGCATCGGCACCAGCACCCTGCTGCTCGGCGCGATCCTCCAGCGCGACCAGATCGGGCCGCTCGTCCACAGCCCGGTCGCGATCATGCCGATCCTCGCCGCGCAGCAGATCACCGGGATGGGCGGGCGCGTCTCGCGTGTCTACATCCAGCCCGCGCCCGGCCGCGACGCCGC
The DNA here is from genome assembly GCA_036499225.1 of Conexibacter sp. Lineage (GTDB taxonomy): Bacteria > Actinomycetota > Thermoleophilia > Solirubrobacterales > Solirubrobacteraceae > Conexibacter. The sequence continues at coordinate 16,460 of DASYEC010000067.1, forward strand.
CGTCCGCCGCGAGCTGCAGCCGATCGCCGAGGCCGCTGGCGCCAACGTCCGATCCGCCGACAGCGACATCGCCGTCTTCAACCAAGCCGCCTACCCGACGCAGCAGTCAACGCAGATGTTCGCGGTGCTCGCGGCGGCGGTCGGCTTCCTCTTCGCCGCCTGCGCGGTGCTGCTGACGGTCGGCCAGCGGCGCGCCCTCGCGACCTCGCTGCGGACCGAGGGCTACGTCACCCGCTCGATCGTCTGGGTGCTCGTGTTCGACGCGCTCGTGCTCGGTACGGCCGGCGTCGCGCTCGGGCTGCTGCTCGGCGACGAGCTGTCGCGCCACGTCTTCTCCGGCGTGCCCGACTACCTCGCGACCGGCTTCCCGCTCGGCGACCAGCGGATCGTCAGCGCCAGCTCGATCGCGATCGCGACCGCCGGCGGGCTCGTCGTCGCCTGCGCGGCGGTGCTGATCCCGCTCGTCGACATCATCGCCGGGCCCGCTGCGCGCATCCCGACGGAGCTCGTCCCGCGCTGGCAGCACCCGGCCGTCGCGGGCGCGGGCGCGGCCTGCCTCGCGTTCGCGGGCGTGATCGCGCTGGTCGCGCCGAGCTGGGCGCTCGTCGGCCTGATCGCCCTCGTCCTCGGGCTGTTGCTGCTGCTCCCCGTGCTCGTCCGCGCCGCTGGCGCGGCGCTGAGCGTTGTCGTCGACCGGCTGCGCTCGCCCGGCGCGGCGCTCGCGAGCTGGCAGCTGAAGTCAGCGCCCGGCGCGCTGCTCGCGATCGCGCTGACGGCGACGGGCGCGCTTGCCGTCTTCGCCGCCGTCGCGATCGGCGGCGCGCGCGGCGACCTCGTGCGCGGGCTGAACGGGTCGGGCGCCGACGTCGACCGCAACGCCGACGTCTGGGTCACGTTCCGCGGCGGCACGAGCGCCTTCGCCGTGACGCCCTTCAACGTGACGAGACGCCAGCTCGCGGGGCTGCGCTCGACGGACGGGATCGCGGGCGTCGGGCTCTATCGCGGCAGCTGGCTCGACCTCGGCAACCGTCGCACCTGGGTGCAAGCGCCGCCGGCCGGCGCGCCGGCGCCAGTCCCGCCCAGTCAGCTGCGCGCGGGCGGCCTCGCGGCGGCGACCTCCGGGCTGCGGGCCGGCGGCGCGGTCGTCCTGTCGGAGGCGGTCGCCGACCAACAGCACGTCGGCGTCGGCGACACGATCACGCTCCCCACGCCGCGCCCGACGCGCATGCGCGTGGCGGGGATCTCGACCAACCTCGGCTGGGCGTCGGGCGCGATCATCATGAACGCCGCCGACTACGCGCGCGCGTGGGACGACGCCAAGCCGAGCGCCATGCAGCTGCGGCTGCGACCCGGCGCCTCGCCGACTGCGGTCGCGGCCGCGGTGCGCGCTTCGCTCGGCGAGGCGAGTGCGCTGGACGTCCAGACGCAGGCGCAACGGCTCGCGCTCCATCGCGACGCCACCCGCCAAGGGCTGATCCGGCTGTCGCAGATCACCGTGCTCGTGCTGATCTCCGCGATGCTCGCGATGGCGGTCGCGATGATCGGCGTGATCTGGCAGCGGCGCGCATCGATCGCCCGGCTCAAGGTCGACGGCATCGGCACGGGCGAGCTGTGGCGCTCGCTGCTGATCGAGTCGACCGTCCTGCTCGGCTCGGGCGCGCTCGCGGGTGCTGCGACCGGCCTGCTCGGCCAGCTGCTGCTCAGCCGCGCGCTGGAGGCGATCACCGGCTTCCCCGTCGTCTACGTCACCGCCCTGCCGATCGCGGTCGGCATCCTCGGGCTGGTGACCGTCGTCGCGGTCGCGATCATCGCGCTCCCTGGGTGGGCAGCGACGCGCGTCGCGCCTGCTGCGCCGACAGCATCGTGAGCGGTCGGGTGCGGCGCGCGGAGCCGGCGTGCCGACGGCTTCCTGAGCGCGCGTGTCGCGCCTGGTGGCACCGACGTGCCTGCTGAGCGCGGCTACGGCCGGCGGGGGACCGCGGTCAGCCGCGGCAAGCTGGACGCGCTGCGCGCGGCCCCGCGCTCGATCCGCTCCTCCAGCACGACGCAGACCGCTTCCAGCCAGTCGACGAGCATCTGCAGCCAGCGGCCGCGGAAGTCCTCGACGAGCGTGTTCGCCGCCTGGCTCCACGACAGCTCGGAGGCGGTCGCGCGGTCGAGCGGAAGACGCTCGAGCGTTGCCAGCTCGGCGAGGCACTCGCGCGCTTGCGCCTCGGCGGCGGCGAGCAGCTCGGGCAGGTCTTCGGGGTCGGCGAGCGCGAGCTTCGCCTGCAGCTCGTCGCGCAGCACGGAGCGGTCGCTCGGGGTGGCGATCCAGCGCTTGAACTGCGCCTGGCCGTCGCTGGTGGCGGCGTACATCACGCGCGCGGCGCCGCGGCGGGTGCGGCCGACTCTGCGCTCGCCTATCTCCTCGATCAGGCCGTCTTCTTCGAGCCGGTCGAGCACGCGATAGACGGCGTTCTCGGGCAGGCGCAGAAAGCTCAAGCGCGCGTCGAGCCGCTGGCCAAGGTCGTAGCCGTACCCTGGCCGCTCGACCAGAAGCCCCAGCACGACATGCTTTGTCGAGACCCCGCTCACATCCCCCATCCCCGCTATAGCGTGAACGGAACAGTACATCAGGGGATCAATTCCCTGCAACCGACAAGCGGTGTGATGCGGGCGGGCGCGGCCGAGGCTCGGGGCGTGCGGTCGCGCGCCCCGAGCTGTCTCTACTCGGCGACTGGCGGCGGGATGCTCGGCGGCTCGTCGAAGATGCTGGCGATCTCGTCGAGCGCGGCCTGCTCGTGCTCGCTCACCTGCGTGCCGCCGATGCCGAGGAAGCCGCCCTCCTTGTGGGCTCTCGCGACGCTGTCCGCGACGCGGTAGACGAAGCGCTTGTACTCGGCGACCTCCTCGGCCGTTCCGAGCCGCTCGAGGATCCCGATCGACTGGCGCAGCAGCGCGGGCGCTTCGCGGCGCAGGTCCTCCGGCGACATCTGGCCTCTCGAGCGGTCCAGCGCCGGCGGTGTGGCGAGGATCGCTCTCATCAGCTCGCTCGGGCGCTCGTCGCGAACAGCCTGGTAGGCCTTCCCTATCGCCACCGTCTCCCTGACGGTGCCGCCTTTACTGGCGGCGATCACGAGCAGCGCGGTGAGCGCCGGTGCGTTGACGACGACCGACCATTCCTCCGCGTTGAATGCCGACTTCTGCGTCATGGGCCCCTCCAGAATCGTCGTGGTCAACACGGATGATGACGACTCGCGGCCGACCCGGCTGTGCGAGTCGGGCCTTCGCCGGACCGCCGTCGGCGCGCGCTCCGCGCTCGCCGCGCTGTCGCTGCCGCGCGGCAGCTAGCCTCCCGCGGCGTGGCCGCGGTCGTCCAGCGCAAGCACCTCGTGTGGATCGCCGTCTGGGCCCTGACGCGCTTCTTCATGGTCGCTCAAGCGGGCTTCTGGAACCACGCGACCGGCCCCCAGCTGCAGGACGTCTACGTCTTCAGAGCGTGGTCTGACCAGCTCGCGACGCTGCACACGATGCCGGTCGGCGACAGCTGGCAGTACCCGCCGCTCGTCGCCTTCCTGCTGTTGCTGCCGCGTGTCAGCGGTGCTGCGTACGGGCCGTCGTTCGTCGGCTTGATGGTGCTCGTCGACCTCGCCGGGCTCGCGCTGCTGGCGGTGCTGGCGCGGCGCGAGCAGCGCGACTGGGGCGTCTGGGCGTGGCTGCTGCTGATGCCGTGCATGGGCGCGATCCCGCTGCTGCGCTTCGACCTCGTCCCGACGGTGCTGGCGATCGGCGCGCTGCTGTTCGCCGGCCGGCGAGCGCTGTGGCTCGGCGCGCTGGCCGGCGCGGGCGCGATGCTCAAGGTCTGGCCAGCGCTCGTGCTGATCGCCGAGTGGGACCGGCGGCGGCTCGTGCGGGCGGTGATCGCGGGGCTCGTCGTCGTCGTCGCCGTGCTGGTCGCGGCGCAGCTCGCGTTCGGCGGCCTCGGCGGCGTGCTCGGCCACCAGGAGCACCGCGGCCTGCAGCTCGAAGCCGTGCTCGCGACGCCGTGGCACGTGCGGCAGCTGATCACCGGCCAGCAGGTGACGACCGTCTTCCGCAACGGTACGAACGAGCTGACCGGCTCGCTCGCCGACACGCTCGCCGGGCTGCTGCGGTGGGTGACGCTGGCGCTCGGCGCGTGCGTCGTCGCGTGGTGGGTGGCACGGGAACGGGCGGTGCGGCCGGACGGGCGCGATGGAGATCGCGGCGCGGGCGCGGGCGGCGTCGGCGCGGGCGCGGGCGGCGTCGCCGCGGGCGCGGGCGGCGTCGGCGCGGGCGCGCCCTACCTCACCACCCTCGCCGCTGGGCGCGACGCCGCCTTCACCGTCGTTCTGCTGTCGGTCGTCGTCAGCCGGGTGCTCAGCCCGCAGTACCTCATATGGCTGGTCGGGCTGGTCGCGGTCGTGCTCTGCTCGCGCGAGACGCGGCTGACGCGGCCGGCGCTGATCGTCGGGGCCGCGGTCGTGATGACGGTCGGCCTCTACGACGCCTCTCCCACGCTGCAGCTCGACCACGTCACGCCCGCGACCCTCGTGCTGCGCAACGTCGCGCTGCTCCTCGCCGCGCTTGACGCGGCGGTTGTGATGGCCAGAGCCGTCTGGACACAGCGAGCGGACCGGTATTCACGACGTTGAGCCCACGGCTCGAAGGCCCGTTATCGACCGCGCACGTCAACGCCCGCAGACAATCGGTCACACGACCAACAGACCGCATTTGTCGTACGCGAAAAGCCCTCAAGCCTTACACCGTTCGGCCGATATCGGAGGTTGTCGAGACGGGCGGGGGTTGCAGCCGCTCAATCCGATGATGATGATCAAGGGAACACGCGGGCCCGGGGACGCCATTCGTCCCCGGGCCCGCGTGGTTCGGGATCGCTACTGCGCGCCGAGCACACGCGGCGCCACGCGCTCGACGGCGTCCGCAAGACGCCGAAAATAGGTCGCTCGACTGACGTACAGCTCGAGGATCGCGCGCTCGTGGCTGCCGTCGGCGTCGAGGTAGCCGCGCTCGAGCACGGCGCGCAGCAGCTGGTCAGCTCCGGAGTGGCCGAGCTCAGCCTCAATTGCGCTCTGAACGCGGCTGCGGACCGATGCGGCCCGCTCCGTCACCGTGACACCGCGCGCCAACGGGCTGGTCGCGAGCACGGCAGGATCGCGGAAGGCGCGCAGGGCGTCGCGCACGACACCCGCATCGAGCGGCTCGCGCTCGACCGGCCGCGGGCCGGCCGTCAAGCCGAGGTCGCGATAGACGAGCGCGCGGGCCGTCGCCATGATCCCGTCCGGACCATGGTCGAGGAGGTGGTAGTGCAGCGCGCGGCCGTCGATCGTCCCGTCGAGCGCCGTCAGCTGGTCAACACCCGCGTTGCGGTTGAACTCCAGCGAGGAGCGGTCGCGCGCGTCGACGACGCAGTACTGCTGCCGTGTCGCCGTCGTGCAGGCGCGCAGCGCGAACGCCGCGTTGAGCAGCGCGAGGCTCGCCGAGGCGACGTCGCCCTCGGGCCCAGCGGCGAGGTCGATGAAGTCGCGCCGAATCAGCACGTCCTCGTCGCCGACCGCCTGAGCATGCGCGATCAGCCGGGCGATCACCGCGTCCTCGCGGGCCCACGGCGGGGCGTCGGAGAGCATCGTCATGACGCCGAAGCCGGTCAGCCTCCCGTTCGCGTCGCGGACCGTCATCACGCTGTCGGGCGCGTCGGTGAACCAGCGGACAAGGCCCGGCCACCACGGCTCGTCCGCGGCGCCGAGCGCGGTGGCGACGGCCTCGAGGTCGCCGTCGCGCACGACGTCCATCCGATGCGTGCTCGACGCGCCGACGCCGAAGCCGAAGCGCACCGCCGGGTCGCGCACGAGCTCGCCGAGCTGCAGGAAGCGCGTCGGCTCGCCCGCCCGGCCGCGCAGGAACAGATGGTCGGCGACGCGGCAGCGCAGCTCGCGGTCGCGCAGCGGGTCGCTCGCGCGCAGCTCGGCCTGCAACGAGCGCCGGACGCGCTCGTGCAGCGTTACGGCCGACCCGAGCGGCTCGGCGAACGAGAGGCCGCGCAGCCACGCGAGCGCGTGGTCGCCGTCGACGCCGGGGATCACCTCGCCAAGCAGGCGGGCGTCGACGCTGTGCGCGACGGCGGCGACGGCGACGACGTCGAGGTCCGCGCCGTCGAGCTCTTCCCCGACGAGCCGGCGGACGAGCTCGCCGCTGAGCACGCCGTCGTCGTCGAGCGCGGCGAGAGGCGCCGATCTGCCCGAGACGACGACGCCGTCGGCCGCGAGCGCGAGCGCGAGCGGCGAGCCGCCGGCCCAGGCGACGATCTCCCGCGAGGCGGCCGCGTCGGCGAGGCCGCGGCGCGTCAGCAGCGCATGCGCGTCGTCGCTGGAGAGCGGCGCGAGCGGGACGGGCAGCGTGACGGCGTCCCAGCCGTTCTGCCGCCACCCCTCCTCTGGCGGCTGGCGCCCGGCGACGATCACGCGCGCGTGCGCGGAGAGCCGCGGCAGCAGCCGCCCGCGCAGGTGGGGCCCGAGCGCGGCGACGCGCTCATAGGTGTCGAGCAGGATCAGCGGGCGCTCGCTCGCCTGCGCGCCGTCAAGCGCCCGCTCCAGCTCGCCCGGCACCGGCGACAGCTCGCGCCCGTCGACTGCGAACCGCTCGTAGCCGAGCCCGTCGGCGCGCCGCGCGATCTCGCGCAGCAGCGTGCTTTTGCCGATGCCGCCCGGGCCGTGGACGAAGACGACCGCGACACGGCCGTCGTCGCGCAGGATCGTGTCGAGCAGGTCGAGCTCGCGGCCACGGCCGGCGAAGCGGGCCTGGTCGACCTCCACGATTTGCGCGCCAAGCCGCCCCACAAAGCGGACCGTAGCAGTCCGCGAGGGAGGCGCCGCCGACTGCCTCGGACCTGCTGGCGGCGCCGGCCGTACGCGCGCGCCGCGCCCGCGGGGAGCCAGCGGCTGAGACGGATCTGAGACGACGCTGCGACGGCGGGCGCGCTGTCGGCTGGGATCGTCTTGGGTCGGGCGGCGTGGCGCCGCCGAGCGGCGCGACGGCCGTGGCATGGACGACGCGGAAGCGGGAGAGCGGCGATGGCGACGACGGTCACGAGCAGGGAGCGGCCGGCGCGGGCCGCGGCAACCTGGCCGCGCGGCGGGCGCGCGGCGATCCGACGGTCGCGTGCGCATCGTGGGGTCGCGGCGACGGCGGTCGCGCTCGCGGCCGCCGCGATCCTGCTGATCGCGCTCGAGCCGCTCCCCGCGCAGGCCGCTCCCAGCACATGGTCGGCGCTCTCCGGGCTCAGCGCGGTCAACGGCGCGAGCTGGGTCCGCGCGTACGAGGCGAACACGGCGACGGCCACCATCTACGCCGCGACGGAGGGCGACGGGATCCACAGGGCGCCGCTCGACGGCAGCCTGTGGGCTCCCGCCAACGGCGGCCTCGACACGCCGGAGGCGAAGCACGTGCGAGCGCTGTCGAGCAGCGGGACGACCGTCTACGCCGGCACCGACGCCGGCCTCTTCGCCAACTTCGGCGGCGGCTCGTGGACGCCGCTCGCACAAGGTCCCGAAGACGACCCGTCGCATCCGACGAAGCTCAATGCCTCAGTGCAGGCGCTGCTGAGCGTCGGCGGAAACCTGCTCGCCGGCACCGCGTTCCATGGCGTCTCCCGCAGCAGCGACGGCGGGCAGACGTGGGCCCAGCCCGCGCCCGGGAACGGGATGGCGGCGGGCGAGACGGTCTGGGGGCTGACGGCCGTCGGCCCGCTCGTCTTCGCGGCAACGACCGAGGGCGTCTACCGCTCGCTCGACGGCGGCGCCACATGGTCGCTCGCCAGCGACGGGATCCCCAGCGGCGCGACGACGCTGCGCGTGATCGCCGACGGGACGAGCCCGAACATCGTCTACGTCGCGACGGCCGCGGACGGGATCTACCGCTCGCTCGACCTCGGCCTCAGCTGGGCGCCGATCAACGACGGCCTCGGAAGCGAGACCGTCCGCTGGATCCAGCAGTTCTCGACGGCGACCGAGACGCACATCTACGCCGCCACCGACGACGGCCTGTGGACCGGCAGCACCGGCAACACCGCGCTTCCGGGGCCGGTCACCTGGCGGCACGTCGCCAACGACGGGCTCGGCGGCCACACGATCTTCTGGGCGCTGACGAGCGTGGCGGCGCTCGCGCCGACGGTGTTCGCCGGGACGCAGGGCGACGGCGGCTTCAACCTGACGCTCGAGCCGCCAGTCAACAGATCTCCGCCGACGATCTTCGGCACGCTGCAGGTCGGCCAGACCTTGTTCGCGACCAACGTCGGCATCTGGTCCGGGACGCCGGCGATCACCTACGACCGCCAGTGGCAGTACTGCGCGACGACCGACACGACCAGATGCAGAGGCATCGTCGGCGCCACCGAGATCAGCTACACGTTGGGGCTGAGAGCCGACGGCCAGGACGTCGTCGGCCACTACATCCGGCTCGAGGTCACCGCGCACAACGACTTCCCGTCGCCCAGCCCGATCGTGTCGCGGGCGTTCAGCGCGCTCTCCGGGCCGGTCACGGCGCCCAGATCCGGGCTGCCGGGCGGGATCAACGGACTCGCTCCGTCAATTCAGGTGATCGGCGCTGAGCCGTCGCTGCCGCACGTCGGTGACACCGTGAAGGCGGTCGGCTGGCTGTTCAACCCAGTCGCTGAGACGACGGCCTTCCAGTGGCTGCGCTGCGACGCTGACGGTGACGACTGCGCACCGGTCTTCGGCGCCGACGGGCAGGCCTACGTGCTGCAGACCGCCGACGCCGAGCATGCGCTGCGCGTGCGGGTGTCGGGCTCGAAAGCAGGCTGGGGCACGACGGTGCTGGAAGACAGCGGCGCGACCAACCCGGTCATCCCCGACGAGGCGACGGCCATCTCGCCGCCGACGCTCGCGGGCGACGCCTACGTCGGCTCGTCGCTGGTCGGCGGCGTCGGGACGTGGAAGTCGGAGAAGACGACGTGGGCGCGGCAGTGGGAGGCGTGCGCGGCCGACGGCAGCGACTGCGCGCCGATCTCCGGCGCGACCGCCTCCGGCTACATCGTCCAGGCCGGCGACCTCGGGATGCGGATCCGCATGCACGTCTCGGCCGACGTCAACGCCTCGTACCAGCTGCCGGGCCCGGTCGACGCGTACACGCCGCTGAGCGCGGCGGTGACGGCTCCGGGGGGAGGCGGCGGCGGGGCGGGCGATGGTGGCGGCGGCGGTGGCGGGTCGGGTGGCGGTGGCGGGTCGGGCGGCGGTGGCGGGTCGGGCGGCGGTGGGCCCGGCGGGCCGGACGGTGGATCGCCGGGGCCCGGCCCCTCGCCACGGAGACCGTCGGCCGCGCCACGGGTCAGCAAGCTCCACGCGACCGCGATACGCGCCGGCGAGAAGCTGACGCTGCGCCTGTCGCTGCCGGGATCGCTGACGGTCACCGTGCAGCGCAAGGCCGCCGGTCACCGGGCGGGGAAGCGCTGCGTGACCGGCCGTCGACGCCAGGCAAAGCCGTGCACGGCTTGGTCGACCGTCGGCAAGGTCACCGGGCACGCCGCCCGTGCGGGCGTGGCCAGCGTCGTGATCCCCCACAAGCTCCACGGCCACGCGCTCAAGCCCGGCAGCTACCGCGCCGTCGTCGCCGCACGCGCCGTCAACGGGCGCGTTGGAGCGACCCGAACGATCGCGTTCCGGCTGCGGTAGGGCCGACGCCTTGCGCTTGCCGTCCTTCGCCCCGCCATCGCGTTCCGCTGCGGTCGCCGCCGGCCGACCTCGACCGCGCCGCGCGTTCCGCGCAGCGTTCTCGACCTCGACCGCGCCGCGCGTTGCGCGCAGCGTTCTCGACCTCGACCGCGCCGCGCGTTCCGCGCAGCGTTCTTTACCCCGACACAGGAGACCCGTGCTCACTCGCCTCACCGCTCTCATCGCCGGGGCCATGCTGGCGCTCTCCGCGATCACCGGCGTCGCCGTCGCCGACACCGCTGTCACCACACCCGTTGACGGCGCCGCCTTCGCTTGCGACCTCGTCGCTCCAAGCACGTTCGCCGTGTCGGGCACGGCGAGCACCGAGTCGAGCGTCGACCTGCGCGGCGCGCGCTCGTTCGGAGGCAGCTGGAGCTACAGCGACGTGCTTTCCGGCGGGGCCGACGTGCCTGTTGACGGGGGCGCCTGGAGCGCCCCCGTGGTTCTCGTCACCTTCAACGCGAGCCCCTGCCGGCTCGTCGCGCTGCCGGCCGGCGTGGCTGTGCCGGTCGGCGCTCCGGACCCGGCGTACAGCGGGCCGCGGGTGCGCTTCGCGGTCACCGAGCCGCTGACGATCGGCAACGGCGAGAACGCAGCCAAGCGCGCCGATGTCGCCGCCGACCTCGGCGGGACCGCGGCGCTGACGTTCCTCAGCTCGGCCGGCGGCGAGGGTGTCGACGACACCTTCCTGCTCGGGCCGGAGCCGAGCACGGGAGCGACCGTCTTCACCGGCTCCAACGCGATTCCGCGCTTCGACCCGCAGAGCCCGGCGCTGTCGGGCGACACGGAGCTGCTCGGCCTGCGCGTCGACGGCGCCAACGCGCTGACGGGGACGTCGTGGTCTGACGCTGGCGGCAAGATGTCGCCGTTCGTCGACTACGACGACATCCCGACCGTCGCGGCGAGCGCGTCCGTCGCGAGCGACGGGTCGCTTGTCGTCGACGAGCACGACACCGTCCGCGCCTGCCCGAGCGGGACGACGTTGCTGCCGCTCGGCGACTTCAGCTGCTCGCAGAACGCCGAGTATGTGGTCGACCCCGGCGTCGGGCTCGATGTCACGACGACGGTCTCGCCGAGCGGCAGCGTCGTGCGCCGCGACTGGGCGATCGGCTCGACGGACGGCGCGACCCACGCCGTCGACCTCGTGGTGGCGCACGGCGTCGCGGGCGCGGGGCGCGTGTGGCGGCTGCCAGGTGGGAGCTACCAGCCGCGCGCTGCTGGCGAGGTCGTCACCTCCGCCCTGCCCGCCTCCGGCCCGTTCACGGTCGCCGCGCGGACGAGCGGCGCGCCCGACCCGACGCCGCCCACGGCCTCGGCGCGGTCACCTTCGGCACCCTCCCCGCCGACCTGCGCTTCACGAGCGACCGTGTGCTCGACGCGGCCTACCACCTCACCGTCCCCGCCACCGGCACCGCCGACCTCTCCTTTGCGCTCTCGACCGACGACAGCCAGGCTGCGCTCGACAGCGACGCCAATGCTGCGGAGGTCGCGCTGGCTGATGGGGCGCGCGGTGGGGGCGGGCCGGGCGATGGCGTGCCCGGGGGTGGCAGCGGCCCGGGCGGTGGCGGGCCCGGAGGCAGTTCCGGCGGCGGCACGCCGAGCGGATGCGGGGCGGGCAGCGCCGGGGCGGACGGCGCCGGGGCGGACAGCGCCGGGGCGGACAGCGCCGGACCGGGCGGAGGCGGGTCAGCCGGATGCGAGCCCGGCGGTGGCAGCCCCGGACCCGGCGTCGTCACGCCCGGCCCGCGCCCCTCACCACGGGCAGCGGCGCCCAAGGTCAGCAAGCTTCACGTGACCGCGACACGCGCCGGCGAGAAGCTGACGCTGCGCCTCTTGCTGCCGGGATCGCTGCGGGTCACCGTTCAGCGCAAGGCCGCCGGCCACCGCAGGGGCAAGCGCTGCCTCGCCGGCTCCAAGCGCCACGCGAAGCCGTGCACCGCTTGGCTGACCGTCAGCAACGTCAACAGCGACGTTGCGCGTGCGGGCGCGACGGGCGTCGTGATCCTCCGCAAGCGCCACGGCCACGCGCTCAAGCCCGGCAGCTACCGCGCGCTCGTCGCGGCCAGCACGGTCGGCGGCCCGACCGGCACGACCCGGACGATCGCGTTCCGCGTGGGAAAGCCAGCCGCTCCCAAACGACATCGACCGGCGATCAGGCCGCTGGCGATACCTGAGCGGCAACGGGAACGTTGACGCCACGGCCGCAGAGGCGCTCCAAGCCGCCCAAGCGTCACCTGCTTGACGAGCTCATGCCAGGTAGTGCGCACTTACGGCGGCGCGATGGTTATTGTGCGCTTCGTGGCGAGATCGAAAAACGGTGTGGAAGAGAGCGCGATCGGGCGGCGGCGCGAAGCTGCCCGCCTGGAGCCCAGCAGAGGCTATGCCGCGCGCAAGCAAGCCCTGCTCGGAGCCGCAGCCAAGGTCTTCCAAGAGAAGGGCTTCCAAGCAGTGCGGATGGACGACGTCGCGCGCCAGCTGAGGGTGGACCGCGCGACGCTCTACTACTACTTCGGCAACAAGGAACAGCTGTTCCGCGACGTGATCCTGGAAGCGGTCACTGTCAACGCGCATGTTGCCGAGCAGATTGCGGATGGCGAGGGGCGCGGAGCGGACAAGCTCGCCGCCCTGCTGACCTCGCTGATCGCGGCCTACGACCGGCTGTATCCGCTGGCGTTCGTCTTCGTCCAGGAGGACCTGCGGCGGATCGCCGGCGACGGGTCGGCCGAGTCGAGACAGCTCGTCAAGCTCGGCGACGCCTTCCAGAGCGCCGTCGAGAGGATCATCCGGCAGGGCATCAGCGAGGGGGACTTCGCGCCCGACGCCGACCCCTCGCTGACGACCCACGCGATCGTCGGCGCGGCCAACTGGGCCCACCGCTGGTTCACCCCCACCGGCGGCGGCGCGACGGGCGCCGAGGTCGGCGCCAGATTCGCCGAGATCTTCCTCAACGGGCTGTTGGTCGGGACCGCCCGGCGCAGGAGAGCGGCGCCTGTCGCGCCGGTCGTCGTGTCGATGCCGGAGGCGCCGGCGGTCGCTGCGACGCCGTCGCCCACGCCAGCCGTCAGAGCGCGCCGTGCGAGAGCGAGGGTTGCGAGAGTGACGAGAGCAAGAGTCGTGAGCGCCTCTAGAGCGAGAGTCGCGAGAGCCAGAGTCGCCAGAGCCAGAGTCGCCGGAGCGAGAGTCTCGAGAGCGAGAGCCGGAGCCGCTAGAGCGAGAGCCAGAGTGGCCAGAGCCGGAGCCGGCGCCGGAGCCGGAGCCGGAGCCGCGAGAGCGAGAGCCAGAGTGGCCAGAGCCGGCGCAGCGAGAGCCAGAGTGGCCGGAGCCGGAGCCGGAGCCGGAGCCGGAGCCGCGAGAGCGAGCGCCAGAGCGGCAAGAGCCCGCGCAGCGAGAGCGAGAGCCGCGACGCGGACGGTGGCGAGAGCCAGCGCAGCGAGACCGAGAGCCGCGAGAGCCAGAAGGAGTGTCGCGAGAGCGGCCGTGCCGAGAGCCGGCGCGAGAGCGTCAAGAGCGAGCGCGAGACGTGCGGCGCCGAGAGCAAGGGCCGCGAGCGCGAGACCGGCGAGCGCGAGACCCGCGAGCGCAAGACCCGCGAGCGCAAGACCCGCGAGCGCAAGACCGGCGAGCGCGAGCGCTCCGGCCACGAGAAGAGCCCGCGCCGCGAGAAACGCGCGCGCGGGTAGACGCTCCTAACCCACCGCAGCAGTAGCCGACGCAGCGAGACCGCGCCCATCCGGGCGCGGTTTTCGTTTGGGCAGACGCGCGAAGCGGACCATCGGTCCGCTTCTGCTACAACAGGCGACAACCGGACCGCAAGTCCGCTCGCCACCCGAAGGAAGCACGATGCCCGACTATGGCCACAACCTCTTGCTCGGCACGTTCATCACGCCGACCACCGACCGGCCCGACGCGGTCGTCGACCTTGCGGTGCAGACCGAGACGGCCGGGCTCGACCTCGCGACTTTCCAGGACCACCCGTACAACAACAGGCTGCTCGACACGTGGACGTTGCTGACGTGGGTCGCGGCGCGGACGTCGCGGATCCATCTGTCGCCAAACGTGTTGAACCTGCCGCTGCGGCCGCCGGCGATGATCGCCCGCTCAGCCGCGAGCCTCGACCTGCTGTCTGGCGGGCGCCTCGAGCTCGGCCTCGGCGCCGGTGCCTATTGGGACCCGATCAAGGCGATGGGCGGCCCCAAGCGCACGCCCGGCCAGTCGGTCGACGCGCTGACCGAGGCGATCGAGGTGATCCGACAGGCGTGGGACACCTCCGAGCGCGGCGGCGTGCGCGTCGAGGGCGAGCACTACACCGTCCGCGGCATGAAGCGCGGCCCGCGCGCGGCGCACGAGATCGGCATCTGGCTCGGCGCGTACAAGCCGCGGATGCTGCGGCTGACCGGCCGCAAGGCCGACGGCTGGCTGCCGACGCTCGACTACACGAGCGTTGACGAGCTCGCCGGCTCCAACCGCGCGATCGACGAGGCGGCGCAGGCCGCCGGGCGCGACCCGCGCGCGGTCCGCCGCCTGCTCAACATCATGGACACGTCGTTCTCGCCCAACGGCACGGGCTACCTCCACGGGCCGCCCGAGCAGTGGGTCGAGCTGCTCGCGCCGCTCGTGCTCGAGCACGGCTTCAGCGGATTCCTGATCGGCGGCGACGACCCGCACACGATCCAGACGTTCGGCGGAGAGGTCGCCCCCGCGCTGCGCGAGCTGGTCGAGCGCGAGCGGGCGAGCGGCGGCACCGACGTCGCCGATCCGCGCGCCCCCGCCAAGCGTGCCCGACGTCACGACACGATCGACTACGACGCGCTGCCGTCAACGCTCGTGTCGAAAAGCGTCGAGCCCGGCGATCATGCCTACGAGCAGCTGCGCCACACCTACGCGCACACCGGCTCCCCCGCGCTCGTGATCCAGCCCGAGCGCGCCGAGCAGGTCGTCGACGCGCTCGCCTACACCCGAGCGCAGGCCGCGAAGCTGTCGGTCCGCAGCGGCGGGCACGGCATCAGCGGGCGCGCGACCAACGACGGCGGCGTCGTGATCGACCTGTCGCGGATGCGCAAGGTCGAGCTGCTGGACCGCGCGACGCGGCGGGTGCGGATCGAGGCGGGCGCGAGATGGGGCGAGGTCGCGAAGGCGCTGGCGCCGCACGGCCTGGCGATCAGCTCTGGCGACTATGGCGACGTCGGCGTTGGCGGCCTCGCGACGACTGGCGGGATCGGCTTCATGTCGCGCAAGCACGGGCTGACGATCGACCACGTGCTCGCGGTCGAGCTTGTCACCGCCGACGGCCGCCAGCTGCGCGTCGACAAGGACCATCACGCCGACCTCTTCTGGGCGATGCGGGGTGCAGGCGCGAACTTCGGCATCGCGACTGCGTTCGAGCTGACCGCGGACGAGGTCGGCAACGTCGTCTACGCCAACGTTGCAGTCGACGCGACCGACTCGGCCGCGGTGTTGCAGCGATGGGGCGCGGCCGTCGATTCGGCGCCGCGCGAGATCACCAGCTTCCTCGCCGTTTTCCCGACCAGTCGCGGCAACCCGCCGATCGCGCAGGCGACGGTGATCTACGCGGGCGACGACGTCGGCGCCGCCGAGGAGGCGATCTACCCGTTCCTGATGATCGGGCCGGTGCTCGACTCGCACGCGCAGCTCGTGCCGTACGCGGCGACGATCGACCCGGCGGGCAACAGCCATTACGGGCAGGCGCGCGTCGTGACCCACAGCGGGCTGATCGGCGAGATCACGGCTGACGCGGCGGCGGCGATGGCCGAGCTGGTCGACTCGCGCCGGGTGCTGATGCTGCAGCTGCGCTCGGTCGGCGGGGCGGTCAACGACGTCGCGCCGGACGCGACCGCGTACGCGCATCGCAGCCAGCGGTTCGCGGTCCTCGCAAGCACCGCGCGGGCGTGGAGCGCGACGCTCGACACGACCTGGGCGCGGCTGCGCCCGCATCTCGACGGCATGTACCTCAGCTTCGAGACCGACACACATCCCGACCGCCTGCGCGAGGCGTTCCCTGAGCCGACGCTGACGAGATTGCGCGAGCTGAAGGCGGTCTACGACCCCGACGAGCTGTTCGACTCGAACTTCAACATCTCGCCGGCAGCGAGGCTTTCCCCCGCCCCGTCGTCCCTCTGACGCGACATGCAACTTTCGGTTGCACATTGCTGGTAGCATGCGCAACCAATAGTTGCACCAACGCCGAGGAGGCATGACGTGATCCCGGATCAGATCGAGCGCGAGACGCTCATCGAGGCCCCAGTGGAGACTGTGTGGAACGTGGTGACCGAGCCCGACCACATCGCCCGCTGGTTCAGCGACGCCGCGAGCATCGACCTGCGGCCGG
Source organism: Conexibacter sp. (assembly GCA_036499225.1). Lineage (GTDB taxonomy): Bacteria > Actinomycetota > Thermoleophilia > Solirubrobacterales > Solirubrobacteraceae > Conexibacter. The sequence continues at coordinate 32,549 of DASYEC010000067.1, forward strand.
GCGGTGACGGATCGCTCACCTGGGACGGGTACGGCACGCACGCCCTGCGCGTCGTGACCGTCGAACGGCCGCGCCTGTTCGCCTTCCGCTGGGAGCTCCCCGAAGGCGAGGAGCCGCGCGAGGACAACTCGCTGCTCGTCGAGTTCCAGCTCGAGCCCGACGGCGAGAACACGCGCCTGCGCGTCGTCGAGAGCAGCCTCGACGCCGTCACGTGGACGGGCGAGCGCAAGCAGCAGGTGCTCGACGGCCACAGCGACGGCTGGGCGAGACGGATCGTCGCCCTGACCGCCTACGCCGCCGAGCTGCACGGGACGCCCGCGCGCTGATGAGCCGCGCCCGCGGTGAGGACGAGGAGCTGTGGGCGGCGGTCGGCGAGCCCAGCCGCCGCCTGCTGCTCGACCTCCTGCTCGCGCACGGCGAGGCGACCGCGAGCGCCCTCGCCGACGAGCTCCCCTTCACCCGCCAGGCGGTGACGAAGCACCTCGCGGTGCTCGAGCGCGCGAGCCTCGTCGAGGGCCGCCGCGTCGGCCGCGAGGTCCGCTACGCCGTCCTCCCAGACCGCCTCGACGCCGCCACCCAGGCGATGACGCGCGTGGCGGCCGAGTGGGACGCGCGGCTGCAGACGATCAAGCGGTTGGCGGAGGAGGCGCACCGGAAGGGGCCGGGCGGCAAGCGTTGAGCGCGTGGCCGACGGTCCCGGCTGCGCGGTGGACGCGCGCGGCCCGACCGTCGGCGCTCACCGCCGAGAAGTTGCGGCAGCGGCTTGTGCTCGACTGGCTGACGCCTCAACGCTCTCAAAACAGAGCGTGCGCTTATACCGGCAGGACTAAGCTCTCTTCATAGAGATGCTTCGTCGGAAAGGACGTGCCTCATGCCCCTTTTCTTCTTCACCGTAGAGCAGCAGGAACGCGCCATCGTTGAGCGGTTTGGGAAGTTCGTGCGCGTCGGGGGGCCGGGGCTGCAGCGCAAGTCACCGTTTGTCGAGAAGGTCGCCGGGCGGATGAGCTTGCAGGTCGAGCAGCTGAACGCCGACATCGAGACGAAGACCAAGGACAACGTCTTCGTCGTCGTCAAGCTCGCGATCCAGTACATGGTCGGCGCCACCGAAGAGAAGGTGAAGGACGCCTTCTACAAGCTCGACGACCCCGAAGTGCAGATGAAGTCGTACGCCTTCGACGTCGTGCGCTCCCATATCCCGACGCTCGACCTCGACGAGGCGTACGCCGACGCCGACACGATCGCCCGGCATATCCAGGAGACGCTGCAGAAGCAGATGGCCGACTACGGCTACGAGATCATCAAGGCGCTCGTCACCAACATCGAGCCGGACCAGCGTGTCAAGGACGCGATGAACAACATCAACGCCGCCCGTCGTAACCAGGAAGCCGCGACCGCTCAGGGTGAAGGTGACAAGACGCTGCGGATCAAGAAGGCCGAGGCGGAGTCTGAGTCAATGCGCCTTCACGGTGAGGGCGTCGCGGCAGAACGCAAGGCGATCGCCGAGGGGCTCAAGGAGTCGCTTGCCCTGATCGCCGGTGAGAACGGCATCGACGCGAGAGAGGCGATGGGACTGGTCGCGCTGACGCAGTACATGGACACGCTCCGATCGGTCGGCGAGAACGGCAACATGACGACGCTCCTGCTCCCCCACTCGCCCGCCGCGGTCGGCTCGCTGATGGACCAGGTCCGCGAGGGGATGCTGACCAGCAGCCTCGCCGCCGACGCCGCCGCCGTGCGTGGCGCGCACGGAGGGACGAACGGCGTGGGCGGGTCCGGCGCTGGCGTGAGCGCGGCGCGCGGGAGAGCGGGCGCGACGTAGGGCTCGGGCCGGCGCGACGCGCGGGTGAGCGGGCCTGGCGATGAGCGACAGCGGCCAGAGCATGGTTGCCTTCCTCGGCGTGCCGGCTGACCGGCGATTGCTCGACGAGGACAGCGTCAACGTGCCTGTTGCCGAGCGGTATCGCGAGCCTTTGGTTTCGACGCGCGCGCACGACCGGCTCGTTGCTGCGGGCTCGCTTCTCACCGGCGCGAGCCTGATCGTCGGGATCGCGCTGCTCGCCTATGGCGGCTGGCGGCTGCTGTTCGAGAGCGGCGGGGCGCTCGACGTGGCGATCGCCGCGGTCGGAGTGCTGCTCGCCGCGACCCACTGGGGCTGGGTCCACGTCGCCGAGTACGCCGGCCTGGTGATCGACGGCCGCCAAGAGCATGCCGTCGAGGCGCGGCGCCAGGCGTGGCTCGCAGGCGTCGAGCCCTACCCGCGCTTCAGCGTCGCGACGAGCGTGCTGGACGACGCCTCGACGCGAGTCGAGCGCACCCTCCACCGGCCGGTCCTCACGCCCCGGCACACCTTCACGTTCGCTCGCGAGCGCCAGGGATCGCGGGCCTTCGACGCGGACGCGCCGGTCGAGGAGATCGCATTGTGTGTCGAGACCATGCGCCGCCGAGCGCGCCTCGACACCGATCGCCTTCGCGAGCAGTGGGAAGCCGCCTCGACCGCGTACACCGCCGCGCTGATGAGCGACCGCGACGACGCCGAGCACCTCGCCGCCAAACGCGCCGGCGCCATCGCGCTGTCGGAGCACATCAACGCATCGCTGCTCGAGCCGCCGGTGGTGGAGTAGGCGCTTTCAGGCGGGGACGGGCTGATGCACAGCTCGACGCAGGACTCGAGCGAGCGCTCGGGGTGAGTCGCGCCGAGCTCGACGCCGAGGGGGTCGGTCGGCGGGTTGCGGCCGGGGCTGGGGGCTCGTAGGCTCGATGCACCGTGGAACGGTTCGAGCAGGCTTCGCTCGAGATTCAGCTTCTCGGCGGGTTCGCCGTGTCTGTCGGTGGCCGGCCGGTGGCGGAGCAGGCGTGGCGGCTACGGCGGGCGAAGAGCCTCGTCAAGCTGCTCGCGCTCGCACCCGAGCGGCGGCTGCATCGCGAGCAGGCGACCGAGCTGCTGTGGCCCGGCCGGGAGCCGGCCGCGAACGCGCTCCATCAGGTCCTCTACACCGCGCGGCGGGCGGTCGCGGGCGATGGCGGGCGGGCTGACGGTCACGCGCGCGTAGGCGACGGGCGGGCGCACGAGCGGCGGGCTGGCGGCGAGCAGGCCCGGAAAGGCCAGGCCGCGGACGCGCGGGCTGATGACGAGCGCCCAAGAGCGCGCGCTGCGGAGCGGCTCGTGTTGCGCGATGACGTCGTGGCGCTCGTCGGGGATGGGATCTCGGTCGACGTCGATCGCTTCGAGCTGGCGGCGGCGGTGGCGCGCCGCGTGTGCTCGGTCTCGGCGTACCAGCGCGCGCTCAACCTCTATGCGGGCGAGCTGCTGCCCGAGGATCGCTACGAGGACTGGACATGGGCCCGCCGCGACGCGCTGCGCGAGACTCGCCTCGGGTTGCTGATCGCGCTGGCTGAGGCGCACGTCAACGCCGGTGATGACGCGCCCGCGGTCGAGGCGCTGCAGCGGGTCGTGGTCGAGGACCCGGTCCACGAGCCCGCCCACCGCGCGCTGATGCGCCTTTTCGCTGACGGCGGCCGCCAGCAGCAAGCGCTCGCGCAGTATCAGTCGCTACGCGACGCGCTGGGCCGCATGCTCGCGGCCGATCCCGATCCCGAGACGCGCCGCCTCTACCACGCGATCCTGGCGAGCCAGCATGCGCCGGCCCCCACCCGCGAGCCCGCCAACCGCCCGGCGCCGAGCACGCGCGATCCGTGGGCGGCGCGCGAGCCCGCCAACCGCACGCCGCCGAGCACGCGCGATCCGTGGGCGGCGCGCGAGCCCGCCAACCGCCCGGCGCCGAGCACGCGCGATGCGCGGGCGGCGCGCGAGCCCGCCAACCGCCCGGCGCCGAGCACGCGCGATGCGTCGGCGGCGCGCGAGCCCGCCAACCGCACGCCGCCGAGCACGCGCGATGCGTCGGCGGCGCGCGAGGGACACGCCGCCGCCGCCGGACACGCCGCCCCCGCAGGGCACGCCGACGCACCGCTTCCGGATCAGATGGCGGCGAATGCTGCGACCGGTCTGCCCCGCCAGCTCACGAGCTTTGTCGGGCGGGCTCGGGAGTTGGCGGTGCTCGATCGGCTGCTGGACCGGGCTCGGCTGTTGACGCTGACGGGGCCTGGCGGGTGTGGGAAGTCGCGACTCGGGCTTGAGCTGGCGGCGCGGCGGGCGGCTGAGTCTTTGGACGGCGGTACCCATGCGGTCGACCTCGCGCCGATCTCGGACCCGGCTCTCGTGGTCGAGGAGGCTGCCGCCGCGCTCGGGGTCACGCCGCGCTCGGAGCGCGACCCCGTCGAGCTGCTCGGCGACCAGATCGGCGACGCGCGCGTCCTGCTCATCCTCGACAACTGCGAGCACCTGATCGACGCATGCGCCAGCCTCGCCGACCGGCTCCTGCGCCGCTCCCCCAACCTGCGCCTGCTCGCGACCAGCCGCGAGCCGTTGCGGGTCGACGGCGAGGTCGCCTGGCGCGTGCCTCCGCTCTCGCTGCCGGAGCTGCCCGAGCGCGGTGGAGCGGGAGCCGCGCGGCCGCCGAGCGACAACCCCTCCCCCGATCCCGCGTGGCTCGACGACCTCAGCCAATCCGAGGCGATCCGGCTCTTTTGCCAGCGAGCTGAGGCGGCGGCGCCAGGGTTTGCGCTCAGCCGCGAGAACGCAGCGGCGGTCGCGGAGGTTTGCCGGCGGTTGGACGGGATGCCGTTGGCGCTGGAGCTGGCCGCGGCGCGGATTACCGTGCTCTCGCCTGCGCAGATCGCGGAGCGGCTTGGGGATGCGCTTGCGCTGCTGCGGGGTGGGAGTCGGACTGGCCTCACCCGCCAGCAGACGTTGCGTGCGACGCTCGCTTGGAGCCATGACCTGCTCACCGACGCCGAGCGGGTGCTCTATCGACGACTCGGCGTGTTCGCCGGGAGCTTCGGGGTTGAGGCGATCGACGGGGTCTGCACCGACGACGATGGGCTGTGCGCCGGCGGCGTGGCGCTTGACCTGCTGGCGCAGCTGGCTGACAAGTCGCTCGTGCAGGTCGACCCGGGCGCTGGTCATTACCGCTATCGGCTGCTCGAAACAGTCCGTCAACACGCGCGTGAAAAACTCGCCGAGGCGGGTGAGAAGCAGGAGCGCGAAGCGGCGCATCGCGCGTGGTACCTCGCGCTCGCGGCGGCCGCGGACCGCGACCTCGCACCGGAGGTCGCGGCTGCCTGGCCGGCGGAGCGGCTGGAGGCCGAGCACGACGACCTGCGCGCGGCGCTCGCCTCGGCGATCCGCGACGACCCGCCATCAGCGCTCGAGCTTGCAAGCCACCTGTGGTGGTTCTGGATGGCGCGCGGGCTGTTCGTCGAGGGCTCGCGCTGGCTTGACGAGGCGCTCGGCGCCGCGCCCGAGCCGACAGCCGCGCGGGCCCGCGCGCTGTGGTCCCTCGGCGGGATCGACGTACGACGGCGCGGCACGATCCGGACCGTCTCGATCAGCGCCAGAGCACTCGGGATCGCCCGTGGGGCGGCCGATTCCCACGCCGAGGCACGTGCGCTTGAACGCCGCGGCGGGCTCGCGATGGGTGGCTTCGACTGGCCCATCGCCGACCGCGCGCTCGCCGAAGGCCTCGCGCTCGCGCGCGACCTCGGCGACGCGTCGGTCACCGTCGCGATCACGCAGGCGCAGGGGGTGCTTGCCGGCTGCCGGGGCGAGACCGCTGTTGCGCGTGAGCTGCTGTACCGGGCGCTCGGCCTGCTCGACGAGATCCCCGACGAGCGCGGGCCGCTCTTCTGGGCGATGCACATTGCCCCGATCACGCTCCCCGCCGGGCCCGCCGGCGCGCCGCGGCTCTTCTTCGAGGACACCTTCTGCCTCTTCCGCGCCGTCCGCAGCCGCGCCGGCGCCGCGTACGCGCTGCTCAACGTCGGCGAGGCGTGGCGGATCGACGGCGACCACAGCTCCGCCCGCGCCGCCATCGAGCGCGCGCTCGCCCGCTTCCGCGCGATCGGCGACGACCAGGGCGCAGCCGTCGCGCTCACAGCGCTTGGCAACACGTTGCGCACGGGCGCGGTGGCGAGCACCGACGCTCACGATCCCGCTGGCGACGGTCGCTCGGGCAGCGATAGGAGCCCGAGCGCTGCCGCCGACCTCGCTGCTGCCACCGCCGCATTCGAGGAGGCGCTCGCGCTCCGGCGCGCCGCTCGGGACACGCGGGAGATCGCCACCGCGCAGTTGGGGATGGGGATGCTGGAGCTCTACGCCGGCGACGAGGAGCGCGGGCGGGCGCTGCTCGAGGCGGTGCGGGGGACCTTCGAGCGCTCCGAGGACGGGCCGGGGCTGCAGGCGATTCCGCTCGACCTTGGCGGGTTTGAGCTCGACCACGGGGATCCGCGCAGAGCGGCGGCCCTGCTCGCTCAGTGCGCCGAGCTGTCACGCACGCGGCGAATCGTGCCGAACCTCGCGTGGTCGCTGGCGGAGCGCGGTGAGGCGCTCGCCAAGGTCGGTGAGCCGACGCTGGCGCGCCGCTCGCTTGCGGAGGCGCTCGCGCTGTTCACCGGCTCCAGCGATGGGCGCGGCGCTCGCTACGCCCGTGGCTTGCTCGCGCAGCTGGAAGACGACGTCTCCCCGAGCGTCACGTGAGCGACGTCGCAACGCCGCCCCGGCGTCACCTCATCACTCGGGAGGTGTGAATTGAGTAGGCGGTGAGTGACTGTAGAGAACCGAGGTCTAGCTTCCGGCGCACCGATTGACGAGCTGCGAGAGGAGCAGTGCAGATGACATCCGGGACCCACACGCATACGACCCTCGGCGAGGGCTCGATCGCGGAGCTCGACGTGCAGCTGCGCGGCGTGCTGATCACGCCGAACGACGCCGCGTACGACGAGGCGCGGGCGATCTGGAACGGGGCGCATGACCGCTATCCGGCGCTGATCGTCCGCTGCGCCGGCACCGCCGACGTGATGCGGGCGATCGAGTTCGCGCAGAGCGAGGGGCTCGAGGTCTCCGTCCGTGGCGGCAAGCACAGCATCCCTGGCTTCTCGACCTGCGACGACGGCGTCGTGATCGACCTCTCGCCGATGAGAGGGATCCAGGTCGACCCGCTCGCGCGCACGGTCCGTGCGCAGCCCGGCGTCACCTGGGCCGAGCTCGACCACGAGACGCAGGCGTTCGGCCTCGCGCTCACCGGCGGCCTGGTCTCGACGACCGGGATCGCCGGCTTCACGCTCGGCGGCGGGATCGGCTGGCTGATGCGCAAGCACGGCCTCACCTGCGACAACCTGATCGGCGCCGACGTCGTCACCGCCGACGGCTGCCTCGTCCATGCCAACGCGCACGAGAACGACGAGCTGTTCTGGGGCCTGCGCGGCGGCGGCGGGAACTTCGGGATCGTCACCGCGTTCGAGTACCAGCTTCACCCCGTCGGCCCGACGATCCTCGGCGGCGCCGTCTTCTACCCCGGCGACCTCGCCGGCGAGATCCTGCGCTTCTACCGCGACTGGGCGGCGAGCGCGCCGGACGAGCTGACGACGCTCGTCAGCCTCGCGACCGCGCCGCCCGCCCCGTTCCTGCCGGAGGAGTGGCATGGCAGACGCGTCGTCGTGATCCCCGCGATGTACGCGGGCCCGCTGCAGGACGGCGAGACCGCGCTGCGGCCGCTGCGCGAGCTGGGCGAGCCGGTCGCCGACCTGCTGGGGCCGATGCCGTACGTCGCGATGCAGAGCCTCCTGGACCCGCTGTGGGGCCCGGGCGAGTTCAACTACTTCAAGGCCGGGTGGCTGCGCGGCCTCGACGACGACACGGTTGAGACGCTCGTCGGCTTTCACCGTCACATCACCTCGCCGACGAGCGAGATCCACGTTCACCAGATGGGCGGCGCGGTGGCCCGCGTGCCCGCGGACGCGACCGCCTTCGGCGACCGCAGCGCGCCGTTCTTGCTCAACATCACCGCGGGCACGCAGACCGCGGAGGGGTTCGACGACGCCGCCCGCTGGGCGCACGCGCTGCACAGCGCGGTCGGCCCGGCGCTGACCGGCGGAACCTACGTCAACTTCCTCTCCGCCGAGGGCCACGAGCGCGTTGAGGCGGCGTACGGCGCGGACACGTATCAGCGGCTCGTCGCGCTGAAAGACCAGTACGACCCGGCGAACGTCTTTCACCTCAACCAGAACATCGTGCCGAGCGCGATGGCGCGCGGCGGTCGCTGAACGCGACGCTCACGGTGACAAACGCAGCGTCGGCGCGCCAAGAAAGCGGCCGGCGCTGCGCCTCCGAACGGTGACAGGCGGATCCATAAACTAGTTGTTTGGCGCGGCGTTGCTGGGGGTGGCGCCGCCTGCCGATGACGGTGGGAGAGGTCTGCCGTTTCCCCCTGATCCGCTAGGAGCACCCCCGTGAAGTTCAACGTCCGCACGAAGCTGCTTGGCGGCTTCCTGATCGTGATCGCGCTGATGGTCGCGCTTGCCGTGGTCTCGATCACCCGCATCAACTCGATCAACAACACGACCGAGAGCTTCGGCTCTGACGTTGTCCCTGGCATGCAGGGGATCAGCGACATCAACCAGTCCTACTACTCATACCGCCTGGTCCAGCTTCGTTACGCTACTTCGAGCAAGGCAGAGAGACAGCCGTCGCTCATCCAGACCTATGAGCTGCAGCCGAGAGTGATGGCAGCGTCGCTTGCCGCGCTGACAAGAGCGGCCTCCACGCCGCAGGAGCTGGCGCTCGTCGGCAGACTCAACGACGCGTGGCAGGGATACTATAGAGACACGTTTGTCTCCAGAAGAATGGCCGACGAGGGCCAGGTCGCCCAGGCCGTCGCGCTGCTCTCCATCGGCGCCGGCTACACCGACTTCAACACCTTCAGAGCGGCGCTCACCGCGCTCAACACGTACCAGAGAACACAGACCGCCAGCTCGATCGCCGCGGCGAAGTCGACCGCGTCCAACGGCCGCACGGTGATCATCGTCATGGCGGTCGTCGCCGCGATCGTCGGCATCCTGATCGCGCTGCTGCTCTCCCGCATCATCGTCGGCGGCGTGCGCCAGATGCTCAATGCCGCGCGCGGCATCGCGAAGGGCAACATCCGCCAGAGCGTCCAGATCAGATCGCGCGACGAGATCGGCGAGACCGGCGCGGCCTTCAGGCTGATGATCGAGTACCTCGACGAGATGGCGACCGCGGCGCGTCAGATCGCCGCTGGCGAGCTCGCCGTCGACGTGCAGCCGAAGTCTGACCAGGACGAGCTCGGCATCGCGTTCTCGAACATGAGCGAAGAGCTGCGCGCCGCGCTCGGCGACCGCTCCTCGCTGGAGGCGCTGCTCGACCGCATGGAGTCGCTCTCGACGAACGACCTCGCAGCGCTCGAGCAGGCGCTCGCCGCCGTTGCCGAGGGCGACCTGACGGTCGACGCCAGCACGACGACCAGCCGGATCGAGACGGTCGACGGCATCTCAAGCGGCCGCCTCGCGGAGATCTTCAACATCATGCTGTCGCAGCTGCAGGCCTCGGTCAGCGGCTACAACGGCATGCGCGAGAAGGTCGCCTCCCTCGTCGGCCAGATCGCGCAAGAGACGCAGGCCGTCGCCGCCGCCTCGCAGCAGATGGCGACGACCTCCGAGGAGTCCGGCCGCGCGGTCGGCGAGATCGCCTCGGCCGTCGGCGAGGTTGCCGCGGGCGCCGAGCGCCAGGTCCGCACCGTCGGCGAGGCCCGCTCGCTGACCGAGGAGGTCGTGCACGCCACGCGCGCCTCCGCCGAGAACGCCTCCGAGACCGCCCGCGCCGCCGAGAACGCGCGCGGCGTCGCCGACCAGGGCGCCTCCGCGATCGCCGAGGCGACCGAGGCGATGCAGGCCGTGCAGGCGTCGTCGAGCGAGGTCACCTCGGTGATCCGCGACCTCGGCTCGAAGTCGGAGCAGATCGGCGGGATCGTCTCAACCATCACCGGCATCGCCGAGCAGACCAACCTGCTCGCGCTCAACGCCGCGATCGAGGCCGCCCGCGCGGGCGAGCAGGGACGCGGCTTCGCCGTCGTCGCCGAGGAAGTCCGCAAGCTGGCCGAGGAGTCGCGCGAAGCGGCCCGCTCGATCTCGGGCCTGATCGACGAGATCCAGCGCGAGACCGGCCACGCCGTCGAGGTCGTCGAGGCCGGCGCCCGTCAGACGCAGGACGGCGCCGCGACGGTCGAGCAGGCGCGCGACTCGTTCCTGCAGATCGGCACGTCGGTCGAGGACATGACCGGGCGCGTCGAGCAGATCGCCTCCGCCGTCAGCGAGATCAGCGAGCGCGCGATGCGGATGCAGGAGAACATGTCCGAGGTCGTCGCCGTCGCCGAGCAGTCCTCCGCCTCGACCGAGCAGGTCTCCGCCTCCACCCAGCAGACCTCCGCCTCGACCCAGGAGATCGCCGCCTCCGCTCAGGAGCTGGCCAAGACCGCAGAGGAGCTTGAGCGGCTCGTCAGCCAGTTCAAGCTCACCAACGTGTAGGGGACTCCTCTCCTCCTCCTCCTCCACACGCCCTAGCGGCGGCTCGCGGGCCCCTCGGTTTCGAGGGGCCCGCGGCCGTTAACGGGACATCAGCTGCTCAGCGGTTCGACGCTTTCGGGGGCCCGCGCGGCGCGCCCGCCGCGCGCGGGCGGGCGGGCGCCGCCCTCCTACCCTCGCCGGCGCGTTCGCGCGGTCATGCGCGCGACGCGGACGTTCCCGGCTCGGTCGCTCGCCGTCGCGGTGTACGTGATCGTCATGCCCTTCACGCGCTTCACGAGCTTGCACGACACGACTCCCGAGAGCGCGTCGCGGGCGACGCACCGGGTCTTCGGGAGCGTGCCGCGATGCGTTACGCCGTTGCGCGCGCGGGTGATCTTGACGCTCGGCTTGACGCGGTCGATCTTCAGCCCTCTCACGGTGACGGAACCGGTGCCGCCGTCAGCGGCGGTGACCGTTCGCGTGATCGCCCGCAGCTTCGCGCCGTTGCGCGTCACCGTCACCTTCTTCGGGCAGGCGCCGACCAGCGGCGAGCTGTCGGCCGTGCAGGTGAATCTCACCGTGACGGCGCTGCGGTACCAGCCGAAGCGGGTCTCTTTATGGGCGCTGGAAAGGCGCGCGGTGATCGTCGGGTGCGACTGCTGGGGCGGCGTCACCGTCGGGCCGGTCAGCGTCGGGCCGGTCGGCGTGTTGGGATCCTGCGAGCCGTCCGTCGGCGGCTCGTCGTGGTCTCCCGTCGGCGGCGCCGCATCGGTCAGCGCCACAACCTGGCCCTTGTCACCGACCGGGTTGTGCAGATGGAGCATCAGCAGGCCCTGCCCGCTGTCGGCGGCGTAGGAGGCGACGTCGCGCGTGACCGTCCGCTGCGCGCCGTTCTGGTCGACCAGCAGCGGGCCGCTACCCGTGTCGGCGGCCGTCACCGTGACGCCCGGCGCGTAGAGGTCGGCGGTGAGCGGTCTCGACAGGTGCGAGGTGACCGGGTCGACGCCGCCGACCTCGTCGGCCCACACGGCCGACCCGTACAGCGAAAAGCTTTCAACGCCGTAGTTGACGCGTGGGCTGTCCGGCGTCACCCCGTGCTCCGCGAGCACGTCGAGCGAGACCGGCAGGATCATCGCGTCGCTGTCGTAGACGGCCGTGTCGACGTTGCCCCAGAGGTCGTCGAGCGGCTCGTCGTACACGTCGCCGGTGTGCGCGTCTTCCAGCTCGGAGACGAAGACGTCGTCGAGGCCGGCCCGCGTGTTGTGGAGGAAGAAGTCGGGCTCCCCGTCGCCGTCGGTGTCGATCAGGACAAAGACCTGCGAGTCGCTTGCGGGCGTCGTCCACGGCCGCTGCGTCGTCACGGCGAAGTAGGCCATCGGCCGCACCGACGGGTCGGCATGCGTCTGCGGGGAGTTGGACGTGTAGCCGACCTGCGCGATGTCGGCGGCGCGCTCGAAGTCGTCGTCAACGCAGTCGTTGTCGACGCTCCCGCCGCACAGCGGCGCCGGCCCGCTCGTCGCTTGCAGCTCGAAGCCGGCCGCGATCGAGAAGATGTCGTCGTCGGGGTCATCGGGCGTGTCGCCGCCGTTGGCGTCGCCGCTGCCGACGTCGGTCCCGCTGAACGTCAGCGCCGCCGACTGCTGCGGACCGGAGCCGCTCAGCTCGAGCGAGGCCGGCTGCGTCAGCCGCGAAGCGGGCCGCGGCGCCGCGTAGACGGGCAGCCGCAACTCGCTGCCGCTGACCTGCGGGGCGAGCAGCAGCCGGCCGCTCGCCTCCGAGAGCGTCGAGCGCGGAGCGAAGCCGCCGTCCGTGAATCTCTGCGCGCTCAGCCGGCCGACCGTCGGGTCGACCGTCTTCGTCAGCAGCGCAGGGCTCGTCACGCTGAAGGTGACCGTGACGGTCTGCGTCGCGCCTGGCTGGATCGTGAACGTGCTCGGCGAGACGGTGTAGCTGACGCCCGGCACGGTCGTGATCGCGTCGTAGCTGGCGTCGTAGGCGGCGGCCGTGGTCGTGCTGGTGTTCTTGACGGCGACGTGTCTCGTCAGCGTCATCGCGCCCGTCACCTCGACCGGCCCGAACGAGACGCTGACGGCGCCCGCGTCGGAGGGGTCGCTGTCGTACGCCAGGACGGTGTTGTCGACCGCGTCGGCGGCGTCGATCCGGCCGGCGCCGACGCGCGCTGGCGCGTACATGTCGCTGGCAGGATCGGCCGAGCCGCCAACGTAGAGGTCGTTGCCGGCCGTGTTCATGATGTCGGCCTTCACCTGCTGCGGCGTCCAGTCGTGGTGCGCGGCGAGCACGAGCGCGGCGAGGCCGGCGACCATCGGCGTCGCCATCGACGTGCCGGTCTCCGAGACCCCCTCGGTGCCGGTTCTCACGGCGGCCGAGAAGACGCTTGTGCCGACCGCGGCCACGTCCGGCTTCATGTCGCCGGCGGCGTGGATGCCGCGCGAGGAGGAGGGGCTGACCTTGTCGTTGTCGTCGAGGACCATCTGCGACGCGGCGTTCGGGGCGGTCCCGTTCACGGTGACCGGCTGGTGCGCCTGCAGCGCGTCGCGGATCGCGTCGGCGCCGGACTTCGCGAGCAGCACGCCGGGGATCGTGGCGCTGCCGCTGATGCCGGCGTTGAACGTCTCGTTCGTGTTGCCGAAGATGAAGCCGCCGGCGTGGGCGGCTTCAAGGTTGGTGGCGCGCGCCGCCGAGCCGCACTCCAGGGCGTCGTCGTTCCACTCGACGAAGACGACGTCGCCGTGGAAGTCGGTGCCGGGCGGGAACGCTGCGCACGCGGTAGCGTCGCCGGCCGGCGCCGGCACGACGTCGCCGTCAAGGTCTGGGCCGCTCCAGTCGTAGAGTACGGCGCGGGTGACCGGCAGCGGGGCCGCCGGGGCGCCGTCGATCGAGACGAAGGCGCCGTCGACGACGCTCGCGGCGTCCTCGCTGTTGGCGACCGTGATCGCTCTTCTCGCCGTGCCCGGCGAGCCGCCGACGTCGATGAAGTCGCCGTCGTTGCCCGCGGCAACCGCGACGGTGACGCCCTCGTCAACGGCCGCGTTGACCGCTCGCGCGTCGCCGTCGTCCGGCGAGCCGTACGTCGAGCCAAGCGAGAGGTTGATCACGTCGGCGCGGTCGGTGGGAACGCCGTTCCCGTCCGGGTCGGTCGCCATGTCGAGGGCGGCGGCGACGAAGTCAGTCGTCCCCTCGCAGCCGAAGACGCGATAGGCGAGCAGCTGCGCTCTCGGCGCCATCCCGGGGCCGATCTTCAGCGTCGAGAACGGCGTCGAGGCGTCGTAGGCGCCGCTGTAGGTCGAGCCGTCGATGTTCTCGCCGTAGCCTGCGGCGCTCCCGGCAACGTGGCTTCCGTGCCCGGCGCAGTCGAGCGGGTTGGCGTCCTCGTGCGCCGGGGTGCCTCTGTCAGCGTCGTAGGCGTCGCCGACGAAGTCGTAGCCGCCGACGACCTTGCCGTTGGGAAAGAGCGACGGGTCGGCGGGGTCGCTGTCAGTCGCGTGGGCCGCGTCGTACGCGGTGGTCGTGCCGGGACCGCCGAAGTCCGCGTGCGTGTAGTCGATGCCGGTGTCGATCACGGCGATTCTGACGTTCGCGCCGAGGTCGCCGCCGGGTGTCGGTCCCCACGCCGTCGTCCCGCCCTGGAACGGGATCGCGTAGGAGTTGTCGACCGACTTGGGCACGATCGGGTAGACGGCCCTGACGCCCGGCAGCTGCCCGAGCGCGCCCGCCTGGGCAGGCGTGCTCATCACCGCGACGCCGGCCAGCACGCTGTGCGTGCGGTAGAGGACCGAGGTGTGAGCCGGCAGCGCCGAGATCGCTCTCGCCTGCGCGTCGACGACGCGCCCGAGCTGTGCGCGGGCGGCCGAGCGCGCAGCCGCGACGCCGTCGGGGCGGGCGCTCTGGAAGGCTCGCATCGTCGCCGCCGGGGCGAGCTGGAGCAGGTAGGCGGAGCGGGCGGTCGCGCTCGGCGCCGCGCCGGGGGTGTGCGCGAGCGGCGGCGCGGGCTGCAGCGGGGCGGCGAGCTGGAGCGGGTCGGGCGTGAGGACGCGTTCCTGGCTGCCCGGCTCAGCGGCTCCTGCCGGCTGCGCGGCGGCGCCGACCGCCATCACCGCCGCAAGCGGGATCGCCGCAGCCGTGAGCGAGCGAAGGATGGCCGACCGTACGCGCATGAAAAGGGGTCCCCTGTCGTCGTGCACCGAGGAGGAGACCCAGGCGCCTGAACCGCATCGTAGGAGAAGATCGGCCGGCCAGTCGTTTGCTTGATAGCGCCGGTCCAGACGTGGCCGCACGTCGCTCCGGGGCGCCTCTCGCGACGTCAGCCGCCTGGCGCCGGCACAACCGCGCCGCCGCCGCCCCTTCCGCCACCGCCTTCAGCTCTCGGCGCATGCGACGACGCCGCCGCCGTCGCGACGTCCTGCGCGTAGGTGTGGCGCGCTTTCAGCAGGATCACGCCGGCCGCGCCGAGCGCGATCAGCATCAACAGGAAGCTGTACTCGAGGCCGCGCGCGGTGGCGGGCGAGACGGTGTCGGCATGGGTCCCCGGCGGGGCCTGGCTCGGGTGTATGCCGGCGACGAGGTCGGCGATCGCGCCGAACAGCAGCGGCGCGACCGCCTGGCCGACGGTGCGCAGCGCTGTTCGCACGCTCTCTGCGCGGCCCCACAACCCCGCGGGCATGATGTCCAGCCGCGCGGCGTCGAGCGGCGGGTTCGCGGCCGACAATGCCGCCGCGCCGCCCATGCAGAACCAGACCGCGGGCGTCAGATGGGTGTTGACGATCCCGATCACCAGCAATATCGCGGCGAGGACGTAGGAGACGAGCGGGACCCAGATGCGCGCGTTGAGGACGCCGTTGCGCAGCAGCGCGTCGGTCAGCGGGCCGCTGAGGAGCGTGCCGAGCAGCGCGCCGACGACGATCAGGCCGAGCACGCCCGTCGCCGTGGTCTGGCTGACGTGGTAGTGGCCGCGCACGAAGACGATCGCGAACGTCTGCAGGCCGCTGAGGAAGAAGTAGCCGAGCGCCGAGGAGATGATCAGGACCGTGTTGGTCGGAACGCTGAGGATGTATTTGACGGCGCGGACGAGCCCCATCGCGCCGGCGTCCTCGTGCAGCACGCGCGAGGGCTCGGGCTCGACGCCGCGCGCTCTCACCGCTCTCTCGGCGAAGTCGTCGTCGCGCACCGGCGCCTCCCCCTCGTCCTCGACCGCGGGCGCGCCATCCCCGCGCGCCGCGCTGTCGAGGTCGACCGAGCCGCGCTGCAGCCGGCTCGTGCCGCCGCGCTGGGGCTCGGGGACGGTCCGCCACAGCTCCCGGGCGAGCCAGAAACCGGGGATCGCGAGCAGGAAGAAGGCGGCCCGCCAGCCGAGGAACCCCGCGACCGAGCCGCTGACGATGAAGCCGACCGCGGTGCCGGCGATCTCGCCCGCGAGGATGTAGCCGTAGACGCGCACGCGCTCGCGCACCGGGAAGTAGTCGCCGGTCAGCGAGGCGATCGCGGGGCCGGCGATCGCGGTCACCGCGCCGAGCGCCAGGCGCGTCAACAGCAGCGTTCCGTAGGAGCCGGCGAAGCCGCTCGCGAGCGACGTGATGCTCCACAGCACGACCGCCGCCGCGAGGATCTTCACGCGCGGCGCGCGGTCGACCAGCATGCCGGCTGGGATCGCGAAGATCGCGCCGATTATCAGCGCGACCGAGCTGAGCAGCCCGACCTCGGTGTTGCCGATCCCAAGCGCGGGCTCGAGCTGCGCCGCGACCGCGCCAACAGTCGAGGCGTCGGCGGTGTTGAGCGCCAAAACCGCGCCGAACAGCAAGATGACGCGCGCCCGCGCCGGGCCGCCGACCGCGTCGACGACGCGCGCCTCGACCCGCCCGCGCGCCCATCTGGCCCAGAGCTTCGTCGCGTTCCACAGCTCGCCGGAGACGTTCGTCTCCGGCTTTGTGTTGCTCGCGTCTCTGCTCACGTCCTGTGAGCGTGCCCCATCGTGTCGGCCATCTCTCTCATGGTGGCAGCGCGCGTCGCGGGCGGGCGTTCGGCGCCGCGCGCCCGGGTGCAGCGATCGGCCGCTCAGCCGCTGAAGTGCCGGACGGGGCCGGCGGTCTGGGCGCCGGCCTCGCCACGGGTGGACGCGATCTGGGCGCCTCGCGCCTATCTCACGCCGCTGACCGGCCAGCGCCGCCAGATCGCGACGTGCAGGATCACCGCGGTGCCGATCGCGTCGAGGCCGGCGTAGAGGATCCAGTCCGACGCCTGCGCCTTGTGGAAGTCGATCCCGTCGGCGATCAGCTTCAGCACGACGTACAGGACGACCGTCACCGTCGTGACGCCGCAGACCGCGACGACGCGCCACCGCGCCTCGTGCAGCTTGTCGCCAAGCCAGCCCTCCATCAGCATCGCGGCGAGCAGCGTTGCGGCGACGCCGCAGCCGAGCGCGGCGGCGATCGAGCCCAGCGAGACGCTGAAGACCTCGCGCAGCACGAGGTAGGACGCCCACCCGCCCGCGATCGTCAGCGCGTTGCCGGCGGCGATCCGCCAGCCGCGCACACTGATGCTCAAGACGGGCCAGCCGCGCAGCGCGATGAAGACGACCGACTGCCACAGCGCGACGGAGATCAGCCACGCGCCGATCGACTGCCCGCTGACGAGGCCGTCCTGGCTCTTGAGGCCGGTTGCGAGGTCCGGCGCTCTCGGGTCGATCTCCGCCAGCAGGTAGTAGACGAGCAGCGCGATCCCCCACGAGACGACGACCGCCGCCAGCCCCGCCCACAGCCGCGGCAGCCGCCCGCGCAGCGGCCAGCCCTCGCTGACGAGCGTCAGCTGCAGGATCACGGTGAAGGCGATCGCGGCGAGCGGAAGCGTCGCCGGGAAGGTCGCCGGATGGCCGGGGCCGGGCGTGCCGTCGAAGAGGCTGTGCAGGTCGGCCCTGCCGACGACGGCCTGTCCGGCGATCGTCAGCCCGATCGTGCAGACGATCACAACAGCGGTGTTGACGATCCCCGACCAGCCTGGCGTCAGGCTCGAGCCCGGCCAGTCCTCCCACCAGAAGGCGACCATCGCGACGACGGGCAACGCAAACGTTGACAGCGGCGCGAGCACCTCGAGCGACGACTCGGCGCCGCCGGCCACGACCACCAGCAGCACGGTCAGCGGCACGACGACGACGAGGCCGGCGAAGCCGAGCCACGGCTGGCGTCTGACGAGCTCGCGCTCGCGCCCCAGCAGCGCCCGCCCGCGCAGCCGTCTCGGGGTCGTGAGCGGCGGGCGGGCGGGGAGCGGCGCGTCGATCGGGCGGCCGAGCGCGGCCGGCGCATCGCCGGGGAGGGCGGCATGGCCCTCCCCATCGAGCGCGGCGCCGGCCTCGTCGGGGAGCGCCGCAGGGCCCTCCCCGCGCCGTCGCGGCCGCCCGCCGCCTCGCGCCAGCTCGTCGCTCATCCGCCGTCGTCGTTGAGCGCGGGCAGCAGCGTCTCGGCGGCGATCGGAAGCTCGCGGACGCGGTAGCCGGTCGCATGGAAGACGGCGTTGGCGATCGCGGCGGCGACGCCGACCTGGCCGACCTCCCCCACGCCCTTCACGCCGAGCGGCCCGCAGACCTCGTCGGCGACCTCGACCAGCTCGATCCCGACGTCGGGCGCGTCGGCGTTGACCGGGACGAGGTACTCGCCGAGGTTGCCGGCGGCCCATCTGCCGGTCCGCGTGTCGGTCCGGTTGCCTTCAAGCAGCGCCTGGCTGAGCCCCCACAGCATCCCGCCCATCAGCTGGCTGCGCGTCGTGCGCTCGTTCAGGACCCGCCCCGGCGCGAAGGCGCCGACGAGCCTGCGCACGCGCACCAGCCCGAGGTCGGCGTCGACCGCGACCTCGGCGAACTGCGCGCCGAACGTCAGCAGCCCGTGCGGCGTGTCGGGCGGCGGCGGCGTCCAGCTGCCGAGCGACTCGACGTCGGCGACGCGGCTGCGTCTGAGCAGGTCGGCGAAGGCCTCGCTGCGCGACGGGTCGTCCTTCAGCGCCATCCGCCCGTCGGCCGCCGCGACGGCGGCGGGGTCGGCGCCGTGCAGCGGCGATCTGTCGTCGGCGACCGCCATCGCGATCAGCTGCTCTCTCAGCGCGACGCCCGCGAGATGGAGCGCCGAGCTGATCATCAGCGCGCCGTTGGAGCCGACCGCCGAGGAGACGCTCGGCAGGTCGGTGTCGCCATGCTCCATCCGCGTCCCGTCAAGCGAGATGCCGATCGCGTCGGCGACGACCTGCGCCATCGCGGTCGTCATGCCGGTGCCGAACTCCGGCGAGTTGACCATCCCGACAGCGGAGCCGTCGTCGTAGAGGCGGGCGCGGGCGTGCTGCTGGGGCATGAAGAACGCGACCGGGTAGGAGGCCATCGCGACGCCGCTGCCGATCAGCCAGTCGCCCTCGCGGCGGATCCCCGGCCGCGGGTCGCGCTCGGCCCAGCCGAAGCGCTCGGCGCCGCGACGGAAGCACTCCTCGCGGCCGTCGCTTGACCATGCGAAGCCGGTGTTGGCGTCGGTCGCGCCGATGTTGCGCAGGCGCAGCTCGATCGGGTCGATTCCGAGCTCGTAGGCGAGCTCGTCCATCGCCACCTCCATCGGGAAGGTGCCGACCGTCTCCCCCGGGCCGCGGGTGAACGTCGGCGTCATCGTGTTCCCTCTGACGATCTGATGGACGCCCTCGAAGCTGTCCGTCTGGTAGGTCGCCGAGGTCGCGCCCCACGCTGGCTCGGCCCAGTCGTCGAAGTGCGAGCCGACCGACAGCTTGTGTCCGCGCGCGGCGGTCACCTTGCCGTCTCTTGTCGCCCCGACCGTCAGCGTCAGCTCCTGCTCCTCACGATGGCCGACCGAGTGGAACATCTGCGGCCGGGTCAGCGACAGCCGCACCGGCCGGCGGACGATTCTGGCCGCCAGCGGCGCGAGCGTCACATGCGGCCAGACCATCGCCTTGCAGCCGAAGCCGCCTCCGACGTAGTGGCCGAGCACGCGCACCTTGCTCGGCGAGATCCCCAGCAGCGCACAGATCGTCAGCTGCGAGGCGGTCACGCCCTGGGCGGCGTCCCAGACCGTCAGCTCGTCGCCCTGCCATACCGCGGTCGTCGCCGATGGCTCGATCGGGTTGTGGTGGTTGGCCGCGAAATGCCATCTGCGCTCGATCGTCACGTCGGCCGCCGCGAGGTTGCCGTCGACGTCGCCGCGCGACGTGCTCCCCGGCATCAGCCCGGCGAAGATCCGCTCGGGCGTGTACGGCTGGTCGCGGCCCTCGTCGAGCGAGGTCAGCGGCGCTGTCGGCGCGTAGCTCGCTCTGACGAGCGTCGCTGCCCACTGCGCCTGCTCGTGCGTCTCGGCGACGACGATCGCGATCGGCTGGCCGGCGTAGTGGATCTCGTCGTCCTGCATCGGGAAGAAGCTCTGCCCCGGCGCGGCGGCGCCGAGCAGCGACGGCAGCAGGTGGACCTCGTTCAGCCTCGGCAGGTCTTCGTGCGTGATGACCGCGACGACGCCAGCAGCCGCGGCCGCCTGCTCGGTGTCGATCGCGGTGACGCGGCCGCTCGCGATCGTCGCGTTGACGAGCGCCGCGTGCGTCAGCCCCGGCAGCTCGATCTCGGCCGAGTAGCGCGCGCTGCCGGTGACCTTCAGCGGCCCGTCGCGACGCTCGGCTGGCGCTCCCAACGACGGGCTCATCGTCTGCCTCCGCTCATGCCGCGCATCACCGTTCTCAAGCCGCGCACGATCGCGCGTCTGGCCAGCTCGACCTTGAAGCCGTTGCCGCTCGCGGGCGTCGCGTCGGCCAGCTCGGCCGCGGCGGCGGCCTCGAACGGCGCCAGCTCGGCCGGCGCGCCGATCAGCGCCCGCTCGGCCTTGCGCGCGCGCCACGGCTTCGTGCCGACGCCGCCGAGCGCGACGCGCGCGTCGATCACCGTCCCGTCCTGCACCGACAGCGCCGCCGCGACCGAGACGAGCGCGAACTCGTACGACTGGCGGTCGCGGAACTTCAGGTAGGCCGACTGGCGCGCGGTCGGCGTGTACGGCACGTCGATCGCGACGATCAGCTCGCTGTGCTCGAGCGGGTGCTCGTCCTGCGGAGTGTCGCCAGGCAACAGGAAGAAGTCGTCAAACGGGATCGCGCGGTGGCCGTTGCGGCCGACCGTGTGGACGACCGCGTCGAGCGCGACGAGCGGCACCGCGACGTCGGAGGGGTGCAGCGCGATGCAGTGCTCGCTCGTGCCGAGGATCGCGTGGCCGCGGTTGACGCCGTCGATCGCCGAGCAGCCGCTGCCGGGCTCGCGCTTGTTGCACGGCGAGAGGCCATCGCGGAAGTACGCGCAACGCGTGCGTTGACGGAGGTTGCCGGCCATCGACGCCATGTTGCGCAGCTGCGCGGAGGCGCCCAGTATCAGCGCCTCGGAGACGAACGGGAAGCGCTCGATCACGCGCGGGTCGCTGGCGACGTCGCTCATCCGCGCCAGCGCGCCGATCCGCAGCCCGCCGTCGGGCAGGTCGTCGATCTCGGCGAGCGGGAGGTCGTTGATGTCGACGAGCAGGTCGGGCTTCGCGACGCCGAGGCGGACGAGGTCGATCTCGGTCGTGCCGCCCGCGAGGAACGCGCCCTCGGGGTGGGCGGAGAGGGTCGCGACGGCGCTGGCGACGTCGTCGACCTTGACGAAGTCAAGCGGACGCATCGCCGCTCCCGTGGTCGGCGGCGCGGGCGTCGCCGGCGTGGTTGTCGCGCACGTCGCGGATCGCGGTGCGGATGTGCGGATAGGCGGCGCAGCGGCATATGTTGCCGCTCATCCACTCGGCGATCTCGTCGTCGCTGGAGGCGTGGCCTTCCTCGATCAGCTTGACGGCGGACATGATCTGGCCAGGCGTGCAGTAGCCGCACTGGAAGGCGTCGTGTCTGACGAAGGCGCGCTGCATCGGGTGCAGCTCGCCGTCGCGCGCGAGGCCTTCGATGGTCGTCACCTCGCGGCCCTCGCAGCTGACCGCGAGCGTCAGGCAGGAGAGGATCCGGCGGCCGTCGACCCAGACGGTGCAGGCGCCGCAGGTGCCCTGGTCACAGCCCTTCTTGGAGCCTTTCAGCGCGAGCGACTCGCGCAGCGCGTCGAGCAGGCTCACGCGCGGCTCGACGTAGATCACGCGCAGCTCGTCGTTGACGGTCAGCGCGACTGGACGGGTGCCGGCGCCGGAGGTGACCGCCGGCGTCGCTGTTGCCACGGGCGGGGTCGGGGGGTCGTTGATGTCCATGGTGACCTCCGGGTCATTGCGTTCGCTGAGGATCGGATGAACGAGCCTGCGCCGGAAGCCCCTCCCGCTCAACACCTAAGCGGTTCGCAGCGATACCTTCGAGACATGGATCGGGAGCCAAGCCCGCCATTGGACCTTCGCAAGCTGCGCTATTTCGTCGCCGTCGCGGAGGAATTGCACTTCGGACGGGCGGCTGAGCGGCTCTACATCGCCCAGCCAGTGCTCAGCCGCCAAATCAAGCGGCTGGAGCAGGAGCTGGGCGCGGAGCTGCTCGCGCGCACGAGCCGCAACGTCGAGCTGACGGCGGCCGGCAGAGAGCTGCTTGCCGGCGCACGGCCCCTGCTGAGAGCGGCCGAGGCGACGCAGCGGCGCGTCGTGCGGGCGGGACATGGCACCAAGACCCTGACGGTGGGCTTCGGCGCCGGCAACTCGATCGCGCTTGCACTCGCCGCCTTCGCAGCCCTGCGCCCGGACGTCGCGGTCGACGTGCGGCGGATCTACTGGCACGACCAGACGGCCGTCCTGCTCGACGGCCGCGTTGACGTCGCGATTCTCGACCTGCCCGTCGACGAGCGAGGGCTCGCGCTGGTGCCGTTGCATGCCGAGCCGCGCGTCGCAGCGCTCGCGGCAACGCACCCGTTGGCGGGGCGCGGCGAGATCAGCATCAACGCGCTCGTTGACGATCCGGTGATCCTCCACCATGGCGCAAGCGCCGTCTGGGAGGCGTTCCACAACGTCGACCCGCGCCCCGACGGCCGCCACCCTCAGCGCGGGCCCGAGGTCCAGAACCTCGAGGAGAAGATGGCGCTGATCGCAGCCGGCCGCGCGGTCAGCTTCCTCCCCGCCTCCGTCGCGGCGACCCAGATCGTCCCCGGCGTCGCCTACGTCCCCGTCCGCGACATCCCGCCCGCCCGCCTCAGCCTCGCCTGGGACGTCTGCCGCCACTCCCCGCTCGTCGGCGAGTTCGTGGCGGCAGCGTCGGGGGGCGGGGCTCGTGAGGGCGCGCGGGCGGATCCGGCCGTGACGGCATCAAGAGAGCACTGAGCAGAGCGCGCGCCGGGCCGTCGGGCCCGCGCGTCAGCCGACCGCAGCCGGCCACCGAGCACCGCCGCTCAGTCGAGCGTCGCCGGCAGCGTCTGCAGGTTGTGGCGAAGCGCAGCGGCGTGCAGACGCCGGTCCCACGTGGCGACCGTCAGGTCGGCCGCGGGCAGGCGTGTTGCGGCGGCAAGGTGGAGCGCGTCGAGCGTGCGCAGCTCTTGTGAGAGGGAAAGCTCCGCGGCCTCCGCGGCGAGGGCCGGCGTCACCTCGACGACCCCGATCGACGGCCACTCCTCACGAACGCGCTCGGCCGCTGCACGGCCGCCGACGAAGCCGACGGCGCGGAAGGTCTCGACCAGGCCGATGCGACAGGTCACCCACGCGCCGTGCGAGCCCAGCATCGCGTCGCGGACGAGATCGCTTCCCGGCTCGGCGACGTACCGCTTTACCAACGCGCTGGCGTCGAGATAGAGCATCAACGCTCGTCCTCTCGGTCTGCGAGGACGACGTCCGAGGCCAAGCGGTCGCTCTCGATCAAGGTCGGCTGACTCGCCGGCTGGTGACGCGTCGGCGGGGTGAAGCCGCCCTCCGCGATCAAAGGGAGCAGGCGCTCGTCGACCGGCGGCGCCCCGGCCGGGACGATCTCCGCGACCGTGCGGCCGCGCGAGGTCACGCGCACGGGCTCGCCGTGCTCGACCTGCCGCAGCACCTCGCTGAGATGCGCCTTCAGCTCACGAACCCCTATCTCTCGCATGTGGTCATCCTAGCTCATCCTCGTGACTACATATAGATGTTGGATGAGTGGCGGCGCTGCGTTGGGTGCCGTCCGCCCGGCGGGTTAGCCGGCGTCCCCGCATCGCCTCATGCGCTGCTGCGCCGCCGTAACCGTCGCCCGGGCGCGCCAGCGGGTCGAGCCGCGCGTGATCACCGGCACGGCGGGGTAACACGGGGGCGTGGGGACCGAGAGATCCTCCTTGTCAGCGGCGGCTGCCGCACCGCCTCTGACCTCGCTCGCTGAAGGGGCGGGCTGTGGCTGCAAGCTGCCCGCCGCTGAGCTGCTGCCGATCGTGCGCGCGCTGCGGGCGCGGTCGGACGAGCGGCTGCTGGTCGGGTCTGCGACCTCGGACGACGCGGCCGTCTTCAAGCTGCGCGACGACCTCGCGCTCGTGCAGACGATCGACTTCTTCACGCCGCTCGTCGACGACCCGTTCGACTTCGGGCGGATCGCGGCGGCCAACGCGCTGTCCGACGTCTACGCCATGGGCGGGACGCCGATCACCGCGCTCAACGTCGTCGCGTTCCCGCTCAGAGCGCTCGGCCCCGAGGTGCTCGCCGAGATCCTGCGCGGCGGGCTGGCCGTCGCCGAGCAGGCGGGCGTGGTGATCGCGGGCGGCCACTCGATCGACGACGCCGAGCCGAAGTACGGGCTCGCGGTGACCGGCGTGCTCGACCCGCGCAGGCTCGTGACGAACGCCGGCGCGCGGGCGGGCGACGTGCTGCTGCTGACCAAACCGCTCGGCGTCGGCGCGGTCGTCGCGGCGCGCAAGCGGGGCGCCGCCGACGACGAGCTGCTCGCGCGCGCGGTCGCGACGATGTGTGAGCTGAACGCCGACTCCGCGTCGGCCGCGATCGGCGCGGGCGTCCACGCGATGACCGACGTGACCGGCTTCGGCCTGCTCGGCCACCTCCACCACCTCTGCCGTGAGAGCGGCCTGTCGGCGGAGGTCGACGCCTCGGCGGTCCCTGCCCTCGCTGGCGTCCAAGCGCTGCTCGACGGCGACGACGCCGCCGCGCCCGGCCGCTCGGGCGGCAGCCGCCGCAACGCCGCATGGGCCGCCGGCTTCACGACGTTCGACGACGGCGTTGAACCGTGGCGCGCGCGCCTCGTGACCGACGCGACCACTTCCGGCGGCCTCCTCGCCGCGCTCCCACCAGCGACCGCCGACCGCGTCCACGGCCACGTCATCGGGACCCTCCGCCCGGGCCCCACCGGCACGATCTCGGTGCGGTGACCCCTCCTCTCTCTTGCCCCCTGGAGCGGCCCGGGGCCGGTGCCCCGAACGGCCTTCAAAGCCGTTGGCGGCGCGCTGATCGCGTCGGGAAGGTTCGACTCCTTCGCCGTTCCGTGCCCTCGACCACCCGCGCGCGATGGACCGGGCAACGGGACCGTTGACGCTCGGCACCGCCGGCCATGTCGACCATGGCAAGACGACGCTCGTCGCGGCGCTGACCGGCGTCGACACCGACCGCCTGCCGGAGGAGAAGGCGCGCGGGCTGACGATCGCGCTCGGCTACGCGCCGCTGCGGCTGCCCTCCGGCCGGCTGCTGTCGCTGGTCGACGTGCCCGGCCATGAGCGCTTCGTGCGCACGATGGTCTCCGGCGCGACCGGCATCGACGCCTTCCTGATGACCGTCGCCGCCGACGACGGCGTGATGCCGCAGACGCGCGAGCATGCCGAGGTGCTCCGCAGCCTCGACGTCAACGCGGGTGTTGTGGCGATCACGAAGGCCGACGCGACGGACCCGGCACCGGCCGCCGAGGAGGCGGGCGAGCTGCTGCCAGGCTGCGAGGTGATCGCCTGCTCAGCGCGCACCGGCGCCGGGCTCGACGAGCTGACGGCGGCGCTCGACCGGCTTGTCCACGCCCTCCCCAGCCGCGCCGCCGCGCCCGGCCCCGCGCGGCTGCACGTCGACCGCGTCTTCACGGTCGTCGGGCGTGGGACCGTCGTGACCGGCACGCTCTGGTCGGGCGAGGTCCGCGTCGGCGACACGCTCGAGCTCGCGCCGCGCGGGCGAGCGGTCCGGGTGCGCGGGGTCGAGGTCCACGGGACGCAGTTGGAGCGCGCCGAGGCGGGCCAGCGGGTGGCGCTCAACCTCGTCGGCGTCAAGCC
>DASYEC010000068.1:0-39440 GCA_036499225.1 Conexibacter sp.
CGCCGCCCCAGGCCGCCCCGGCGTCGCGGCAGGCGCGCTCCCAGCCGGCGACGATCTGGCCGAGGCGGTTGCCCTGGGCGTACCAGCCGGAGTCGCCGGTCGCGAAGTAGGCGTTGATGACCGCGGGCACTGCGCCGACGCAGACGAGGTCGTTGACGATCGCGGCGACCGCGTCGTAGGCGACGTCGTCGTAGCGGCCCGCGCCGCCTTCGCGCTCGAAGCCGACGGCGACCAGCGACTTCGTCCCGAGGCCCTCGACGACGAACGACAGCGTCTGCGCGCCGATTCTCAGCACGAGGGCCGACTCGCCGCGCGAGGCGTCGTCGATCGTGACCCCGCGCGCCGCCGCCAGCGCGGACGTGCCGCGTGCCGCGGAAACCGCCTGGCGCTTGGCGCGATCGAGCTGGTCGTAATCGACGCCGCTTGCGGCGTAGGCGCTGTCTCTGTCGTGGTCACCCATGCGCCGCATCGTAGAGGAGGCACCCCTGTCGGGCTTGCACGAGCCCGTAGTATGCAAACGCTTTAGTTTCCGGCACGAGGAGACAGCTTTGCGACGGATGCGGCTGGTGACGGGAGTCATCGCGGTCGGAGGGGTCTGTGGCGCGCTCACCGCGCCCGCCGCCTCGGCCCTCACGCTCGGGACGACGTCATTCCCGGACGGCTCTTCACTCAAGCAATGCGATGCGGGCACGGCGTACATGCAGGTCACCGACGACGGCGCGACGCCATACGGAATTCCCACCGGCGGCGGCGCGATCACCTCATGGAGCGTCGCGACAGCGGGCTCGACGCCCGGCGCCGCGGTCGCCCTCCTGGTGTTGAAGCCAAACGGTGACAGTTACTCAATCGACAGCTACGACCAGCAGCAGCTGCCGCCTAGCTTCCCTCCGAACGGGGTCGTCGCGTTCCAGGCGCACGCCGCTCTCGCGGCCGCTGCCGGCGACCGCCTGGCGCTGTTCGCGCCCGCCGCGGGGATCGCCTGCATGGCGAGCGATGTGGGGCGTGCCGGCGACACGGTCGGCGCGGGCAAGCCGCCGGGGATTGCGGCCGGCGCGTCGTTCGGGCTGATGGCGACGCCGCAGACGAGCTTCCTGCTGAACGTCTCAGCCGAGCTGACGCAGACGCAGGACGCCGCGGTGAGAGCGACGACGGCGCCGTTGTCGATCAGCGCTGGCGGCGCGGCGGCGTTGATGTTCACCGTGACGAGCAGCGACCCGGTCTCGGTCGGGCCGATCGCCTTCACCGACACTGTTCCCAATGGGCTGAGAGTTCTGGCCGTCGCCGGTGCGGGCAGCTGCTCGCTCGCGGGCCAGAAGGTGACGTGCTCGCTGCCAAACGTCACCACGACCTCGGCGGCGCCGGTGTCGATTGTCGTCTCAGCCGCGAGAGCCGGCAGATACGCCAACTCGGCAACGGTCGCGACCTCGCTCAACGACCCGAGCTCAGCCAACAACACGTCGGGCGCGACGTTGACCGTCAGATCAGCGGCCGCGACGGCGCAGTGCAAGACGATCCCGCTGAAGGGCACCTCGCTCGCGCTGGCAAAGAGAGTGCTTGCGGCGCTGAGCTGCAAGGTCGGCAAGGTCTCCAGAAGAGCGTCCAAGAAGGTGCACAAGGGCCTGGTCCTGTCGACCAAGCCCGGCGCCGGCCGAACGTTCAAGAAGGGCACCGCCGTCAAGCTGATCGTCTCCTCGGGCCCGCCGAGAAAGGCGTTCGCGAAGAAGAAGGCGAAGCGCTAGCGAGCGCGTGGCGCGCCGCGGCCGCGGCGCGCCACCCGTGCCGGCGCATGCCGATGAGCCGCTCCCTACGATCGTCGCGTTCGGACGTGCGGAGAGGGAGACGGCGTTGAGGCGTACTGGATTGGTCGCAGCTATGGCGGTTGTCGGCGTGTCGTGCGGCACGTTCGTCCAGCCAGCGATGGCTCGCAAAAGCGTGCGAGCGGACGCGGTCGCCGGCTCCGACGTCGCGATGATGGGAGTCGCGATGCCGGCGAGCGTCCCGGACGGCGGTGTCGGCGTCTTCATTTTCACGCTCTCTGGTGCCGCGACGATCACCGACCATGTAACGGTGACCGACATGGTCCCGGACGGCCTCAGAGTCATCGGCGCTGCCATCCCGCTGGGGAGATGCTCGATAGCGGGACAGAAGGTGACGTGCTTTACGTTGGGCGGGACCGACGGGGCGCAGCTGATGATCGCCGTCACCGCAGACGGCGGGCCTGGGACGTACGACGACACGGCCACCGTCTCGACCGCGTCGGACCCGAACCCCGCGAACAACACGGCGAGCGTTCAGCTGACCGTCGTTCCCCCGCCGACGACGCCGGCGCCGAGTTGCACGACGGTTGATCTGAGAGGCGTGCCCCTCGCTGCCGCCCGACGCGTGCTCGCAGCACTCCACCTCAAGGTCGGAGCGGTCATCAAACAGGCATCGCGAACGGTTGCCAGAGGTCTCGTGCTGTCGACCAGACCTGGCTCAGGCGCGACGTTGCCGAACGGCTCGGTTGTGCGCCTTGCCGTCTCGTCTGGCGCGTCCGAGAGACGGCCGCGCCATCTGCGGCGCGTCGTCGGAAGCTCGAACAGCGCCCGACGGGCTGGCTGAAGCAACCGGGCGCTAGAAGGCGAAGGCGATCGTGCAGGCCGTGCCGACGACGATGCAGTAGACGGCGAACGGGGTCAGGTTGTTCGTCTCGAAGAAGCGCAGCAGGAAGCGGACGGCGAGCGCGGTCGTGGCGGCCGCGGCGAGGGCGCCGACCAGCGCCGCGCCGCGGATGCCGTCGCCGGCCGAGCCGAACAGGTCGGGCAGCTTGTAGAGCGCGGCGAGGCCGATGATCGGCGTCGCCAGCAGGAAGCTGAAGCGCGCGGCTTGCTCGTTGGAGAGCCCGGCGAGCAGGCCGCCGCCCATCGTGATCCCGGAGCGAGAGATGCCTGGTATCAGCGCTGCCGCCTGCGCGACGCCGATCGCGACGGCGCGACGCCACGTCAGCGCGGATGCGATCGTGGCGTCGTCGAGCGCGCCGTCGGTCTGGGCCGCGCGGGGCGCACCGTGCGCCGGGACCGGGCCGCCGCGCTCGCGGCCGGCGCCGACAGCACCCAGCCGCCCTGGCGCTTGCCCTGCCGCCGCCACCGCCGCCCGGCGCCGCAGCCGCTCGGCCGCCAGCAGCACGAGGCCGTTGACGATCAGGAAGGCGGCGGCGCTGGCGGGGGAGGCGAAGACGTCGCGCAGCTTGTGCTCGAGCGCGAGGCCGAGGATCCCGGCGGGGATCGTGCCGGCGATCAGCAGCCAGCCGAGGCGGGCGTCGGTGTCGCCGGGCGCGATCTCGCGGTCGCGCAGCGAGCGGCCGATGCCTCGCAGGATCCGTTCCCAGTCGCGCAGGAAGTAGAAGAACAAGACCACCGCCGTCGCGAAATGGGTCGCGACGAGGAAGGTCAGGAACGAGTCGTCGTTCTGGTGGATGTCCCAGCCGAAGACGCGCGGCACGATCACGCCGTGGCCGAGGCTCGAGATCGGGAACGGCTCCGCGATCCCCTGCACCGCGCCGAGGATCAGCCCTTGGAGGATCGAGATCGGATGGCTCATCGCCCGGCCCCCGCGCGCGGCGCGGCGCGTCGGCCGAGCTCGTCGAGAGCGTCCGGCTCGCCCTGCCCGCCGCGTCCGCCAGGCCCGCCGCGCCGCCCCCGCATCGCCACGTACGCGATCCCGCCGACGACTGCGACCACCACCGCGACATCGACGTATCTGAACGCGTCGTGGATCTGGTGCCAGCTGTCGCTGACCGCCCAGCCAACCGCGGCGAAGACAGCGCACCAGATCACGCCCGCGAGCGTCGTCAACACGACGTAGGGGCCCAGCGGGGTGCGGAAGACGCCGGCCGGGATCGCGATGAACGAGCGCACGAGCGGGGTCAGACGGCCGAGGAAGACGGCATAGGAGCCGAAGCGGTCAAACCACCGCTGCGCTCTCGCGACGCGCCGCGGCGACAGGTGCAGCCAGCGGCCGTGGCGCTCCAGCAGCGGGTGCCCGCCGCGGTCGCCGATCAGCCAGCCGACGATCGACCCGAGCAGGCTGCCGAGCGTCCCGGCGACGACCATCACGAGGAACGCGGCGAAGCCCGCGGTGGGGTGGAGGCCGAGCAGCGAGACGTCGGCTCCGGCCACCGCGCCAGCCGCGATCACCCCCGCGTACAGCATGATCAGCTCGCCGCCGATCGGCAGCAGCGCGTCGACCGCCATCAGCACGAAGACGGCGGGCGCGCCGTGGTGTGCGAGCGAGTCGACGAGCTGTCCGGTGATCGATGCGAGCGCAGGTGAAACCGCCATTGTCAGCACGATGCCGGCACAACCCTGAACGCAACCTGACTGCCGGAGGCCACCTGTGCTCGACGGGTCGTCCAAGCCCTGACATCCACGCGCCGCATTGTTTGACGGTGCATTGGCCAGAGTGGTAGGACGGGACAGGCCGTTCGACCACGAGGAGCGTGCGAGGTGTGCCTCGCGATTCCAGGGCAGGTCGTGGAGCTGGGAGACGAGCTCAACGGGCTTGCAACCGTCGAGGTAGCGGGCGTGAGGCGGCGCATCAACGTCGGGTTGGTCGACGACGTCGGGCCCGGTGACTGGGTCCTCGTCCATGTCGGCTTCGCGCTCTCGCGGGTCGACGAGCAGGAGGCGCTGGCAACGCTCGCGTTGCTTGAGGAGATGGGTGCCGCCTTCGAGCAGGAGCTCGCCGAGCTGAAGGGCAGCGCGATCGAATGAGCTGTTCAGAGGGGCACTGCATCACGTGCTCGGACGCAGGGGAGCCGATGCGCGTCCTGGCGATCGACGGCGAGCGCGGCCTCGCGCTCTGCATCGACGGCCACGGCGCCCATCACACCGTCGAGATCGCGCTCGTCAACGCTGACGTTGGCGACGAACTGCTCGTCCACGCCGCCGTTGCCCTCACCCGCTTGGAGGCCGCCGCATGAGATTCGTCGACGAGTTCCGCGACGCGCAGCTCGGCCGCGCGCTTGCCGGCGAGATCCTCGCGGCGGTCGACCCCGGCCGCCATTACAAGCTGATGGAGGTCTGCGGCGGGCACACGCACGCGATCTACAAGTACGGCCTCGACGACGTGCTGCCTGCGAACGTCGAGCTCGTCCACGGCCCCGGCTGCCCCGTCTGCGTGATCCCGATGGGCCGCGTTGACGACGGCATCGCGGTCGCCGAGCAGCCGGGCGTTATCTTCACCTGCTTCGGCGACATGCTGCGCGTTCCCGGCTCCGATCGGACGCTGCTCGACGCGAAGGCAGCCGGCGCCGACGTGCGGATGGTCTACTCGCCGCTCGACGCGCTGCGGATCGCGAAGGCCAACCCCGAGCGCGAGGTCGTCTTCTTCGCGATCGGCTTCGAGACGACCGCCCCGTCGACCGCGCTGACGCTGAAGCGGGCCCGCGCCGAGGGCGTCAGAAACTTCTCCTGCGTCTGCAACCACGTCACGATCATCCCGCCGCTGCGGGCGCTGCTCGAAAGCCCCGACCTGCGGCTCGACGGCTTCATCGGCCCCGGCCACGTCGCGACCGTCGTCGGCGCGCGGCCGTTCGAGTTCATCCCGGCCGACTACGGCCGCCCGCTCGTCGTCGCCGGCTTCGAGCCGCTCGACATCCTGCAGGCGGTGCAGATGATCCTGCGCCAGATCGGCGAGGGGCGCTGCGAGGTCGAGAACCAGTACACGCGCGTCGTCCCCTACGACGGCAACCAGCGTGCGCTCGAGGCGATGGCCGAGGTCTTCGCGCTGCGGCCGCACTTCGAGTGGCGCGGCCTCGGCTTCATCTCCCAGAGCGCGCTGCGGCTCTCTGACGACTACGCCGAGTTCGACGCGGAGGGGCGCTTCGACACGCCCGGCGTGCGGATCGCGGACCCGAAGGCGTGCCAGTGCGGCGAGGTGCTGAAGGGCGTGATCAAGCCGTGGGAGTGCAAGGTCTTCGGCACCGCCTGCACGCCTGAGCACGCGATCGGCACGTGCATGGTCTCGCCCGAGGGGGCCTGCGCCGCCTACTACAGCTACGGCCGCCTGACGCGCCAGCGGGAGGCCGTATGAGCTCCGGCCCGTCCACCCGGGAGGAGCGGGTGCTGGGCATCATCGAGACCGCGCGCGCCAAGCGCCCGCGTTTCAAGGACGAGCGGATCACGATGGCGCACGGCGCCGGGGGGCGCGCAACGCAGACGTTGATCGAGGGGCTGCTCGTGCCGGCGTTCGCCTCGCCCGAGCCGGCGCCGCTGGACGACGCCGCGCGTCTGCCGCTCGGCGAGGCGCGCGACCGCGCCATGGCGCTCGCCTATGCGGCGACGCGCGAGCCCGCCGCTGCGCGTGCTCTGGTCCCAAGCCTCGTCTTCACGACCGACTCGTTCGTCGTCACGCCGCTGCAGTTCCCCGGCGGCTCGATCGGCGAGCTGGCCGTCAACGGGACGGTCAACGACCTCGCCGTCGCCGGCGCCCATCCGCTGGCGCTCAGCCTCGCGATGATCCTGGAGGAGGGGCTGTCCGCCGACGTGCTGCGCGCCGAGGTCGAGGCGGTCGCGCAGGCGGCCGAGGCGGCCGGAGTGCGCGTGCTGACCGGCGACACAAAGGTCGTCGAGCGCGGCAAGTGCG
This sequence comes from Conexibacter sp., assembly GCA_036499225.1. Taxonomy (GTDB): domain Bacteria; phylum Actinomycetota; class Thermoleophilia; order Solirubrobacterales; family Solirubrobacteraceae; genus Conexibacter. The sequence continues at coordinate 6,625 of DASYEC010000068.1, forward strand.
ACGGGATGTACCTCTGCACGACCGGCATCGGCCAGCTCGACCCGCGCGCGCGGCTGTCAACGCAGGCATTGCGCCCCGGCGACCGCGTGATCGTGTCGGGCTCGATCGGCGACCATGGCACCGCGATCATGCTCGCGCGTGGCGAGCTGGGCCTCGAGGCCGACGTCGTCTCCGACACGCGCCCGCTGTGGCCGGCGGTCGACGCGCTGCTCGACGCGGCGGGCCCGTGCTTGCACTGCATGCGCGACGCGACCCGCGGCGGCGTCGCCTCGGTCCTCAACGAGCTGGCGCGCGCGGCCGGCGTCGCGGTTGCCGTGAGAGAGGCGGACGTGCCGGTGCGCCCGGAGGTCGCGGGCGCGGCCGAGCTGCTCGGGATCGACCCGCTCTACGTTGCCAACGAGGGGACGCTCGTCGCGTTTGTCGCACCCGAGCGGGCTGAGGACGCGCTTGCGGCGCTGCGCACGGCCGCCCCGGCCTTCGCGGCCGCTGCCGACGTCGGCGAGGTGCGGGCCGAGCCCGAGGCGATGGTGATGCTCGAGACGGCATTCGGCGGCCGCCGCGTGCTCGACCAGCTGGTCGGCGACCCGCTGCCGAGGATCTGCTGATGCACGAGCTCGCGATCGCCGACGCGCTGGTGCAGATCGCGGTCCGCCACGCCGAGGGGCGGCCGGTCGCGCGGGTCGAGGTCGAGGTCGGCCACCTGCGCCAGGTCGTCCCCGCCGCGCTCGCCTTCTCCTTCGCGCTGTGCGCCGAGGGGACGCCGGTCGAAGGCGCCGAGCTAGCGATCACGCAGGTGCCCGCCGCCGGGGACTGCCCGAGCTGCGAGGCCGAGCGAGCGCTCGACAGCTTCCCGCTGCTGTGCCCGGAGTGCGGCGGCGAGGTCGAGCTGACGCGCGGCGAGGAGCTGCGCGTGACCTGCCTGGAGCTTGACGTGGAGCAAGAGCTGCAAGAGCCGATGACGACCACGAGCGGGAGGGCCGCGACGTGAGCGCAGCAGAGGAACCGCAGACGGCCGCCGTCGAGGAGGTCCACATCCTGTGGATCTCGGAGGGGATGAGCTGCGACGGCGACAGCGTGTCGATCACGGCGGCGTCGCTGCCGAGCATCGAAGACGTGGTGCTGGGCGCGATCCCGGGGCTGCCGAGAGTCAACCTGCACAACAAGGTGCTGTCGCCGACGCTCGGCGGGGAGGACTTCCTCGCGCCCTTCCGCGCCGCGGCGCGCGGCGAGCTCGACGCGCCGTTCGTGCTCGTGATCGAGGGCTCGATCCCGAACGAGAACATCAACGGCGACGGCTACTGGACCTCGTTCGGCAACGACGAGATGGGCGAGCCCAAGACGATAAACGCCTGGATCGACGAGCTCGCGCCGAAGGCGTGGGGCGTCGTCGCGGCGGGGACCTGCGCGACCTACGGCGGGATCCATGCGATGGCCGGCAACCCGACCGGCTGCATGGGCCTCGCCGACTACCTCGGCTGGGACTTCCGCTCAGCCGGCGGCCTGCCGATCGTCAACGTCCCCGGCTGCCCGGTCCAGCCCGACAACTTCATGGAGACGCTGACCTGGCTGCTCTACCAAGCGGCCGGTATGGCGCCGACGATCCCGCTCGACGACAAGCTGCGCCCGACGTGGCTGTTCGGCAAGACCGTCCACGAGGGCTGCGACCGCGCCGCCTACTACGAGCAGGCCGACTTCGCGACGGACTACAACTCGCCGAAGTGCCAGGTGAAGATCGGCTGCTGGGGCCCGGTCGTCAACTGCAACGTCACCAAGCGCGGCTGGATGGACGGCGTCGGCGGCTGTCCCAACGTCGGCGGCATCTGCATCGGCTGCACGATGCCGGGATTCCCCGACAAGTTCATGCCGTTCATGGACGCGCCGCCCGGCAGCGCCATCTCCTCGACGGCGCTGAGCGGCTATGGGCCGATGGTGCGCCGCCTGCGCTCGATCACCAACCGGACGGTCAACAGAGAGCCGAAGTGGCGTCACAACCGCGACGCGCTGACCACTGGCTACAACCCCCGCTGGCAGGCGTAGAGGAGCGACACGATGGCCACCGCACGGGAGCGCATCAGACCGGAGACGGGCAACGTCGTCGACATGGCGTGGGACCCGATCACGCGAATCGTCGGCAACCTCGGCATCTACACGAAGATCGACTTCGACAACCGCGAGGTCCTCACCTGTAAGAGCACCTCGTCGATCTTCCGCGGCTACAGCGTCTTCATGCGCGGCAAGGACCCGCGCGACGCCGGCTTCATCACCAGCCGCATCTGCGGCATTTGCGGTGACAACCACACCACCTGCTCCAATTACGCGCAGCAGATGGCCTACGGGGTGAAGCCGCCGCCGCTGGGCGAGTGGATCGTCAACCTCGGCGAGGCGGCCGAGTACATCTTCGACCACACGATCTTCCAGGACAACCTCGTCTTCGTCGACTTCTGCGAGCAGATGGTGAAGGCGACCAACCCTGGCGTCTTGGCGAGAGCAGAGAGAACCGCGGCACCGGGCGCGAACATCCACGGGTTCGCGACGATCGCCGACATCATGCGCTCGTACAACCCGTTCGTCGGCTCGACGTACAAGGAAGCGCTTGTGATGAGCCGCATAACGCGCGAGATGTTCTGCCTGATGGAGGGGCGCCACGTCCATCCCTCGACGCTCTACCCGGGCGGCGTTGGGACGCAGCCGACGCCGCAGCTGTTCACCGACTACCTCGTGCGCCTTCTGCGCTGCCTCGACTTCGTCAAGAAGGGCGTCGCGATGAACGACGACGTCTTCAACTTCTTCTACGAGGCGCTGCCGGGCTACGAAGAGGTCGGCCGGCGGCGGATCCTGCTCGGCTGCTGGGGCGCGTTCAACAACCCGGCCTACGTCGATTACGACTACCGCAACATGGAGTCGTGGGGCAACGAGATGTTCGTCACCCCAGGGATCATCGTCGACGGCGAGCTTGTCACCACCAGCCTCGTCGACGTCAACGTCGGGCTGCGGATCCTGCTCGGCTCCTCCTACTACGAGGACTGGGCCGGGGAGGAGACGTTCGTCGAGCGCGACCCGCTCGGCAACGTGATCGACCGGCGTCACCCATGGAACCAGACGACGATACCGAGACCGCAGAGACGCGAGCTCGACGGCGGCAACTACTCATGGGTGATGAGCCCGCGCTGGTTTGACAGACGGACCGGCGACCACCTCGCGCTCGACACCGGCGGCGGCGCGCTGGCGCGGTTGTGGGCGACGGCGCTCGCCGGCAAGGTCGACACGCCGTACGTCAGATCGACCGGCAGAAGCGTGCTGATCAACCTGCCGAGAACGCCGAACAGCGCCGAGGTGACGCTGGAGTGGAGAATCCCGCAGTGGTCCAACGCGATCGAGCGCGACCGCGCGCGGATGTACTTCATCGCGTACGCCGCCGGGATGGCGCTCCACTTCGTCGACAGGGCGTTGGCTGAGGTGCGCGCCGGGCACACGAAGGTCTTCGAGGACTTCGACGTGCCCGACGAGGCGATCGGCTGCGGCTTCCACGAGGCCGTGCGCGGCGTGCTGTCGCACCACCTCGTGATCCGCGACGGCAAGATCGCCAACTACCACCCGTACCCGCCGACGCCGTGGAACGGCAGCCCGACCGACTCCTACGGCACGCCCGGCCCCTACGAGGATGCGGTCGCCGGCCAGCCGATCTTCGAGGAGAACGGGCCCGATCAGTTCAGAGGGATCGACGTGATGCGCGCCGTGCGGTCGTTCGACCCCTGCCTGCCCTGCGGCGTGCACATGTACCTCGGCAACGGGAAGACGCTGAGAGCGCAGCACTCGCCGATGTTCGGCGCGCAGCACGGCTAGGGGCTCTGTGATGGCGGCGCGTGACGAGCAGGCGACGGAATGCGTGGAGCGGGTCGAGCGGGCCTTGGACGCGCTCGACGCGCTGCGCGACCCGGCGGCGGTCGACGCCGGGCTGGAGGTGGCGCAGGCGCTGTTGGAGATGTACGGCGAGGGCTTCGCGCGGGTCATCGCGGGTGTTGGCGAGAGCGCGGTTGAGCGGCTCGCCGGCGACGAGCTGATCGCCCATCTGCTGCTGCTGCACGGTTTGCACCCGGTGGGGCTTGAGGCGCGCGTGGAGGCGGCGCTGGAGGAGGTGAGGCCGTTCCTCGCCTCGCATGGCGGCGGCGCCGCGCTGGTCGAGGTGGCGGACGGCGTCGCGCACGTGCGGCTGCAGGGCACGTGCGACGGCTGCCCCTCATCGGCGGTGACGTTGCAGCACGCCGTCGAGGAGGCGGTCCGGCGCGCGGCGCCGGAGGTCGAGCGGGTCGAGGCCGAGGGGACGATGCCCGTCGCACCGGCGCCGCCGTTCGGCGACTCGCCGTTCGGGGCGCTGCCGATGGCGCACAGCGCGCCCTCCGGGCCAGCGTGTCCAGCAACAGAAAAGGGGAGGGGATGACGAGCGCGGCGCCTTCGCGCCTCACCGCCCTCGCCCGCCAGGCCCGCGTCGACGCCGACGCCCGCCTCGAGCGGTGCGAGCTGTGCAGCGTCGTGATCGAGCCCGAGCACCGGCATGTGCTCGACCTCAGCAAGGGCGAGCTGCTGTGCTCCTGTCGTCCGTGCGCGCTGCTGTTCGACAGAGACGGCGTCCCGAGCGGACAGCTGCGGGCGGTCAGCGAGCGGCGGCTCGCGCTCCCGCCGATCGCGCTTGACGACGAGCGCTGGGCGGCGCTCGGGGTCCCTGTCGAGATGGCCTTCTTCGTACGCTCCTCGAGCGACAGCAAAGTGCGCGCGCTCTACCCGAGCCCCGCCGGCGCGACCGAGGCGACGCTCGACGCGACCGCGTGGTGGGAGGGCCTCGTCGCAGACAGCCCGGCGCTGCCCGAGCTCGCCGACGACGTCGAGGCGCTGCTGGTCGACCGCGTGCGCGGGCGGCGCCGCTGCTTCGTCGTCGGGATCGACGTCGCCTACCGGCTCGTCGCGCTCGTCCGCACCGGGTGGAGAGGGATCACCGGCGGGACGCCGATGTGGAAAGCGCTCGACTCCTTCTTTGACGATCTCCAACAGTCCGCACGGCCGCTGGCGAAGGCCGCGAGAGGGTCGCCGCAGGGCGGCGGAAAGGAGCTGCGATGAGCCCGATGAGCGTCGGCAAGCCCGACGTCAGACAGGATCTCACGGCGCACACGAGAGGAGTCCACGAGGGCAACGCGCGCGGCAACTACGAGAAAGCGCGCGGCCACCTGCCAGACGGTAGATCGACCGCGGCGCGCTCGACCGGGATCAACGCGAAGGACCGCAACCCGATCCTGCCCGAGATGCCGAACCTGTCGCCGCCGTGATCGCCTGAGATGAGCTGACCTGGCATGAGCGCGCAGCACGGACAGCCTGCCGCCACGACCGGCGTCCCCGGCCTGCGCTTCAGCGTGCGGGGCGCGGCCGCCGCCCATGCGCTCGCGCCGACGATCGCGCTCGAGCTGGAGGTGGAGCGCATCGACGGCGGCGCGGTCAGGTCGCTGATGCTCGCGGTGCAGGTGCGGATCGCGGCGCCGCGCCGGCGCCACGACTCGCCGACGAGAGCCCGGCTGCGCGGGGTCTTCGGCGCGCCGGAGCAGTGGGCGACGGGGTCGCTCACGAGCCTGTTGTGGGCACGCCCGACCGTCACCGTGCCGGGGTTCGAGCGTGCCGCGGTCGTCGAGCTGCTGCTGCCGTGCAGCTACGACACGCAGGTCGCGCATGACGGCTATCTCTGCGGGGTGCGCGATGGCACGATCCCGCTGGAGCTGCTGTTCAGCGGGACCGTCTTCTTCACCGTCGGGGGCCGCCTGCAAGCGGCGCAGGTGCCATGGGAGTCCGAAGCCGAGTACGCGCTGCCCGCCGCCGTGTGGCAGCAGACGATGGACCGCCACTTCCCCGACGGCCGTTGGCTGCGGCTCGACGCCGAGCGCTTGGACCGGCTCGCCGAGTTCCGTGCCCGTCGTGCGCTGCCGAGCTGGGAGGCGACGGTCGATGCCCTGCTCCAGGAGGCTCGACGATGACGCATCCCGACCCGATAGACGAGATCGCGCGCGCTGTCTTGTACGAGGGCTACGTGCTGTGGCCGTACCGCCGCTCGGCGGTCAAGAACCGACAGCGCTGGACCTTCGGCGGCGTCTTCCCGCCTGGCTGGACCGACGACGGGCACCCGGACGACCCAAGCCATATGCAGACGCAGTGCCTCGTGATCGGGCCCGACGACGCGACGCTGGAGATCGAGATCCGCTTCCTGCACGTCGTCGAGCGACATGTGACGCAACGGACGGCCGCGCGACTGGAGCCGGTCGACGAGCTGACCGTCGACGGGCAGCGCCACTTGTCGTGGGAAGAGGCGACCGAACGGTGGGTTGCCGAGCTGCCGCTGTCGCTCGCCGAGCTGCGCGAGCGGCGGCAGCTGAAGATCGACGTCCCCTCGGGCCAGGCGCTCGAGCTGCTCGGCCCCGGCGGGACCGCGGGCGCGCTGCTGCGCGGGTGGGGCGAGCTGACCGGCGAGATCGTGTTGAAGGCCGAGCCGCTGACCTCGCAACTGCATCGCGTTACGGTGAGGATCGTCAACACGACGCCGTGGAAGGGCGCGGAGCGGGCCGACGCGCTGCGCCACTCGCTCGTCTCCACGCACACCGTGCTGCGCGCGGCCGGCGCCGAGTTCGTCTCGCTGACCGACCCGCCGGCGGCGTTGGAGCCGTTCGCTGGGACGTGCGAGAACGACGGGACGTGGCCGGCGCTCGTCGGGCCCGTGGGGTCGAACGACATTGTTCTCTCCTCGCCGATCCTGCTTGAGGACCATCCACGGATCGCGCCCGAGAGCCCCGGCGACCTGTTCGACGGCGGCGAGATCGACGAGCTGCTGATCCTCAACATCCTCTCGCTGACCGACGAGGAGCGCCAGGAAGCGCGCGCCTCGGACCCGCGCACTCGCGAGCTGATCGAGCGCTGCGAGGGGCTGACGCCGCAGCAGCTGATGCAGCTTCACGGGCGCAGCGATCTGCGCGCGATGGGGGAGCGGTAGATGGAGGGCGCTCCGTTCGATCCGCTTGCCGGGATCGGTGGCTCGGATGGGCCGGTGGGCCCCGTCACCGTTCTCGTTGACGGCGTGTCGGTGGGGCGCGGCACCCGCGTGCGGCTGCGGCCGCGCTCGGGGGGTGACGTCTTCGACATCGCGCTTGCGGACCGGGTCGCGATCGTCGAGCGGATCGAGCAGGACGTCGAGGACAAGCTGCACGTCGTCGTGACGCTTGAGGACGACCCGGGGCGGGACCTGGGGCCGGCGAGCCAGATGGGGCACCGGTTCTTCTTCGCGCTGGACGAGGTTGAGCCGATCGACGCGGACGCGGGCGCGTTCGTCGCTTCAACGGGGCCGTTGAAGCGGGTCCTCGTCGCCGGAATCGGCAACGTCTTCCTCGGCGATGACGGCTTTGGCGTCGCGCTGGCGGGGCGGCTGGCAGCGCGCGCGCTGCCGGAGGGGGTCGACGTGATCGACTTCGGCATCCGCGGGATGGACCTCGCCTTCGCGTTGAACCGCGGCTACGACGCGGCGGTGCTGCTCGACGCGACGCCGCGCGGCGGTGCTCCCGGGACGCTGTATTTGATCGACACCGCCGGCGACGAGCTCGGCGAGCCGGCGATCGAGACGCACGCGATGGACCCGGTCCGCGTGCTGCGGACAGCCGCGTCGCTGGGGCCGATCCCCTCGCGCGTGCTGGTCTTCGGCTGCGAGCCGGAGACGCGCATGACCGGCGAGGAGCCAGAGGTCGTGGTCGAGCTGAGCGCACCGGTGACGGCCGTGTTGGACGAGGCGACCGCGACGTTGGCGGGCCTCGTGGAGGAGCTGTGCAGCAGACAAGGAGATGGAGGAGACGCTCATGAGTGATGCCCGCATGTCGTCGTCGGCCCAGCTCGGCTTCGCCGCGCTCATCGCCGGCCTGATCGCGCTGGTGCTGTCGCAGCGCAGAGAGCTGCAGCGCTACATCGAGATGAGGTCGATGTAGATGCACCGCGTGAGGGTGCGCGTCGTCGAGGACGCGCTCGACGCCAACGCGACGATCGCGCGTGCGAATCGCGACGACTTCGAGCGCGCCGGCGTCGCGGTCGTCAACCTGATGAGCGCGCCGGGTGCGGGCAAGACGACGCTGCTGGAGCGAGCGCTGCCTGCGCTGGAGGGCGTGCGTCCCGGGGTGTTGGAGGGCGACGTCCAGAGCAGCCGCGACGCCGACCGGATCGCCGCGCTCCACGTTCCAGCCGTTCAGCTCAACACCGACAACGGCTTCGGCGGCGAGTGCCACCTGGACGCGAACATGGTCCGCTCGGCGCTGCCGCAGCTCGAATTGAGCGCGATCGACCTGCTGGTCGTGGAGAACGTCGGCAACCTCGTCTGCCCGGCCGAGTTCCGCATCGGCGAGCACGCCCGCATCATGGTCTCGTCCGTCACGGAGGGCGAGGACAAGCCGCTCAAGTACCCGCTGATGTTCCGCGCATGCGAGCTGGTCGTGATCAACAAGGTCGACCTGCTCGAGCACCTCGACTTCGACCTCGACCGCTACCTCTCCCACCTCGAATCCGTCCACCCGGGTGTTGACACATTGCTCCTGAGCGCGAGGACCGGCGAGGGCGTCGAGCAGTTCTGCTCGTGGCTGGACGGGCTGCCGGCGCGGGTCGGGGTGGGGGCGGAGGCTGTGTGAGCGCCGACGCCCGCACGCCCTCGCTTGAAGCGCTGCTCGCGCAGCGGGCGGTCGCGACGCCGTTCTTCGACCGCGAGGCCGACCGGATCGCCGAGCTCTGCCGCCGCTGCGCCGAGCGCTTCCTGCGCGGCGGCCGGCTCGTCGCGCTCGGCCGCTCGCCGCAGGCGCGCTCCGACGCGCGCCATGTCGCGGTTGAGTTCGTCCACCCGGTGATCGTCGGCAAGCGGGCGCTGCCGGCGCTGGCGCTGTGCGCCGAGGGCGGCCCGCTCGACCGCCAAGCTCGCCTCGCGCTCGCCCCCGACGACGTCGTGATCGCGTTCGAGGCTGGCGACCGCGAAACGGCTGCCGCGCTCGCGGTCGCAGCCGAGCGCGGCTGCGAGACGGTCGCCTTCGCCGCCGTGCCCGCGACAACGGCCTTCGCCCCGCCGGGCGAGGACCGCGTCCGCCAAGAGATCGCCGAAACGCTCTACCACGTGGTGTGGGAGCTGGTGCACGTGGTGCTGGAGCACCGGGGTACGACGGCGGCGGGCGGCGGCGCATCCAGCTTTCTCTATCCCTTCCTCTCCAACGACATGAGAGACGACCTCGACGCCGTCCTGGCGGATATCGCGAGATCGGTGCGGCGCAAAGCACGCGAAGTGGAACAGCTGCGTGTCGCGACGGTCGAGGGCGGCGCCGAGGCGCTGCATACGGCGGCCGACGTGCTGCGCGAGCGGCTCGACGGGGGCGGGCGCGTTCTGGCGCTCGGCAACGGCGGCTCGGCGACCGACGCGATGGACGTCGTCGCCGACCTGCGCGACGCCGGCCGCGCGGCGCTCGACCTGACGGAGGACACGTCGATCATCACCGCGATCGCGAACGACGTCGGCGTCGAGGCGGTCTTCCTGCGCCAGGTGATCGCCCACGGCCGCGACGGCGATGCGCTGCTCGCCTTCTCGACCAGCGGCGGCTCGCCGAACGTGATCGCCGCCCTCGCCGAAGCCCGCCGCCGCGGCGTTCACACCGTCGCGTTCGCCGGCTACGACGGCGGCCCGATCGCCGCCGGCCAGCTTGCCGACGAGGTGATCGTCACCCCCTCGCAACACATCCCCCGTATCCAGGAGGCCCAGGCCACCGCCTACCACGCGTTGGTCGACTTGATCGGGGCCAGCGCGTGACGGCGCGGGGCGGGGCGAGGGGCCGCGGCGTGCGGCGGCGCGGGGCGCGGGCGCGCGGCGTGCGACGGCGCGGGGCGAGGGGGCGCGGCGCCGAGCGAGGGCGCGCGGCCCGCGCCGCTCGGTGGCGCGGAGCGCAGGCCTGATGCCCGCCGCGGCGACGAGACGGCGGGCGCGGGTGCGCGTCGAGGGGGTCGTGCAGGGAGTCGGGTTCCGGCCGCACGTCCATCGGATCGCAACGGAGCTGGGGCTGGCGGGGGAGGTGCGCAACGACGCGCGGGGCGTTGAGTTGGAGGTCGAAGGCGCGCCGGAGGCGGTCGTCGCGTTTCTGCGACGGCTGGTCGACGCGGCCCCGCCGCTGGCGCGAATCGTCAACGTTGACGTTCACGACGAGGCGCCGACCGGCGCGGCCGGCCGCTTCGCGATCGGCGCCAGCCGCGGTGGCGAGCCGCGCGCGCCTGTCGCGCCCGACGCGGCGACCTGCGACGACTGCCTCGCCGAGCTGCGCGACCCCGCCGACCGTCGCTACCGCTACCCGTTCGTCAACTGCACCAACTGCGGCCCGCGCTTCACGATTGTGCGCGGCGTCCCGTACGACCGGCCGAACACGACGATGGCCGGCTTCACGATGTGCCCGGACTGCCAGGCCGAGTACGACGACCCAGCCGACCGCCGCTTCCACGCCCAGCCGAACGCCTGCCCGGCCTGCGGCCCGCAAGCCCGCCTGCTCGACCGCATCGGCAACCCGGTCGACCCTGCCGAGGTCGGTGCGCGCGACGCGATCGCCGCCACCGCCTATGCCCTGCGCGGTGGCGCGATCGTCGCGATCAAGGGCATCGGCGGCTACCACCTCGCCTGCCGCGCCGACGACGAGCAGGCGGTCGCCGCCCTCCGCGCCCGCAAGCGCCGCGAGGAGAAGCCGTTCGCGCTCATGGCTCCCGACCTCGCCACCGCCCGCACCCTCGTCGTCCTCGACGAAGCGGCCGAGGCCGCGCTGCTGAGCGTCGAGCGCCCGATCGTGCTCGCGCCACGGCGCGACGGCTTGGCTGACGTCGCCGACCCCGACGCCGACGCCGACGCCGCCGTCGCCGTCGCCGTCGCCCCGCGCAGCGCCGAGCTCGGCGTGATGCTGCCGTACTCGCCGCTCCACCACCTGCTGCTCGCCGACACCGGGGCAACGCTCGTGTTGACGAGCGGGAACGTCTCGGACGAGCCGATCGCCTACCGCGACGACGACGCGCTCGCCCGCCTCGCCTCGATCGCCGACCTCTTCCTGGTCCATGACCGCCCGGTCGAGACCCGCGTCGACGACTCCGTCGTGCGAGCCGCGCGCGGCACCACCACCGTCCTGCGCCGCTCCCGCGGGTACACCCCGCGGGAGCTCAAGCTGCCCGTCGCAGCGGCGCGGCCGGTGCTGGCATGCGGCGCGGAGCTGAAGGCCACCTGCTGCCTGGCGCGTGGCGAGCGGGCGTGGATCGGCCATCACATCGGCGACCTGCGCACGCCCGCGACGCTCGCGTCGTACGAGGAGGGGATCGTCCACCTCGCGCGGCTGTTCGATGTGCGCCCCGAGGTCGTCGCCCACGACCTCCACCCGCAATACCTCTCGACCGCGTACGCCGAGTCGCTCGAGGGGGTCGAGCGGGTCGAGCGGGTCGAGGGGGTCGAGGGGGTCGAGCTGGTCGGCGTCCAGCACCACCACGCCCACCTCGCCGCATGCCTCGCCGAGCATGGCGCGACCGGCCCCGCCCTCGGCGCGATCTATGACGGCGCTGGCTACGGCCCCGGCGGGACCGTCTGGGGCGGCGAGCTGCTCGCCGGCGACCTCGACGGCTTCGAGCGCGCTGGCCACCTGCTCCCCGTCCGCCTCCCCGGCGGCGACGCCGCCGCCCGCGATCCGTGGCGGATGGCGTGCGCATGGCTGGTGGCGGCGTGCGGCGAGATCCCGCCACTCCCGCGCGCCCTCCACGGCCGCGTCGCGCCCGCCCACTGGGAGGCCGTCGCGCGGCTGGCGGCGAGCGGGCATGCCGCGGCGCCGATCACGACGAGCGTCGGGCGGCTGTTCGACGCCGTCGCCGCGCTCTGCGGCGGCCCGCTGCGGATCGCGTACGAGGGCCAGGCGGCGATCGAGCTGGAGGCGTGCGCGGACGCGGCCGAGCGCGGTGCCTATGAGGTCCCCGTCGGCGACGACCTCGTGCTTGACGCACGACCGGCGATCCTCGCCGCGGCCGCCGACGCACACGCTGGCGAGCACGCGAGCGCGATCTCGGCCCGCTTCCACCGCGGTCTCGCCGACGCGACCGTGCGTGCCTGTATCCGGGCCGCGGCCGAGCGCGGGCTCGCGACGGCCGTCCTCTCCGGCGGCGCCTTTCAGAACCGCCGGCTGCTCGAGCAAACCGCCACCCAGCTCGAACAGGCTGGCCTGCGCGTCCTGACGCCGCGGCTCGTCCCGCCCGGTGACGGCGGCGTCTCCTACGGCCAAGCCGCGATCGCGGCGGCCCGAAGCGCGGCCTGACGCTCGCCCGCTCGCCCAGCTCGCCCGCTCGCCCAGCCCGCCCGGCCGCCCAGCTCGCCCGCTCGCCCAGCCCGCCCCGCCGCCCAGCTCGCCCGCTCGCCCAGCTCGCCCGCCCGCGTCGGCCACGGCGTAAGCCGACTCTGCAGATCTTCTGACCGCCCGCACTGTCACTTCCGCTCAACTTCGAGCGAGTTTGCGGGAACTCGGTTTTGCCGGGGCCAGGTAACGGCAAGAAGAGAAGAGGAGGCACCTAAATAACCGAGGTCTGGTCGTGAACATCCGGCGCGGTCGTGCGCGCTCGTTTACGGGACGGCCCCACGCGGCGACGGCGCGGACCAAGCGCGACGGCGTCGACAGGAGGAGAACGTGGCGCAAGCGGCAGCGGGTATCGAGTCGGTCGTCGGGGGCCTGCACTTCCCCACGAGCCTGACGTTCGACGACGAGGGGGTCGCCTACGTCGCCGAGTCCGGCCTTCCCTTCGGCGGGGCGCCGCGCGGCGGCCGCATCTGGCGGATCGAGGGCGAGGAGAAAACGCTGCTCGCCGAGGGGCTGAGCCCGCCGGTCAACGGCCTCGCCTTCCACGACGGGATGCTGTGGATCACCGAGGGCGGCCACCCGAGCCGGATCTCCAAGCTGTCGCCGGCCGGCGGCGACCCGCAGGTGATCCTTAACAGACTCCCCGGCCCCGGCAATTACCAGACGAACATGGTCGCGTTTGGGCCCGACGGCAAGCTCTATTTCAGCCAGGGCGCGATGACCAACCTCGGCATCATCGGCCTCGACGCCTACGACCTCGGCTGGCTCAAGCTGCTCCCGCACGAGCACGACCTGCCCGGCCTCGAGATCGAGCTGAAGGAGGTCTCGGTCGAGACGCCCGACCCGTTCAAACGAGGGCAGAACGGCGCGCACCGGAGCCTTCACGCAGTGGGGGACGGTGCAGCCGGCCGGCACGCGGATCAAGCCGTCGCTGCCATGCACCTCCGCGATGATGCGCTGCGACCCTGACGGCTCCAACCTCGAGCTCGTCGCGTGGGGGCTGCGCAACGCCTTCGGCCTCTTGTTCCTGCAGGACGGGCGTTTGATCGTCACCGACCAGGGCTCGGACGACCGCGGCAGCCGCCCGATCGGCAACGTCCCGGACCTCCTCTTCGAGGTCAGAAAGGACGCCTACTACGGCTTCCCCGACTTCATCGGCGGCGTGCCCGTCTCGGACCCGCGCTTCAAGCCCGAGGAAGGCGACGCCCCGGAGATGATCCTCGCCAACAACGACGAGCTGCCGCCGCCGGAACGGGCGCTGCTCGAGTTCGAGCCGCACGTCGCGGCGGTCAAGCTCGACGAGGCGCCTGACGGGCGGATCGTCGTCGCGCTGTTCGGCGACGAGGTGCCGATGACGGCGCCGTCGGGCCCGAGAGTCGGCCGCGCGGTCGGCGTCGTCGATCCAAGCGATTGGTCGATGGAGACAGTCGCGGTCGCGCCGCTCTACCGCCCGATCGATGTCAAGTTCGGCCCCGACGGCGCGCTCTACGTGCTCGACTTCGGCCACTTCGAGCCGGGCCGCGGCACGATGGACGCGACGGCCGGCAGCGGCGGGCTGTGGCGCACCGAATGGGAGCGACGGTGAGCCCGTCGGGCGACGGAACCCTCACCGCTGCGTTCTCGATCGACTACGGCTACGCCGTCCACTTCACGCGTGATGCGCTTGCGCCCGCAAACGCGACACTCGTCGAGGCGTTTGCGCACTCGGAAGACGGCACCGCGCGCGTCCTGCCGGTGATCGACGACGGGCTGCTCGCCGCCTGGCCGGACCTGCCCGCGCAGCTGCGCGCATACGGCGCAGCGCACGCCGACCGGATCGCCCTCGCCGGCGAGCCGGTCGTGCTGCCCGGCGGAGAGGCCGCGAAGCTGAGCGCGGCGCCCGCCGAGCGGGTGCTCGACGCGATCAACGCGCACGGGATCGACCGCCACGCCTACGTGCTCGCAATCGGCGGCGGCGCCGTCCTTGACGCTTGCGGCTATGCGGCCGGGATCGCCCACCGCGGCGTGCGTTTGGTGCGAATGCCGACGACCGTGCTGTCGCAGAACGACGCGGGGATCGGCGTCAAGAACGGCATCAACGCGTACGGGAAGAAGAACTTCATCGGCACGTTCGCGCCGCCGGTCGCGGTCGTCAACGACCTCGTTTACCTGACGACGCTCTCCGACCCTGACTGGCGTTCCGGCGCGAGCGAGGCGGTCAAGGTCGCGCTGCTGAAGGACGCGGCGTTCTTCCATGAGCTCGAGCATCTGGCACCCGCTCTTGGCGCACGCGACCTCGACGCGATGGAGCGCCTGGTGCGCCGTTGCGCTGCGCTGCATCTCGCGCATATCGAGGGCAACGGCGACCCGTTCGAGCTGGGATCGTCGCGCCCGCTCGACTTCGGCCATTGGTCGGCGCACAAGCTCGAGGCGCTCAGCGCCGCGCGCCTGCGCCACGGCGAGGCCGTCGCGATCGGCATCGCGCTCGACACGACATACGCCCACATGGCGGGAATGCTGGGCGCCTCGTCCTGGCGAAGCGTGCTCGCGCTGTTCGCCGCCCTCGGCCTTCCCATGACGGCCCCCGAGCTCGACGACCCCCGCCTGCTCAACGGCCTGCGCGAGTTCCGCGAGCACCTCGGCGGCCAGTTGACAGTCACGTTGATTCGTGCAATCGGAAGCGGGATCGAGGTCCACGAGATCGACCACGACCTGATGCGCCGCGCGATCGCGCGGTTGCAAGAGGCCGCAAGCGACCGGGCCGTGATGGCGGAATGCGCGGTGACGCGGTGAGGGGAGCGGCCGCGCTGGGGCGGCCCGGCGCGCTCGGAGCGGGCGCGCTGGGGCGGCGCGGCGGGCTCGGAGCGCTCGGAGCGGGCGACCTGGGCCAGCTCGGAGCGCTCGGAGCGGCCGACCTGGGCCAGCTCGGAGCGCTCGGAGCGGCCGCTGCGGCGAGCGCGACGGCGGCGGCGAACGGGCGGCCGGCTGGCGGAGCGCCGCCGCTGGTGCGGCTCGTCCGCCTGCCGTCGGTGATGACCGTCCCCGGCGACGCGCTGCTCGGCGCGGCGTGGGCTCGGAATGGCGCGGAGGAGGGGAGGGGCGCGCCGGGCGTTCTCGTGCTTGCGTCGTCGCTGCTGTACCTCGGCGGGATGGCGTTGAACGACTGGGCCGACCGCGAGGTCGACGCGCGCGAGCGGCCGTCGCGGCCGATCCCCGCCGGCGAGGTCGCGCCGCAGCTCGCGCTTGGGATCGCGAGCGGGCTGTCGGGGGCGGCGCTGCTGGTCGCGGCGGGGACCGGCGGCCCGCAAGCGCTGCGGGTCGCGCTCCCGCTGACTGCTGCCGTCTGGGGCTACGACCTCGTCGCGAAGGACACCGCCGCGGGCCCATGGACGATGGCGCTCGCGCGCTCGCTCGACGTCATGCTCGGCGCCGGCAAGCGGCCGCGAAGCGCCGCTCCGGTCGCGCTCCTGGTCGGCGCGCACACCTTGATCGTCACGCTCGTCAGCCGTCGCGAGGCCGAGGGCGCCGACGACGCTCGCCTGCCCGTCGGCGCGCTCGCCGGCGTCGCCGCGACGACGGCCGCCGCGGCCGCGCTCGCCCTGCGCCGGCGCCACGAGCAACCCCGTGCGACCGCCGCCGCGCTCGCCTGCTTCGCCCTCTACGCGAGCGCGCTCGGCAAGGCTGGCGTCGCCGCCGCCCGCAGACCCGACGCGCCCCATCTGCAACGGATGGTCGGCGCCGGCGTGCTCGGCCTGATGCCACTCCAGGCCGGCCTCCTCGCCCTCTGCGGCCGCCCCCGCGCCGCCGCCGCAATCGTCGCGGCGTGGCCATTGGCGCGGCGCGCGGCGCGAAAGGCGGCGGTCACGTGAGCGGGCTCCTCACACCGCGCCGCCACCCCGCCGCCCGCGCCCCGCGACAGGAGGCATCGACGTGATCCCGCTCGACCCTGACGCCCTCGCCGCCACGCTCGACCAGCAGCTCGACTCAGACCAGCGCGCATGGCTCGCTCAAGCGCGCGAACGGGTCGCGAACAACCCGCAGGCGGTCGCGACGCTCTTCCCGGCCGTCGGGCGCAACGTCGGCCGCGGCCCGCTCGACCCCCGCGCCGACCGCGAAGACGTCCACGCCTGGACCCGCGACGACGCCGCGCGCGTCCTGCTGCTGACCGCTCTGGGAGACAACGCCGAGCCAGAGCTTCCGCTGCTCTACCGCCACGGCGACGCCGCCGAGCGCCGCGCCGTCCTGCGCTCGCTCTCCTACCTCGACGTGCAAAGCGACACGACAGCCCGCCCGCTCGTCGACGACGCGCTGCGCACCAACGACACGCGGCTGATCGCGGCGGCGCTCGGCCCGTATTCGCTCGACCGCCTCGACGATCCAGCGCTCGCGCAGGCGGTCCTGAAGTGCGTCTTCGTCGGCGTCCCGCTCACGGGCATCGCCGGCCTCGAACAGCGCGTAACACCGGCGTTGACGGAGATGCTCGCGCGCTTCGTGCACGAGCGCATCGCCGCCGGCCGCACCGTCCCAGCGGACGTGTGGCCCGTGATCGACCGCCATCCACCAACCCACGAGCTCGCGTCGATCGCGTCGGAGCTGCAGCACGCCGTGCCGGAGCGGCGGCAGGCGGCGCAGGCCGCGCTCGACGCCCGCGCGACGACACAGGCACAGAGCTGAGGAGCCCCATGCGGATCTTCGATCCTCACATCCACATGACCTCGCGCACGACCGACGACTACGAGGCGATGGCGGCCGCCGGCATCGAGGCGATCGTCGAGCCGGCGTTCTGGCTCGGCCAGCCGCGCACGTCGATCGGCTCGTTCGTCGACTACTTCGACGCGCTGATCGGCTGGGAGCGCTTCCGCGCCGAGCAGTTCGGCATCTGGCACCACTGCACGATGGGCCTCAACCCGAAGGAGGCCAACGACGAGGCGCTCGCGGCGGAGGTGCTCGGGCTGCTGCCGCGCTACCTGGAGAAGGACCGCGTCGTCGCGGTCGGCGAGATTGGCTTCGACTCGATGACGACAGCGGAGGAGAAGGCCTTCGCCGCCCAGCTCGAGCTGGCGATCGAGCACGGCCTGCCGGTGCTCGTCCACACGCCCCACCGCGACAAGCTCGCCGGCACGCGCCGCTCGATCGAGCTCGTGCAAGCGTCGGGGATCGATCCCGAGCGCGTCGTGATCGACCACAACAACGAGCTGACGTACGAGGCCGTCGTCGCCTCGGGCTGCTGGTGCGGCTTCACGATCTACCCCGACACGAAGATGGACGAGCACCGGCTCGTGCGGATCGTGCAGGACCAGGGGCTGGAGAAGATGATCGTCAACAGCGCTGCTGACTGGGGCAGAAGCGACCCGCTGAAGGTCCCCAAGACGGCACAGGCGATGCTCGACGCCGGCTTCCCCGACGAGGATGTCGAGCGCCTCGTGTGGGACAACCCGCTCGCGTTCTTCGGCCAGAGCGGGCGGGTCGAGCTGGCCGACGACGCTGCCGTCCCGGACATGAGCGCGACGTTCGCCGGGAACTCGATCCTGCGCGGGGCGCGGGGTGGGCGGGACTGAGTCGTGCGGTTGCGCCACCCCGATGGCTCGCTTGTCCACGTCGCCTACTGCACGAACGTCCACGCGGCGGAGACGCTCGACGGCGTCGTCGCACAACTGGACCGGTTTGCGACACCGGTGCGGCATGCGCTCGGCGTCCCGCTGCTCGGCGTCGGGCTGTGGCTGGCGGCGCCGCTGGCGCGTGAGCTGCGCGAACGGCCCGAGGAGCTCGCCCGTCTGCGCAAAGCGCTCGACGACGGCGGCCTCGAGGTCGTCACATTCAACGGCTTCCCGTACAGAGCGTTCCAGGCCGAGGTCGTCAAGCTCGCCGTCTACGCGCCCGACTGGACGACCGCCGAGCGCGCGCAGTACACGCTCGACCTCGCCTGGCTGCTCGCCGCGCTGCTGCCCGACGGCGTGACCGAGGGCTCGATCTCGACGCTCCCGCTCGGCTGGCGCGAGGGGTGGGGGAGCGCGGCGAGCACCGCTGCCGCCAAGCGCCTTGCCGAGGTCGCGCTCGGCCTCGAGGAGCTCGAGCGCGCGACCGGCCGGACGATCCGCGTCGCGCTCGAGCCCGAGCCGGGCTGTGTCGCGGAGACGACCGCGCAGGCGCTCGCGGCGCTCGACGGCCTCGACAAGCAGCGCCTCGGGATCTGCCTCGACGCCTGCCATCTCGCCGTCCAGTTCGAGTCGCCCGAAGGCGCGCTCGCACTGGTGGAGCGGGCCGGCGTGACGATCCCGAAGGCACAGGCGTCGGTCGCGCTGCGGGCCGCTGGCGACGGCGCCCGCGCCGAGCTGGCGCAGTTCGTCGAGCCGCGCTTCATGCACCAGACGCGCGAGCGGGTCGGGGTCGGCGCGGGCGCGTCGATAGCCGGCGTCGACGACCTCGACGAGGCGCTCCACGGCGGCCTGCCGGGGGCCGACGAGTGGCGCGTCCACTTCCACGTGCCGGTGCAGCTGGACGGTGAGCGCACGACCCAGCCGGAGCTGCGCGAGCTGCTCGCCGGCCTCGTCGGCGGCGCCTCGCCCCGCACCCGCCACATCGAGCTTGAGACGTATACCTGGGACGTGCTGCCCGCCGGGCTGCGGGCCGGCAATGACAACGCGCTCGTTGACGGGCTCGCGCGCGAGCTGCGCTGGCTGGCTGACGAGCTGCAAGCACTTGGACTGAGAACGGAGGCCGCATGACGGCGCCACCCCTTGTCGTGATCGACGCCGTCGGCCTGACGCCGCGGCTGCTGGAGCAGATGCCGCGCGTGCGCCGGGTCGCCGAGGAGGGCTTCCAGGCGGCGATGACCCCGCCGCTGCCGGCCGTGACGACGACGGTGCAGGCGACGTTCTTGACCGGGTTGGACCCAACCGACCACGGGATCGTCGCCAACGGCTGGTACTTCCGCGACCTCGGCGAGGTCTTCCTGTGGCGTCAACACAACCGTTTAGTGCAAGGCGAGCCGCTGTGGGAGGCAGCCCGCCGCGCCCGTCCCGGCTTCCGCGCAGCGAACGTCTGCTGGTGGTACGCGATGGGGATGACGACCGACCTCACGGTGACGCCCCGGCCGATCTATTACGCGGACGGCAGAAAGGAGCCCGACTGCTACACCTACCCGCCGGAGCTGCACGACCGGCTCACCGGCGCGCTCGGCACCTTCCCGCTGTTCAGATACTGGGGCGCTGCGGCCTCGATCGAGTCGTCACGCTGGATCGCGCGAGCGGCGAGATCGATCCTCGAGCGCGACCGGCCCGACCTGCTGCTGACCTACCTGCCGCACCTCGATTACGACCTGCAGCGGTTCGGCCCCGACGCGCCGCAGGCGGTCGAGGCGGCACGCGAGCTCGATGGCGTCGCGGGCGAGCTGATTGAGTTCGCCCGCGGGCGTGGCGCGACGGTCGTCGTCGTCTCCGAATATGGCATTACGCGGGCAAATCGCCCGGTCGACGTCAACCGGATGCTGCGCCGAGAGGGGCTGTTGGAGGTCTACGCCCAGGACGGCATGGAGTACCTCGACCCGTGGATGTCACGCGCCTTCGCGGTCGCCGACCACCAGCTCGCGCACATCTACGTGAGAGACCCGGCCGACATCCTGCGGGTAAGTGAATTAATTGCCGGCCTGCCGGGTGTCGAGAGCGTCCTGGACGAGGAGGGCAAGCGCGCCGCCGGCCTCGCCCACGAGCGCTCCGGCGAGCTCGTCGCGATCGCCAAGCCCGACAGCTGGTTCACCTACTACTACTGGCTCGACGACCGCCGCGCCCCCGACTTCGCGAAGCTGGTCGAGATCCACCGCAAGCCCGGCTACGACCCGGCCGAGCTGTTCATGGACCCCGACGACCCCCGCGTCAAGCTCCGCGCAGGCGTTCAGCTCGCCCGCAAGAAGACGGGCTTCCGCTACAAGATGGACGTCGTCCCGCTCGACCCTCGCTTCGTCCAAGGCAGCCACGGCCGCCTCCCGGCCGACCCGGCGGACGGCCCTCTCCTGCTCTGCTCCGACCCCTCCCACGCCCGAGACACCCTCCACGCCCGCGACGTCAAGGAGCTGCTGCTGACGTTGGCGGACGCTCAGGCCCCGGTCGGCGCAGCGGCTTCCTCCTGAGGGAGAGGAAGTCCGTACCGCTCTCCGGGGTGCAAACTTCCTCTCCTCATCCAGCGATCTCGACCCACAGCCGTGCCGCCATCGGCCCGCTCAGCGCGGTGTCGTCGGGGAACCGCCAGGTGAACGCCGCGGCATGGGAGCGGGTTTCGAAGGAGATCTGGCCGGCCGCGCTCGGCGGCTCGGGCGTCAGCGCGAGGGGGCGCCGGCCGGCGCGAGCGTGCGCGGCTGGTGCTCCGCCCGGCTCGCCGCCTCCACCCAAATACAACGCCGCCCACTCGGTTCGCGCCAGCGGCCACTCGCGCTCCTCCCGCACCTCGGCAACCTCGTCCCGCGCGGCGCGCACCTCGAGCCGGACCGTCTGCGAAGGGGCAGCCCGAGCGGCGGAGCCCCCCTTCAAGAACCGGTCGAAGAACGCGAGCTGCTCCGCGAACGCCTCGGGCGAGTAGAAGGCAGCCCCCGCGGATAAACCCGTCTTCCGGAACGCCGCCGGGGAAGCAGAGCTCGCGGTAGGCGTCGGTGAACCCTTCCCACGGGCAGATCGCGCGCAGGCTCGGCGGCCACAGCGACGCGACGCGCCACTGCGTTATCGCGAGGTAGGAGACGCCGTTGGTGCCGACCCGGCCGTTGCTCCACGGCTGTTGCGCGGCCCACCGCTCGTCTGTGACCGTCCTAGCCGCCTGCCGCCCCGCAATGTAGCTCGCGCTCCGGCTCGCTCACTGCTGCTGCCAGCCAGCCCCCTCCGGCGAGGCGTACATCAGGGAGCCGGGGGTGGTGAGGTCCTCGCCGGTCTCCAGCAGGGTCTTGAGGCCGGAGAGGATCATCGGCCAGCCGCCATAGAGCTGGTCGTTGGCGCCCTCGCGCAGCTGGTCGTGGGTGACGACGAGGCGGCACGAGTCGGCCACCTGCTCGATCTCCCAGGTGACGCGCGAGGTCGACTCGGCCTTGACGTCGTCGCCCCACAGCGCGTTGAAGCTCTGCACGAGCCGGCGCGGCGGGTCGACCTCGATGTTCTCACCTTCGCTGATGGTCATCTCGCCGGCCGACGCCTTATACGGTGAGCCGTTCGTCCAGTCACTCTCGACGCCGGCGCCGAAGCTGTAGCGACGGCGCAATTCACCGTCAGTGATCGCGTGCCACAGCCGCTCGGGCGTGGTCTTGATGTAAATCTCGAATACCTTTTCCATGACGCTCTCCTCGAGGTCTTGCTTCAGCTCGACGAGCCCTGCGGCCCACGGCTGCGCGTACTTGCTCACCCACCGGTCGTGGACGAGCCGGATCGGGACAGGGTTCAGGAAATGCAGCTTCTCGCGGCCGCGTCGCTTGGTCACGATCAGCCCGGCCTGCTCGAGCACTCTCAGGTGCTTCATGACCCCGAAGCGGGTCATCGGCACCCGCTCCTCCAGCTCGCCGAGCGTCTGCCCGTCGCGCTCGAACAGCGCGTCAAGCAAGCCGCGGCGAGTCGGGTCCGCCAGCGCTCTGAACACCTCGTCCATGCCCGGGACGATAGGTGACCATTTGGTCACGTGTCAACTGGGGTGTTGGCAGGCGGACCGGGGTGGCGCGAGAGCGCTTACACCGCGGCGCACGCGCGAGAGCGCTTACACCGCGGCGCACGCGCGGGAGCGCTTACACCGCGGCGGGCCCGGCATACTTCACCCCAGCTCCCGCTCGTACACCACGTACGGCCCCAACCGCGCCACCGTCTCATAGAGCTTCCGCGCGGGCGCGTTGAACTGCTCGGTGCGCCAGTACAGCTGCTCGCTGCCCTGCGCCTTCGCCTCGGCGGCGGTCGCCTCGATCAGGGCGTGGCCCGCGGCGCGGCCTCGCGCGGCGGGCGCGACGAAGAGGTCTTCCAAGTAGCAATAGGTCGTCAACGCCCATGTGGACCGGTGGACCAGCGCGTGCGAGAAGCCGACGGGCACGTCGTCGGCGCCGACCGCAACGAGCGCGAACATGCCGTCCTCGCGCTCGCTCAGCCGGCGGAACGTCGTGTCGGTCACTTCTGCCGCAAGCGTGTGGCGGTAAAAGCGCAGGTAGCCGTCCCACAGCTCGTCCCAGGCCGCACGGTCGGAGGCGCGCAGCGGGCGGATCTCGATCGTCTCCATCGAGCCACCTTACGCGCGTCCGCCAGCCGTCCGGCCAACCGCGCCGCCAGCCGCCCGGGCCAACCACCCGGCCAACCGCGCCGCCAACCGCCCGGGCCAACCGCCCGGGCCAACCGCCCGGGCCAACCGCGCCGCCAACCGCCCGGGCCAACCGCGCCGCCAACCGCCCCGGCCAACCGCCCGGACCAACCGCACCGCCCCGCCGCGCCATCCCCAGCCCACCCGGCTACGGCCGCGCCCCGCGTCCAATAGGCTCGGCCCCTCCGCCATGAGAAAGGGGTGATACCTGTGAAGCTGGTGATTGGGGTCGTACGGCCCGAGAAGGCCAACGACGTGCTGGAGGCGCTCTATCGCGCCGAGGTCCGGGGCGTCTCGATGACCCGCATCCAGGGTCATGGCGGTGAGCTGGACCGCGTCGAGACCTACCGCGGAACGACCGTCAAGATCGGCTTGGCGGAGAAGGTCCGCTTCGAGATCGCGGTCTCTGACGACTTCGTCGAGCGCACGATCGACGCGCTCTGTGACGGCGGTAGGACTGGCGAGGTCGGCGACGGCAAGATCTTCGTCGTGCCGCTTGAGCGGGTCGTGCGGATCCGTACCGGCGAGACCGATAACTCCGCCGTCACGCCCGTCGACCGGTGACGCCCGCCGCCGCCGCGCATCTGCCCGCCCTTGTAGGAAGCGGGGCACTCGCCCCTGGCATCGACACGGGCGACACCGCCTGGATGCTTGTCGCGACCGCGCTCGTCCTGATGATGACGCCGGCGCTCGGCCTCTTCTACGGCGGACTCGTGCGCGCCAAGAACACGCTCAACACGTTCATGATGTGCGCCGCTGCGATGGGCGTCGCGACGGTCACCTGGGCGCTCGTCGGCTACTCGCTCGCGTTCGACGGCCATGCCGCCTTCGTCGGCGGCCTCGGCAACGCCTTCCTCGCCGGCGTCACGTTCGCGCCGCGCGCCGGCACGCACATCCCGCAGCTCGTCTTCTTCGCCTTCGAAGCGGCGTTCTGCATCATCACCGTCGCGCTTGTGTCGGGCGCGGTCGTCGAGCGGATGCGGTTCGCTCCGTTTCTGCTGTTCGCGGCGCTGTGGTCGATCCTCGTCTACGCCGTGCTCGCCCACTGGGCGTTCGGCGGCGGCTGGCTGCAGCACCACGGCACGCTCGACTTCGCCGGCGGCATCCCGGTCGAGATGGGCTCGGGCTTCTCCGCGCTGGCGGCGGCGCTCGTCGTCGGCGCGCGCAAGGACTACGGCCGTCAGGCGCTGCTCCCGCACAACGCCGTCTTCGTGCTGCTCGGCGCCGGCCTGCTGTGGTTCGGCTGGTTCGGCTTCAACGGCGGCAGCGGCCTCTCGACCGGCGACGCGAGCGTGCTGGCGTTCACCAACACGCTGCTGACGCCGGCCGTCACGCTCGTCGTCTGGATGGTGATCGACCTGTTGCGCGGCCGGCAGGTGACGGCGATCGGCGCGGCGACGGCGATTGTCGTCGGCTGCGTGGCGATCACGCCGGCCGGCGGCTACATCAGCCCGGGCTGGGCGATGGCGCTCGGCTTCGTCGCCGCGCTGCCGAGCTACGCGCTGATCCTGTGGCGGCCGCGCACGCGCGTCGACGAGACGCTCGACGTGCTCGCCGCGCACGGCACTGCCGGCCTCGTCGGGATCGTCTTCGTCGGCCTCGTCGCCCAGCTGACGTGGAACCACGCCGGCAACGGGCTGCTCTACGGCGACGCGAAGCAGTTCCTCTGGCAGCTGGTCGCAGTCGTCGCGACGCCGGCCTACGCCTTCGCCGTCACCTACGGCCTGCTGCGCCTGATCGGCGCGGTGATGCCGCTGCGCGCGACCGAGCGCGAGGAGGCGATCGGGATGGACGTCGTGCAGCACGGCGAGGAGGCGTACGCGACCGGCGAGGGCGCGATCCTCGTCACGACCGAGGCCGGCGTCGATGGCGCGCGGCCGGTCGCCGACGCGGTCTGAGCGCGAGAAGGCCGCCGACACCCGCCACGCGAGCACCCGCGCGCCACCACTCCGCAACCCAGGGTGGCGCGCAGGGATGCTAAGGATGCAGGTCCGTGGCGCGAGTCCGCCACGCCCACCAGACACGGAGGTTCCTCGATGCCAGTTGCAAACGGATTTGCCGCGACCGCTCCAGACAGCACGTTCTCGCCGCTCAGCTTCGAGCGGCGCGAGGTCGGGGAGCGCGATGTGCGGATCGAGATCCTCTTCTGCGGCGTCTGCCACTCCGACCTCCACACCGCCCGCGGCGAGTGGCCCGGCACCGTCTACCCGGTGATCCCGGGCCATGAGATCGTCGGCCGCGTGACCGAGGTCGGCGCCGGCGTCGGCAAGTTCGCGCTCGGCGACAACGTCGCCGTCGGCTGCATGGTCGACTCGTGCCACGAGTGCGACTCCTGCAAGGAAGACCTCGAGCAGTTCTGCGAGAAGGGCGCGACGCTGACGTACAACGGTCAGGAGCCGCAGACGGGGATGCAGACCTTCGGCGGCTACTCGGACAGCATCGTCGTCGACGAGCGGATGGTGCTGAGCGTCCCCGACGGCCTCGACCTCGCCGCCACCGCGCCGCTGCTGTGCGCGGGGATCACGACGTGGTCGCCGCTGCGCCATTGGGGCGTCGGCGAGGGCTCGAGAGTCGGCGTCGTCGGCCTCGGCGGGCTCGGCCACATGGGCGTCAAGCTCGCGCACGCGCTCGGGGCTGAGGTCACGCTCTTCACGACCTCGCCGAGCAAGGTCGAGGCGGGCAAGGCGCTCGGCGCCGACCACGTCGTCGTCTCGACGGACGCGGAGCAGATGAAGGCCGTGCGCGGCACGCTTGACTTCGTGCTGAACACCGTCGCGGCGTCGCACAGCCTCGACCCGTTCATCGCTGCGCTGAAGCGCGACGGCGCGGTCGTGCTCGTCGGCGCGCCGGCAGAGCCGCACCCGACGCCGGCGTTCGGCTTGTTCATGCCGCGTCGCTCGCTCAGCGGCTCGATGATCGGCGGGATCGCCGAGACGCAGGAGATGCTCGACTTCTGCGCGGAGAAGGGGATCGTCTCCGACATCGAGATGATCTCGATGAACCAGATCGACGAGGCGTACGAGCGGATGCTGCGCGGCGACGTCAGATTCCGCTTCGTGATCGACATGGCGACGCTCGAGCCCGCCGCCATGGAGCCCGCAGTCTGACCTGACTTCGGTGGGACGCTCGCGTTACGATCTTCCCCATGCGAGGGAGCATCGACGCGGGCGTCCTGTCCGAGCAGGAGCTGGAGTCGTACCGCCGGCCGCTGACGGGCTACTGCTACCGGATGCTCGGTTCCGGCTCAGAGGCCGAGGACGCCGTCCAAGAGACGATGATCCGCGCCTGGAGAGGGTCGGACCGGCTGCAGGAGCGCGCGGCGCTGAAGTCGTGGCTCTACCGGATCGCGAGCAACGTCTGCTTCGACATCTTGCAGAGCGCACAGCGGCGGGCGCAGCCGATGGACCTCGGCCCCTCGTCGAACGCCGACGCCACGCTCGGCGCCGGCCTGCCGGAGACGACCTGGGTGCAGCCGATCGCCGACGGGCGCGTGCTGCCGGATGGGGCTTCCGACAGTGACCCGGCCGCGGTCGTCGAGTCGCGCGAGACGTTGCGGCTCGCCTTTGTCGCAGCGCTGCAACACCTGCCGCCGCGCCAGCGCGCGGTCCTGATCCTGCGCGAGGTGCTGCGCTGGCAGGCGACCGAGGTCGCGGAGCTGCTCGACACGTCGGTCGCGTCGGTCAACAGCGCGTTGCAGCGAGCGCGGGCGACGTTGGAGTCGCTTGACCTCGATGCGGGCGGGGGGTTTGCGGCGGGCGCGCCGACGGGCGACGCGGCGGACGCGCGCGCGAGCGGCGGTGACGTCCTTTCCGAGGCGGCGCTCGACGACGCGCGCGAGCGCGAGCTGCTGGCGAGCTACGTCGACGCCTTCGAGCGCTACGACATCGCCTCGCTCGTGAGACTGCTGCATGACGACGCAGCCTTCTCGATGCCGCCGTGGCCGCTGTGGGTCGAGGGCCCGCAGCAGGTCCACGACTTCATGCTCGGCACCGGCGCCCATTGCGAGGGCTCACGGGTCTTGCCGATCTCGGCGAACGGCGGCCGGGCGGTCGCGGTCTACCACCCGACCCCGGAGGGCTGGTTCGACCCATGGGCGATCGTCGTCGTCGAGACGCGCGGCGGACGCATCAGCGGCCTGCATCACTTCATCTATCCGGAGCTGTTCGCCGAGTTCGGCTTGCCGGCCAGGCTGGAGGCGGGCGCGGAGGCCGCGTCGGAGGCTCGCCAGGAGCCGTGAGCTGATCGGCGAGCCCGACCAGCTCCAGCAGCGCCGCGAGCTCGACCGGCGGGTCGCGCAGGCAGACCCGCCACCCTCGCCGCTTCGCCGCGAGCTGCAGCCGCATCAGCGCCTCGATCAGCGCGAGATCGGGGCAGCCGACGTCGATCCGCCCGGCGACGACCTCCACGCCGCAAAGCGTGATCAACACCACCGTCGCCTGGATTTCGCTCGGTTCGCCCACGGTCCCTTCGCACTGCCTCAACAGAGAGACGGCTGACGTGCCGGGAACTCATCGGGAGCGGGGTCGCGAGGGCGCCGGGCTCGCTCAGCGGGAGATGCGACGCGCGCCGACGAGCACGACGCTCAGCAGCGGAAGCTGCAACAGCGGCGAGAAGCGGATGGCGTGGGTGGCGATGACGGCGCCGATCGCCGCGCCGAAGATCAGGCCGCCGAGGATCTCCGCTTGGCGGGCGACGTCGGATGGCCTGCGGCCGGTCGCGAGGCGCGCGACGGCGGTCGTCAGCGTGCCGGTCATGTAGGTCGTCGAGAGGCCGGGTATGCCGAAGCGCAGGATCGTCGCGCTTTGGATCCCAAGCGCGATGGCGTTGAGCGCGAGCAGCGCGACCTGTGTCACGTCCGCGGTCGGCCGCCCGCCGGTGATCTCCCAGCCGACCGCGAAGGCGACGAACAACGCGTACTCGACCGTCAACGCGCGCGTTACGGCGCGCGGCCAGACCGGGTCGCCCTCGCGCGGCGAGCCCGCGATCCGCGTCCCGACCGCGACGCCGATCACGAAGGCGAGGATCGCTGCGGCGGCGTGCGCCGCGAGGTCGCCGTTGCGCTGCCCGGCCGAGAGTCCGAGCAGCACCATGTTCCCCGTCATCACGCTCGTGAACGAGCCGCCGAGCGAGATGAAGCCGACCGCGTCGGTCGCGCCGCTGACGACGGCAAGCAGCACGACGAGCAGCTCCCGTCGGCGTTCCATCCGCGGATCATCGCGCTTCGGCGCGCGCGGCGCGGCGTCCTGGGCTGGCGCAGCGGCGCGCGCAGCCGCGGGCGCCTTAGACGCGATGTCATGCGAGCCGGGCGCCGGCGGGCGAGCACCCCTCCTGCGCCGCGCCGCCCGTTACACCTCCAGCTCCACCGCCTCGCCCAGCGCCGCCCGTTACACCTCCAGCTCCACCGCCTCGCCCAGCGCCAGCCAGCGGAAGCTGCGCTGGACTTCCTCGGGCGCTCTGGCGAGCTCGCGCTCGATCGCGTCGCGGCCCTGGCGGAAGTGCTTCCAACCCTCGTAGTGGATCGGGATCGCCGTGCGCGGCTGCAGCATGCGGCAGAGATCGACGGCGTCGCGCGCGGTCATCGTGTAGCGGACCGGGCCCGAGACAGGGAAGCGCACGCCGCCGAGATGCAACAGCGCTGTGTCGACTCGCAGCCGTTCTGCGACCTCGGCGAGGCCGTCGTAGAGGACGGTGTCGCCCGAGATCCACAGCGCACCGTCGCGCTGGCCCGGCCATCGGAGCGCGAAGCCGATCACGTCGCCGACGATCGGCCGGCTCATGGGCGGCCCGTGGCGGCACGGGGTCGCGGTGATCTCCAGCGTCAGGCGGCCCTCCGCCTCCAGCCGCGTCGACTGCCACGGCACCAGCCCGCGCGCGCTCCCGCCAAGGCGGCGGGCGCCGGCGTCGGTCGTGATCACGGTGCCGACGCTCGGCAGCAGCGCGCGGCCGGCGGGGTCGAGGTTGTCGCCGTGGTGGTCGTGGCTGAGCAGCACGGCGTCGATCTGCCCGAGCTGGGCAGCGGAGATCGCCGGCCCGGCGAGCTTGCGCGACGACGTGCCCCAGCCGAAGACGTAGCGGCGGCCGGGCTCGTCGAAGGTCGGATCGGTCAGCAGCCGCCAGCCGCCGACCTCGATCAGCACCGTCGGCCCGCCGACATGCGTGATGCGCGTGTTCAAAGGGCGTCCATTCCTGCCACGTCGTCGATGCGCTCGACCGCCCACTCCAACGCGTAGTCGGCGACCTCTTCCCAGCCCATCTGCGACGGCATCAGGTGGGCGCGGCCGGGGAACTGTCTCATCTGGGTGATCGTCCCCGGCCCTCTGTAGTGCTTGGCGTTCGCGCGCTGCACCAACGGCGGCATCAGATGGTCCTCCGAACCAGAGATGAACAGCAGCGGCGGGCGCTTCGCGTTCTTGTAGTCGACCCACGTCTCCTGGTGGCCGGGCTCCACGTTCGCCAGCACGCTGTCCCAGAAGATGCCGCCTGGGGCGGGGATCGCGTAGCGGTCGTAGAGCGCGCGGGACTCCTCGGCGCTGAACGTGTTCGTGAAGGCGTAATGCCACTGGTCGGGCGTGAACGCGACGGCGCGGTTGCGGTGGATCGGGTCCTTGAGGACCGGGAAAAGGGCCTTCAACTGTGCGGGCGGAGCGACGCGCACGCCCTCGGTCGGCGCCGAGTTGAGCGTGACGCCGGCCGCTCCGAAGCCGTGGTCGAGCAAGACCTGGGTGAAAACCCCGCCGGCCGAGTGGCCGATCAGGATCGGCGGCCGCTCGACGGCGCCGACGACTGCTTCGAGGTGGTCGACGATCTGCGGGACCGTCACCTGCTCGATCGGCGTCGGGTCGGCGTTGAGCGCCTCGACCTCGACCTCGAATCCGGGGTAGGCCGGCGCGAGCACGCGGTAGCCGCGTGCCTCGTAGTGCTCGATCCACTGCTCCCAGCTGCGCGGCGTGACCCAGAAGCCGTGGATCAGCACGATCGTGTCAGGACCGGTCTTGTCGCTGCTCATGTCGTTCGTCCTTCCTGGTCGGCAGGGCGGTCGGACGTCGGGGCTGGTTTGGGGGCCGACACTACGCATTTCGGAGCGATTGCGCCAGGGCTTTCGCTTGACTTCAAGTGCGGTTGAAGAACGATGATGGCCCGGTTGGTTTCACGACGACGCAGGAGGGCGGCGGCAATGACCGGCGACGCGAACGAACAGCCAGACGCGAGAGCGCAGATCACAGCCGTGTTGACGACCTGGCCCGGCGTGCGCACCGCGGGCCCAGGCGAGCGTGGCGAGTTCTCGTTCCTCGTCGGCAGCAGAGAGGTCGGCCACCTCCACGGCAGCCGTGTCGCGCACTTCTCGTTCCGGCGCGAGCTCGGCTCGCAGTTGCGTGAGGCCGGCCGCGTCACCGCCCACCCGATCACAGACTCCCCAAGCCTCGGAGCGCGCCCAATCACCTCCCCCGACGACGTCGACGAGGTGATCGCCCTGATGAGACTGAACTACGACCGTTTGGTCGAGCGGTACGGGGTGCCAGAGGGGGTCGCGTCGAGCCGCGCGGGGGACCGAAGCATCGCTGCGCGCGAGCGGTAGCGATCCTTCGGTGGTCAGGTGGCTGGCGCGACGGCGAGCGTCTGCTCGAGCCACGCCCGCGCGCTGCTGCCGATCTTCGGCTGATCGGCGCGCAGGCTGTGGTCGCCGGCGACGGTCACGACCGTGCGGTTCGCAGCCGACGGCGGCATTCCGAAACGATCTCTGACGCCTTGCACGATCAGCGTCGGCACGGTGACGGCGTCGAGCTCGCCGAGCCGGCTCGGCGGCGGCTCGCTCGCGCCTCTGCGCGTCGGCGGCTGAAGCGGGAAGGCGAGGCAGAGGACCCCGGCCGCGCCGGTCGCCTCCGCCGTTCGACACGCCACCCGCGCGCCTGACGAGCGGCCGCCGACGATGAGCGGGAAGTGCGCGCTGCCAGCGTTCGCGGCGGCCGCGCGGCTGCCGCTGGCTGCGGCGGCGGCCGCGCCTGCGCCTGGCCCCGCGCCAGCGCTTGCGCCCGGCCCCGCGCTCGCGCCTGCGCCCGCGCTCGCGCCTGCGCCTGCGCCCGCGCCGGCGCGTGCGACGAGCGTGCTCGCCAGCAGGTGCTCGACCACCGCGATCCAGGCGGCGTCGAGCTGTCTGGCCGGCGCGGGGGAGCGGCGGCCAAGGACGCGGTAGGGCTGCTCCACCAGCGCGACGCTGATCCCGATCTCCTGCGCGACCCCGGCAACGGTCAGCAGGTCGCGCGCCTCGACGCCGCCGCCGGCGCCATGCCCGAGCACGAGCAGTCCCCGCGCCTCGCCCACCGGCCGCAGATGCGCGCGCGCCGGGCCGTGCGGGGTGGGGATCTCGATCGTGCTCGTCACTGAAGGGATGCTAGGCGTCGCCGCCGTACCGCGCCGGCGTGGCAGCGCGCGGGCTGCCGGCGGCGCCGGCCCGGCGCGCCGAGTAGCCGGTCTGCGCGCGGACGCCCGGCCGATGATTCCGGCGCGCCCAGTCGGTCGTAGCCACATGACTGGAGCCCGAGCCCGAGGAGGCGGCATGAGCTTGCCAGAGATCGTCACGCAGGAGCGGTGGCTCAACGAGCGCCGCGCGCTGTTGCAAAGAGAGAAGGCACTGACCCGCGAGCGCGACGCGCTCAACGTCGAGCGCCGGCGGATGCCGATGGTCGAGGTCGAGAAGGACTACCGCTTCGCCGGCCCTGACGGTGAGGCGAGCCTGCTCGACCTGTTCGAGGGCCGCAGCCAGCTGATCGTCGGCCACTTCATGTTCGACCCGACGTGGGAGGACGGCTGCCCGAGCTGCACAGCGGGCGGCGATGAGGTCGCCGACGGCCTGCTCGACCACCTCCACTCGCGCGACACCACGCTCGCGTACGTCTCTCGCGCACCGCTGGAGAGAATCGGGCGCTACAAGGAGAAAAAGGGCTGGACCTTCCCCTGGTACTCGTCCTACGGCAGTGACTTCAACTACGACTTCCACGTCACGATCGACCCCGCCGTCGCGCCGCCCGAGTACAACTTCGCCGCGGTCCACGACCCGAGACTGCTTGACGCGATGCCGCTCGAGCTGCCCGGCATAAGCTTCTTCCTGCGCGTCGAGGACCGCGTCTTCCACACCAACTCGATCTACGCCCGCGGCGCCGAGATGACCGGCGGCTCCTACTACTGGCTCGACCTCACCGCCCTCGGCCGCCAAGAGGACTGGGAAGAGCCCAAAGGCCGCGCCGCCAGCGTCCGCGACGCGACCCCGCGGTTCGACTAAGGGGCTTGATCGCGGCGGCTCGGCTGTCATCGGTCTTCCGCATGCCCACGTCCTTCTCAGTTTCGACAAGCCCGCTCAGTCGAGCAACTCGTACGCGGAAAGCGTGAGGAACTCGGGGAGGTCGTCCGCAAGGACGACCTGCTCGAAGATCGCACGCGTGTCGTCGGGGCGGCCTCTGGACCAGACGTCGGGGCCGACGGCGGACTCGATCTTCGCGGTCTCCTCGTCGAGCACCTGGCGGACGAGGGCGGCCGTGACGGTGCGGCCGTCCTCAAGTCTTGCGCCGTGGCGGATCCATTGCCACAGCTGGCTGCGGGAGATCTCAGCGGTCGCGGCGTCCTCCATCAAGTTGTTGATCCCGGCCGCGCCGCGGCCGCCGAGCCAGAACGAGATGTACTGGAAGCCGACCGAGACGTCGTTGCGCAGGCCGGCCTCAGTGATCGCGCCCGGGGTGGAGGCGGCGTCGAGCAGGTCAGCGGCTGTCACGGTGACATCGTCGCGCTGGCGCTCGATTTGGTTGGGGCGGTCGCCGAGCACGGCGTCGAGCTCGGCCCGCGCGACGGCGACGACGTCCGGGTGGGCGACCCACGTGCCGTCGAAGCCGGCCGTCGCCTCGCGGCGCTTGTCGGCGCTGACCGCGTCGATCGCGCGCTGGTTGGCCTCGGGGTCGGTGCGCGACGGGATCAGCGCAGCCATGCCGCCCATCGCGAAGGCGCCGCGGCGGTGGCAGGTCTTCACCAGCAACTCGGCGTAGGACTTCATGAACGGGACGGTCATTCTCACGTCGTTGCGATCCGGCAACACGAACTCCGGCCGCTCGGGGAATGACTTGATCATCGAGAAGATGTAGTCCCAGC
>DASYEC010000069.1:0-10032 GCA_036499225.1 Conexibacter sp.
AGCTTGGCGCTGCCTCTGAACGTCGCGTTCGGAGAGCGGTTGAGCCCCATCAACGACATCCCGGTGACGGTCTTGCCCGAGCCGGACTCGCCGACGATCGCGAGCACTTCACCGCGGTTGACGTGGAAGGAGACCTCGTCGACAGCCTGCACGACGCCTTCCTCGGTGCGGAAGGTGACGCGCAGCTGATCGACGTCCAACAGTCGTTCTGGATCGGTCATGGCGAGGGGTCAGCCAGTCAGTCGGATGCGGGGGTCCAGGAATGCGAACAGCACGTCGGTGACGGCGCTCAAGATCACGACGATAGAGGCACCGAGCATGACCACCACGAGCACGGGCGGCACGTCGAGCTGCTGGATCGAGTCGGCGGCGTACTGGCCCACCCCGTGGAGGTTGAAGACCGACTCGGTCAGGATCGCGCCGCCGCCGATCACCGCCGCGAAGTCGAGGCTCCACAGCGAGATGATCGGGATCAGCGAGTTGCGCAGCACGTGGCGCACGAGCACGCGCCGCTCGCTGAGGCCCTTCGCGCGGGCGGTGCGGACGAAGTCCTCGCTCATCGTGTCGAGCACGTTGGAGCGCAGCACGCGCGAGTAGACGCCGATGAACAGCACCGACAACACGAGCCAGGGCAGGATCAGGTGATAGAGCCACTGGATCGGGTTCTGCGTCAACGGCACGTAGCCGCCGTTGGGGAATATCGTCGCCTTGAACGCGAGGAAGTACAGCGCGACGGCGCCGAGCAGGAAGACCGGCGTCGAGACGCCGATCAGCGCCAGCACCGTCAGCGCGCGGTCAGTGAAGCGGCCGGCCTTCATCGCGCTGAAGAGGCCGAAGACGATGCCGAAGAAGAGCCAGATGATGCCGGCGCCGATCGACAGCGAGAGCGTCGCGGGCAGCGCCTCCTTGATCTGCGTCAGCACGTTCAGCTGCTGCGTGTAGGAGATCACCGAGCCCGAGAAGATCTTCCCCATCGTCGTCAGGTACTGCTGCCAGATCGGGTCGTCAAAGCCCCACGACTGGCGGATCTGGGCGATCTGCTGCGGCGTCGCGAGGCGGCCGGCAAGCCGCGTGGCGGGGTCGCCGTTGGGGATCGCCTGGAAGATCAGGAAGGTCACGACGGAGATCGCGAACAGCACGAGCACCATCGAGATGACCCGCCGGATGACAAAGCGGCCCATTAGTGCTCAACCATCACTTCCATCGGGTCGTCTCTGACCTTGTCGGGGTTGGCCTTATCGGTGATCTTCACTCTGGCGCGCGGGTCCAGGGCGTCGCGCACGCCGTCGCCGAAGACGTTGATGCCGAGGACCGCGAGGACCAGCATCAAGCCCGGCACGAAGGTGAGGTGGATCGCGCTCGGGATCAGCCGGATGCCGTCGGAGATCATCGTCCCCCACGACGCGTTCGGCGGCTGGATGCCGGCGCCGAGGTACGACAGCGCCGCCTCGAGCAGGATCGCGTTGGCGACCATCAGCGGCAGGAAGACGATCAGCGTCGAGGTGATGTTCGGCAGGATCTCGCGCGTCATGATCCGGAAGGAGCTGGCGCCCTGGACGCGCGCGGCGTCGACGAACTCCTTCTCGCGTAAGCCGAGCACCTGTCCTCGGATTGGCTTGGCGACGTACGGGATGTAGACGATCCCGATGATCACCGCCGGCACAAAGAGCGAGTTACCGCTCATGTGTATCGGCCCTATTGAGATCCCTCCCAGGGCAAGCGCGGTGCCGAGGGCGATGCCCAGCAGGACGACTGGGAAGGCCCAGATCAGGTCGAGTATGCGCGCGAGCACGCCGTCGACGACGCCGCGGTAATAGCCGGCGGCGAGGCCGGCGATCGTTGCCAGCACCATCGTGATGAGGGTCGCGATGAAGCCGACCTCGAGCGAGTTGCGCCCGCCGTACAGCAGGCGGACAGCGAGGTCGCGGCCGTTCTGGTCGGCGCCGAGCAGGAACTTGCCGTGCCAGGTCGGGCCGATCGGGAGGCCGGTCAGCCCCACGACGTCGCGGCCGTCGACCTTCTCGGTGATGTGGTTGTCGTTGGGGCCGGTGTGCGCGACGTACTTCGCGTACAGCGGCGCGCAAAAACAGAGAATTACGATGATCGCGAACAGCGCCCCGAAGGCGAGCGCGACCTTGTTTCGGCGCAAGCGCCGAAAGCCAAGTCTGTACGGCCCGATGCCCGCTGCCGGCGGCCCGCCCGAGCCGGCGGCGACTGAGAAGTCGCCGCCGGCCGGCCGGATCACGCCGGTGCCGGTACCTGTTGCGTCGGGCGTGGCGGGATCGATGGCCACTTCGTCACTACTTCAGCGAGAACGTCGAGAAGTCGTTCAGGTACAGCGGGTGGAAGACCGCATCGAAGTTCAGCTTGTCGCTGAAGAACTTCGGCAGGCTCTCCTCGCCGAACGCCGCAACGTACGCTCTTCTCGCCGTGTACTCGTCGAGTGCCTGCCACTCGGACTCAACCGAGTTCAGTCTCGTCGCGGGGACGGCGTTGAGTCTCTTCAGCTCGCTCTGGATGTGCGGGTCGTTGACCTTGCTGAAGTTCTGGTTGTTCGTGGGTTGGATCGAGCGTGCGTCCATCAGCAGATAGAAGTCCGACGGGTTGGGGAAGTCCTGCAGCCAATCGGCGAAGCCGGTCTGGGGGTCCGTTCTCTCGTTACCGATCGTCGGGAAGTAGACCGTGTCGGAGATGATTCTCTCCGTGGCTCTGAAGCCGATTCTGTTGAGCAGGTCAGTGTAGTAGTCGATGTATTCCTTGCGCGGGGAGCGCTCCTGACCCCACACGGTGACGGGCGCGCCCTCCATGCCCGACTGTCTCAACAGCTCCTGCGCTCTTCTCAGGTCTGGCGTGTCGCCATACGGGCAGGCGCCCTCCGGGTGACCCACGATGCCTCTCGGAATGAAGAAGCAGTTGGGCTCCAGGAAGCCGGACGCGATACGTGAGAGCGCGTCACGGTCAAGCGCCGTGTTGACGGCTTCACGCGCCAACTGGTTGTTGAATGGCGCGTTCGTGGTGTTCAGGAAGAAGTAATACGTCGACGGAACAGGCTTGCGCGCGAAACGGTCTCTTGCCTGGCTCTCGATCTGCGGCAGGAGCGCCGGCGGAAGCGTGTCACCCGGGTCGAAGACGTCCGCCTGGTTGTTGAGAACCTGCTGCGCCTCGGAGTTGGTGTTGGAGACGATGTCGACTCTGACCGAGTCCAGGTTACCCGTCGGGATGTCCGGGATTCTCATCGCGGCGAAGCCCGGGACTCTTCTCAGCGTGAAGGTCCGGTTCGGGCTCACGTTGGTTATCTCGTACGGGCCGACGCCGGGCGGCGGGGTGTTGGAGAGGTTTCTGAACGGCGTCCCTCTCGGAACCAGGCCTGCAGCCGGGAAGGCGAGCACGTTGCCGAACGCGCCGTAGGGCTCGGTCAGTCTGATCGTGATTCTGCCGGTCGCGTCGTCGCTCGTGATGCCGGAGATGCTTCTCGCTCTGCCGGTGTCGTAGTCAGCCGCGCCGACGATGTAGTTCGTGAAGAACGATCTACCGCCCCACGGCGTTCTGATCGCGCGCTCGATCGTGTAGTCGAAGTCGCTCGCGACAACCGGTCTGCCGTCAGAGAATCTGAGCCCTCTGCGCAGCGTCATGTCATACGTCTTGCCGTCGGCGCTGATTCTCGGTATCGCTTGAGCGAGGCCCGGGATCAGCTCCGTGCCGGCCTGGCCTTCTTCGTGACGGTACGTGAGCAGCGGCGTGTACGTGATCCACGTCGCCTCCACTGACTGGGTCGTATAACCCAGCTGGGGGTCGAGGTAGTCGGGCGCCGTGCCCATCAACACCGTCGCAGTGCCCCCTTGTCTTGCACTGGTGGAAGCCCCACCGCCCCCTGCTGTCGTCGACCCTGAAGTCGACGCGTTGTCACTACTGCTGCCACCACCGCACGCGGCGACGGTCACCGAGACCACAAGCGCGACCAGCATCGCGCCTGGGACCCGTGCCCACTTCCTCATAGAGCCCTCCTCGTCTTTGGCTCAAGTTTTTCCTGCGGGCGCCCAATGTAGTCGCGCCGTGCGGCGGAATGACGAGCGAGCGGTTTGTGTTCGGTTGGTGGATTATGTGTGTTGTGTTAGTGTGCCCATAGGGGGTTTCACCAGAACTTGGAGTGGTGATGCCTATTGGCCACGTTTGGCGTCCGCCGGGTCGCCGTCGTCGGGCTCTTGCGCTTTGAAGGTGACGTCAACGCGCTCCCCGTCCTTGCGCTCCTCGACCCGGGCGAGCGCGCGCATCGCCTTCACGTCAGCGGCGGTGACGGGGTCAAACAGCCCGCGCGGCCACAGCCTGCGCGCCCGCACGACGTTCGCTTCCGCCGCGTAGAGGACGATCTGGCCGCCGAGGTAGAGCCACGACAGCAGGCCTATGACGATCGCGAAGAGGCCGTACGTGGCGTGCGCGCGTGCGATGACACGGTCGACGTAGATGCCGCCGACCGTCTGCAAGACCGCCCAGCCGACGGCGGCGATTCCGATTCCGAGCCACAGTTGGCGCGTTGGCACCTCACGTGACGTCAGCAGCCGGAACGACGCCCAGAACAGCAGCACGTTGAGCAGCAGCGTCAGCGCAAGCCCCGAGGCGCGCACGCCGATCGACAGCAGCCCCGAGACGATCAGGCCGACCGCGACCGTGATCGCGATGTTCAGCCCGCCGAGCACCGCCAGCACGAGCAGCCCGCGGCCGCGCGCGGTGAGGAAGTTGCGCCGCTCGCGGTGGGGCACGTCCCACACCTCGTCCATCGCTCGCTGCGCCGCGAGCGTGACGCCAAGACCGGCCCACAGCGCGCCGACGATCCCGACCACGAGCGCGGTCGTGTCGCCTCTCAGCGCGCCGACCGAGATGTCCTCGCCGATCACCGGGAACTGCGCGAAGGCCGAGTTGACGATCCGCGCGTACCACTCTGGGTTGCCCGACAGCACGTAGCCGAGCACGGTCACGAGCACCAGCAGCAGGGGGAAGATCGAGAAGAAGCCGTACCAGGCGATCAGCGCGGCGAGGTGGCCGGCGTGGTCGTCGGAGAACTTCTTCACGACCGCGAGCGGGAAGCCCAGCACCGGTGCGCGTCGCTGGAGCCGGTCGAACGCACGAAGGGGCTTGAGCAGGTCCATTGCAGGCAGTTCTACAGCGCGCCCAACTCCGCGTACAGCGGTGGCGGCCCGCTGCCGCCACCGCCTTGGGCTCGTGCTGGGCGCTCAGCGTCGCCGCGCGACCCAGTTGAGGCGGACGTAGTCGACCACCTGCGGTGCGTGCGCGACGACCGCCGCGGTGAAGGCGTCGTGCTGCTCGGCCGGGAGGCGGTCGAGGTGGGCGCCGAGGATCACCGTCTTGAAGAACTCGAACGGCTGCTCGACGGCGACCGGCGCGTCGTTGAGCCAGCAGTCGGCGACGTCGAAGCCGGCGCGCTCGAGCCGCTCGCGCGTCTGCTCGGGGGTGGCGTAGTTCCACGGGCCGGGCCAGCCGGCGAGCGCGCCGAACGGCTCGCGCTGCGCGGTCACCTGCGTGATCGCGGCGAGGACCGCGTCGACGTTGCCCTTGCCGCCGCACTGCACGACGAACTGCGCGCCGGGCCGCAGCGCGGCGTGGACGTTGGCGAAGAGCCGGTCGTGGTCGGCGATCCAGTGGAAGGTCGCGGTCGAGATCGCGGCGTCGGCCGGCTCGGGGATCGCCAGCTCGAGCAGGTCGGCGTGGATCACCTCGACGCGGTCGGCGGGGAGCTCCGCGCGGGCTCGCTCCGCCATCGAGGCCGAGCCGTCAACAGCGATCACGCGGCCGTCGGGCAGCTGCTCGAGCAGCGCGCGGGTGATCCGGCCGGTGCCGCAGCCGAGGTCGAGAACGGTCTCGTCGCCGCTCAGCTCGAGCCGTCCGATCACGGCTCTCCCCCAGTCCTGGTGGGGCGTGGAGACCTGGTGGTAACTGTCGGCGTTCCAATCGCGCGGAGCCATTGCAGCGGTCCTCCTTCATGCACTATCGCGTACGGTTGTATTGGATACCGTACAGGAACGGGCGTGGGCTAGCGAGCCGTCGGGCGGCGGCGAGGCGACGAGGGCGCTAGTCGGCGTGGCTGCCCAGCGCGGTCGCGCCGACGACGAGCGCGATGCCGAACGCCTCGGCGACCGTCGGGACCTGGCCGAGGACGGCGAGGCCGGCGAGCGTCGCGGTCGCGGGCAGGAGCGCGAGCAGGAGCGCGAAGCGGGCGCGCGGCAGGCGCGCCATCGCGACCTGGTCGAGCGCGTACGGGATCACGCTCGACGCGAGGCCGACGCCGACGCACGCGGCGACCGCCAGCGGCGACAGCAGGGCGCTCGCGGAGCCGGGCGCGGCGAACGGGGCCAGCGCGAGCGCCCCGATCGCCATCGCAGCGGCAAGGCCGCGCCGCGCGCTGAAGGCGCTGTCGGCGGCGATGCGATGGCCGAGCACGATGTAGACCGCCCACAGCCCGCCCGCGCCCAGCCCGAGCGCAACGCCGAGCGCGCTCCCGCTGATCTGCGCGTCGGCGAGCAGCACGACGCCGCCGCCGGCGACCAGCAGCGCAAGCAGGTCACGACGCGTACGCGAGCCCAGCGCGGTCACCGCTATCGGCCCGACGAACTCGAGCGCGACGGTCGTCCCCAGCGGGAGGCGGTCGATCGCGAGGTAGAAGCAGGCGTTCATCGCGCTCAGCGCGATCCCGAAGCCGGCGATCAGCCGCACCCGCTCCCAGCTCCAATGCGCGCCGGCCGGCAGCCGCCACGGCTTGGCCCACGCGCACAGCACGACCGCGGCGGTCAGCACCCGCAGCCACGCGACGCCGAGCACCGGGACGCGGTCGAACAGCAGCACGGCGAGCCCCGCGCCGGCGTACTGCGTCAGCGCGCCGGTGACGAAGAGCAGCTGCGGCGGGACGCGCCAGACGGCACCCAGCGCTCCTGCCCCACGGCCCTCACGCGCATCGCGCTCAGCGATCGCGTCCATCGGGCAAGTATGCAGCCGCCGGCCCACCAGCGCCCGGCGCCGAGCGCGGCCCCGGTCGCCGGCAGAAGCCGCCGCCCTTACTCCTCCAGCACGTCCGCGTCGACGAACGGCAGCTTCTCGTCGAGCCGCGTCAGCCGCAGCAGCCGGCTGGTCTCGACGCCGCCGCGCACGAGCTGCAGCGTGTAGCCGTGCTGCTCGGCGCGGTCCTGCTCGGCGACGAGCAGGCGCAGCCCAGAGGAGTCCATGAAGCCGATCTCGCGCAGGTCGATCACGAGCCGCTGGTAGTCGTCCTCGGAACGCAGCGCGGCGACGAGCAGCGGCGCCGAGACGAGGTCGAGCTCGCCGTACGTGGTGGCGACGAGCGTCGCGCCACGGCGCTGGACGGTGACGTCGAACGCGGGTGCCGGTTCCGGGCTTGCCATGGCACCACGATTACCCGCAAGCCGCTAACGCGACGCCCGATGACGTGCACAGGTTGGCTTGCCGCGGGTTCCGGGTAGCGACGGGACATCGATGCAGGCTGACGCACCCACCTCACAGCCCGGATCCGATCTCCCCGTCGCTGGCAACGGCGGCGCGCCCGCGCAGACGACGCGGACGGGGATCTCGCTGACCCTCGCGGCCAGCGCCGACGCGCCGACGCTCGCCCGCCGCGCCGCCGCCGACGCGCTCGGCCACTGGGGCCAAGACCGCCGCGACATCGCGCTGCTGGTGATCTCCGAGCTGGTCACCAACGCCGTCCGCTACGGCGCGCGCGGCCATGGCGACCGCGTCTCGCTCAGCGTCCGCCACCGCGACGGCACGACCCGCATCGAGGTGACCGACCGCCGCGCGCGCGGCGGCGCCGTCGCGGAGAGCTGGCCGCGCGGCTCCGGCGGGCAGCGCTCTGGCTGGGGCCTGCCGATCGTCGCCGAGCTGACCGATCGCTGGGGCGTCGAGCATGGCCCCGGGCGCACGTGCGTCTGGTGCGAGATCGACTGCGCCTAAGGCACGGAGCAGCGCGTCGCCGCTCATGACGCCGGGTCGCGCCCATATGCTTGGGCCCATGGATGCATCGGCGCGTGCGGGACGCGACGAGGGCGGCTTCGCCGATCGCTATCGGCGGGCGTTCCTGACCTACCTGGTCTCAGGCGACGAGGCCCACGTCACCCCTGCCTACGAGCTCAGCCGCGACGCCGTCGCCGGCCATCTCAGCCTGCTCGAGCTCGCCGAGGCCCATCGGCGCGCCGTTGCGGAGGGGGTCCTGCCTGAGCGCGACCCGGCGCGCCAGGCGCTGCTCGCCGAGCGCGCCGCCGACTTCCTGCGCGAGAGCCTCGCGACCTTCGAGATCGCCCATCGCGGCTACCTCGAGGTCCAGGAGGTCGCGCGGATCGAGCACGAGCACGCCCGCCAGCTGCAGTCGATCGCGGAGGTCTCGGTCGCGCTCAACGCGACGCTGCCGGTCGCCGACGTGATCGAGCTGGTGACCGCCGAGGCGCGCCACGTGCTCGGCGGCCGCTCGGCGCGCGCCCACCTCGAGCTGCCCGGCGCCCACCCGCGCCGCGTGCTGACCGCCACCTCCGGCGAGCCGCCTAGCGGGCGTGCCGCCGAGGACGGCGCAGTGCGCGCCCGCCTGCACGGGCGCCGCGGCCTCGTCGTCGGCGAGCTGGAGGTGTTCGGCGCCGAGGAGAGCGACGGCGGCGCGGAGGCGATCCTCGTCCAGCTCGCGCAGGTCGCCTCGGCCGCGATCGGCAACGCGCAGATCTACGGCCTCGAGCGCGAGATCGCCGAGACGCTGCAGCGCAGCCTGCTCCCCCAGCAGCTGCCGCGGATCGAGGGCTTCGACATCGACGCGCGGTACTGCCCGGCCGGCGACGGGATGGTCGTCGGCGGCGACTTCTACGACCTCTTCCGCACGAACGGGACGGCGTGGGGGCTGGCGATCGGGGACGTCTGCGGCAAAGGCCCCGTCGCCGCGGCGCTGACCGCGCTCGTGCGCTACACGCTGCGCGCGGCGGCGCTGTGGGAGCGCCGGCCCGAGCGCGCGATGGAGATGCTGAACGCGGCGATCCTCGACCAGCGCTCCGACCACCGCTTCTGCACCGCCCTCTTCGGCCAGCTCCAGCTCGCCCCCGACGGCGCCGGCGCGAGCGTCGACTTCGTCACCTGCGGCCACCCGCTCCCGCTCGTGCGCCGGGCCGACGGGACCGTCGAGGAGGTCGGCAGCTACTCGACCGTGCTCGGCGTCGTGCCTGACCCCGACGTCCACGCCGACACCGTCGACCTGCGTCCCGGCGACCTGATGGTGCTCTACACCGACGGCGTCACCGAGGTCCGCCGCCGCGGCCGCGAGGTCTTCGGCGTCGAGCAGCTGAAAGCCCTGCTCGGCGAGGTCGGCGAGGCCTCCGCCGCGAAGGCCGCGCAGCGGATCGAGGACGCCGTGCTAAGCGCCTCCGGCGGCCCGCCGCGCGACGACATCGCAGTAATCGCCGTGCGGATCCCCCCTTCTCTGTGAGGATCCGTCACGGAGCGGGCAGAACGAGTTGGCACGTTCGCGAGACCGGAGAGCTTGATGGCCGAGGGTAGAAGAAGACAGCGCAGACGCGCTCAGGGGGCGACGGCGGCCGTGACGGCGATGCCGGCAGGCGAGTCGAGCGCGTCGCTGCTGCGCGAGCTGGTCGCGCATCTGCGGCGCAACCGCACGCAGCTGCGCGAGGAGTGGGCGCGCCGCATCACCGACGCGCAACTGCTGACAGCGATGACCTCGGAGGAGATCTTCGCCGAGGCGACCTCCGTCTACGACAACTACATCGAGGTGCTCGAGACCGGCTCGGTCGAGGCGCTCCAGGACTACGCGCGCAACCTCTCGGAGCGGATCATCCCGCGAGGGGTCGAGACCGACGAGGTGCTCGGGATCGTGCTGCTCCTGCGCGACGTGCTCGCGCGCTCGCTGTTCGAGAAGTACCAGAGCGACTTCGACCTGCTCAACCGCGTGCTCGACGCCTACGAGCCCGCCGCCAACCGGATCGCGAACACGGTCGGCGTCTCCTTCGTGCAGGAGCGCGA
>DASYEC010000070.1:0-13752 GCA_036499225.1 Conexibacter sp.
CGTCACCAGCGAAACCGCTACCAGCTCAGCCGCTCCTCCGCCCATCGGAAGGCGCTGCTCGCCAACCTCTGCAAAGAGGTCATCGAGCACGAGCGCATCAGAACCACCGAGACGAAGGCGAAGGCGGTCAAGCCCGAGCTCGAGAAGCTCATCACGCTTGCGAAGCGCGGTGACCTCCACGCCCGCCGTCAGGCGCTCTCCGCGCTTGGCCAGGACAAGTTCTCGGTCTACAAGCTGTTCGAGGAGATCGCGCCCCGTTACACGGAGCGCCCGGGTGGCTACACCCGCATCCTCAAGCTCGGGCCGCGTCGCTCCGACGCGACCGAGATGGTCTTCCTCGAGCTCGTCTGACGCCGAGGGCATCGCCCTTTGCAGCACAGTGAGAGCGCCCGTCGATCTGGCTGGCGCTCTCGTCGTTTAAGGGTCCCGTGGCCAGCAGCCCCCACATCACCAGACTGACGCTCGAGTACGACGGCCGTGACTTCAACGGCTGGGCGACGCAGCCCGGCTGCCGCACCGTCCAAGCGGAGCTGGAGCGCGCGCTCGGCATTGTGTTGCGGCGCGAGCGCGTGCCGGTGACCGTCGCTGGACGCACGGACACGGGCGTCCACGCGCTGGCGCAGGTCGTCTCGTATGAGGGCCCGCCCGCTCCGGCGCACCGTCTCAACGCCCTGCTGCCCGATGACATCGCAGTGCTCGACAGCCGCTCGGCGCCACCCGGCTTCAGCGCCCGCCACGACGCGACCAGCCGCGCGTATCGCTACCGCCTGCTGGCCCGCCGCTCGCGCAGCGCGCATGAGCGCGGCCGCGCGCTGTGGTGGCCCAACCGGCTCGACCGCGATGCGCTGCGGGCATGTGCGGCCGCGGTTGTCGGAACGCACGACTTCACCGCCTTCACGCCGAGCGAGACCGTGCACGTGCGGTTCGTGCGCGAGGTGATGGTGGCACGGTGGGTGGAGGAGGGGACGCGGGCGTCGTGCGGTCGGAGCGAGGCGGGCGAGCGACCCGGCGAGAGGATCGCGACGGCAGGAGCGGGCGTGTTCGCGTTGGAGATCGAGGCCGACGCGTTCTTGCGCAGCATGATCCGCGTGCTGGTCGGGACGATGCTCGAGGTCGGCGGCGGGCGGCGGTCGTTCGACGACTTCGTCTCGTTGCTCGAAGGCGCGCCGCGCTCGCGGGCTGGAGCGACCGCGGCGCCGCATGGGCTGTACCTCATCGCGGTGGGGTATGACGGGCGACCGGCGCTGCGATAGGAGCGGCCGCGCGGTGCGACTGAGGGCGGCTGGGCGCGGTCTCCTGTGGGGTGGCTGTCAGGCCGAGGCTCGCAATACGATGGTCCGACGATGAAGGTCCTGCTGACGAATGACGACGGCATTGCCGCGGATGGCATCGAGGCGCTGCGCCGAGCGCTCGTCGAGCTGCCGCGAATCGAGCTGCTGGTCGTGGCTCCTGACGGCAACCGCTCCGCCACCGCGCGGTCGATCACGACGCGACGGCCGCTGTGGGTCGAGGAGGTCGACTTCGACGACGGGTCGATCGGCTACGCGACCGATGGGACGCCGGTCGACTGCGTGCGTCTGACGCAGCTCGGCATCGTCGACGGGTTCGTGCCCGACCTCGTCGTCTCC
The DNA here is from genome assembly GCA_036499225.1 of Conexibacter sp. Taxonomy (GTDB): domain Bacteria; phylum Actinomycetota; class Thermoleophilia; order Solirubrobacterales; family Solirubrobacteraceae; genus Conexibacter. Next base: position 1,629 of record DASYEC010000070.1, read on the forward strand.
GGGATCAACCATGGGCTGAACATCGGCGACGACGTGACCTACTCAGGGACGGTCGCCGCGGCGTTCGAGGCGCTGCTGCTCAAGCTGCCGGGGATCGCCGTCTCGCAGCAGTCGACCGCGCAGGAGACCGACTTCCGGCAGGGCGTCGGCTTCGACTTCTCCGCGGTCGCGGCGTTCACCGCGCGGTTGGTCCAGGAGCTGGATTCCGTGCCGTTGCAGGAGGGCACCCTCCTCAACGTGAACGCACCCGGGCGTCAACCGACCGGCGTCGAGGTGACGCGGCTGGGCAAGCGCTTCTACCGCGACGCGCTCGAGCTGTCCGACGAGGCCCATCCGCGTCGGCGCCAGTTCCGCATATACGGCGACGCGGGCGAGCTGCTCGACGACGAGGGGACCGACATCGCCGCGGTCGCGGCCGGGGCGATCTCCGTCACGCCGATCCACTTCGACCTCACCAGCCACAGCGGGCTTGAGCCGCTGCGCGGCTACGACCTCGAGGCGCTGATCGCGCCGGCGGCGCGGGACATCGAGTGACCGACGGCGAGAGAAGAAGCGCGCGCGGACGGGGCGCGAGAAGAAGCAGAGCAGGCGCCGGCGCGAGCGCGGGCGGTGCGGCTGCGAGAAGCCGCGGCGCGAGCGCGGGCGGTGCGGCTGCGAGAACCGCCGGCGCGAGCGCGGGCGGTGCGGCTGATCCAGTCGCGCGGGCGGGGGAGCTGCGCAGAGAGCTCGAATACCACGGGTACCGCTACTACGTCCTCGATGACCCGGTGATCGGCGACGACGTCTATGACAGGCTGCTTGACGAGCTGCGGGGGATCGAGGCTGACCATCCTGAGCTGGTCACGCCTGACTCGCCGACTCAGCGGGTCGGTGGGACGCCGGTGTCGAACCTTGAGAAGGTCGAGCATCCGCAGCCGATGCTGTCGCTCGCGAACGCCCGCAGCGAGGAGGAGCTGCTCGCCTGGATCGAGCGGATGCGCTCCCATCTCGCTCGTGAAGGGATCGAGGACCCGCAGTTCGAGTACATCGTCGAGCCGAAGGTCGACGGGCTCGCGATCTCGCTGATCTACGAGAACGGCGTGCTGACGCGCGGCGCGACGCGCGGCGACGGGACCATCGGCGAGGACGTCACGCACAACCTGCGCACGATCCCGCAGATCCCGCTGAAGATCGACGACGCGCCGCCCTACGTCGAAGTGCGCGGCGAGATCTACATGTCGCTCGCAGACTTCGAGGCGCTCAACACGCGCCGCGCGGAGGCCGGGCTGTCGACCTTCATGAACCCGCGCAACTCGGCGGCTGGGACGATCCGCCAGCTCGACCCGAGACTTGCCGCGGAGCGGCCGCTGTCGATGTGGAGCTACCAGATCGGCGTGACGAGAGGGCTCTCGTTCACCCACCACTCCGAGGCGCTCGAATGGCTCAGAGGGCACAGATTCCGCGTCAACCCGGACATCAGAAAGCTCGCGACCGAGCAAGAGGTGCTGGCGCGCTGCAACGACTGGCTCGAGCGCCGCGGCTCGCTCGACTTCGAGATCGACGGCGTCGTCGTGAAGGTCAACGACTTTGAGCTGCAGCGGCGGCTCGGCTCGGTGGGGCGCGACCCGCGCTGGGCGATCGCGTGGAAGTTCCCGCCGACGACGGCGGTCACGAAGCTGATCAGAGTCGACTGGAACGTCGGCAAGTTCGGCACGCTCCATCCCTTCGCCGTGCTCGAGCCCGTCCATGTCGGCGGGGTTACGGTGAAGCTTGCGACCTTGCACAACGAGGAAGACCTCGCGCGCAAGGACGTGCGGCCAGGCGACGACGTGATCGTTCTGCGCGCCGGCGACGTGATCCCGCAGGTGATCTCGCCCGCCCCGCACGTCGTCGAGCGACGCGACCGCGCGCCCGTGCCGCGGCCACCCGAACGGTGCCCGATCTGCGACACGCCGACGATAAAGGGCGAGGGCGTCTTCACGATCTGCCCGAACCTCGAGTGCCCGGGCCGCCGCTGGCAGCTGCTGCAGCATTACGTCTCGCGTGGGGCGATGGACATCGACGGGATCGGCGAGAAGCAGGTCGCGGTGCTGATGGAGCACGGGCTGGTCAGAGAGCCGGCCGACTACTACCGCCTGACCGCGGAGAGACTGGTCGAGCTCGACCGTTTCGGCGAGATCTCGGCGAGAAACGCGGTCGCGGCGATCGAGGCGTCGAAGTCGCGGCCGTTTGGCAGAGTGCTGTTCGCGATCGGCATCGAGGGAATCGGCTTGGTCACCGGGCGCAACCTCGCGCAGCGCTTCCGCACGATCGACGCGCTGATGGAAGCGACGCCGGAGCAGATCGCCGACACCCCGGGGATCGGGCCGATCGTCGGCAGGCTGATCCACGACCAGCTCCAGGATCCGCACATGCGCGCGAAGATCGAGGACCTTCGCAGGGAGGGCGTGCGGATGGAGGAGGAGGGGCCGCCTCCTGGCGAGGGGCCGCTCGCCGGGCGCACGATCGTGCTGACCGGAACGCTGCCGACGCTCACGCGCGAACAGGCGACCGAGGCGATCCTCGCGGCCGGCGGCCGCGTGACGTCGTCCGTGTCGAGAAGAACCGACTTCGTCGTCGCGGGCGAGAGAGCGGGCACGAAGCTGGAGAAAGCGGAGCGGCTGAGAGTCACCGTGCTCGACGAGCCGGGACTGGAGGCGGTGCTGCGCGGCGAGTTCCCCGAGGACGAGCAGGCGGAGGCCGACGACGAGGCGGCCGAGCAGCTCGGGCTCGTCGCGGCGGAGGAGCCTGACGGGGACGACGAGGCAAGCGAGCAGGCTGGCTGAGACGGGCCGGCCGGACGCGGGCTGGCCGGACGCGGGCTGGCCTGACGCGGGCCGGCCGGACCTGGGCCGGGCCGGACCTGTGCTGGCCGGGCGTGGGCTGGCCGGGCGCGGGCCGGCCGGACCTGTGCTGGCCGGACCTGTGCCGGCCGGACCTGTGCTGGCCGGACCTGTGCTGGCCGGGCGCGGGCCGGCCGGACCTGTGCTGGCCGCGTCGCGTCGGCGCGGTTGGGTGAGGGGGCGCTGTCGCGAGCTGGCGGGCGTCAGCGCGCGGGTGGGGCGAGGGCGGCGGCCCAGACGTGTGTGAGGGCGGCGAGCATGGTGCTGGGTGCTGCCTCGGCGTAGCCCGCGGCGTGAGCGAACAGCGCCTGCTCGCTCGTGCCAAGCAGGGCTCGGGCGAGCGCTTCGGGGTCGACGTCGGGCTCTAGACGGCCGGCGGTCTGCTCGTCGCGCAGGTGCCGGCCGAGCGGGCGCACGCCGCGCTCCTCGATCAGCGCGCGCCAGCGCTCGCCGAGGTCGGACTCGCTGCGGGCCGCGCGCTGGGCGAGCAACAGGAGCGGCCGGCGCTGCTCCCAGATGCCGAGCGCTGCCTCGACGGCGGCGCCAGGGGTCGACACGTGCGCGAGTTGGGCGACGAGGAGGTCGGCGACGTCGTCGACGAGCGCGAGGAGGACTTCTGCCTTGGAGGCGAAGTGGTAGTAGAAGCCGGTCCGGGAGACGCCTGAGCGCTTGATGATGTCCGCGACGGTCAGCGTCTCAAACGGGCGCTCCGCCAGCAGCTCCGCCGTGCCGTCGAGCACCGCTTGGCGGACCGTTATCCGGCCGCCGCGTTGGGGCCGTCCCTCTATCGCCATCCGTGCGGTCTCATGGTTCGGCCTCGGTATCCGTCTTCGAACGGCAACGCGCCACCGGGATGATAGGGAGGAAATCAGATCGTTGAGCAGCGATGGGGAGGTTTTGCTCACAGTCGGTTCATGTGAACAAAATGAGTTGATGTGTTCGCACATTCGGCCACGTACAATGCTGACGCGGCGCCGGGAGGGCGCTGTTTCTTGGGTACGCGACCGTTTCGAGGGTCTGTGCAATACCTCAAAGTTCGGGAGGCCGCGCAGCGGCTGCATGTGAGCCCCAGCACGCTGCGGGCGTGGGAGCACCGGTTCGGCTTTCCGAAGCCGGAGCGCTCGCCTGGGGGCCATCGTCTCTACCGTCACGTCGACATCGTGGCGTTGAGGGACGCGCTCGAGCAGGGGCTGTCGGTCGCGTCCGCGATCGCGCGCGTGCGGGTCGGAGAGACCTACGACGCGAGCTCGCTGATGCTCCAGCTCTCGGGCTTCGACCCTGAGCGCGCGGCGCGCGTTGCAGAGGGGGCGCTGGCGATGCGCTCGCTGGAGGGCGCCGTTGCGGACGTGCTGCTGCCTGCGCTCGACGAGATCGGGCGCCGCTACGGCGGCGACAGCGTGGAGTGGGCCTTCGCGGCCCGCTGGGTCAGCGACTGGCTGCGCTGGACGCAGCGTCTCGCGATGCCCGGGCAGCACCGCGTCAGGCTGCTCGTCGTCGACGCCACGCGGCACGACCGCGAGCCCGACGCGATCCGGCTCGACGCGCTTTCGCTCTTCCTCGTGCGTGCCGGTGGCGAGCTGTTGACGTTCCCGCTCACCGCGCGCCAGGGGCTGGAGGCGATGGTCAGGCGGCTGCGGCCGGCAGCGACCGTCGTCGTCGGGCAGGGCGGCAGCGACGAGCAGGTTGCGGAGTTCGCCGCTGCCGCGCGTGCCTTCGAGGCGCGCCCGCTCGCCTTCTATCGGCGGTACGTGACGGAGCGGACGCCCGGGGTCGCGATCCTGGTCGACGCGCCGCTCGAGGCCCATCGCCAGCTTCTGCGCCTCGCTGCCGGCGAGCCGCTCGGGCAGCCTCGCCCCGAGTACGACTCCGACCTCCGGCGCGCCGCGAGCCAGTAGCGCGCGCACGCACGCCCTGGGACGTGGGGTTTCGTTCGGCACTCCGCTGTGTCTTCCGGAACGGCGGGGTGTCACGCGGGCGGGGGTGGGCGGCCCGCGAGACGTAGGGGTTCCGCGCGGGGGTGAAGGGGCGGCGGGGGACGCCTGCGGGCGGCGTGAAACGCCGCAAACGCAGATGAAACGTGGAGTTGCAGGATGAACACACGTGTTGCTGGGGGCTCACGAGTGTTGCTCGCGGCTCGGCGGGTGTTGTCGCATAAACGCGAACGTCGCCGGATGAACGGCTCCGTAGTGGTTTGGCGCATGGGGGTGATGCGAACCCCGAATGACCAATCTCGGCTGTCGCGTTGCCAGCGCGCGCGCTGCACTCAGAGATCCGGTGCAAGGTCGCGCTGACCTGTGAACGCGGGCGCTGCTCAAGTCCTGACAGACAGCGTTACTCGTTTGCGTCACCGGCAGCGCAAAACCCAGAGCGCGGCCGGCACACCACTCGAAGGTTTCCTCTCGGTCCTGTCCCAGGAGGCATTTCCATGCCAGAAGCGCGTGTCCTCACGGTCGACGACGCTCAGTCAGTTGCGGCCGCTCTGCGGCAACCCGCCCCGGCGACGATTGCGGTCGTCGGCCTCGGCTACGTCGGCCTGCCGACCGCACTTGCGCTGCATGCCGCCGGTGCCCCAGTGATCGGCATCGACGTCAGCGAACAACGGCTGCGCGCGATCCGCGCGGCCGACGTCGACCTTCCCATCAGCGACATCGAGCGCCTCGACACTGCCCTTGGCGACGACGGCAGCATGCGGCTCAGCTCGATCCCGGCGGCGGTCGCGGCCGCCGACGCGGTCATCATCTGCGTCCCGACGCCGGTCGACGAAGCCCGGCGCCCCGACCCCCGTGCGCTCAACGCGGCGTGCGCCAACGCGGTCGCTCACGCACGGGCCGGTCAGACGCTCGTGCTGACCTCCACGATCTCGGTCGGGTCGACCCGCGAGCTGCTCGTCGAGCCACTCGAGCGGCGCGGCCTGCGCGTCGGCGAAGACGTCTTCGTCGCGTTCGCGCCCGAGCGGATCCTGCCGGGCGACCCGACCGTCGCGCAGAGCACCGTCCCGCGCGTCGTCGGCGGCGCGACGCCGCGCTGCGCGGAGATCACGCAAGAGCTGCTCGCGCCGACCGCGGGCCGGCTGCACGTGGTCTCCTCGCTGGAGGCGGCCGAGTTCACAAAGCTCTACGAGAACACGTTCCGCGCGGTCAACCTCGCCTTCGCGAACGAGATGGCGACGGTCAGCGGCCACCTCGGCCTCGACCCCGTCGAGATCATCGACGCGGCGGCGACGAAGCCCTACGGCTTCCTGGCGCACTACCCCGGCCCGGGCGTCGGCGGCCACTGCATCCCGGTCGACCCCTACTACCTGCTTGAGCCGCTGCGCGAGGCCGGTGTGCGCGCCGCGATCGCCGAGGAGGCGATGGAGCAGATCGAAGCGCGCCCCTCGGTCGTCGCCAGACGTGCCCTGGACCTGCTGCGCCAGCTGTCCGTCGAGTGGGACGAGGCGACCGCGCTCGTCGTCGGGATGGCGTACAAGCCCGGCGTCGCCGACGCCCGCGAGTCGCCCGGCCTGGCGATCGCCGACGAGCTCGCCCGTGCCGGCGTCGACGTCGCCTTCCACGACCCGCGCGTCAAGCAGGTGCGGATGTCCGACGGCAGCATGCTGCGCTCGGTCCCGCGCCCCAGCAGCGCCGCGTTCGACATCGTCGTCGTCACCGCGCTGCACGGTGGCGCCGAGCGTGAGTGGCTCGCCCAGTGCGACCACGTGCTCGACGCGACCTACCGCGCCCCGCTGGGCCGCCACCGCCACGTCGTCTGATGGCGCAAGAGACCAAGCAATCTCACCTCTCGGCGCCAGGCGGCCGCGCCGACCGCGTGATTCGCGTGGTCGCGGGGGGCTACCTCGTCGTGCTGCTCGTCCTCGCGGTCGCCTACCACGGCCTGTGGTTCGACGAGATCGCCAGCGACACCGTGTTCGCTGTCTACGGCCTCGTCGTCGTCGCGTACATCGTCAGCCGCTTCGTCTTCTCGCTGCCCTACAAGCCGCCGAGAGACGTCGGGCTGGAGCCGCGCGTCGCGATCGTGATGCCCGGCTTCAACGAGGAGGAGGTGATCGCGCACTCGCTGCGCTCGCTGCTCGCGCTCGACTATCCGATCGACAAGCTCGAGCTGGTCGCGGTCAACGACGGCTCGACCGACGACACGCTCGCGAGAATGCGCGAGGTCGCGGCGGACGAGCCGCGCGTGCGCGTGATCGACCTCGGCCACAACCAGGGCAAGCGCGCCGCGATGGCCGCGGGCATGCGGGCGACCGACGCGGAGATCCTCGCGTTCGTCGACTCCGACAGCCACCTCGAGCCCGACGCGCTGCGCAAGCTGGTGCAGGGCTTCGCGGACCCGCAGGTCGGCGCGGTCTGCGGCCACGCCGAGGTCGCGAACGTCGACGACTCGTGGCTGACGCGGATGCAGGTCGTGCGCTACTTCGTCGCGTTCCAGGTCGTCAAGGCGGCCGAGTCGGTCTTCGCCTGCGTGACCTGCTGCTCAGGCTGCTTCTCTGCCTATCGGCGCGTGGCGATCATGCCGCACCTCGACTGGTGGGAGCACCAGACGTTCCTCGGCTCGCCGGCGACGTTCGGCGACGACCGCGCGCTGACCAACCTCGTGCTGCGCGACTGGAAGGTCCGCTTCGCCTCCAACGCGGTCTCGCACACGGTCGTGCCGGTGACGCTGCGGCAGTTCCTCAAGCAGCAGATCCGCTGGAAGCGGTCGTGGACGCGCGAGTCGCTGATCCTCGCTCGCTTTGTCTGGCGCAAGAACCCGATCGCGGCGCTGTCGGCGTACGTCGGCATCCTGATCGCGCTCGTCGCGCCGATCGTCGCGGTGCGGGCGATCATCTGGCGCCCGCTCGTCGACGGCGGCGCCGCGCCGCTCGTCTACATCGCCGGGATCTACTTGCTGGCGACCGCCTACGGCCTCTACTACGTCGTGCGCCGCAAGCAGTACGACCCGCGCTGGGTCTACGGGATCGTCTTTTGCTTCTTCTACCTCGCGTTCATGCTGTGGCAGACCTACTGGGCGATCCTGACGGCGCGCAGCTCCTCGTGGGGGACGCGCCCCTCGACCGCCGGGCAGCCCCAGCCGGCGCTTGAGGCGCAGGCATGAGACGCGCTCTGCGCCGCGCCGCCGCCTTCGCGCTGGTGCCGCTGTCCGCTATTCCGCTGATCGCCGTCGCGCCCCTGGTCGCGCCGTCGATCGAGCAGCGCGTGCATGAGCTGACGCACAGCGACAGCGCCCATCACGCGCCCGCCAACCCCGCTCCGCAGAACCTCGAAGGGAGTCGTTAGCCATGTGCGGCATCGTCGGCTACGTCGGCAACCGGCCCTGCATCGACCTGCTGCTCGACGGCCTCGAGCGGCTTGAGTACCGCGGCTACGACTCGGCGGGAATCGCCGTGCTCGACCGCGGCGCCTCGTTGCGCGTGCGCAGCGTCGGCGGCATCGCGCAGCTGCGCGGCGCCGTCGAGCGCCATCCCGAGCGCGCCACGCTCGGCGCCTCGACGACCGGGATCGGCCACACCCGCTGGGCGACCCACGGCCGCGTCAGCGAGGGCAACGCTCACCCGCTCACCGACGACGGCGAGCGCGTGCAGATCGTCCTCAACGGGATCGTTGAAAACCACGTCGAGCTGCGCGCGAAGCTGAGCGGCGACGGCGCTGCCTTCACGTCGGAGACCGACGCGGAGGTCGTCGCGCACGTCGTTGCGGCAAACCTGCAGCAGGGCGGCCTCGCCGAAGCCGTCCAACGCGCGCTCGACGAGCTCGAAGGCCACTTCGCGTTCGTCGCGACGAGCCCGGCGGAGCCGGCCGTGCTCGTCGGCACGCGGCGGGCCTGCCCGCTTGTCGTCGGCGAGGGCGAGGGGGAGCGCTTCCTCGGCTCTGCGCTCGTCGGGCTGCCCGACGACCTTGTCGGCGCCCACGCGATCGAGGACGACGAGGTCGTCGTCGCGCAGCCTGACGGCACACGCGTGCTCGACCGCCGCGGCGCGGTCGTCCAGCCCCGTCGCCTCACGCTCGACGCGATCCGCGCTCGCCCCAGCAGCGGCGGCGCGGATGGCTACATGCTCGCCGAGATCGCAGAGCAGCCGCAGGCGCTGCGGCGCACGCTGCGAGCGCAGGCGATCGCGCAGCTGGAGGACCCGACGCCGGGCGAGGCGCTGCGCGCGGCGAGAAGAGTGACGCTGATCGGCTGTGGGACCTCGTACCACGCCGGCCTTGTCGGGCGGCTGCTGCTGGAGCGCTGGGGCGGGCTGCGGGCCGACGTCGACGTCGCCTCGGAGTGGCGCTACCGCGATCCCACGATCCGCCCGCGGGACGTCGTGCTGGGGATCACCCAGTCGGGCGAGACGGCAGACACGCTCGGCGCGCTGCGCGTCGCGAGAGAGCGCGGCGCGCACGTGCTCGGGCTGACGAACGCGCCCGGCTCGCAGGTCACGCGCGAGGCCGACGGCGCGGTCGTCACCGATGCCGGCACGGAGGTCAGCGTCGCCGCGACGAAGACGTTCGTGACGCAGGTCGCCGCGCTCGCCGGGCTGGCGTTGCGCGCCGGCCTCGCGCGCGGCGTGCTGCAGGCGCGCGAGGCCGCGCTGCTCGCCGACAGCCTGGAGGCGCTGCCCGAGACGGTCGAGGGGGCGCAGGAGGCCTCGGTCGAGCCGATCGCGCGGGCCGTCGAGCGATGGGCCAACGAGCCGTTTTTCCTCTTCCTCGGACGCCACGCCGGCTTGCCGGCGGCGCTCGAGGGAGCGCTGAAGCTGAAGGAGGTTGCCTACGTGCCATCAGACGCGTATGCCGCAGGTGAGATGAAGCATGGGCCGATCGCGCTGCTGCGCGAGGGGACGCCGGTCGTCGTCGTGGCGACGGAGTCGCCCGTGCTCGACAAGCTGCGCTCGAACATCGCCGAGGTGCGCGCCCGCGGGGCGCACGTGCTCGCGATCGCGACGGAAGGCGCGGCCGGCGTGATCGCCGACGAGGCCGACGAGCTCGTGCTCATCCCGCCGACTGACCCGCTGCTGTCGCCGGTCCCGGCGGTCGTCCCGTTGCAGCTGCTTGCGCACGGGATCGCCCGTGCGCGCGGCCTCGACCCCGACCGTCCGCGCAACCTCGCCAAGACGGTGACGGTCGAATGACGCGCGTTGTGAAGACAGCTCCGCTCGTGTTGCTCGCGGCACTCGCTGCCGCGGGCCCGGCGGCGGGGCTCGCGCAGGCAGCGGCCGCCCATCCGGCGGCAACGAGCCAGACCGGCAAGAGAGCGGCGAAGAGATCGCTCAGAGCGAAGGCCCACGGGCGCAAGCAGCCGGTCAAGCCGACCCAGTGCGCCGCCGTCAAGCCGAGCAAGATCGCCTTCAGACGCAATCGCGGCGCGACCGTCGGAACCGTGACGTGGAGAGTCCCGAGAAACCGCACCACGCAGGCGAAGGGCAAGACGGCGGTCCATTACCGCGTCAGCCGTGGGCACAGCATTGTCGGCCAGACGGCGAAGCGCTCGCTGCGCGTTCACGTCGTGCTCGGCAGAAGCTACAAGTTCGCAGTGACGGCGCTGAGCCCGGCAGGGAAGCGGATGCCGTGCAGCGTCGCAGCGACCGTGCGCGTCGCCTACCGCGCGCCCGGCGCGCCGCAGTACCCGGCCGTGCAGGGAGACGAGCGCGGGCTGCGGCTGACATGGCAGCCGGGTGCGCCCGGCGACGGCAGAACGACCGGCTACCGCGTCCTGCGCAGCGGCAAGGTCGTGCAGCAGACGAGCGCGACGAGCATGTCGCTGTCGGCGGCGCCGAACAGGAGCTACGACTTCGCCGTCGTCGCTGTGGACGCCAGCGGGCACGCGAGCGCGCCGAGCGCGACGGTCAGAGCGGTCACCGGCCATGCCCCGCCGACGGCGCCGGCTGGCCTCACCGCGATGGCCGTCTCCGACACGGCGATCGGCGTCAACTGGCAGCCGAGCACGGTCGCCGTTGGCAGCGTCGTCGCCTACCGGATCATGCGCGACGGCGCGGTCGTGAAGCAGGTGCCGGCGACCTCGACGGTGATCGACAACCTCGCGCCGAGCACCGACTACGACGTCTCCGTCGTCGCGATCGACGACATGGGCTATGCCAGCGCGCCCGCGCAGGCAAGCGCCCGCACTCAGGACCCAGTTCCGACGAGCGGTCACGCGCAGGCCTACCTGCTCGCCTCGACCGACCAGAGCTTCGCGGACTTCGAGGCCCACTACCAGCAGATCGGCACCGTCTATCCGACCTACTACGACTGCACGAACAACACGTCGATCGAGGGCAGAGACGACCCGTTGATGACGCGGTTCGCGCAGGCGCGCAAGGTGGAGGTGCTGCCGCGGATCAACTGCCAGCGCTCGGCGGTCGAGCACAGAATCCTGACCGACCCGACGACCCGCGCGACGTGGATCACCCACCTCGTCGACCTTGCCGACAAGTACGACTACAGCGGCCTCTCGATCGACTTCGAAGCGGGCCCGGCAACCGACCGTGCGGCGTACACCTCGTTCATCAAGGACCTGGCCGCGAGAATGCACGCCGACGGGCGCAAGCTCGCCGTCGCGCTGTCGGCGAAGTTCAAGGACGACCCGACGCACCCGCGCTCCGGGATCTTCGACTACAGAGCGCTGTCGCAGTACGCCGACTACCTGATCGTGATGGCGTGGGGCATCCACTGGGCGACCTCGGCACCCGGCGCGCAAGACGAGATCGCGTGGGTGCAGCAGGTCGCCAGCTATGTCGCGACGATGCCCGACCCGGGCAGGTTCATCTTCGGGACCAACCTCTACGCGATGGACTGGCCCAACGGCGGCGGCGCGGCGAACACCGCGACGGCATACGAGTACCAGGACGCGATGGCGATCCTGAGCGGCAACAACGCGCAGATCAGACTCGACCCGGTGAGCGACAACTACCAGGCGCTCTACACCGCTGCCGACGGCGTCAGCCACGAGGTCTGGTACCCCGACGCGACGACGACCGAGAGACGGATCGGGATCGCAAAGACGGCTGGCTTCGGCGGCGTGGCGTTCTGGCGGCTCGGGAGGGAGGACCAGCGCGTCTGGGACGTCCCGCAGCTCGCGCCGGGCTCAACGTGGTGAAGACGGTTGTGGCGAGCGTGACCTTGCTGTGCGCCCTTGGCGGCACAGCGGTCGCGCTCGCCGCGCTGCGCCCGCCGACGGTGCCTGCCAAGCCGCCGAAGCATGTCTTCGCGTTCCTGTCACGGGCCGGCGGCAGCGAGCTGACGCGGCTGGCGCAGGTCGGGAAGCGCATCAGCGTGATCGCG
>DASYEC010000071.1:0-13909 GCA_036499225.1 Conexibacter sp.
GTCTTCACCGCCGCGTCGGAGGATGCGAGCGCGGAGCAGGTCGCGCAGGGGATCGAGGCGGCGATCGAGGAGCGCTTCGGCTTCGGGTCGCTGATCACGATCCGCACGCGCGACGAGCTCGCGGCGGTGATCGAGGCCGACCCGTTTAAGGGGATCGCCGACAGAGAGAAGGCGTACCACGTCTTCTTCCTCGGCGAAGCGGTCTCCGGCGAGGGGCTGGCCGAGATCGACGCTGAGCGGTTCATGCCCGAGCAGTTCGCCCTGCGCGGGCGCGAGCTCTACGTCTGGACGCCCGATGGGATCGGCACCTCGGCGCTGGCGCGAGCGCTCACCGAGAAGCGGATCGGCACGCGCGCCACGGCGCGCAACTGGAGAACGGTCAAGACGCTGTTGGAGATGGCGGACGCGGAGTAAGCGGCAGGGCGAGCGCCGCGCGCGTCGCGCTACGCCGGCTCGCCGGGACTGGCCGGCGCCGACGGCACGTCTTCGAGCCGTATCCACTCGTTGATCAGGCCGTCTCTGATCAGGAACGCGACGCGCGCGGTGTGGCCGGCGCCGCTGCCGCAGACGCCGGTCCCCGGCCGCTCGGTCAGCGTGAAGGTCGCGACGACGAAGTCGTGCGCGGAGGGCTCGAGTCTTGTCACCCTCGCGCCGCAGACGAGCGAGTTGTTGAACGAGACCGAGGCGGCGCGGGTCGCGAGCCGGATCGGCGAGCCGCCGTTGGCGACCGTGCTCGGCAGCGCGAACTCGTTGGCGGCTCCGCTGACGTTGCCGTGCCGCAGCGTGTCGGCCCATGTGCGGATCACATGCGCCGAGGCCGGGTCGACCGAGCTGGGGATTCTCAGCGTCGGCGGCGCCGTCAGCGTCGGAGCGGGGGCTGGGGCGGTCTGCGCCTTGGTGCTGGAGCCCGAGCCGCCGCCACCGCAGCCGGCCAGCGCGACCAGCACGGCGAGCAGAGGGAGCAGGGCAAACGGGCGCATCCGCCGTAGGTCTGCCCGTCCTCCGCGCACAGCACGCCAGGCGCCGTCCAAGACGGCGCCGCGGCCTGCCGAGCGGTGAGGGCGATCAGGCGTTGAGCGCCCCGACCACGTAGTCGACGCAGGCGGTCAGCGCCTCGACGTCGGCGGGGTCGACCGCCGGGAACATCGCGACGCGCAGCTGGTTGCGGCCGAGCTTGCGGTACGGCTCGACGTCGACGATCCCGTTCGCCCGCAGCGTCGCGGCGACGGCGGCGGCGTCGATCGACTCGTCGAAGTCGATCGTCCCGATCACGAGCGAGCGCTTCGCCGCGTCGGTCACGAACGGGGTCGTGTAGGCAGTCTTGTCAGCCCAGCCGTAGAGGTGGCTCGACGATGCGGTCGTGCGCGCGACCATGCCGTCGAGGCCGCCGCCAGCGAGCATCCACTCGATCTGGTCGTTCAGCAGCACGAGCGTCGCGACCGCCGGCGTGTTGTAGGTCTGGTCCTTCTTGGAGTTGTCGAGCGCCGTCGTCAGCGAAAGGAACTCGGGGACCCAGCGGCCGCTCGCGCCGATCTCGGCGATCCGCTCCTGCGCGGCTGGCGACAGCAGCGCCAGCCACAGGCCGCCGTCGGACGCGAAGCACTTCTGCGGCGCGAAGTAGTAGACGTCAGCGTCAGCGGCGTTGACCGGCAGGCCGCCGGCGCCCGAGGTCGCGTCGATCAGCACGAGGCCGTCGCCGACGCGCTCGACGGGGACCATCACGCCGGTCGAGGTCTCGTTGTGAGCCCAGGCGACGACGTCGGCGCTCGGGTCGGCGGTTGGGGCGGGGGCGTCGCCTGGCTCGGCCTTGACGATGATCGAATCCTGCAAAAACGGCGCGTCGTTGGTCGATTTCGCGAACTTCGACGAAAACTCGCCGTAGCTGAGGTGCAGCGCGCGCTCGCGCACGAGGCCGAAGGCGGCGGCGTCCCAGAACGCGGTCGTGCCGCCGTTGCCGAGCATCACCTCATAGCCGTCAGGCAGCTGGAACAGCTCGCGCAGGCCGGAGCGGACGCTGCCGACGAGCGACTTGACCGGCTTCTGGCGGTGCGACGTGCCCATCACGGCGGCGCCGTCGCCCTCGGCGAGGCGGGCCAGCTGCGCGGGACGGACCTTCGAGGGGCCGGCGCCGAAGCGGCCGTCGGCCGGCTTCAGCGCTTCCGGGATCTCAATGGTGGCGGCGGTGTTCGACATGGCGGGTCCTCTCACGGGAAGTGAATCTGCGACGGCTTGCCCAGGCGCGCGGCGGAGAGAACCACGTCGCCGGTCCCCGGTGGTGCTCCACCTGTGAACGCCAGTCGCGGCGACCCGAGCGATGTTACCGGCAGATCCGCCGATAGGATCGATCTCGATGCACGAATTGCTCTCTGAGCCGCAGCGCGTGGACAGATGGCTGTGGGTCGCGCGCTTGGTCAAGACGCGCGCGCTCGGCGCCGAGGCGGTCAAGGCCGGGCGCGTCAAGGTCAACGACGTCAGCTGTAAGCCGGCGAAGGAGGTCGGGCCGGGTGACCGGCTCGAGCTGCGCAACGGCGAGCTGCGGATCTCCGTCGTGATCCGCGGGACGATGAAGATGCGCGGACCAGCGACGGCCGCGCAGCAGCTCTACGAAGAGACCGAGGAGAGCCGCGAGACGCGCGAGCGGATCTCCGAGGAGCGGCGGGTCGCCGCCCAGCAGCAGCTGCCGGGCGGCGGTGCGCGCCCGACGAAGCGCGACCGGCGCCGGTACGAGTCGGCGCGGGCGCGGCGCGACGACCGCTGAGGTCGGCAGTCGGCGCTCGTGCGCGGTGCGCGGCGAGGTGCGGCGCGAGCGCGGTGCGGCTCTAACGGTGCGGCGCGGCGCTAGCGGTGCGCCGCGGCGCTAGCGGTGCGCGCGAGCGCTCAGTCTCTGGCTGGCGCCGAGGCTGCGGCCGCTGCCGCCGTCAGGTCCGGCTCGTCGCGGGGCGGGACGTCTTCGTTCTCGAGCGCGCGTGCGAGCAGGCTGCGCAGCGTCGCGCGCTCCTCGTCGCTGAGCGGGCCGAGCAGATCTTCCTCGACGCTCTCCATGCCGCGCTCGGCGCGCTTCAACGCGTCACGGCCCTCGGGCGTGATCTCGACGATGTGGCGACGACGGTCGCGCGGGTCGCGGACACGCCGCGAGTAGCCGAGCGTCTCCGTCGCGTTGAGCATCAGGACGCAGTTGTTGGCGTCGATCCCGATCACGTCGCTCAGGCCCTGTTGCGTGATGCCGCTGTAATCGCGCAGGTAGTTGAGCGTGACGAAGACCTTCATCCGCATTCCGAGCACGTCTTCGGTCGCGACGCGGTAGATCTGCCGCGACAGGCGGGTGATCAGGACGCTCGCGCCGGGTTTGGATGGAATGGTCATCGCAGGAGTGAAGGTACCAGGATGTGAAGACTTTCAAAAGGTCGGGATGGTCATTGCTACAGTGACCATCATGTCTTCCGTCACCGATGACCGTCGCCGCTGGGCGATGCTGGGCGTCGTCCTCCTCGCGTTCATGATGACCGTGCTCGACGCAACCGTTGTGAACGTTGCGCTCCCCAAGATCCAGGGGGACCTTGGCTTTTCGCAGGCGAACCTGACGTGGGTGGTCAACGGCTACCTGATCACGTTCGGCTCGTTTTTGCTCGTCGCGGGCCGGCTCGGCGACCTGATCGGCCGTCGCCGCGTCTTCCTCGTCGGCGTTGCTGCCTTCGCTGTCGCCTCCGCGGCCTGTGGGCTCGCCGAGAGCCCCGGCGTGCTTGTCGGCGCGCGCATCGCGCAGGGGATAGGCGGCGCGCTCGCCGCCGCTGCCGTGCTCGCGATCATCGTCGCCGAGTTCCCCGACCCGGTCGACCGCGCGAGAGCGATGGGCGTCTACATGCTCGTCGCGGTCAGCGGCGGCTCGATCGGCCTGCTCGTCGGCGGCGTCGTGACCGACATCCTGAGCTGGCACTGGATCTTCTTCATCAACCTGCCGATCGCCGCCGCGTCGCTCGTGCTCGGCCGCTCGCTGATCACCGGCGACAGAGGCCAAGGGATAGGCACCGGCCTCGACTGGGCCGGCGCCATCACCGTCACGCTTGCGCTGATGGTCGGCGTCTACGCGATCGTCGGCGCCGCCGACCACGGCTGGGGCTCGTTCCAGACGCTCGGGCTGCTCGCGCTCACGATCGTGATGCTCGTCGGCTTCTACATGTACGAGTCGCGGATCGACAACCCGATCATGCCGGTGCACATCCTCAAGCTGCGCTCGCTGATGGACGCGAGCCTCGTGCGCGCCTTCGTCTCGATGGGGATGTACGCCTCGTTCTTCTTCGGCACGCTGTTCGTGCAGAACATCCTCGGCTACGGGCCAGTTAGAACCGGCCTCGCGTTCCTGCCGATGACGCTGACCGTCTCGGTCCTGTCGCTCGGCTTGGTCGCGCGGATGGTGAGAGCGCTCGGGCCGATCCGCGTGCTGATGCTCGGCCTCGTCGCGATGATCGCCGGCCTCGTCGTGCTCGGCACCCAGGGCGCGGGCGTGTCGTACTTCCCGCTGCTGCTGATCGCCTACCTGCTGATGGGCTTCGGCGCCGGCTCGTCGTTCCTGCCGCTGCTGACGCTCGCGATGGCCGAGGTCCCGCGCGCCGAGGCGGGCCTCGCCTCGGGCATCGTCAACGTCTCGATGCAGGTCTCCGCCGCGATCGGCCTCGCCGCCCTCGGCACGATCGCCGCCAACCACACGAACGGCCTCACGGCCGGCGGCACCGCGCTGAAGTCCGCCCAGCTCAGCGGCTACCACCTCTCGATCATCATCGCGGCCGCCGTCGTCGGCGTCGGCGTCGTGATCGCGGCGGTGATGCTGCGGCCGGGCGTGAAGCGCGCCGCCGCGAAGGCCGCTGCCGCTGGGCAGGCCGCGGCGGTCGTGCCTGAGGAGCAGCAGGCCGCGGTCCACTAAGCGGCTTCGCTTTGTAGTGCCCGGGGCGTCAGTGGCGGTTGCGCTGCTGGCGCCCCGACGTTGTTCGACCGTTACGTTGTGCATTTGGGGCACGACGAGGAGGAGGCGGTCTGTGAGGGCGTCGCGCGACTCGGTCGACGCCGGCGCGGTTGTTGCGCGGGTTGGCTGTTTCGGCGATCGCGGTGGTCGCTGCGACATCGCTGAGCTCGGCCGGGTGAAGAGACGGAGCTCGTAGGGCGTGGGCTCAGCCCCTGCGGGCGGCGTCGGCCAAGGCGGCGACGTCGAGCGCGGGGGTGTAGCTGACGGCGGTGATGACGGCGGCGTCTTCCGGGGCGTCGTCGGGGCGCGGGGGGAGGAGGTCGCCGGGGGCGGCGCCGTTGTCGCCGCCGCTCGCGAGCTTGACGTAGCGCATGCCGCCGAGCAGGTCCTTGTCGTTCGTGAGGGCGACGACGGTGGCGAAGCGGCCGGTCACGTTCAGCTCGCCTTCCAGCCCGGTGAACGGGATGAACTGGGCGTCGAGGTGGCGGGCGAGGCGCAGCTGCAGGTCAACGAGCGACTCGCGGCTGGCGGTGCCGATCGGGTTGTCGATCAGCAGCGGGCCGGCGCGGCGGCTGCCACGCGAGCGGCCGGCGCGCTCGGCTGTGCGGACCGCCGAGACGGCGCAGAACAGCACGAGCTTGATCGTCAGCTCCTCGCCGCCGCTGAACTCCGGGCCGACGACCTCGATCGGGTGGTAGCGGTCGTCGGGCTGGGGGTGGGGCTTGAGGACCGAGACCTCGAGGCCGCCGTCGAGCAGGGCCATCGTCGCGGCGAAGGCGAGGTCCAGGCCGCGCCGTCTCGCGTTGCCCTCGACCGCCGCGTCGAGCACGCGGCCGAGCTGGGCGTGGCGCGCGGCGTCGTCGGTCAGCACCGTGTGACGGATGCGCGCGAACTGCTTGCCCGACCAGGCGCCGAGCGCTTCCTCGCGCGGGAGCGTCGTCGCGGCAGCCACGCGGTCGAGCTTGCGGACGCCGTCGGCGCCGACCGCGAGCAGCTGGGCGACGAGCGCCTGGCGGTGGCGCTCGAGCTCGTCGATCGTACGGTCGAGCTCGCCGGCGCGCGTGCGCAGCTCGCCCTCAAGCCGCGCCGCGTCCGGCGCGAGCGCCTCGCCGGCCTTCAGCGGAATCGTGATCCCGCGCGGGATCCGCTCGTCGGCCTGGGCGACCAGCTCCGCGATCGCCCGCAGCCGCTCGTGCAGCTGCTGACGCAGCGCGCTGTGCTCGCGGGTCGAGCGCTCGACCGCCGTGACCGCCTCGGTCGCCTGCTCATGGATGCGCTCGCGGCGGCGGGTCCAGGCGGGGAGGTCCTCGGCGGAAGGTTGGGCGGACGCGACCGCCAGGCGTTCGCGGGCGCTGCGGAGCTCGGTGACGAGCGCGTCCTCCGTGGCGATGCGCTCATCGCTGTCGGCGAGCTTGGCGCGGTTGCCAGCGACCTCGTCCTCGCGGGCGACGCGCAGCTCGTTGAGCTCGCCGAGCAGGGCGGCGCCGTGGGCCGGGTCCTCGGGGGTGAGCGTGCCGAGCAGGCGTGGCTCGCGGGCTCGGTCTGCCGGAGTGAGCGCCTCGTTGGCGGCGAAGAGGCGCTCGGCGGCCTGCTCCTCGACGGTCGCGGCCTCGCCCTGGTCGCGCAAGGCCCGCTCGTAGGCGTCCTTCGCGTCGCGCTGGCCGCGCGAGAGCGCGAGCGGGTCGATCCCCGCGGGCGAGTCGGCGAGCGCTCTCGCCCGCTCGACGACGGACGCCCCCGCCCGCTCGACGTCGGACCGCAGCCGTGCGGCGCGGGCCTCGGCGCCGGCCATGCGGGCGCGGAGCTCGCCGTCGGAGATGCGCGACTCCAACAGCTGCTCGGCGACGAGCAGCTTCTCGCTGAGCGCGGCGAGCGAGCCCTCCGCGACCGTCGGCTCGTGGCCGTCGAGCGGGAGCTCGGCGGCGCGGCGGCGCAGCGTCGCGGCTTCGCCACTGAGCGTCGCGGCGCGGTCCTCAAGGCCCTTCGCGTCGCGGATCGTCTCGTCGCGGCGGCGGCGGATCGACTCGGCCTCGGTCGTCAGCTGGTCGGCGCGCTCGCCGAGGCGGTCGAACTCGGCCCGCAGCGCGCGCACGTCGAGGTCGTCGACCGAGCTGAGCCGCTCCAGCGCCGACTCGCACCGCCGCTCGGCGCGCTCGACCCTGCTGGCCCGGCCTTGGAGGTCTTCGAGCGACGAGGCGGTGTCGCGCAGCAGGCGGTCCTGCTCGTCGACGGTCGTCTGCGCCGCCTGCGCCTGCTCCTCGTGGCGGCCCTGCTCGCGCCCGACGGCGTTGAGCAACCGCCGCTCGTTGCGCCCGGCCGGCGGCAGCAGCCCGCGCAACTGCTCGGCCTCGCCGCCGACGATCGCGGCCAGCCGCGCGAGCTGCGCCGACAGCCTCGCATGCTGCTCGCGTCTCGCCTTCAGCGCTGCGACCCGCTCGCTCAGCTGCTCCTGCTCTTTCGCGGCGGCCTCGATGTCGTAGGCGCCGGGGGCGGGCAGAAGGACGGCGGGGGCGGTCATCGCCGCGGTCGTGGCGGCGCTTCTTGTGCGTCTCGGTCTGGCCGGCTCCGCGAGCAGCTCGTCCGCCGTCGCGAGGATCAGGGGGCGGCGGGGTGGGCGGACGCGGGCGGCGGTCAGCTCGACGACGGCTTCGCGAGGGTTGCCGTCGAGCAGGACGATGCCTCCGGCGATGCCGGGCTGGGCGGCGATCAGGGCGGTCAGGCGCTGCGGGCCGGCCGCGGCGGCGAGGTGGCGCAGGGCCGGCAGCGCGCGCATGCCGATCGCTTCCAGCTCGCTGCAGATCCGCTCGACGTCGGACTCGACCGCGAGCAGGCCGTCGAGCTCGAGCGCGCGCTCGTCAGCGGCGAGCGCGTCGATCTCGTTCGCCGCGGTCGCACGGCGGGCGTCGGCGGCGGCACGGGCGCGCTCCAGCAGGCGCTCGGCGCCGGCCGGCTCCTCCAACGGCTGCCAGGTCGCCGGCACGTCGAGCGCGTCGTGGATCGCGGCGTCGAGCTCGCCGCGCACGCGCGCGACGGCGCCGTCACGACGGCGCTCCAGCTCGCGCGCGACAGCCTCGTGCTCAGCGAGCGCGGCGCGGGCCGCGTCGCGCCGCTCGGTCAGGCCGGTGCGCCGCTCTGTAACAGAGGAGATCCGCTGGCCGAGCTCGTGGCGCTGCCCGATCAGGTCCTCGCGCTCGGCCTCGAACCGCTCGGTCGCCGCCGACGGGCGCTCGCCGTCGCCGAGCAGCTCGTCGGCGCGCAGGCGGGCGGTCGCGCGCTCGAAGCCGTCGAGCTGCGCCTCCAACACGCCGCGGCGCTGCTTCAGCTCGCCGCCGCGCGCGGCCAACTGGTCGATCTCGCCGCGCAGCTCGTCCTGGACGCGGTCGGCCTGCTCCAGCCGCTCGCCCAGCTCGGCCGCTTCGCCGTCGAGTCTTGCTGCGGCGTGCAGCAGCGCGCCCGCCAGCTCGAGCGCGATCACGCGGCGCTCGGAGCGTGCGTCGGCGACGCCGCGCTCCTGCGCCTCTACGCGCTCGGCCAGGCCGGCCAGCTCGCCTTCGCTCTCGCTCAGCGCGACGAGCGTCTCGACCAGCTGCCAGGCGGAGTGCTCGGCGTCCGCGGCGCGCGCTGCGTCAGCGGCAGCGCGGACATTCTGCTCAGCCGTGTCCGCGAGCAGCCGCTCGGTGCGGGCGCGGACGATCCGTCCCTCGCCGTCGAGATCGCGCTCGTTCGCGCCGAGCTTGCGGCGATGATCTTCAAGCGGCTCGCGCTGCTGGCGAAGCTGAGACAGACGCGCGGTGCCGGCTGTCAGAGCGGCGTCGAGAATCCCCGCGAGGCGCTGCTGCGCGGCATGCGCCCGCTGCTGCTCGCGCTCGCTCTCGTCCGTGCGGGCGTGCGCTTCGGCGAGCTGGCGAAGCAGGCCGGCGGCGTCGCGGCAAAAGTCGGCCTCGCGCGCCAGCGCCTCGCGGCGGGCGAGCTGGTCAGCGTGGGTCTGGACCTGCTGCTGGAGCTTGGCGAGCGGCTCGTCCTCCAACACCATCTGCAGCACGAAGCGCGCGAACGACTCCGGGCTATGGAAGCGCAGCTCGTCGTCGTCGCCGCCCTCGGAGCGGTTGAGTCGGGCTTGGTAGCGAAGGATCGCCGGGTCGATCCCGAGCGACAGCAGCTCGTCCTCCCACGCTCTCACCCCCTGGACCGTGCGGAAGCCGAGCCGCGGGTGCTGCTGACCGAGCTGGTCGAGCGCTCTCAACAGACCGGCGCGCGTGCGCCGACGGCGGCCGTCGCGCAGCGGGAGCGTGTCGAGCGTGACGACCCTGTCGATCGGCTCAAGCAGCCAGCGCGACTCCTCGCCGTCGCCGCGCTCGAAGCTGTGGCCGGTGATCAGCCGCCGCGCGGGGTCGTCCCGGTGCTCCCACTCGATCGCGACGGTCGCGCACTCGCCGGCGAGCACGAGCGGCCGCGCGTTGCGCTGCTGCTCTGCCGTCTTTGTGCCGTCGCTGCGGCGCGGCAGCAGCGCTTTGAAGAGGAGGAACAGCAGCAACGACTTGCCGCCGCCGTTGCGCAACAGCACGACCGCGTTGTCAGCCGCCTGCCCGTCCGCGACGAACGCCAGCGTGACGTCGTCATAGCGGGCGTCCGAGGGGCCCGCAGCCTCGAGGCGCGCGCGGCGGATGCGCCAGTTCACGAGCGGGCCTCGTCGTACTCCGGGGTCTCGGGATGCGACGGCGCGACCTGGGTCCACGCCAGCGAGCCGACGAGCTCGCGAGCCATCGCCTGCATGCGGCGGGTCGAGGCGTAGGTCTCGCCCTTCACGATCGTGCGCAGGAGGCCCTGCTCGGCGAGCAGGTCGAGGCAGCGGACGACGATCTGGCGGGTGCCGACCTCACGCTCGCGTCCATCGGCTGCCTTCTTCGAGTTCGACGTCTGGCGCCAGACGGTCCAGGCGCGCGCGAGGTCAGGCTCGTCGATCGGCGGGTCGAGCTCCTCGCCGCGCTCGCGCGCCTCGGCGTCGAGCCGCGCGGAGACATCGCGCACGAGCCGGTCGACGTCGTCCACGTCGCGCCGCCGCAGCCGCTCGTTGGAGTCCTCAAGGTCCTCCGGGCGCGGGAAGAAGGCGACGAACGCGGCGACCATCGCGCAGGCGAGCAGCATCCGTCTCTGGACGCTCGTGGTCTGGCGCGGGAAGAAGTCGGCGAGCCGCATGCGGAAGGGGGAGTCGGTGCCCGTCGAGGTCAGCAGCAGGCCGCCCTGCGCGCTCGCGTCGACCAGCCGCAGCCCGAGCCCGTCGATCGTCGCGTCGGTCGCGCCGCGCAGCGACGGCTCGGCGAGATACCGCGACACCAGCGCTGCATGCTCCTCGCTCAGCGGCCCCGAGCGGGAGCCAAGCGAGAGACGGACGAGCAGGCCAGCGTCGCGCGCGTCGTCGGCGGGCGTCATGCGAGCGCCTCCACGAGGTCGTCGGCAGCGGGT
This sequence comes from Conexibacter sp., assembly GCA_036499225.1. Classification (GTDB taxonomy): domain Bacteria; phylum Actinomycetota; class Thermoleophilia; order Solirubrobacterales; family Solirubrobacteraceae; genus Conexibacter. The sequence goes on from DASYEC010000071.1 coordinate 10,421, forward strand.
ACTCCATCCGGCTCCGGCAGCTCCGGCTCCCCGAGCGGGACGCGGCGCAGCACGAGGCCCGGCGAGGAGACCTTGTCGTCGCAGGTGGCGGGGACGGCGATCAGGGCCGAGGTGGCGCCCTGGCCGAACAGGGTCCCGAGCTCGAGCGAGCGGTGGGCGAGGGCAAGCAGGGCGAGGGCGTGGGCGGCACCTGGGTCGGAAGCCTCGCGGGTAAGAGCGGCCAGCGCGACGGGCTGCTCGCCGACCCGCTCCAGCAGCGCGCTCGCGGCCTCGACCTGAGCGGCGGAGAAGAGCAGCGGCTCGCGGTCCGGGGTCAGCTCGACGGTCTCGACTTCCGTGCCGTGCTCGGGCGGGGCGGTCGGCTCGACGGCGAGCAGGTCGACGCCGGCCCCGTCGCTCAGCAGCCGCGGCGCGCGGGCGCCGAGGGCGGTCTCGAGCGCGTCGAGCAGGCCATCGGCGTCGCCGCACTGGCGGCCGAGCACGCCGGTCAGCACCTCGTTGACGGGGTGGGCGAAGGCGCGGCGGGCGCGCGGCTGGAGGTGCTGGCGCTGCTGCTCCAGCAGGAAGGTGTCGCGGGCCTGGGCGATCACATGCTGGAGCGCCTGGTGGCGGTCAAGGCACTCGTCGAGCAGCTCGATCGTGCGCGGGATCCAACGGTAGTCGTCCTCCTCGGCGCGGTCGCTGGCTGAGTGGATCAGCTCCTTCAGCCGCTCCTCGGCACCGATCCGGTCGACGATGTGATCGAGCGCGGCGCTGAGGCGTGGGGAGACGGTCGAGGACCAGTGCTCGCTGCGCAGGTCGCGCTCGGCTTCGCGCAGGTCGTCGCGGACCTGCTCCATGAAGCGGATCGACTGCATGCGGCTGTCGCGCGCGGCGAGGTAGGCGTCGTCGTGTCGGCCACGCTTGACGAGGTGCTCAAGGCGCGCCTCGGCGGCGAGCTGAGCCGAGTCGAGGTCGACGTCGAGCGCGTCAACGAGCACGTTGATTGCCTGATCTCGGGCGCGTAGGTGATGGACGCCGGCCTGCTCGGTCTCGTACAGCAGGAAGACGCGATGTGTCCGCAAAACCGCGTCGCCGCCGCCGACGTCGAGCCACTGCATGTCGTGCTCGTCGGTCAGCTGGCGCAGGAGCCACTCAGCGACGTGGCGATGGTCGGGCTCGGTGCCGGCCGGGTGCTGGCGGGCGGCCTGCGCAGCGACCTCGGCGCGCGCCTGCTCCCACGTCGCGCCCGACTCGAGGTCCATGCGCACGGCGACCGCGTCGATCGCGTGGAGCGCGAGCTCGGGCGCGCGGTAGGCGCTCAGACGGGCGTCCTGGCTGCGCTGCCGCGCCTCCTCGATGTGCCCGATCCGCGAGGCGTACAGCAGCGCCCGGCTGCGCCGCCCGACGGCGTCGTCGATACCCGCGCCGGCGGGCGTGGGGAGGAGGCCTGGCGACAGTGTCGACGCGGAAACGGACATCGAAGAGCGGGCACGATAGCCAGCCCGTCGGTCGGCGCCTTTTGGCCTGCTCAGCGGGGGATCGGCGGTTCTTCGTCCGGCCGCGCCAGCAACTCCCGCTGCTCGACGATCTGGCGGGCGACCTCGACGAGTCTCAGGTTTCTGTCACGGGCAGCGCGCTGGATGCGGCGGAACGCCTCGGGCTCGCTGACGCCGGCCGCCGTGATCAGGAGGCCCTTCGCCTGCTCGATCAGCTTCCTGTCCTCAAGCGCCTGGTGGGCCTTGGTGACCTCGGCCTCGAGCGCGAGGAACTCGGCGTGGCGGCTGGCGGCGAGGCCGATCCCGGCAGCGAGCGCGCGGTCGTCGATCGGCTTGGTGAGGTAGGCGCTGACGCCGGAGGCGATCGAGCGCTCGATCAGGTCGGGGTCGTCGACGCCGGTGATCACCACAATCGGCCGGCGCAGCCCCTCCTCCGTCAGCGCGCGCGCCGCGGCGAGGCCGTCGACCCTTGGCATGTCGACGTCGAAGAGATACAGGTCGGGCGGGTCTTCGCGCGCGAGCTCTATCGCGTGCTGCCCGTCTCTCGCGGGCCCCAGCGGCTCGTGGCCAAGTGCGCGCAGGCGCGCGGCCAGCCCGATCGCGATGACCGGGTCGTCCTCAGCGATCAGGATTCGCATGCTCAACGAGATTGAAGCGGAGCACGGCGCTGGTCGAGCCGTCTCGGTGTGTGCGCAACGCGAACGAGCCGCCCAGCCCCTGCTCCGCGATCTGCTGCACGAGCGTGAGGCCGAGGCCGTTGCGGGCCGTCGTGGCGAGGGCCGCGTTGCCCGGCGCGGCGGTCGCTTCCGGGCCGGTGCGACCGCCGTCGCGCACCTCGAGCTGGGCGGTGTGCCTGTGGGGGAGGTACGAGAGGACGACGGTGATCGGGGAGCCGCCGTGCCGGACGGCGTTGGCGACCAATTCGTTGGCGATGATGCCGAGCTGTTGTGCCTGGGCTGCGGCGAGGCGGAGCTCGTCGCTGATCACGACGACCTCCTCGCCGGGCGTCGCGGTCGCCTCGACGACGGTCCGCAGCAGCTCGTCGGCGGTGACCGTGCCGCCGCGCTCGCCCGCCAGCAGATGGTGGACGGCGGCGATCGAGCGGATGCGCGCGGCGGTCGCGTCGAACGCCTCGGCGCTGGCGTCGTCGGCCGGGCGGCCGAGCAGCAGCAGGTCGGCGACGGTTTGGAGGCTGTTCTTGATGCGATGGTGGGACTCAGCCAGCAGCGCCTGCTCGAGCTCGGCCTGCGCGGCGGCGCGCGCGGCAATCGCCGAGGTCCGCCGTGTCGCGCGCGCGAGCACGAGCGCGAGGATCACGGAGGCGACGAGCAGGACCGCGTCGAGCGCGACCTCCGCGACCTTCAACGGCGCGGGCGCGAAGACCATCGCGAGCGCGAAGGTGACCGCGGCGGCGGCGAGCCAGCCGGCCAGTCTGCGGTCTTCGTGCGTTGCCGCGATGAACGGCAGCACAAGGAACAGCAGCAGGTCGAAGCGAGTGCGCGCCCCGGCTAACAGCACGAGCACGCAGACGAAGATCAACAGCGCGCCGGCCCACAGGTCGGCGAGCAGGCGCGGGTCGTCGTTGCGCAACAGCCGGTTCCAGGGGACGAACGGCATCACGCCGTTGCCGATCGCGGCCGCTATCGCGAGCGCCACGACCGCGGCCGTGTGGCGTTCCCCCATCCCGAGCGCGACCGCGACGAGCACGGCGGCGACCGACAGCCACCCGAGCAACAGCCCGGCCCTCATCGCCTCGCGGCGTGGATCCTCGGGAAGCGTGGGCGTCACGTTTGGAACACCAGTGTCACATTAGAACCGGTAGCAGTCATTCGGAACGCGGTTCTCCAGCCGAACGCGTCACATCGGCCACCAGCGTTGCCGCTTCTGGGCCAACGGCGTCGGCCATCGACTGCACATCGGGGACGAGCGACGGGTCGGCGCAGAAGCCGAAGCAGAGGAGGTCGCCGAGCGAGACGACCGCGACCCGCAGCGCGTGGCGCTCGCCGATCTC
>DASYEC010000072.1:0-55343 GCA_036499225.1 Conexibacter sp.
GGCACCGCGCCGCCGAGCTCGCTCGTCAGCCGGTTCGAGAAGATCGCCCCGAAGGTCGCCGTGCCGAGCGAGCCGCCCACGAAGCGGAACAGCGTGGCGCCCGAGGTGGCCACGCCGAGGTCGCGGTACTCGACCGCGTTCTGCACCGCGAGCACGAGCACCTGCATCGTCATGCCGAGCCCGAGGCCGAGCACGAGCATCGCCTCCGAGCGGTAGACGGCCGTCGTGCCCTCGTCCATCCGCGACAGCAGGAAGAAGCCGATCGCCATCAGGCCGGTGCCGGCGATCGGGAAGCGCCGGTATCTGCCGGTCCGCGCGATCACCTGGCCGCTGGCGACCGAGGTCACGATCAGGCCGAGCATCAACGGCACGAGCTGCAGGCCGGATGCGGTCGGGCTGGCGCCGTTGACGACCTGCAGGAACAGCGGCAGGAAAGTCACCGCGCCGAACAGGCCGAAGCCGACGATGAAGCCGACGGCGCTCGCGACCGCGAAGATGCGGTTGGAAAACAGCCGCGGCGGCAGGATCGGCTCCTCTCCTCTGCGCTCCACGACCACGAACAGCGAGGTCAGCACGAGGCCGCCGGCGGCGAGCGCGAGCGACTGCGGAGAGCCCCACGGCTGCGTCGTGCCGCCGAGGCTGAGGAAGAGGATCAGGCAGCTGACGCCGGCCGTCATCAGCGCGCTGCCGAGCCAGTCGATCGCATGCTCGCGGCGGGTCGCGGTCGCCGGCAGCACGGCGGCCACGACGAACAGCGCGAGCGCCCCGATCGGGATGTTGACGTAGAAGATCCAGCGCCACGACAGCTGCTCGACGAAGAAGCCGCCGAGCAGCGGGCCAGCGACGCTCGCGACGCCGAAGACCGCGCCGAACAAACCTTGGTAGCGGCCGCGCTCGCGCGGAGAGACGACGTCGCCGATGATCGACTGCGCGCCGACGATCAGCCCGCCGCCGCCGAGCCCCTGCAAGGCGCGGAAGAGGATCAGCTCCAGCATCGACTCGCTCAACCCGCACAGCGCCGAGCCGACGAGGAATATGACGATCGCGACCTCGAAGACGTGCTTGCGGCCGTAGAGGTCGCCGAGCTTTCCATAGAGGGGCGTCGAGGCGGTCGAGGCGAGCAGGTAGGCGGTCGTCACCCACGAGATGTGCTCCAGGCCGCCGAGGTCGCCGACGATCGTCGGCAGCGCCGTCGCGACGATCGTCTGATCGAGCGCGGCGAGCAGCATGGCGAGCATGAGGCCGGCGAAGACTGCGCGCACGCGCACGTGTGGGACTGGCGGCCTGCTCGCCACGTCGCCCCCGCCGCTCGCTGCCGCGCTCATCGTGTTGGTCTACCCGAGGCGCCTGTTCGGCGAGCACGATGGGCATCCATAGCGCGCGCGCTTCACAACGGCGGCGGTGGCGGCGGCGAGTAGACGGCGCTCATCTTGCGCACGAACCAGAGGCTCCCGAGCACCGTGCCGCCGCAGACGAACCACATCGCCTGATACCCCTTCGTGCCGGAGAAGGTCCCTGACAGCGCCTCGACGGCGACGCCGGTCAGCAGCGGGCCGAGCATCGTGCCGATCCCGCGGCTGAGGCTGTAGAAGCCGGTCAGCGCCCCGTGCGACTGCGCCGGCATGTGCGGCATCAGCAACGCGTAGGGCAGCGTCATCAGCGTGCCGCCGCCGAACGCCGCGACCGGCGCTATCAGCGCGAGCGGCAGCGTCGCGGTCGTTATCGCCGGGACGAGCAGGCCGACGCCGTAGACGACGAGCGTGACGCGCAGCACTGGGAGCTGTCCGTAGCGGTCGGCGAGCACGCCGCTGACGACCGCGCCGAGCAGCACGAAGATCGCGGCGGCGCCGACGATCAGCGCCGAGTCGCCGACGTCGATCCCGAGGCCGATCGTCGTATAGAGGAGCACGAACGTCTTCAGCGCGCCGAGCGACGCCTCCCACAGCGCGTTCGCGCACAGGTACGCCTGCAGCCCCTTGCGCCCAGCGACGAGCGAGCGCAGCTCGCGGACCGCCTCGCCGAGCGGCTTCGGGTGCTCGGGCTCTCTCCATCTGCGGCCTGGCTCGCGGATCATCCGGTGCAGGAAGAGCCCGAGCACGGCCAGCGTGACGACCGCGCCGGTGACGAACGGGACCCACGGCGCGATGTCGAACAGCAGACCGCCGGCGACGAGCGCGACGCCGGTCGCCGCCCCGCGCCAGACCGCCTGGATGCCCTGCGAGCGGCCGGCCAGCTCGTCGGAGATCAGGTCGGGATAGAGCGCGCGGTAAGGCTCGTACGCGACGAAATAGGCGGCGAAGAACAGCCACACGAGCCCGAGCGCGATCACGAACGAGCCGACGAAGCCGAGCAGCGCCAGCGACAAAACCAACGGGGCCGTTGACGCGAGCAGGAACGGCAGCCGGCCGCCGATCGGCGATCTGAGCTGGTCCGACCAGGCGCCAACGACGAGCGGCAGCCACAGCGCCATGATCCCTTCGCTGCCGATCAACACGCCGACGACGATCGAGCTGTCGGTGAACGACTGCGCGATCAGCGGCAGATACGTCGTGACGACGGTGATCGAGAGCGCGAGGCCGAAGGTCGGCAGGCCCAGGAGCCAGATCGCACGACGCTCGTGGGTCGATGCTCGAGACGCGGACACGCGTTTTCAGTGGTACCCGTTGGACGGCGCCGCCATCGACCAGATTGCTTGGACCTGTCTTGAAGCCGAAGGCTGAGGGTAGTGTCCACCTGCCAGGCACACGGCGCTGTGCGGCGCTACGCGTCGCGCTGCGCCTGGCTCGACGGCATGGAAGAGCGAGAGATCTTGCGAAAGGACACGCATGTCAATGAAGCAACGCAGCCTGGGGACGCAGGGCCTGATCGTCGCGCAGGAAGGGCTCGGCTGCATGGGGATGTCGGAGTTCTACGGCGCGACCGACGAGGCTGAGGCGATCGCGACGATTCATCGCGCGATCGAGCTCGGCGTCACGCTGCTCGACACCGCCGACATGTACGGCATCGGCGAGAACGAGAAGCTCGTCGGCAAGGCGATCGCCGACCGCCGCGACAAGGTCGTCGTCGCGACGAAGTTCGGCAACGTCCGCGGCGACGACGGCAGACGCTGGATCGACGGCAGCCCGGAGTACGTCCGCGCGGCCTGCGACGCGTCGCTGCAGCGCCTCGGCCTCGACTCCATCGACCTCTACTACCAGCACCGCGTCGACGCGAGCACGCCGATCGAGGAGACCGTCGGCGCGATGGCCGAGCTGGTGACCGCCGGCAAGGTCCGCTACCTCGGGCTGAGCGAGGCCTCCCCCGCCACGATCCGGCGGGCGCACGCCGTCCACCCGATCAGCGCGCTGCAGACCGAGTACTCGCTGTGGACGCGCGACCTCGAGGCCGAGATCCTGCCGACGCTGCGCGAGCTCGGGATCGGCCTCGTGCCGTACTCGCCGCTGGGCCGCGGCTTCCTCACCGGCACGATCAGATCGTCCGACGACCTCGAGGCGGGCGACTTCCGCACGCTCAACCCGCGTTTCGCCGGCGAGGCGCTGGAGCAGAACCTCGCGCTGGTCGAGCGCGTGCGCGCGATCGCCGAGGAGAAGGGCGCGACCCCCGGCCAGCTCGCGCTCGCGTGGGTGATGGCGCAGGGCGACGACGTCGTGCCGATCCCGGGCACGAAGCGCCGCAGCTACCTCGAGGAGAACGTCGCCGCGGTCGAGATCAGCTTGACCGACGACGAGCTCGCCCGCCTCGACGACGCCGCGCCGGTCGGCGTCGCGGCCGGCGAGCGCTACCCGGACATGTCGACGATCGACAAGTAAGCCGGTGACTGACGCTGTGAGCGGAGCGGCCTCGTTGGGCTGTCCCGCTCACAGTGAATTCACGACCGGCTCAGTTGAACTCGATCACGCTGCGGATGCCGTCCTGCGCATGCATCAGGTCAAAGCCCTTGTTGACCTCGTCAAGCGTGATGCGGTGGGAGATGAACGGGTCGACGTCGATCTCCCCGGCCATCCAGCGGTCGATCAGCGCGGGCACGTCGTCGCGCCCCTTCAGCCCGCCGAACGAGGAGCCTGCGATGCGGCGGCCCTGGATCAGCCAGCGCGGGATCACCTCGAGGTGCTCGCCCTTGCCCGCGACGCCCGCGACCGTGCAGAGCCCCCAGCCCATCCGCGCTGCCTCGACCGCCTGTCTCATCACATGCACGAGCCCGGTCGCCTCGAAGGTGTAGTCGGCGCCGAAGCCGTCGGTCATGTCGAGGATCTGCTGCACGGTGTCCGGCCCGCCGACGAGCAGATCAGTGGCGCCCTGCCCTCTGGCCAGCTCGAGCCGCTCGGCCGAGAGGTCGACGCAGACGATCCGCTCCGCCCCGGCGAGCCGCGCCCCAGCGACCGCCCCGAGGCCGACCATGCCGGCGCCGAAGACGACGGCGGTCGAGCCGGGCTCGACCTTCGCCGTTCTGAGCGCGGCGCCAAGCCCGGTCGACAGCCCGCAGGCGAACAGCGCCGCCCCCTCCAGCGGCGCCTCCGGGTTGATCTTCGCCAGCGCGATCTCCGGCATCACCGTGTACTCGGCAAACGTGCTCGTCCCCATGAAGTGGCGCAGCTCGTCCCCGCCGCGCTTCAGCCGGGTCGTGCCGTCGGGCAGGTAGCCGGCGTTCTGCTGCGCACGGATCTTCATGCAGAGGTTGGTCTTCGGGCTCTTGCAGTGGACGCACTCACCGCACTGCGGCGAGAACAGCGTCACCACATGATCGCCGGGCTTGACGAGCGTGACATCGGCCCCGACCCGCTCGACGACCCCAGCCCCCTCATGCCCCAGCACGCACGGCGCATACCCGGACGGGTCCGCCCCGCTCGCCGTGTACATGTCGGTATGGCACACCCCGCACGCCACGAGCCGCACCAACGCCTCCCCCGCCGCAGGCTCTGCCAGCTCGACGGCCTGCACCACCAACGGCGCCCCAAACTCCTCCAACACTGCCGCACGAATCTCCATGCAGACGATCCTAACCCGAAGCGTTCGTGGTGCCCGTTTGCGCTATTTCACTGGCACGCTTATCCCGATGCCTTCCGCACCCCCGGCCCCGCGCGAGCAATGGCGTGGAGATCGGCGGCGGCGCGTTCCACTGGGCCCGAGCCGCCCGAGCCCGAGATCGAGCGAAGGCCAACCGCCTCGCCGCCGCTGGCTGGCGGCGCCTCCGCTTCACATGGTGGGAGATCGCCAAGGAGCGAGCCGGAGTAGCAGCGGAGCTTCGGGCCGCTGGAGGGCCGCCGCACGAAAGCTGACGAACCGCGGTCCTTATCGCAAGTCACTCAAAGGATGGGGTCGATAAAGGGCTCGCTATGATCGGCGGCGTGACGTCTGGCACCGAGGCAGTCGACAGCGACCTGATCGAGCGGTTGCGTGCCCGTGGGCAGCGTGTCACCTCGCAGCGCCTGGTGATCAACCGGATGCTGCGCGAGCGCGATCAGCATGTCACTGCTGAAGAGGTGTTGAGCGCGGTGACGCAGACCCTCCCCGGCACCTCGCTGCCGACCGTCTACGCGACGCTCGAGCTGTTCGAGCAGCTCGGGATCGTTCGCCGAGTCAACTCGGGCGGCGGCGCCGTCCTGTTCGACTCCCGCACGGTCGACCACCACCACCTGATCTGCCGCCGCTGTGGCGCGGTCCAGGACCTCGACCATCAGGTCGCGCTCAACGGCGTGCTCGACGCCGCCCGCGAGACCGGCTTCACCCCAGACCGCGCGGCCCTCGTCGTCGACGGCCTCTGCGCCGACTGCGCCGCCGACCAATAGCGTCGGCAACGAGCGCGAACGCCTGACTGCCAAGCGCCAACGCCCCCGCCGCCCGGCCGATCCATCTCCCCTCGATGCCAGCCGTGGGCGATTCCTTGCAGCGCCGCACCCTGAGTCCGATCGCTGACGCAGGGACTCCAAGGCCCTCAAGCCCCCGGCCGCCTGGCCGATCCCTCGCAAGAGGCAGCCAGCTATCCCGCAGCTTCTGGCGCACCCCCGTGTTGAAGGCTTTCGTGACCCGAACGCGCACACTCGCGCTCCTGCTCGCCACCGCGGCCCTCGCCGCGCTCGCGCTGATCCCCACAGCCGCCAGCGCGAAGCCGATCAAGAGAGCCGGCTGGCTGAGAGACGTCGAGGTGACCGAGTACTACCCGGCGCCGGAGTGGTGGTTCATCGGCAAGAAGGTCGCTGCGCCGGGGCTGGACCGCCTCTCGCGGATCGACTGGCTGTACTCCGCGACCGGGCTCTCGATGGAGGGCGACGGGGTCGGCCTCGACGGCAAGATGTACCACATCGACGCACTGGGAACCGGTGGCTGGGTCACTGAGAGCGGCCGCTCGAGCAACGCCGGCAAGAACGGCTGGAGAGGCGGCGCTCCGTACTGGCGCTCCGGCGGCTACTGGCAGACGAAGTCCAAGTCCGTCACGTTCCCGCTCGACGGCGGCGGCTGGTCCAACGGCGTCGGCCGCAGATACCGCGCGCTGCCCGGCGTGACCTTCGCCGAGGGCGAGTCCAAGCCGCTGAAGTACTACCGCTCGGTCGCGGTCGACCCGCGGCTGATCCCGCTTGGCAGCAAGGTTTACATCGCCGCGTATCGCACGAGCGCGGGCGGCGGCTGGTTCGAGGCTGACGACACCGGCGGCGCGATCATCGGCAGACACGTCGACGTCTACCGCACCCCGCCGGCGAGCCCCGACATCGGCGGCAGCCTGCTCGACGACCAGCGGGTCTACGTCCAGCCGCCCGGCGCGATGCCGGCGCGCGACGCCCCCACGCCGACGACGCCGACAGAGACCCAGGCGCCGAGCCCGCCGGTGCCGCAGCCGCCGGCGCAGATGCCCGTCCCGTCGGGCGGCGCGAGCGCGCCGTAGCCAGGCGCGGCTGGGCGCACCGCGCCGGAGTCGTACGCGACGCCATCCCCGTCGCGACCAGAGCACCGCGCCGGCCCCGCGCGCCGCGCCACAGCGCAGTGCGGCTGGCGCACCGCGCTCGCCCGTACGCCACTAGACTCTCGGCCCTATGGCGAAGCAGCAGAAGCAGCGTCCCATGCGCATGGAGCAGCGTGGCTCCCTTGCCGCGATGCAGCAGCTCGAGTCGCGGACCGACGAGCAGCTCGAGGCCGAGACAAGATTCCGGGCCGCCGCGCTCGCGATCCTCGGTGCTCGCGCCGCCGAGCGCTACGACGTGAGAAAGACGCGCTCCTACTACTCCAGAGCGATAGCGGCCGCGCGCCCGCAGGAGCGGATGCAGCTTCGCCGCATGGCCGATGCCTCGATCGCGCTCTCCGAGCGCCGCGCCGGCGACCTCAAGACGGCCGTCGAGAAGCTCGGCCAGAGACCGCCGAGCAGCCGCCAGCTCTTCATCCTGCAGCTGATGGGCCTGCTGGCGCCGCCGCCCGGCGCGAGCCTCGTCACCCGCATCCGCGGCATCGTGATCGTGCTCGCGCTCGTCATCGCGCTCGCCGCCATCGGCTTCGGCATCGTCAAGCTGATCGCGATCCCGTTCGGCGGGGTCGGGACCGGCAGCGGAATCCTGCTCGGCGTGATCCTCGTCGTCGCGGTCCTCGGCGTGCTCGCGCTGCTCGGACGGCGACGGCAGGCGCGCGCGAGAGCCAGAGCCGCCGCCGGCTGATCCTGGGGCGCCCTCTGTGTGCGGACGTTTCGCACTTGCGACGTCGGCGTCCGACGAGTTGCGCCAGCGCTTCCCGCTGGGCGAGTCGGTCGAGATCAGACAGCGCTTCAACGTCGCGCCCGGCGATGACGTCGTGACCGTCGGCGTCCGCGACGGCGTCGCCACGGGCCGGCTGCTGCGCTGGGGGCTGGTGCCGCCGTGGGCGAGAGACCCGTCGGTCGGGTTCAAGATGATCAACGCGCGCGCGGAGACCGTCGCCGAGAAGCCGGCCTACCGCGACTCGTTCGCCAAGCGCCGCTGCCTGATCGTCGCCGACGGCTTCTACGAGTGGCAGAGATCGGGCAGAGCGAAGCTGCCGTTCCACATCACGCGCGAGGACACCGCCCCGTTCGCGTTCGCCGGTTTGTGGACCGGCTGGAAGGACCCCGAGACGGAGGAATGGCTGCGCACCTGCTCGATCGTCACGACCGACGCGAACGACAAGCTCCGCGGCATCCACCCGCGCATGCCGGTGATCCTCGAGCAGCGTGACGAGCAGGACTGGCTCGACCCCGACACCCCGGTCGAGCACCTCCAGCGCCTGATGGCCCCGCTCCCAGCGGCCGAGACCCACGCCCGCGCCGTCTCGAGAGCCGTCAACGACGCCCGCTACGACGGCCCGCACTGCTTGGACGACGCCGAGCCAATGGATTTGAAGGCGTTCGCCGAAGCGGTCAACGCCGCGGCGGCCGGCGGCGGCAGAAGAGCGGCAAAGGCCGACACGCCGCCGCCTGGGCAGGACGGGCTCTTCTAGCGCGCGGGCTCGCGCTCCCGAGGAGCCCGACGCGCCCGCTTCCCCCCTTAAGCCCCCGCCGCCTTGCGCGCCTCGACGTGCGCGGCAGACTCGAAGGCGTCGTCGAGCTCGCTGAGCGGCCGGTCGCGGCCGAGGGCTCTGGCGATCAGCCAGTCGGCGAGCCAGGCGTTCTTTGGAAGCAGGGGCCCGTGGAGGTAGGTGCCGATCACGTTGCCGCGGCGGACGCCCTCGACTCCGCTGTGACCGTCGTTGCCAAACCCTCTGAGCACGCGGCCAAGCGGCTGCTCGCCCGCGCCGAGGCGCGTGCGCCCGCCGTGGTTCTCGAAGCCGGCGAGCACGCGCGGGCCGTCGCCGAGGTCGACCTCGATCGCGACGTTGCCGATCAGCCGCGGACCGTCGCTGCGGACCGTCTCAAGGTCGACGAGGCCGACGCCGGGCAGCCGCTCGTCGCCGAGCTCGTAGGAGTGGCCGAGCAGCTGGTAGCCGCCGCAGACGGCGAGCAGCGCGGCGCCGCGCTCGGCGGCGGCGTGGATTCCCTCGCGCTTGACCTCGGCGAGGTCGAGCGCGCAGAGCCGCTGATCGCGGTCCTGTCCCCCGCCGATGTAGAAGAGGTCGGCTGACTCGGGGTCGAGCTCGTCGCCAAGCCCGCTCGCCGACAGCTCGAACCCGATCCTCCGCCACTCGCACCGCCGCTGCAACAGCAGCAGGTTGCCGCGGTCGGCGTAGATGTTCATCAGGTCGGGATAGAGGGCGCAGACGCGCAGCGTCTCGGCCGGCGCGGGCGCGCCGCTCGGCTCGGCAGCGAGACCGCTCGCGTCAACGCGCTCGTTGCTCGCGTGCTCACCCACGCAGCAACACCACCTCGCTGCCGACGTGCTCCTCGGTCGGCTCGATGCGACGGCGGCCGGCGTCGGTAAGGCCGGCGGCGACGCCCTCGGCCGCGAGCGTGTCGGCGTCCAGCGCGTCGAGCAGGATCTCGTCGCCCTCGGCCGTGCGTCTGCCGTCGGGCGAGACGGTCTGGCGGATTCGCTCGATCGTCGCGCCCTCGGGCCCTGGGCGCACGGCGACAGCCTGGCTGACGTAGACCCAGCCGTCGAGCTCCTCGACGTCCGGCAGCGGCGGCTGGGAGTGGTCGGCGTCGAAGCCCTCGAGCGCGTCGGCGAGCGCGGCCGCCATCAGGCCGCCGGGCGCTAGGTGCGCGGCGACGGTGGCAAGGAAAGCGGCGCGGCCAGCCGGCCCGCCGAGCAGCTGGACGGTCTGCATCGGCGCGAGCACCAGCGGGAAGCGGCGGCCGCCGAGGTCGAAGCTGCGCGCGTCGGCGGCGACTGTCTCGATCCGCTCAGCCACCCCTGCCCCGGCCGCTCGCGTTTCCAGCGCGCCAAGGAACTCCAGCTCGAGGTCGAGCGCGACGACCTCATGCCCAGCGCGTGCGAGGTCGAGCGCGACCCGGCCGGTGCCGGCGCCGAGGTCGAGCACCGGCCCGCCCGCCTCCGTCGCCAGCTCGTGCCACAGCGGCAGGTCGGCGCGGTAGCGGCCGCATTCAAGGTCATGCCAAACGATCTGGCTCATGACGATGATCCTGGCACGCTCATCTCCGCCAGTACTCCGGCGCCAGCCCGCGGCGGGCCAGCAGCTCGCGCAACGACAAAAGGGCCGTGTAGGTCGGCAGCGCGAAAAGGGTGCCCTCGCCGTCGCCGCGCGCTTCGTCGAGGGCCGTCTCCAGGTTGGGGACGACAGACAAACGCTCAGGATCGACGCCCGCGTACTTCAGCCGCAGCGCCAGCTCGGCCGCACGGGTGCCCGAGCAGGTGACGCGGCGGACGTGGCCGGCGAGCAGCTCGAAGTCGGCGTCCCACACCCACGAGATGTCGCGGCCATCGGCAGTGTTGTCGTTCAGCACCGCGAGCAGGTCGACCTCGCCCGGCTCGAGCGCGAGCGTCCGCAGCACCTCGTTGGCGCCGGCCGGGTTCTTGATCAGCAGGATCGACAGCTCGCGCCCGTCGAGCGGGATCGTCTCCGCCCGCCCGAACGCCGCGGCGACCTCTCCCAGCCCGCCGACGATCTCGTCCAGCGACGCGCCCAACGCCGACGTCAACGCCGCCGCGGCGATCGCGTTGTAGACGTTGTAGAGGCCGGGCAGCGGTATGGCGACCTGCCGCCGCTCTTCCCCGACGCTCAGCACGAACGACGCCGCGCGCGTCCCCGTCAAAACCACCTCTGAGGCGACGACCGAAGGCGTCGGCCGTCGCTGGCCGCACTGCGGACAGTGGTAGTGGCCAAGATGGCCGAGGTAGATCGCGTCGTAGACGTAGGCGTGCCCGCATCTGCGGCAGTGCTTTGAGTCGGAGGCGTGCTGCATCTCCCCGAGCGCGAGCGAGTCGTCGTCAACGCCGAAGTAGACGACGCGCGGCTGCTCGCGCCCGAGGTCGGCGACGAGCGGGTCGTCGGCGTTCAGCACAAGCTGCGTCGTGCGCCCGCGGGCGCTGACGATCTCCGCCCAGCGGTCGGCGATCGTCTCCAGCTCGCCGTAGCGGTCGAGCTGGTCGCGGAAGAGGTTGCCGAGCAGCAGCTTGCGCGGTCTCAGCTCGCCGACGAGCTGGCCGAGCCAGAACTCGTCGACCTCGAACAGGCCGAGCTGGCCGTCGATCCCGCCGTTGCGCGCGGCGCCCATCAGCGTCGAGGCGATCCCGCCGGCCATGTTCGCGCCGGCGCGGTTGTGGACGAGCCGCGTCCCCTTGCGCTCGAGGATCGAGGCGACCATCGCGGCGGTCGTCGTCTTGCCGTTCGTCGCGGAGATCACGACGGAGCCCTGCGGCAGCCGCCCGGCGAGCGCGCCGATCGCGTGCGGCTCCAGCCGCATCAACACCTTGCCCGGCAGGCTCGTGCCGCCGCCGCGGCCCGCACGGCGCGCCAACGCGCCGACGGTGCGGGCGACGGCGAGCTTGAGCGAGAGCGCGCGCCCCGCCATCACGGGACGAGCACCCGCACAGCGCCCGGCAGCGTGCGGATCGTCGCCGGCAGCTCGGCGATCGGGTCGCCGTCGGCGTACAGCGTGAACGGGCGGTCAGCGGTGATCGTGATCTCGCGCGCACGCCGGATGTCAACCTCGGCGACCCTGACGTGGGCGCCCTTGAAGACCGTCGGCAGCAGCGCGATGTAGCGCAGCCGCGAGACGCCGGCGATCGAGACGACGTCGAACAGGCCGTCGTCGAGGCGCGCGTCCGGCGCGAGGAACATCCCGCCGCCAAACGCCGGCCCGTTGGCGGCAGCGACCGAGTAGCCGCGGAAGCGCAGCTCGTGGTCGTCGATCGTCACGGTGAACCGCGCTGGGCGCCAGCTCATCAGCGCGCGCACCGCCGCGTAGGCGTACGCCGCGCCGCCGGGCACGCGCGTCTCGTTCGCGATCCGGTTGGCGTCGGAGTCAAAGCCGCACGAGGCGATCCCGACGAAGCGGCGGCCGTCGACGTCGCCGACGTCGATCCGGCGCTCCCTGCCGTGCTCGAACACCGAGCAGGCGGCGACCGGCGAGCGTGGGATCCCCAGCGCCCGAGCGAAGTCGTTGCCACGGCCGCCTGGCAGCACCGCCAGCAGCCCGTCAGTCCCGACCAGCGCGCCCGCGATCGCGCCGACGATCCCGTCGCCGCCGAACGCCGCGGCGACCTCGCCAGCCTGCGCGGCCTGCAGCCCGAGCTCGCGCGCGTGCTCGATGTCGCGCGTGCGCTCGACGTGGAAGCCGACGCGATGGGCGCGCAGCCATCTCTCGACGCCGGGCAGCAGGCGCAACATCCGCCCGCCGCCGGCCGAGGGGTTGACGATCAGTGCGACGTCCCGGTCCATGCGGCGATGAACCCTATCCGGCTGCGCGGTTCCACTCCGGCGGTGGCGGCGGCGCGGGCGGCGTCGGCGACAGCGACGGCGGCGCGTCGCCGAGCACGAGCGCAGCAAGGTCGACCGCGATCGCGACCGGCCGCGGGTCCTCGGCTGCGTCGGCTTCGGCGCGCGAGGTCGCGCCGCTCAGCACGATCGCGCCGTCGAGGCCGGCGGCGTGCGCGCCGGCGAGGTCAGCGTCGAGCCGGTCGCCGACGACGAGCGCTCTGCCCGGCCCCAAGCGGTCGAGCGCCGTAAAGAAGATCCCCTGCTCGGGCTTGCCGACCGACAGCGCCTCGCGGCCGCTGGCGTACTCGAGCGCGGCGACGATCGAGCCGGTCGCAGGCCACATCCCGTCGGGCATCGGGAAGGTGCGGTCACGGCCGGCGACGACGAAGTCCGCGCCGCCGAGCAGCGCCTGCGTCGCGATCCGCAGCTCGCCGTAGCCGAACCCCTCGTGCCAGGCGACGACGACGACCTCGGCATGCGGCGCGCTCGGCGTGTGGTTGACGACGCGCAGGCCGGCGTCGGCGACGTGGCGGAAGATCGCCGGCGGGCCGATCACGTACGCGCTGCTGCGGCGCGCGCCGTGCTGCTCGGCGAGGTAGTGCTGCAGCGCGCCGCCGACGGTGACGACCTCCTCCAGCGAGGCGCGGAAGCCGAGCGACCACAGCTTGCGGACGTACTCCTCCGCACTCGATCTGCTGTCGTTGGTGATGAACGCGAGCCGTTTGCCGGCGGCGCGCAGCGCTTCCAGCGCCTGCGGGGCGTTGCGCGTCGCCTCGCCGCCGACCCAGAGACAGCCGTCGAGGTCGAGCAGCACGTGCTCGTAGGCACGCATCAGCGGGGTGATTGAGGGGGCGGTGGAGGTCACGTCTGTTGTCATTATCCTTCCCCGCCGTGCGCCGCATCGTGAAGACCTCGATTCTCGCGGCCATCGCGCCGCTCGCGCTGGCCGCTTGCGGCTCTGGCGCGAAGACGCCAACGACGACGACGGCGACCGCCTGCGTAAGAGTGAGAGAGCCGGCGCTGAAGCCGTTGTTGAGACTCAGCAAGCCCAAGAGAGAGCTGACGCCGGGCCTCGCGTGGAAGGCGATCGTGCAGACCAACTGCGGGACGTTCACGATCGCGCTGGACACCGCCGACTCGCCGAAGACGACCTCGTCCTTCGCCTCGCTCGCCAGACACGGCTTCTACGACAGACTCACCTTTCACCGCATCGCGGCAGGCTTCGTGATCCAAGGCGGCGACCCGCTTGGCAGCGGCCGTGGCGGCCCGGGCTACACGATCCGCGAGGCGCCGCCGAAGACGACGAGATACACGCACGGCGTCGTCGCGATGGCGAAGCTCGCGACCGACGAGGACGGCACCTCCGGCAGCCAGTTCTTCATCGTCACCGGCCCCGACGCCCAGCTGCCGCCGCAGTACGCCCTGCTGGGCAGAGTGACGAGCGGGATCGACGTCGTCGACCGGATCGACGGGCTGCCGTTGAAGTCGACCGACCCCCAGGGCTCTGAGCCGGTCAACCCGGTCGTGATAGAGCACGTGGAGATCACCGACCAATAGCGCCCCGGCCGGGCGGCGCACCGCCCGCCCCGCTCGGGGCAGCGCGCGGGCGGGCCACGCCGGCCGCCCGGCTTCACCGTCTCAGCTTCACCCTCAGCCGCTTCGTCCTGACGTTGCCGGCCGTGTCGGTCAGCTTCACCGTCACGGTGAAGGTCAGCGAGCGCACCTTCGCCAGTCTGCGCGAGGTCGCGCGCGAGGGGACGACCCGAAGCGTCACCGTCTTTCTCGCCTTCAGCCAGCGCGCCTTCACGCTCGCCAGCACGAGCGTGCCGCGCTTTCTCGACGTCAGCCCGGCGCTACGCGCTGTCTTCGCCGCCAGCGACGCCGTCACGGTGACACGCGCTCTCTCGCTCGCCTTCAGCGTCAGCGACACGCCCTTTCTGCCGCGGAACTCTCTCAGCCCGTGTCTCTTGGGCAGCTTGAGCTTGGCGGTGAGGAACCTCGGCTTCGTTCTGTCTCGCTTGGCCGGCGCTCTCCGCGGCGGGCCCGGGCCGCCTATCGGCGGCGGTCCTGGCCCGTTGTCGCCGCCGACGCCGACGCCGTAGACGCCGAGCTCGCCGAGGTCCATGAAGAAGGCGCCGTCTGTTCCGCTGCCGCCCTGCGGCGCGATCATCGTCAGGCGCACGTACTGGGTGCTGGCGCCGACGCCGGGCGCGGGCTGCAATGCGTTGAGCTTGTGGTTGTTGCCCGAGCCGAGCTTGCTGCTCCCCTCAAGGTCCACAGCAGTGCTCCAACTCGCGCCGTCAGGCGAGGTCTCGATCGTGAACGCCCCCAGCGCGGCGCCGTCGTTGTCGCCGCAGACGGCGCCGGGGTCGACCTCGAAGCTCGTCACGTTGACCGGCTGCGTCAGCTTCACGGTCAGCTGGCGCGAGCCGCCGCCGGCGTCGGGGAAGGTGCCGTCAACGTCGCCGTTGATGCCGTCGAACGCCGGCGCGTAGCTGCCCCAGCCCGTGCCGCCGGTGCCGTCAATCGCGCCAGTGGGGCCGCAGCCTTGCGCGGTCAGGTCGGGCGCCGTGAAGCCGAGCACCTGCGCGCCACCGCTGGCGAGCGCCCAGTCTCGCCGCAGCGCGACGTCTTCCACCGAGCCGCCAGCGCTGACCGTCAGCGGCGCCGGGTCGGCGCCGGCGTAGCCGTTGGCGCGGACGTTCAGGCGCGGGTAGGAGGCGACCAGCGCGGAGGCGATCGTGTAGTGACCGCCGCCGTCGGTCGCGACCGCCGTTCTCATCCCCGGCAGCCAGACGGTCGCGCCGACGACCGGCGCGCCGGTCGTCGCGTCGGTGACGGTGCCGCTGAGCGTCGCGGTCGGCGTCCCGGCCGGCGGCGGCACGTCGAAGTTGGCGACCGGCGCCGGGTCCAGCGCGGTCACGGAGTCGGCGTAGACGCCCATCCCGCGTCTGGCGAAGACCTGCCAGATGAGGTCGTGGTCCTGGCCGCCGGCGTCCTGGTCGGCGATCAGGATCGCGTCGCGCATCTCCAGGAACGACGGCTCGGGCGGGGAGAGCCGCATCGCCTTGGTGACCAGCCCGTCCGCGTCGTCGTCGCCGGCCTGCTGGCCGTGCGCGCGGATCAGCGCCGTGCGCAGGTCCCACAGCGTCTGGCCCCAGATCTCGCCGTCCGCGTGCGCCTCGGGGCCCGCGCCGACGTTGCCGTAGTCGGCGTACGTGTAGCCGCCGCGCGGGCAGCTCGGCGAGGCCTGGCCGACCGGGCAGTCGAGCGCCTCAGTCCGCAGCGGGCCGACGCTGCCCTTCGTCAGGTAGGCGCCGACCAGCACCTCGCCGGGTCTGCTGGGATCGTCGGCCTGCAGCCCCTGCGCCGTCAGGTAGTCCATCGCGTACCAGTCGCTCCAGCCCTCGCCCATTGCGGCCGACTGCGGCGCGTTGAGCGCCTCGACCCCGTTGCTGTCCGCGACCAGGCGGCTGGAGAGGCCGTGCGTGTACTCGTGGTAGACGACCGAGGCGTCGTCGCCGCCATTGCCGTCGATCGTCGGGTCGTTGTCGCCGAACGCCGTGAACAGGAAGATGTTCATCACCGGCTGCTGGCCGCGCGGCGGCGTCACCATGTTCGCGTCGTTGATGTGGTTGCCGTCAGGATGGTCCTGCCAGACGTTGTCGCCGTCGGTGAAGGCGCCGTTGGCGCCATCGTCGGTGTGGACGATCAACGGGTCGTCACCGCCGGCCGCGCCGACCTGGAAGTTGCCCGAGGCGGCGTTGAAGCCGATCGGGTCCCGCGCGAGGTAGTCGTGGAAGTTGTTGACGAACCAGAACGCCTGGGTCGCGTTCTGCTTCAGGTTGTCGCGGTACGTGCCCGGATCGGCGAAGCTAGCCCACGAGCAGGGATAGATGAACGAGCAGTTGTGGCCGGTGTCTCTGTTGTCTGTGAAGTCGTCTTCCTTGACGTCGAATCTCCACGAGTACGTGAGGATCGGGAACGGGTTGTTCGGGCTGACGCGCTCGTTGCTCGACTCGACGCCGTTGGCGTTGAGGTCGGCGAAGACCTTCGCGTTGTTGCCGTTCAGCTCGGGCGTGTCCGCGCCGGCCACCCACCCCGACGGGAACATCGTCGTCTGCTGTCTCCAACCTGACGGCATGCGGTCGGTCGGGGCGTTGCCGGGCGCGTACTTCCAGACGTAGCCGCCGGAAGAGAGCGGTAGCCCATCGAACCGCACAAGATTGTCGCGCTTGAGGATCGCGCCGCTGTCCGCGTCGATCACGTAGCTGTAGTACGAGTCGGGGTCGAGGCTCGAGTCGACGCTCCACGCGAGCCTGTTGCCGTGCGGGCCGGCGTAGACGACGAGGTGGGCGTTGGAGTCGTCGGCGAAGCTGGTGCTGCGCTGCGGGCCGCTCGCGGCGGCGGTCACACGCGGGGTCGCGGCGCCGATCCCGTTGTCGCTGCGCACGCGCGCGAGCGCGCTGGCAGCGGGGAGCTGCGGCGCGGTGCCCGCCGGCACCTGCGTGTCGGTCAGCGGCGAGCCGTCGACTTCGAGCAGCCGCCCGTCGGCGGCGACCGCGGCGCGCAGGTCGGCGCCGACGACCGGCACGCCGTTGAAGGCCTGCGTCCATCTGAGGAAGTGAGTGCCGTCGGGCGAGACCGTCTCCTGCGGCGCGCCGAGCGCGGCGATGTCGTCGGAGGTCAGCTTGAAGACCTCCGGATGCGCCCGGACGTAGTCGAGCGCGACCTGCGACGGCGGCGCGCCGCTCGGCCCGGTCAGCGTCCCGTCGGTGCGCGCGACGACGCGGGGCGTGCCCGTAACCGGGTCGACCGCGACGACGCCGGCCGCGCCGAGCTTGCGCGCGAGCGACTGGGCCGGCGCGCCGCCTGCCGCCGGAGCGGCCGCCAAGATGCCCGAGCGGGCGTCAAAACTCCCCTGTCCCCCCTGCTGCTGGGCCGCGCCGACCGCGCCTGCGGTCGCCGGCAGCACCCACGCCGCAGCGGCGCTGAGGAGCGACAGCGCGAGCAGGGGCTGCACGAGACGCCGCGGACGGCGTGTGGATGGCACGGGTTTGCGGCTTCCTTGGGAGTTCGAGGGACCAGGACGCGTTTGCCGACAGAATCGACACCAGCCGTCGAAGCTGAAGCCCAGGGATTGTGGCGTGTCAGCCGGACGACCGTCGGCGCGACAGACTGGCGCTCTCGACCGTTCCGTCCTACCGGACACTAGAATGTCTCGCTCCCTTCGCAGGGGACCTCTCTGTGACCAGCGCGAACTCCGCCCAGACTGAGGGGCCGTCGCCCTACCCGAGCGCTGCGTCGCTGGAGTTCCAGCACGTCGGCAAGCGCTACCCCGGCGCCGTCAGAGCCGCGATCGAGGATCTCTCCTTCGAGGTCCCCGCGGGTGAGATCTGCGTGCTCGTGGGGCCCTCCGGCTGCGGTAAGACGACCGCGATGCGGCTCGTCAACCGCATGATCGACCTGACCGCCGGCGACATCCTGCTCGACGGCGTCAGCGTGACGAGACGCAAGCCGGCCGAGCTGCGGCGCGAGATCGGCTACGTGATCCAGCAGATCGGCCTCTTCCCTCACCAGACGATCGCGCAGAACATCGCGACCGTGCCGAAGCTGCTCGGATGGGACAAGCAGCGCACGACCGCGCGCGTGCAGGAGCTGCTGACGCTCGTCTCGCTCGACGCGGAGATGGGCGAGCGCTATCCCGGCGAGCTGTCGGGCGGCCAGCGCCAGCGCGTCGGCGTCGCGCGTGCGCTGGCGGCGGACCCGCCGCTGATGCTGATGGACGAGCCGTTCGGCGCGATCGACCCGATCAACCGCGCGCGGCTGCAGGACGAGCTGCTGCGATTGCAGGCCGAGATCCGCAAGACGATCGTCTTCGTCACGCACGACATCGACGAGGCGATCAAGATGGGCGACCGGATCGCGATCATGCGCGAGGGCGGCCATCTCGCCCAGTACGCGACGCCCGACGTGCTGCTCGCCGACCCCGCCGACGAGTTCGTCGCCCGCTTCGTCGGCGCGGACCGCGGGCTGAAGCGCCTCACGCTCAGCGCGATCAAGGACATACAGCTGCTCGACGGCCTCACCGCGCGTGTCGGCGAGCCGGCCGCGGAGGCGCGCGAGCGTGCGGCGCGCCACGGCAGCGACGAGCTCGTGCTGATCGACGGCGGCGAGCAGCCGATCGGCCGCCTGCCGGTCGCGCGGCTCGACGGCAAGCCCGTGGCGGTGGAGGATGCCGAGCCACTCGCCGCGACCGCGCGCCGTCAGACCTCGCTGCACGACGCGCTCTCGCTCGTCGTCGCCGACGGCAACCGCCCACTCGTCGTCGTCGACGACGACGGCCGCCTCGCCGGCCTCGTCGACCTCAAGCTGATCAGCGACGCGCTGCAGACGCGGAGGTGAGCATGGCCTCCGGCCCCGTCATCCCCGACTTCGGCAGAGGCAGCTCGTGCGTGCGCGACAACGGCCTGTTCTGCTGGGGCTGGGTCAAGCAGAACTGGTCCGACACGCTGCAGCCGGCGCTGCTGCAGCACATCCTGCTGACCGCGGTCGCCGTCGTGATCGGCACGGCGATCGCGTTCACGCTCGCGCTCGCGGCCCACCGGCGCGGCTGGATCGCCACGCCTGTCGTGCTCGTCACCGGCCTGCTGTACACGATCCCCAGCCTCGCGCTCTTCCAGCTGCTGGTCCCGCTGACCGGGCTGACACGCACGACCGCCGAGATCGCGCTCGTCTCCTACACGCTGCTGATCCTCTTCCGCAACATGCTCGCGGGCCTCTCCGGCGTCCCCGGCGAGGTGAAGGACGCGGCGCGCGGGATGGGGATGACCGAGCGCCAGCTGCTCTGGAAGGTCGAGCTGCCGCTCGCGCTGCCGGCGGTCGTCGCCGGGCTGCGGATCGCGACCGTGACGGTGATCAGCCTCGCGACGGTCGCCGTCTTCGTCGTCGACGAGGGCCTCGGCGCGCCGATCTACAGCGCGCTGCAGCAGACCTTCAAGACGGAGATGATCGCCGCCGGCGCGCTCTGCGTCGCGCTCGCGCTGCTGGCCGACTTCCTGCTCGTGCTGCTGCAGCGGGCGCTCTCCCCCTGGATGCGAGTGGCGCGCGCATGAACGACTTCATCGACGCGTTCAAGTTCATCGGCGACAACGCGTCGCTGCTGTGGCATCTGACGCTCGACCACCTTGCGCTGGCCGGCGCCGCGATGGGGATCTCGCTGCTGATCGCGATCCCGCTCGGCGTCTGGCTCGGCCATCTGCACCGCGGGTCGTTCGCCGCGATCAACATCTCCAACATCGGCCGCGCGCTGCCGAGCCTCGCGCTGATCTCGATCGGCGTCGCGCTGCTGGGGATCGGCTTCGTCAACGTGATGGTCGCGTTGATCGTGCTCGCCGTCCCGCCGATGCTGACGAACGCCTACGTCGCGATCGACGGCGTCGACCGTGACGCAGTCGAGGCGGCTCGCGGGATGGGGATGCGCGGCAGCGAGGTGCTGTGGCGGGTCGAGCTGCCGCTCGCCCTCCCTTTGATCTTCGCGGGCATTCGCACGGCCGTGGTCTACGTGATCGCGACCGCGACGCTCGGGTCGGTTGCCGGCGCCAACACGCTCGGCAACGTCATCGTCGATCAGGCGACCTATCGCCTGCCAGGAGTGATCGGGGCCGCGATCTGCGTCGCGGCGCTGGCGCTCGTCTTCGAGCTGCTGTTCGCCGGCCTCCAACGGCTGGTCACGCCGCGCGGCTTGCGCTCGCGGCGTCGCGCGCCTGCCGAGGTCGGTCCAGCGGTGGTCGGCACGGCCGCCGCGGAGTCGATGTAGCAACGCCGCGCGGCTAGGGAGGCCGCCGGCGCCCGGGGACTGGGACCCCACGTGAGGTACGCCAACCACGAAAGGACACCCAACGTGAAGCAGGGAACGTTGCGCACCATGCTCTTGGCGCTCGTCGCGATCGCGGCGGCCGTCGGGCTCGCCGCCTGCGGCGGCTCAAGCTCAGACACGAACACCACCACCGGCGCAAGCGCGGACACCAGCACGAGCGCCGGGTCGGACACGACGGCGACGCCGGTCGGGCAGATCCGGCTCGGCGCGCCGCCTGAGTTCCGCAACCGGCCGACGGGACTGCCGGGCCTCAGAGCGAAGTACGGGATCACCGACGTGCAGTTCTCGCCGTTGACGATCGGCCTGCAGTACCAGGCGCTCGACGACGGCAAGATCGACGTCGCCGACGTCTTCACGACCGACGGACAGCTGCAGAGCGGCAAGTACGTCGTGCTGACCGACCCGAGAAACGTCTTCGGCTTCCAGAACCTCACGCCGGTCGTCTCCACGAGAGTGCTCGACGCCGAGGGCCCGCAGTTTGAGACGACGATCAACGACGTCAGCTCGAAGCTGACGACCGAGGCGATGCAGAGAATGAACGCCGCGGTCGTGCTCGACAAGCAGCAGCCGGCCGACGTCGCGAGAGCGTTCCTCGACGCCAACGGGCTGCTGAGAGCCGGCACCGCAGGCGCCGGCAAGCCGGAGATCACGCTCGGGACGAAGAACTTCCCCGAGCAGTTCATCCTCGGCCAGCTCTACGCCCAGGCGCTTGAGGCACAGGGCTACAGAGTGACGCTGAAGCAGAACATCGGCTCGACGGAGATCGCCGACAGAGCGCTCAGAGCCGGGCAGATCGACATGTACCCGGAGTACATCGGCATCTTCAACTCGACCGTCGCGGGCGACACGAGAACGTTCGCGACGAAGAAGGAGGCGTACGACGCAGGCAAGGCGTTTGCAGAGAGACACGGCTTCACGCTGCTGGACCTGACCCCGTTCACCGACACCGACGCGCTCGCCGTGACGAGAGCGTACGCGGCCCAGCACGGGCTCAGAAGCGTCGGCGACCTGGCGAGCGCAAGCGGGCAGTAGCGCCGTCGTGCGCCCGGTTCAGATCGGCTGCTCGGGCTGGGCGTACAGAGCGTGGCGGGGCGTCTTCTATCCAGAGGGCGTCCCGCAGTCGCGCTGGCTGTCGGAGTATGCGGCGGCCTTTTCGACGGTCGAGCTGAACACCACCTTCTACCGCCTCGCGAGACCGGAGTCGGCGCGCAGATGGGTCGAGCAGACTCCTGAGGAGTTCGTCTTCGCGGCGAAGGCGAGCCGCTATCTGACGCACATGAAGCGGCTGACCGACCTGTCCGGTGGCGTCGGCCGCTTCTACGACTCGATCGAGCCGCTGGTCGCGGCGCGCCGGCTGGGGCCGGTGATCTGGCAGCTGCCGGAAAACTTCAGGCGTGACGACGAGCGGCTCGCGGCCGCCCTTGACGCGATCGCCGACCTGCCGCCTCGCAAGCATGCGTTCGAGTTCCGCCACGAGAGCTGGTTCGTGCCGGAGGTCGAGCGGATGCTGCACGCGCACAACGCCGCGCTCGTGATCGGCGACCACCCTGGCCGCCGGTTTCAAACACACGCGTTGACTGCAACGTGGACGTTGATCCGCTTCCACTACGGCCACAGAGGCCGCGGCGGCAACTACTCCGACGCGGAGCTGCGCGAGTGGGCCGCGCGCCTGCGCGACTGGCGCGAGCGCGTCGAGGTCTTCGCCTACTTCAACAACGACATGCAGGGCTTCGCGACGAGAAACGCGACGCGGCTGCGGCAGCTGCTGGGGGTGTGAGGCGCGGCCCGGCTTTTGCCGGCGCGCCGCTCAGCTGCCGCTCGAGCCGAAGCCGCCGTTGCCGCGCTCGCTCTCGGGCAGCGCGTCGACCTCGATCGTGTGGCAGAGGTCGACGCGGATGATCACGAGCTGGGCGATGCGGTCGCCGACGACGATCTCGCACGGCTCGTCCCGGTCGGTGTTGAGCAGCAGCACCTTCAGCTCGCCGCGATAGCCGGCGTCGATCAGGCCCGGCGCGTTGACGAGCGCGATCCCTCTCTTCGCCGCGAGGCCCGAGCGCGGGAGCACGAGGCCCGCGGACCCATGCGGGATC
Organism: Conexibacter sp.; assembly: GCA_036499225.1. Lineage (GTDB taxonomy): Bacteria > Actinomycetota > Thermoleophilia > Solirubrobacterales > Solirubrobacteraceae > Conexibacter. The sequence goes on from DASYEC010000072.1 coordinate 22,276, forward strand.
GCGACCGCGACGCCGGTCGCCACCATCGCGCGCGCTCCGGGCGCGAGCGTCACGGCCTCGACGCTGTGCAGGTCGAGGCCGGCGTCGCCGTCATGCGCCCGTCGCGGCAGGATCGCCTGGCGGTGGAGCCGCATCATCGGCAGCGCCGCCTCCAACGTGGGATCGATCTCGCTCATCCGCGAGCGGGCGCTTCGGGCAAGCGCTCGACCGGCAGCACCGCGCCCGCGGCGAGGTCCCCGTCAACGTGTCCGTTGCCGTTGCCGTTGCCGTTCCCAACCGTCGCCCATCGCTCATACCGCGCGGCAACCGGGCCGGGGAGCCTGACGCTGACGCGGACGCCCTCGGGGGTGTCCTCGCGGGCGAGGTCGCCGGCCAGCTCGTGCAGCTCGGCGAGCCGGCCGCCCTCGCTGTAGGGGAGCAGCAGCTCGACGTCGTGCAGGCGGCGGACGAACTCCTCCTCGATCCGCTCGCCGAGCGCGTCGAGCCCTTCGCCGGTGAAGGCGGAGACCATCATCCCGTCGGGGTGTCGCAGGCCGACGTCCTGGCGGCCTTCCTCGTCGAGCGCGTCGGCCTTGTTGAGGATCAGCAGCCGCGGCTGGTCGCCGGCGCCGATGTCGGCGAGGACGGAGTCGACGGCGCGCATCATCTCGTCGAGCTCCTCTTTCGGTGCCGAGGCGTCCACGACGTGCAGCAGCAGGTCGGCGAGGCGGGTCTCCTCGAGCGTCGCGCCGAAGGCGTCGACGAGCTGGTGGGGCAGCTTGCGGATGAAGCCGACGGTGTCGGTCAGCAGGTAGTCGCGGCCGCCGAGCTTGTAGGAGCGGGTCGTCGGGTCCAGCGTGTGGAACAGCCGGTCGCGGACGCCGACCTCGGCGCCGGTCAGCTTGTTCAGCAGCGTCGACTTGCCCGCGTTCGTGTAGCCGACGAGCGCGACGGTCGGGAGCAGGGCCCGCGAGCGCTCGGCGCGCATCGTCTCGCGCGAGCCTCTGACGCGGTCGAGTCTGCGCCGCAGCGCGGTGATGCGGTCACGCGCGAGCCGGCGGTCGGTCTCGATCTGCGACTCGCCCGGGCCACGCGTGCCGACGCCGCCGCCGAGCCGTTCGAGGTGGGTCCACATGCCGCGCATGCGCGCGAGGTTGTATTGCAGCTGCGCGAGCTCGACCTGCAGCTTGCCCTCGGCCGAGTGCGCGTGCCCGGCGAAGATGTCGAGGATCACGGTCGTGCGGTCGACGACCGGCATGTCGAGCGCCTTCTCAAGGCTGCGCTCCTGGCGCGGCGACAGCTCGTCGTCGCACGCGACCACGTTCGCGCCAGCCTCCTTCACAAGCGCTCTCAGCTCCTCAAGCTTGCCCGGCCCAAGGTAGGTGTTCGGGTGCGGATGCTCCAAATGCTGGACCAGCTGCCCAACCGTCGCCACCCCGGCAGTGCGCAACAGCTCCTGCAGCTCGGAGAGGTCCTCCCCCTCCGGCAGCGCGGCGATCATGTACGCGCGCTGTCGCGCCCGCCCCGCCTGCAATCTCCCGTTTCTATCTGTCTCCGTAGTGCGCCCCGATCGGCTGCGAGTTTGCGTCATTGCCACCTAGTCTAGTGGCGCCGAAGAGCGCAACTCAGCCACTCTGGCGTCGCGTCGCAGACGACGCGCGAGCGGGTCGCGCCGGACACGCCTAGCCCAGCTGCTTGATCCGCTCGACCGCTTCCATGAGGCGGTCGTCGGGGGTCGTGAGGGAGATGCGGAAGAAGCCCTCGCCGCTTGTGCCGTACGCGCCGCCCGGGGAGATGACGACGGCGGCCTGCTCGAGCACGTGCTCGCAGTAGGCGGCCGAGGAGTCGTAGCCCGCGGGGATCGGGGCCCAGATGTAGATCGTGCCCTTCGGGGCGACGACGTCGACGCCGGCCTGCTTGAGCGCCTCGACGACGAGGTCGCGGCGGCGGGTGTAGACGGCGTTCATCGCCTCCACGTCGCGGTCGACCTCGGGCGACAGCGCCTCGACGGCGGCGAGCTGGACGGCCTCGAACAGGCCCGAGTCGACGTTCGACTTCAGCTTCCAGTGAGCGGCGATCGCGTCGGCGTTGCCGACGATCGCGGCCGCCCGCCAGCCGGTCATGTTGTAGCCCTTGGAGAGCGAGAAGACCTCGACGCCGACCTCCTTGGCGCCCGGCGTCGCCAGGAACGACGGGGCGACGTAGCCGTCGTACGTCGTCTCGCTGTACGCGTTGTCGTGCACGACGAGGATGTCGTGCTGCTTGGCGAACGCGACGACCTTCTCGAAGAAGCCGTCCGGCACGATCGCGCCGGTCGGGTTGTTCGGGTAGTTGACGAACAGCAGCTTCGCGCGCTCCGCGTCAGCGTCGGAGATCGCGTCAAGGTCGGGCGCGAAGCCGAGCTCGGGCTTCAGCGGCATCAGCACCGCGGAGGCGCCGGCCAGCAGCGGCCCGCCGGTGTAGACCGGGTAGCCCGGGTCCGACGCCAGCGCGACGTCCTCGGGGTCGAGGAACGTCAGGCTGAGGTTGAAGATGCACTCCTTCGCGCCGATCGCCGGCATCACCTCGCTGTCCGCGTCGAGCGTGACGCCGAAGCGGCGGGCGTAGAAGGACGTGACGGCCTCGCGGAAGTCCTGGCGGCCGCGGTTGGACGGGTACTGGTGGGTGCCCGGGTCCGCGACCGCTCTCTGCATCGCGGCGACGATCGGCGCGTACGTCGGCGTGTCCGGATCGCCGATGCCGAGCGAGATGACGTCGATGCCGGCCGCCTTCTTCTCCGCGATCTTGCGCTCCAGCTGGGCGAAGAGGTACGGCGGGATCAGGTCGAGTCGCTTACTCGGTCTCATGCAGCTCCTTCACGAAGTTCTCCGACAGGGTTCCGGCGAAGACGGGCACGGCCCAGCCGGTCAAGTTCACATGCAGGTCCTCGGCGACCTCGACCTCGAGCTCGCCGCCGTCGAGCACGACGGTGACAGTCGCGACCTCGTCGCCCGCGCCGCCGCCCGTCAGCACGTGCGCGACCGCGGCGCCGGTCGCGCCAGTCCCCGACGACAGCGTCTCCCCCACGCCGCGCTCGAAGATCCGCGCGCGGATGCGGCCCGGCTGCTCAAGCTCCGCGTACCAGGAGACGTTCGTGCGGTTGGGGAAGAGCGCGTGGTGCTCGATCGCGCCGCCGATCGCCGGCAGGTCGAGCGCCTCGAGCTGCTCGACCGAGCCGACGCGGATCGAGCACTGCGGGTTGCCGATCGAGACGTGCTGGAAGCGCCACGTCGTGGCGCCCGCGGTCAGCTCGCCGAGGCCGTCGCCGGGGCCGCTCGGGAAGTCCTTCGAGGTCAGCTTCGCTCGGCCCATGTCAACGGTGCACGTCGTCTCGCTGGTGATCGTCGGGCGGATCTCGCCGGCCGCGGTCTCGATCGAGAAGGTGTTGGCGTCGGTCCAGCCGCGCTGGCGCAGGTACATGATCGCCTCGCGCGCGCCGTTGCCCGACAGCTCAGCCTCCGAGCCGTCCGGGTTGAAGATCTTCAGGCTCGCGACGAAGCCGGGCTGCGCGCTCTCGCTCAGCACCAGGATCCCGTCGGCGAAGACGCCGAAATGGCCGGCGCAGAAGGCGCGGATGCGGGCCGGCGTCAGCTCGAACGGGAGCTCTTTGGCCTCGACGATCGCGTAGTCGTTGCCAAGCGCCTGCCACTTCTCGAACTTCACGCTGCCTCCGGTTGCTGAGGGGGTTGGGTGCGGCGCCGCAGATTATCGACCAGTGGCGCGGGCTTTGCGGGCTGCCGTAGCGGCGCGCTTGCGGCTCGTCAGGCGGGCCAGGCGAGGGCGCCGACCGCGGCCGCGATCTCGTCGGGGCCCGCAGCCGCGCGCTTGCGGCTCGTCAGGCGGGCCAGGCGAGGGCGTCGACCGCGGCCGCGATCTCGTCGGGGGAGCGACCGGTCGCGTCGATCGTCTCAACCCCGGCGAGCTTGCGCATCCAGGTCAGCTGGCGCTTGGCGTAGTTGCGCGTGCGGCGCTGCATCCCCTCGACGTCGCCGGCCAGCAGGTCGTCGAAGCCAAGCGCCTTGCGAGCCGTCGCGGAGGCGCCGGCCGCCTCGGCCGCCAGCACCTCGTCCCTCGCGCCCGCGGCGGCCATCTCCTCCACGCGCGCGTCGATCCGCGCGTAGAGCGCATCGCGCTCCATCACGAGGCCGGCGAGCACGGTCGGGTGGCGCATCTCGTCGGTCCACAGCTGCGAGGGCTCCGTACCCGGCGGGGCGAGCGCGCCGGCGTCGAGCAGCTCGTGGGCGCGGACGATCCGCTGGCGGTCGTTGGGGTCGATCGCCGCGGCCGACCAGGGCGCCCGCTGCGCGAGCGCAGTGTGCAGCGCCGGCGCCCCGACCCGCTCCAGCTCAGCGACCCAGCGCTCGCGCGCGCCGGCCGTCGGCGGCGGTCTGAGGTCGAGCTCGGTCAGCGCGGCGCGCAGGTAGAGGCCGGTGCCGCCGACGACGATCGGCGTGCGTCCGTGCGCGAGCGCGTCGTCGATCTCCTGGTGGGCGAGCTTCGCGTACGCCCCCGCGCTGAAGGTCTCGGTGACCGGCAGGAAGGAGATCAGCCGATGCTCGAGCTCCGCCCGCTCGGCCGCGTCGGCGGCGCCGGTCAGGACCTCGAGGCCTTGGTAGACCTGCAGCGCGTCGGCCGAGATCGCGACCGGCTCCTCTCCCCGCGCCCGCAGCCGCCGCGCAAGCGCCAGCGCGACGGCGGTCTTGCCGATGCCGGTCGGGCCGAAGAGGGCGATCACATGCGGTGCGGCCATCGCCTGAGTATCGCCGAGGCTGGGCGCACGCACCGGCGCGCCACCGCGCCCGCTCGGATGGCGCCCGGCTGCGGTCGTTTGGCCTGGTGCGCCGGGGTATGGTGGAACGGTGAGCGCACGGATCGGAACCGGTGTGTCGACGCATGGCGACGCCCGCGTGGGAGCGATCGAGGCTGCCCATGCCGCCGGCCAGGCGCTCGGCGGCGAGAAGGCCGACATCGCGATCGTCTTCGCCGCTGGCGCTCACCTTGCCGCGCCCGAAGCGACGCTCGAAGGCGTCCACGAGGCGCTGCGCCCGCCGTCGCTGATCGGCTGCGGCGCGGGCGGCGTGCTCGGCTGCGGCGCCGAGCACGAGGGCGGCACGGCTGTAGCAGTCTGGGCCGCCTCGCTCGGCGGCGGCACCGCGACGACGTTCCACGCGAGCGCCCACCGCTCCGGCGACTCGATCGCGGTGACGGGGATGGAAGACCTCGCCGGCGCCCGCGGCGCGCTGCTGCTGCCGGACCCGTTCAGCTTCCCGACCGACGCGCTGCTCGCCGACCTCGCCAAGCGCGCGCCGGGCGTGCCGGTCATAGGCGGCCTCGCGAGCGCGCGCACCGACGAGGGGTCGGCAGCCCTCTTCCACGGCGACCGCGTCTGCGAGTCGGGCGCGGTCGGCGTGCGCCTCGACGGGGTCGAGCTGCTGCCGTGCGTCTCGCAGGGCGCGACGCCGGTCGGGCCGGAGATGACCGTGACCGCGGTCGAGGGCAACGTGATCGTCGAGCTTGCCGGGCGGCCGGCGCTCGACCACATACGCGGGGTGATCGAGGAGCTCGACGCGCGCGACAGGACGCTGATCGCGGGCGGCCTGCTCGTCGGACTGGTCGTCGACGGCGGCCAGCCCGAGTACGGCCACGGCGACTTCCTCGTGCGCGGGCTGCTCGGCGCCGACCCCGTCGCCGGAACGATCGCGCTCGCGGCCTCCGTCGAGCCCGGCCAGGTGCTGCGGCTCCATGCGCGCGACCCCGCCTCCGCCGACCGCGACCTGCACGATCAGCTGCGCCTGCGCGTCGAGGCGCTCGGCGGCGCGCCGGCCGGCGCGCTCGCCTTCGCCTGCCACTCACGCGGCCGCGAGATGTTCGGCGTCTCCGACCACGACGCCGACCTGCTCGCCGAAGAGCTCGACGGCGCCCCCTCCGCCGGCTTCTTCGCCGCCGGCGAGATCGGCCCCGTCGGCGGCGCGAGCTTCATGCACTCGTTCACGGCGACGGTCGCGCTGTTCGCCTGAGCGGCGGCCCGCTGCGCGTGACCCCTCGCAGTCCGCGCACAAGCGCGGGCGCTCGGCGGACGTGCCTGGTGCCGCCAGCCGGACTTACTTGACCGTCACCGCGCTTCTCGTCGTTCTCCGCCCGACCGTCAGCCGCAGCACGTAGCTTCCGCGCGTCAGCGCGCGTCTCCCTGTCAGCAAGAGCACCGTTCTTCTCCCGCTTGCGCGCATCGCGGTGCCGCTCGCCCAGACGGCGCCGTCGCGGGTCAGGCTTGCTCTGACCGGTCTGCCGGCCGCGGTGAACGTGACCGGGCCGTGCTCGGCTCTCGCGCTGCACGACTGGGCTGTCGTCTTCGTCCGCCTGCGCTTGCCGTGCACCTTCTTGGTGACCGTTCTCGTGACGGCACGGCAGGTGACGAGCGCGACCGTGCCGGCAGGTCCGACAGCGCCCGCCGGCCCTGCCGCGCCCGCCGGCCCCGCCGCCCCCGCAGGTCCGACGCCGCCCGTCGGCCCCTCGACAGGCACCGCGCCGCCGCCGGTCCCGCTCAACGGAACGGTCAAAGGCCCGGCACCGGCGTTCCCTGCCACGCTCAACGTCGCGACCCGGGCGCCGCCCGCGCTCGCGCCGAAGCGCACGCCGATCGTGCACGAGTCGCCGAGCCACAGCGTCATGCCAGAGCAGCGGTCGGAGGAGATCAGGAAGTCGTCGGCGTCGCCGACGACCGTCGCGTGCCCCAGGCCGATCGCGCCGTAGCGGCCGTTGGTGACCGTGACCTGCGTCGGCGCGCTGAGCAGCCCGAGCGGCTGGGCGCCGGGGAAGCCGACGGCCGCAGGGCTGGCCGTCAGCGCCCCTGACGCGAGGTCGTCGACCGCGACGCCGCTTGCGCCCTTGCCGGTGAGCGCGCCGAGGACCGGCCGCACGTCGCTGCCGTCGAGGTTCGCGCGGCCGACCGCGCCGTTGAGGTCCGACGACCAGTACACGTGGCCCCCGCCGACCGCGATCGCCCGCGGGAATCCGCCCGTGTCGATGAAGCCGGGGTCGACGCCGCTGCCGTCGAGGTTCGCCCGCCCGATTGACGTGTCGTTGGTGAAATACACGTGCCCGCCACCGACTCCGACGCCGAGGTTGCCGCCGTCGGGGAGCTGGATGAACGCCGGGTCGACGTCGGAGCCGTCGAGGCTCGCCCGGCCGACCGCGCCGTTCAACGTCGCCCGGTAGAGATGCGAGCCGTCGACCGCGACGCCGTGGGGCGTGTCGACCGTATGGACGAGCCGTTGCACGACGTCGGTCCCGTCGAGGTTCGCGCGGCCGATCTCGAGGGCGCCGGAATCAGCCCAATAGACGTGCCTGCCGTCGACGGCGACGGCGTCGACGGCGTTGTCGGTTCTGATGAACGCGGGCTGCGGGTCGCTGCCGTCGAGGTTGGCGCGGCCGATCTGCGTGCCGACGGTGTTGACCCCTCCGTTCGCCCAGTAGATGTGGGTGCCGTCGACCGCGACGGCAACGGCGGGCGTCGTGCCGGGCACGAAGCTCCCGTTCGCCGCGCTCCCGTCGAGGTTTGCCCGCCCGACCGCGTGGCCAGAGAAGTTGCCCCAGTAGACGTAGGCGTCGGCGTGCTGGGGAGCGGCGCCCGCCAGCGCAAACGCGGCCGCGATGACGACGGCGGCCAGCAGAAGGCGTCGCGGCCGCTTGAAGGCGCCAAGCGTCGGCGCCTGGGCGCACGCGGTGAGCAGCATCGGTGAAATCGGCTCCGTCTCGGTCTCGGTTCGAGGAACGAGGATCGCTCAGCAAGGCGGCGTTGTCCGTGTCGTCCTGGTCTCAAATCCGTCTCACGCTCAAGTCGCCGCTGGTGCGCCGGAAAATGGCACGACCCGGCAGGCGTCGGCCGAGGAAGCCCTCAGGCTCACGCCGGAAATCGGCGCGAAGGCGCGCACGTTCGGCGCAACCGCCGCGCGTCTGTGGCAGGCTGCGCCGATGACCGAGATCCGTGGCATGACGATCTTGTTGACCGGCGCGACCGGCGGGATCGGCCAAGCGATCGCGCGAACGCTCGCCGGCCAAGGCGGGCGGCTGATCCTCACAGGGCGGCGCACCGACGTGCTGGAGCCGCTCGCGCGGGAGGTCGGCGGCCGTGCGCTGACCGTCGACCTGAGCGACCGCGACGCGCCGCAGCGGCTGCTCGCCGACGCCGGCGACGTCGACATCCTGGTCGCCAACGCGGCGCTGCCGGCGAGCGGAACGCTCGACGAGTACTCGCTCGAGCAGGTCGACCGTGCCCTCGACGTCAACCTTCGCGCCCCGATCATGCTCAGCAAGCTGCTCTCTGAGCAGATGACGCAGCGCGGCCGCGGCCACCTCGTCTTCATCTCCTCGCTCGCGGGCAAGTCGGCGCAGCCGGCCAGCTCGCTCTACTCGGCGACGAAGTTCGGCCTGCGCGGCTTCGCGCTCGGGCTGCGCGAGGACATGCGCGCCGACGGCGTCGGCGTCTCGACCGTCTTCCCGGGCTTCATCCGCGACGCCGGCATGTTCGCCGAGGCCGAGGTCGAGCTGCCGATGGGCGTCACGACGCGTTCGCCGCAGGACGTCGCGAACGCCGTCGTGAAGGCGATCGAGCGCAACCCGGCCGAGATCGGCGTGGCGCCGCTGAGCCTGCGCGCCGGCGCGATCTTCGCCGGCGCCGCTCCGCGCGTCGGCTCCGCCGTCAGCCGCCGCCTCGGCAGCTTCGAGATCTCGCGCGACTTGGCCAACGGGCAGGTCGACAAGCGGTAGGCCGGCGCCCGCCTGGCACGCGGCTGCGGCCGCGCCCGACGGCGTTCTTGCAGGAGTCCGCCGCGCCAGAGCGAAACGCCTGGTGCGGATGGGCAGCGCTCGTTTCAGATCGGTCGCAAACGAGTCGGACTGGCGCTGGCGCGTTTGCCCGCGACGAGCGTTGCCTACACTCAAGTGGCTGTCCGCGGCTCAAGGCCCCCGGACCGCAGCATCCCCGTGAGCCGACGAGAACGACAGCGACGCCGCAACGGCAACCGCGGCCACCCTGTGCGCCGCACGATCCTGCTTGCGATCGTGCTGATGCTGGTCGGCGCCGGTGTCGCCGGCTCGGTCTTCGCCGCATGGGTCGTCAACGTGCTCGACGGCACGCCTGACATCAGATCGCTCAAGCCCCATCAGCAGCCCGGCGTCTCGGCTGTCTACGCCGCCGATGGCTCGCGGCTTGGCTTCATCGTCGGCCAGGACACGCTGCACGTGCCGGTCAACGGCAGAGGCGTGCCGGCGGTGCTCAAGCGGGCGACGGTCGCGATCGAGGACCGCCGCTTCTACCACCACGGCGGCGTCGACCTCGTCGGCGCCGCGCGTGCCGCGGCCGAGAACATCGTCTCCGGCAAGACGGTGCAGGGCGGCTCGTCGCTGACGATGCAGCTCGTGCGCAACGTCTACCAGCCGGACACGAAGTACAAGAGAACGCTGATTCGCAAGCTGCGCGAGGCGAAGCTCGCCGACGAGCTCGAGGACGAGCACACGAAGAACTGGATCCTCAACCAGTACCTCGACAACGTCCCGTACGGCACGGTCGGCGGCCAGACCGCGGTCGGCGTGCAGGCGGCGGCGCGGGTCTTCTTCGACAAGCCGGTCTCGCAGCTGACGCTCGCTCAGGCGGCGCTGCTCGCCGGCCTCCCCCAGGCGCCGACGCTCGACAACCCCTTCGACCATCCGCAAGCCGCCAAGCGCCGCCGCGCTGAGGTGCTCAGAGCGATGGCGAAGAACAACGCGATCACGCTGAGCGAGGCGGCGGAGGCCGCGAGCAAGCCGCTCGGCGTCCATAGGAACGAGTACTACTCGCAGAAGCGCGAGCCCTACGCGCTCGACTACGTCGAGAAGGAGCTCGCCAGACGCTACGGCAGAAACATCACCAACCGTGGCGGGCTGAGAATTTACACGACGATCGACCCGCATCTGCAGGAGCTCGCGCGTGAGGCGATCAACGCCCACGTCGGCCAGCCCGGGCAGCCGGCGGCGGCGATCGCGAGCGTCGATCCGAGAAACGGCGAGATCCGCGCGATAGCGAGCTCGAGCAACTACGCCGACACGCAGTTCGACTACGCCACCAGCGCACAGCGCCAGGCTGGCTCGACCTTCAAGGCGATCGACCTGATGGCGGCGGTGCGCGAGGGCGTCGACCCGCAGTCGGTCAGCTATGACTCGAGAGAGCTGCTGCCGGGCTGGCTGTCGACAGACCCGACCTGGCACGTCGAGACCGACGACCACGCGTACCACGGCGAGATCACGCTCGACGAGGCGATGGCGCTCTCAGACAACACCGTCTACGCGCAGCTCGGCGCCGATCTCGGAGGCGACGCCGTTCGCCAGGCCGCGTACGACATGGGCGTCACCTCGCACCTCGACGGCTACCCGGCCGAGTCGATCGGCGGCCTGAGAATCGGCGTGACGCCGCTGGAGATGGCCGACGCCTACGCGACGATCGCCGACGGCGGCTGGCGCAACACGGTCCACACGATCGTCAGAGTGACCGACGCCGACGGCAGAGTCGTCAGAGTCAGAGCGCCGGAGCGCAAGAAGGAGTTCACCGACGGCCAGGCCTACAAGGTGACCCAGGCGCTGGAGGGCGTGCTGACGCACGGCACCGCCGCCGGCATGGGGATCGGCTGCCCGGCCGCCGGCAAGACCGGCACGACCAGCAGCTTCACCGACGCCTGGTTCGACGGCTTCACGCCAACGCTGTCGACCGCCGTGTGGGTCGGCTACCCGACCGAGACGACCTCGATGTCGGCGGTGCCCGGCTACGGGGAGGTCTTCGGCGCGACGATCCCGGCCCCGATCTGGCAGCAGTTCATGACGTCCGCAATCGGCGGCAGATGCGAGGACTTCCCGCAGCCGACCGAGGCCTTCTCCGCCCAGCCGTTCACCGGCACGTTCGAGAGCCAGCAGGGCCCGAGCGAGGACAGCAGCGACGGCACCACCGACGGGACGACCGACGGCACCACCGACGGGACGACCGACGGCACGACCGACGGCACCACCGACGGCACCACCGACGGCACCACCGACGGCACCACGGACGGGACGACGGACGGGACGACCGACGGCACGACCGGCGCGGACGCGACCGGCGGCGACACCGGTGCCGCCGCCAACGGCGGCGCCACCGCCGGCTGAGCCGGCGGCTCGCCGCGTTGACGCGACCGGCGGCGACACCGGTGCCGCCGCCAACGGCGGCGCGACCGCCGGCTGAGCCGGCGGCTCGCCGCGTGAGGGCGACGTCGCCCACACCGCCGCGCCCGACCTGGTGGCCGACCTCATCGAAGCGTTCCTCAGCGATAAGGGCCGGTAGCCGTCGCCGGCTACGCGCTGCGCAGCACCTGCGAGATAACTTCGGCCGGAGGTCGGCGGCGAAGCCGCGGCTGCCGTTGCCAGCAAGCGGCGATCAGCATGGCCTACTGCGCGACGGCCTCGAGGTAGCGCAGCACGGCGAGGACGCGGCGGTGGTCGTCGCCGGTGGTCTCGAGCGCGAGCTTGCCGAAGATCGAGGTGACGTGGCGCTCGACGGCGCGCTCGGAAAGGTGAAGCGTGCCGGCGATCGCGCGGTTGGTGCGGCCCTCGGCCATCAGCCCAAGCACCTCGCGCTCGCGCGTCGTCAGCTCGGCGAGCGGGTCAGTCGGCGCGCGGCGGCCGAGCATCAGCGCGACGACCTCGGAGTCGAGCACCGAGCCGCCCTCGGCGACGCGGTGGAGCGCGTCGGTAAAGCGCGCGACGTCGGCGACGCGGTCCTTCAACAAATAGCCGACCCCCTCCGCCCCGTTCGCGAGCAGCGCCTCGACGTAGCCCTCCTCGGCGTACTGCGACAGCACGAGCACGCCGGTCTGCGGCAGCTCGGCGCGGATCCGCACGGCCGCGCGCAGCCCGTCGTCCTCCCCGCGCGGCGGCATGCGGATGTCGGTGACCGCGACGTCGGGCTTGTGCGCGCGGACCTTCCGCATCAGCTCGTCGGCGTCGGCCGCCTGCGCGACGACGTCGAAGCCCGCGTCTTCCAGCAAGCGAGCCGCGCCCGCGCGCACGAGCGCGGCGTCGTCGGCGACGATCACGCGCAGAGGCGCAACGGTCATCGCTGAGCCTCCGCGCCGGCGCGCGCCGGCTCGGCGCTCGTCGCCGGCCCTCTGCGCCCGACCGACCCGGCGCTCACCGCTCGCCCTCCGCGTCCTGGCCCGACCCGGGCATCTCCAACACGAGCATCGTCCCTCCGTCAAGCGCGTCTTGGACCCACAACCGGCCGTCGAGCGCGGCGGCGCGGTCGCGCAGGCCGGCGAGGCCGGAGCCGTCGCCGACGACCGCGCCGCCGCATCCGTCGTCGGTCAGCGTGACGGACAGCAGGCCGTCCTCAAGCGCGACGGCGATCTGCGCGCGCGTCGCGCCGCTGTGGCGCGCGACGTTCGTCAGCCCCTCGGCGATAGTGAAGTAGGCGGTCGCCTCGATCGCCGGCGGGAAGCGCTGCTCGGGGATCCCGACGACCTCGACGGGAATCGGCGAGCGGCCGGTGAGCGCCCGCAGCGCTGGGCGCAACCCGCCCTGCGTGAGGACCGCCGGGTGGATCCCGCGCGCGAGCTCGCGCAGCTCCTCGGTCGCGGCGGTCAGCTCCTCGCGCGCCTCGTCGACGAGCTCGGCCAGCTCGCTGCCGTCGTCGATCCGCTGGCGCAGCAGCTGGAGCGCGATCGCGGTGCCGATCAGCCGCTGCTGGGCGCCGTCGTGGAGGTCGCGCTCGACCTTGCGGCGGGTCGCGTAGGCCGACTCGAGCAGCCGGTGGCGCGAGTCGCGCAGCTCCTGCTCTCGGTCGATCCGCTCGGAGATGTCGCGCACGTAGCCGAGGAAGTGCGGCTCGTGCCCGTGCGGGAGCCGCGTGAGCGTCAGCTCGACCGGGAAGTCGCGCCCGTCGGCGTCGATTGCGCGCGTGACGACGCGCTGGTCGAGCAGCACTGGGTCGCGCCCGCGCAGGGACTTCGCCATCCCGTCGCGGTGGAGCGCGCGGTAGCGCGGCGGCACGATCAGCTCGGCCATGTCCTGCCCGAGCGCCTCAGGCGCGGAGTAGCCGAACGTCCGCTCGGCGGCTGGGTTCCAGTAGACGACGAAGCCGGCCGCGTCGATCGCCACGATCGCGTCAAGCGCGGCGTCCAGCACGTCGACCATCGCAGACGCCAATGGCGCCGCCTGTTCGCGAGGGCGGTGATCGGTCGTCATGAGCGATAGGTGTGGCGCCGCCCGCAGGGTTCCCGATCCCAGCGGGCAAACGCCAGAATACGGCGTGGCGTGGACGACGGCGCGCAGGCGTTGCGGGGGCGCCGACACACCGTGAGAGTAGGCGGTGCGTCGGGTGCGCTCTACGGCGCGCCGAGCGCCTGCACAAGCGAGTCGGTGCTGAGCGCGCCCTTCCACAGGAACGCCTGCTCGCGCTCCTCCGCGAGCGCGCCGGCGTCAGCGTCGGAGGAGACGAGCAGCACGTCGGCGTCATCGCCGAGCGCTCGCGCGATCTCGAAGCCTGAGATGTCGGGGAGGCCCACGTCGAGCATCACCGCGTCCGGGTGGACCTGCTCGGCGAGTCGCAGCGCGCTGGCGCCGTCCTGCGCCTCGCCGACGACGGCGTAGCCGGCGGCCTCCAGAAGCCGGGCCGCCTGTCGGCGGAAGGGGGCGTGATCGTCGACGACGATGACGGTGCGGCGTGCCATGGGGCGACATGATCGCCCACGCGCCGTTTCCGCGTGAGGGGGCTGCCCCCGCTTCCCATGTCGGTTGTCCGCCAGCTGACGGGGTCCAGCGCGCTTCCAGGGCGCGCCCGCGCGCCCCGCAAGGGCCGCCGCCGAAATCCCGTGCCCGCCAGGTTTAGCGCCAGGCAAGATCGACCGATAAACCGACTATGACCACCATAAGCCCGACAAACGTGCTCTCACGCGCGTTCGAGATCTACAAGCAGTACGCGGGCGTGCTCATCCCCGCGGCGCTTGTGATCTTCGCGATCGAAGCGATCTTGCGGCTGATCTTCCACAACAGCAGCGTGCTGCTGGGTATCTCGAGCATCGTCGTCGTCGTGCTGCACACCTTCTACCAGGGGATGGTCGTGAGACTGGTCGACGACGTGCGCGACGGCACCCTCGACGCATCCCCCGCCGACCTCTTCCGCAGCGTCGGCCCGGTGGTCTTGCCGCTGATCGGGTTCGCGATCCTCGCTGGCATCGCGATTGCGATCGGCCTCTTCCTGCTGATAATCCCAGGCCTCTTCCTGCTGACGATCTGGGCCGTCGGCGCCCCGGCGCTGGTAGTCGAGCAGACCGGCGTCTTTCGCGCCTTCGGGCGCAGCCAGGAGCTGGTGAAGGGCAACGGCTGGAACGTCTTCGGCCTCCTGCTGATCCTCTGGGTCCTGCTGATCGGCGTCAGCATCGTCGCCGGCGCGATCGGCAACCTCGGCGGCGACGCCGTCGCCGCGATCGTCAGCTGGCTGGCCACCGTTGCGATCGCCCCCGTCCTCGCCCTCGCCGCCTCCGTCCTCTTCTTCAGCCTCCGCGACGGAGTCGAGACGGTGCGCGCGACGAGCGGGGCGGTTGTGAGCTGACGCACGCCGGCCGCGCCTCCCACATCCAGGTGGGACGACCGCGCCCTCCGAGCCGCGGCAGGAACGGCAAAACCGCTCCTACCGCCGTGCCTCCTTCAGCTCCTTCTTGGCGACGATGTCGATCATCACGTAGCTGCCGTCTGCGCGCCGCTCGGCGAAGCCGCGTTGGGAGAGGCGTTTGAGGACGACCGGGCAGCGCTTGCAGCGGGGCTTGGATCTGCAGCACTTCTTCTTCGGCCTGACCTGTTTGCCGTGCTTGAGCGCCTTCGCCATCGCGGGTGAGTGTAGGAGGCGGGCACGGGTAGGCTCTCCCGCCAATGGCCGCCTTCACTTCTTCGCTCGCCGAGCAGCTTGCGCCCGGGCTGCTCGAGCGCTTCCTGCGCTACGTGCGCGTCAGCACCCAGTCCTCGCGCGAATCGGGCCTGCACCCGAGCACGCCGGCGCAGCTCGACCTCTCGCGGATGCTGCTCGAGGAGCTCAACGCGCTCGGCCTGAAAGACACGAGCATCGACGACGGCGGCTACGTGATGGGGACGCTCCCCGCGAACGGAGCCGACCCGGCGACCGCGCCCGTGATCGGGCTGATCGCGCACGTCGACACCAGCCCCGACGCACCCGGCGACGGCGTCGAGCCGATCGTTCATCGCGCCTACGACGGCGCACCGATCGCACTCCCGCGCGGTGGCACCGTCCTTGACCCGGTGACGATGCCGGAGCTGGCAACCGCGAGAGGCCATGACATCGTCAGCTCCAGCGGCGACACCCTGCTCGGCGCCGACGACAAGGCCGGCGTCGCGGAGATCATGACCGCGATCGCCCACCTCGCCGCCAACCCCGACCTGCCCCGGCCCAACCTGCGCGTCGGCTTCACGGTCGACGAGGAGATCGGGCAGGGCGGGCTGCGCTTCGACGTCGAGCGCTTCGGCGCGCGCGCCGCCTACACGATCGACGGCTCCGATCTCGGCGAGCTGCAGGACGAGACCTTCACCGCCGCAGAGGCCGAGCTGACGATCGAGGGGATCGAGGTCCACCCCGGGTTCGCGACCGGCAAGATGGTCAACGCGCTGCGACTGGCCGCACAGGTGCTCGCCGCGCTTCCCTCCGACACGCTCGCGCCAGAGACCACCAGCGAGCGCGAGGGCTTCATCCACGCCCACGAGATCGTCGGCTCGCCCGCCAGAGCACGCGTCTACTTCATCGTGCGCGACTTCGAGGACGATCTGCTCGAGCAGCACGTCGCGCTGCTGCGGCGGACCGCCGAGGACGTCCTCGGCAAAGAGCCGCGCGCGAGCTGGAGACTCGACGTCAGAGCCCAGTACCCGAACATGCGCGACCACCTCAGAGCGACGCCCGAGGTGGTCTCCCACGCGGAGGCCGCGCTGCGGGCCGAGGGGATCGAGCCAGTGCGCACGCCGATCCGCGGCGGCACCGACGGCTCGCTGCTGAGCGCCCGCGGCCTGCCGACGCCCAACCTCTTCACCGGCGGCCACGAGTACCACTCGGTGCGCGAGTGGGCGTCGCTGCACGAGATGGCCGCCTCGGCGGCCGCCATCGTGCGCTTGGCTGAGGTGTGGGCTAGAGCTTGAACGCCCCCACGAGCCGCTCGAGCTCCTCGGCGGTCTTCGCCAGCTCCTGAGCAGAGGCGGCGATCTCCTGGCTGGAGGCCGAGGTCTGCTCGGTCGAGGCAGAGACCTGCTCGGTCGAGGCGGAGGACTGCTCAGCGACCGAGACGACCTCGGCCATGTTCTCCTCCATCTGCGACGCGCGCTGCGCGATCTCGCCGATCGCGCCGGCGATCTCCGAGATGCGGGCGTTCATGTCCTCGACGCTCGTGCCGATCCGCAGGAACGACTCACGCGCCTGCTCGACGTTCGCGACGCCCTCCTCGATCGACGAGCCGCTGGCGCCGACGGCGTCGACGGCAGCGCCGGTGTCGCGCTGGATCTCCTCGACGAGGCCGGAGATCGACGCCGCCGCCTGCTGCGACTCCTCAGCGAGCTTGCGCACTTCCTCGGCGACGACCGCGAAGCCGCGGCCCTGCTCGCCCGCTCGCGCCGCCTCGATCGCGGCGTTCAGCGCCAACAGGTTGGTCTGCTCCGCGATGCCGGTGATCGTCGAGACGATCCCGCCGATCTGGTCCGACTTCGCGCCGAGGCCGCGCATCGCCTCGGTCACCGCCGAGTTGACCTCGACCAAGGACTGCATCCCAGCCGTCGCGCGGCTGATCGTCTGCGCGCCCTCCTCGGCGACCGCGCGCGCCTGCTCGGCGGCGCCGGCCGTCTCCGTCGCGTTCTCGCTCGACGCCCGGGCAGCCGCGAAGACGGCCTCGCCGACCGCGCGCGCCTCTCCGACGGTGCGGACCTGGCGCTCGGCGCCAGCCGCGACCTCGCCGACCGCGGAGGCGATCTCGCCGATCGCGCGGCCGGTCTCCTGCGAGGTCGTCGCCATCTGCTGCGACGCCGCGGCGACCGCCTGCGTCTCCTGCGCGATCTGCCCGACGAGCACCGCGACCTTCTCGCGCATCTCGTCGTAGCCGTTGACCGACGCCTGCGTCTGGCCGAGCATCATGTTGAAGATCTCAGCGAGGCGGCCGGCCTGGCGACCGGCCTCCGCCTGAAGCGGCTCGGTCGTCAACGGAGCTGTTGCCGTCAGATCGCCGGCGGCGACGGCGGCAAGCGCGCGCTCGAGCGCCGCGAGGTCGTTCTCGCTGAGCGACTCCATCCGCCGCGTCAGCGCCTCCAGCGACGACTGGTCGCCGAGCGCGTCGCGCAGTTGCACGCTCATCTCGCGGAAGGCGTGGCCGAGCGCGTCTCTGTCGGACTTCGGCTCGACCTCGACGGCGAGGTCGCCGGCCGCGATCGAGCGAGCCGCGCCGGCGGCCTCTTCGAGGTAGGCGACCATCTCGCGGAAGGCCTCGCCGGCCTCGCCGATCTCGTCGCGCGATCTGATGTCGATCCGCTGCTCGATGTCGCCCTTGGCGATCCCGCGGGCCGCCTTGACGAGCTGTCTGACGCCGCGCGAGATGCTGCTGCCGGCAAAGACCGCGATCGCGATCGCGATCAGGGCGGCGATCACGAGCAGGACGATGATCAGCGTGCGGCCGTGGTGGACAGTCGTCTCGGCGTCGTTCGTCGTCGCGGTCGAGAGCGTTCTGAGCACGTTGTTGAGCGCGATCAGCTCGGTCGTCGCGTCGGCGAACGCTCTGCCGCCGGCGCCGTTCTTGATGATCGCGATCGCGGACGTGTAGTCGTTGCGGTCGGCCGGCGCCGTGAAGCCTGTGGTCGCCTGGGTGTAGGTGTCCCACGCCTGGGCGAATCTGTCGACGATCTCGGCCTGTCTGCCGGTTGCGCGGCCCTGCAGCGATCTGATCGAGCCCGCCATCGTCGCGGTGTCGCTGGTCAGCGATCTCGCGATCGCTCTGCGCTCTCTGACCGCCGAGATGACGTAGTCGAGCTGGTCGAAGCGGTACAGGAACATGTACGCGTTGACCGAGCCGACGTCCTGCAGGCTCGGCGCGACGTCGCCGCCGAACTGCTTGACGTTGTTGTTGATCCCGCCCATGCGGGAGATCGCGATGACGCCGATGACGACCATCATCGCGATCACGACCAAGAAGCCGCTCAGCAGCTTCGTCCTGACGTTGAACCGCACAGACATTCCTCTGACCTCGGGGGTGATCTCAGATGCCCACGTGATCGGCCGCTTGAAGGAGCGCTGAAGCGCCTAGTCGAGGTCGGGCGCGTCAGCGCGCGTGTCGCGTAAACGCTCTATTTGTCTGCTGTTTGCGGCGGGTGAGACCATCCTTCGATGGCTCCCACTTACCTGGCTGCCCCCGACCGCTACGAGAGCACGATGCAGTACCGCCGCTGCGGCCGCAGCGGTCTGCTGCTGCCGGCAATCTCGCTCGGCCTGTGGCACAACTTCGGCGACGACCGCCTGATCGACACCCAGCGCGCGATCCTGCGCCGCGCCTTCGACCGAGGCGTCACCCACTTCGACCTCGCCAACAACTACGGGCCGCCGTACGGCAGCGCCGAGACGAACTTCGGCCGCCTCTTCGCGGAGGACTTCCGCCCATACCGCGACGAGCTGATCATCTCGACGAAGGCCGGCTGGGACATGTGGGCCGGTCCCTACGGCGACCGTGGCTCGCGCAAGTACCTGATGGCGTCGCTGGACCAGTCGCTGAGACGGATGGGCCTCGACTACGTCGACATCTTCTACTCCCACCGCTACGACCCCGACACCCCGCTGCAGGAGACGATGGGGGCGCTGCACTCCGCGGTGCAGCAGGGCAAGGCGCTCTACGTCGGGATCTCCTCCTACGGGCCTGAGCGGACGCTGGAGGCAGCACAGATCCTGCGCGAGCTGGGCACGCCGCTGCTGATCCACCAGCCCTCCTACTCGCTGCTCAACCGCTGGATCGAGAGAGGCCTGCTCGACGTGCTCGGCAGCGAGGGGATCGGCTCGATCGTCTTCACTCCGCTCGCGCAGGGGATGCTGACCGACCGCTATCTCAACGGAATCCCGGCCGACTCGCGCGCGGCGAGAGACTCCACGCTCGACCGCGGCTGGCTGAACGAGAGAACGCTCGCCCACATCCGTGCGCTGAACGAGATCGCGCGCGGGCGCGGACAGTCGCTGGCGCAGATGGCGCTCGCCTGGACGCTGCGCGACGAGCGCGTCACCTCGGCGCTGGTCGGCGCCAGCAGCGTCGCGCAGCTCGACGACAACCTCGGCGCGCTTGACCACCTCGCCTTCTCCGACGACGAGCTGGCGGCGATCGAGCAGACGACGATCGAGGCCGGCGTCAACGACTGGGCGGAGTCGGCTGAGATCGCCTGACACCGGGCCCGGGGCGGCGGACAGCGGGCTGCGGTGGCGCGCTACAGTGCGTGGTCCGGCGGATCGCCCACTCGACCCGGCTCCTCGGAGCCATTCCGGGCCACGCGCCAGCTTCACGGCTGGCGGCCAGTCCCGGAGGTCGAGAGTGTCCCGTTGCCCAGGCGACAGCACACAGTCCTGGGACGTTTGTAGTCAGCGGCGATCTATGACCGGGGGTAACCGGCCGGGCGCACAGCCCGGCCGGTCCCGTTTAACGGCTCGGGGTTATCCCGTCGCCGGACCGATGTCCTCGGCGCGAGGACCGTCGGAGTCGTCGCGCGGGGGCGCGGGCGGCGGCGGGTTCGGGCGCGGCATCCCGGACCCCGGCGCGAGCTGGACCCACGCTGAGCCAGTGAAGAGCAGCGGGACGCGGACGCCGCGCTTCGTCGCTCTGCCGTGGGCGTCGTACCAGGTCGCCGGCATCACGGACGGCGTCGGAGATCTGACGCCCGGCAACGAGAAGACCGCGACGTTGTCGTGCACCGTCGCCAGCGCTGAGCGAGCAGGGCTCGCTCCGTTTCCGACGTCCAGCCCGATCGACGCGACGCCGTCAGGGACGACGAGCGCGACGACGCGCGACGTCGTCGTGCCGACGCGGACGGCGATCCCGCGCCTGAGCGCCGCCGCCACGTCGCCGGACATCATCTGCATCGCCCCAGCCTCGTCGTCGACGGGCTCGTGCAAGCGCACGCCGACGAAGACGGGCTCCGGGGCGAGCTTGCTGCCCTCGGCCGGCTGCGTCGGGACGATCCAGAAGTAGCCGAGCGAGCCGAGCGAGACACGGCGGACCGACTGCAACAGGACCTTGCCGGTCGAGCGCCCGGCTCGCTCGTCGTTGAGCGCCAGCCGTCTCTGCTGGCCGGCGAGAAGGCTCGCGACCTGTCTGACGACCGCCGTGTCACGGTCATAAGCGGTCTGCGGGCGGCGCAGCAAGCCGATCGAGTCGGTCAGCGTGGGCGAGGCCGGCTCGTCGGCGAGCGCCGGCCATCCAGGGCGGTGCGGCGGCAGGTCATGCCAGCCGGCTTGTTGCGCGACAGGCGGAGCCGTCCCAGCCGGGATGACCGGGTGGTGCGGGCGCAGGACGAGGAACAGCCCGCCCCCGCACAGCGCGAGCAACAGCAGCGCCGCGAGCGAGGCCGCGACCGGCATCCGCCGCAGCGTCGCCAGCCGCCCAGCCCGAGCCGCCGCAGCGCGCCGCACGGTCGCCCGCCGCAGCTCGCGCTCGAGGTCGTCGAAGAAGACGCTCATGTCGCCGCTCCCTTCAGTCGCTCTCGCAAGGTCGCCAGGCCGCGGCTGACGCGCTTGCGCACGACCGCCTCGGAGGTGCGCAGCTCGGCGGCGATCTCCGCATAGCCGCGCTCGTCGACGACGCGGGCGAGGACTGCTTCGCGCTGCTCCTCGGCGAGCTCGCCGACGGCGTGCAGCACGGTTTGGCCGCCCGCTTCGGAGGCGAGCGCCTCGACGCGCTCGAGGTCGTCGTCAGTCAGCACGAGCCGCTCCATCGCCAGCTGTCGGCGCGCGACGCTCTCGACCGTGCCGCGACGGCGGCTGTCGATCAGCTTGTGCTGCGCGATCCCCATCAGCCACGCCCGCGCCGGCGGCCCGCCGGGCTTGTAGCGCGGGCAGGCGAGCAGTGCCGCCGCGAACGTCTCGGCCGCGAGGTCGGCAGCCGTCTCGGCGTCGCCGGTGCGGCGCACCAGCACGCCGACGACGACCGCGAGGTGGCGGCGATAGAACGCGGCGTACGCATCCGCGTCGCCCCGCGCCGCCGCCGCCAGCAGCGCGTCATCGTGGTCGTCCCCTGATCTCACCATCACCCACGATCTCGCACCACGGGTGGATTTGTGACGCGTGTCTCGCGCTCGGCGTCCGCGCCCGGCGCCGTGCGCACAGCAAGGCGCGCGTCGGCCGCGCGAGCGAGTCCCCCGCGCCGTGCCCCGCGCGTCAGTCGTGCAGCCGCTCGGCCGCACGTCAGTCGCGCGGCCGCTCGGTCGCGCGTCAGTCGCGCGGCCGCTCGGCCACCAGCACCGCGAGGTCGTGCCGCTGCCAGGCGACGCGGGCGTTGGTGAGGCCGCCGGCGCGCAGCCAGGCGAGCTGGGCGGCGATGGTGCTTGGAAGGTCGTATCCCTCTTCCAACGGCGTACGGGTGTCCGCTGGATCGTCGGGGACGACGACGTCGGCGAACGCGAAGCGGCCGCCAGGGGCGAGCACGTGGCCGACCTGTCGGAACAGCGCCGCCTTCTCCGGTCCGTCGAGGTGGTGGATCGCGAGCGCGCTGACGACGAGGTCGAACGGGCCGCTCGGGAGCGGGTCCTCGAAGCGGCCGACCGCGAGCGTGACCGGCCGGCCAGCCAGCGTCACACGGGCGATCCCCAGCATTCCGGCGCTCGCGTCGATCCCGACGAGCTGCGCGTCCGGATGGGCCTCGAGCAGCCGCCGCGTCGTCTCCCCCGTGCCGACGCCGAGCTCGAGCACCCTGCGCGCGTCGCTCCCTGCCGTCGCGGCCATGAGCTCGGCCTGCAGCGCCTCGTAGTCGGGCATCTCTTCCCGCATCAGGTCGAGATACCCGTCGGGCTCCCATGATGACGGCTGTCGCGAGCTCACGCCCAGATCATCCCGTCGTCGAGCGCGTGAAGCGCCGATCGAACGGTCTCGGCAAGCGCCCCCGGCGCGTGCACGGCATAGAGCGGTCCGGCGCCGTCGGTCAGCAGCTGGCGCGCGATCGCGACGCCCTGGGGCCGCACCGGCTCGGGCGCGCGCAGCCGTGTGGCGAGCGCGGCGAGGTCGTCGAGCGCTTCCTCGACGGCCGCGTTGTCGACCGGGACCGCGGCGCTCAGCGCGCGGATGCGGCCGTCGAACGCGGCGGCTGCTGCGGACTCGAGCCCGCTGGCAAGCTGCGACCGCGTCGAGCGTTTCAACAGCAGCGCGGCGCGCGCGGCGAGCTCAGGGTCGCGCGACGGGTCGGCGCCGGCAGCGAGCCGCCGGTCAAGCCCGCCAGGGTGCAGCAACGCCCGTATCCGCGCCCGCAGCCGCGGTGAGGAGGGCGCGAGAGCCGACGCGGACGGCTGCTTCACGACGCTCATGTGGGCACTCCTTGACGAGGAACAGAGACCTGTTGCCAGTCTCCGCCCGCGTTCGCACAGCCCGCGTCATGGTTCGCTGTCCCGCCGTCAAGAATTCGTCAAGGCGCCTCGCGCGCCAGGGACCGACGGATCGCTGCTCGTATGGCGCAGCGATCCGGCGGTCCTGCGGCTCCGGCGTGGCGCGCTGCCGCGCGGCCTACTCCTGCGCCAGCGTGAACTGGCCGACCAAGGCGTCGAGCTGACGGGCGGTGCCGGCGAGGGCGTTGGCGGAGGCGGCGATCTGCTGGGTCGCGGCCGAGGTCTGCTGGGTGGAGGCGGAGACCTCCTCGCCCGAAGCCGAGGACTGCTCGGCGACGATCGCGACGTCGCCGATGCTGTCGCGCATCCGCACGGCGCTGGCGGCGATCTGCTCAGCCGCGGTCGCGATCTGGCCGACGCGGCTGTGCATGTCGTCGACCGAGCCGCCGATCCGCTCGAACGAGGCGCGCGCCTGCTCGACGGTCGCGGCGCCCTCGGCGGTCTGCCGCGCGCCGTCCTCGACGACCTCGACGGCCCGCCCAGTCTCGCGCTGGATCTCGGCGATCAGCCCGCCGATCGACGCCGCCGCCTGCTGCGACCCCTCGGCGAGCTTGCGCACCTCCTCGGCGACGACCGCGAAGCCGCGTCCCTGCTCGCCCGCTCGCGCCGCCTCGATCGCGGCGTTCAACGCCAACAGGTTGGTCTGCTCGGCGATCCCGGTGATCGTGTCGACGATCCCGCCGATCTGGCTCGACGTCGCGCCGAGCGAGCGGATCGTGTCGGTCGCCTCCTGCGAGGAGGCGCGGACGCTCTCCATCGCGCTCGTGGCGCGCGTGACCGCGTCGGCGCCCTCGGCCGCGATCGTGCGCGCCTGCGCGGCGTAGCTCGCGGTCTCCTGCGCGTGGGCGGCGCTCTGCTCGGAGGCGGTCGCGACCTCGTCGGTCAGCGCTCTCGCCTGGGAGACCGACTTGGCCTGCCGCTCGGAGCCCTGCGCGACCTCGCCGATCGTGCGGGCGATCTCGCCGACGGCGCGGCCGGTCTCCTCGGAGCTGTGCGCCATCTCCTGCGCCGCGGTCGAGACGGAGGCGCTGCTCTGCGCGATCTCCTGCAACATCCCGGCGACTCTCGCCTGCATGCGGCCGTAGCCGCCCACCGCGGAATGGGCGCGGGCGAGCGTCCCGTCGAAGATCTCCGCGAGCCGACCGCGCGCTCTGCCGGGCGTCGGCGGCAACGGCGTCGTGACCGCGCCTATCGCGACGGTCAGGTCGCCGCCGGCGACGGCGTTGAGGCCGCGCTCGAGGTCGGTCAGGCAGTTCGCCCGCAGGCTCTCCATCCGCTCCGTCAGCCCTTCCAGGCAGGAGCTGTCGCCGAGCGCGCCGCGCAGCTGCTCGCGCATCGCGTTGTACTCGGCGATCGACGTCGTGGTCTGCTCGAGGATCGCGTTGACGCCGAGCTGGATCTCGCCGATCTCGTCGCTGGAGAGCCGCTCGATCGGCCGCGTCGAGGCGACCACCTCGACGGTCATGTCCCCGCGCGCGACGGCGGCGAGGCCGGCGTTGAGGTCCGCGACGCTGTCGTCGCGCAGGTGGTGGAGGCGGGCGAGCACGCGTCGCACGCGCATCCGCAGCGCGAGCGTGATCCATGTGCCGAGCACGATCGCGGTGATGATCGCCACGATCAGCGCGATCACGATCAGGGTGCGGGCGTGAGAGAGGGTCGAGCTGAAGGAGTCATCGAGCTGGCTGGCGCGGGCCCCGGAAGCGCCGGCCGCCGCGCCGCCGGTCGCGCCCGCCGCCGCGACCACGCGGTCGTGCTCGTCCTGCAGCGAGCCGAGCTCGACCAGCGCGATCGTCCCGACGACCGCGACGAGCAGCGCCATCGCCCCGAACGCGAGCGTCAGCTTGCGCCCAACCGTCCAGCGGATGCCCAATATCCCTCTCACCCTGATCCTCCTCCGCAGCCACCGGTAGACGGTCCAACCGAAACACCAAAGCCTGGACCGTCGTGTGCTCCGGTTGTCGGCGCGAAGCCGCCGATCTTGAGCGGTTCCTCATCTTCACGCGCGTGACATCCCACGCGCCAACGGCCACGCCACAATGGAAGAGAGATGTCCGCGCTCCCCTCTCCTCCACCCGCCGAGCCAGCCGCCGCAGGCCGCCTCTCGGCCACCGCCTCGACCGCGCTCGACCGCGACACCGCCCTGCTGGAGTCGCTGCTCGGCGACGTGCTCGAGGAGCAGAACGGCCGCGCCTTCCGCGAGCGGCTGTTCTGGCTGCGCGACTCTGCGCTCGGCCTGCGCGCCGGCGACCAGCAGCAGGGCGAGCAGCTGCTCAGCTTTCTGCGCGGGCAGCCTGCCGCGCGCCTGGCGCCGTACGTGCGCGCCTGCTCGATGCAGCTGCAGCTCGCGAACATCGTCGAGGAGCTCGAGCGGCTGCGACGCCGGCGCGAGTACGACTCCGACGCGAGCCTGCCGCAGCGCGAGTCGCTCGCCGCGACCGTCGCCGCCGTCAGCCAGGTGCCGCGCTCGCGCGTGGCCGAGGCCTTGCAGGAGCTTGACGTGCGGCTCGTGCTGACCGCCCACCCGACCGAGGCGACGCGCCGCTCGGTCTTCGACCACCAGCAGAGCGTCTGGCGGATCATGGAGAAGCTCGACGACCCGCGCACCGGCACGACCCGCCGCCGCGCGCTGGAGGACGAGCTGCGCGAGGTGCTGACGACGTGGTGGCAGACCGACGAGGTCCGCCGTATCCGCCCGCGCGTCGAGGACGAGGTCCGCCGCACGCTGTTCTTCTTCGAGTCGGTCCTGTTCGACGCGATCCCGCTGTTGGCCGGCGAGCTGTCGCGCTGCTTCGACCTGCCGTGGCCGCCCGCGAGCCCGCCGATCCGCTTCGGCTCGTGGGCCGGCGGCGACATGGACGGCAACCCCGAAGTCGGCCCCGAGACGGTCGCCCGCGCGCTGTCGCTGCACCACGCGACAGCGCTCGGCCTGCTGCGGGCCCGCGTCGCCGCCCTCGCGAGCGAGTTCTCGCAGGCCGACGACCACGTCTTCGTCTCCCCCGCGCTGCGCGCCTCGATCGAGCGCGACGAGGTCGAGCTGCCCGACGTGCACAGCGGCAGGCGCAACCCGCACGAGCCCTTCCGCCGCAAGCTCGGCTTGATCCTCGGCCGCCTCGACCGCACGATCGCGGGCCAGCTGGGCGGCTACCTCGGCCCCGAGGCGCTCATCGCCGACCTCGAGCTGGTGCGCGACAGCCTCTCCTCCCAGCGCGTCGCGCGCGGCACGATCGCCCGCGTTCTCGTGCAGGCGCGGACCTTCGGCTTCCACCTCGCCGCGCTCGACGTGCGCCAGTCGGCCGGGCCGCTGCAGGCCGCCGTCGCGACGCTGGTCGAGGGCTACGGCGACGCTGACGAGGCCGGCCGCCAAGCGCTGCTGGCCGACGCGATCCCAGCGCTGGAGGGCTTCACGGCTGACGCTGAGGAGGAGCGCGAGGACCGTGTCTTGAGCGCGATGAACGCGATCGCCGACGGCGTCCGCCAGCACGGCGTCCGCGCGCTGGGCAGCGTGATCATCTCGATGGCCGAGCAGCCCTCCGACGTGCTCGCCGCGCTCTTCCTGCTGCGCCGCGCCGGCGTCGGGCGCGACGGCCTCCAGGCGCTGCCGATCGTGCCGCTGTTCGAGACGGTCGACGACCTCACCCGCGCCCAGTCGACGATGACCGCGCTCTACACCGACCCTGCGTACGCCTCGCATCTCAACGGCTGTGACCGCCGCCAGGAGATCATGCTCGGCTACTCGGACTCGGCGAAGGACGGCGGCTTCATATCGGCGCAGTGGGAGCTGTACGCGGCGCAGGAGCGGCTGATGGAGGCCGCCGACGCGCACGACGTCAAGCTGCGCTTCTTCCACGGCCGCGGCGGCTCGACCTCGCGCGGCGGCGGGCCCAGCCACCGCGCGATCGTCGCGCAGCCGCCCGGCTCGATCCGCGGCCGCATCCGCATCACCGAGCAGGGCGAGGTGATCACGCAGCGCTACGCCCACCCGGAGCTGGCGCAGCGCGCGCTGGAGCAGACGCTCTCCGGCGTCGTGCTGGCGACGCTCGCGCCGCCAGCGCAGCCGCCGGCCCGCTACCGCGAGGCCGCGCAAAAGCTGGCCGACACCTCGCGCAACGCCTACCGCGCGCTGATCTACGACGACGAGCGCTTCGACGCGCTGCTGCACCAGGCCTCGCCGCTCGACGAGCTGGCGGAGCTGAACATCGGCTCGCGCCCGGCCGCGCGCAGCGCCTCGCGCGCGCTGCGCGAGCTGCGCGCGATCCCGTGGGTGATGGCGTGGACGCAGAACCGCCTGCTGCTGCCTGCGTGGTTCGGCGCGGGGACGGCGCTGGTCGAGGGCGACCTCGCCTTGCAGCGCGAGATGCGCGAGCGCTGGCCGTTCTTCCGGATGGTCATCTCGACGCTCGAGATGTCGCTCTTCAAGGCCGACCTCGGCGTCGCGGAGCGCTACTTCGAGCTCGTCACCGACCCGGGCGCGAAGGCGCTGTGGACGCCGATCGAGCAGGAGCACGACCGGCTCGTCGTGCGCGTGCTGGAGATCACCGGCAACGCGACGCTGCTCGGCGACACGCCGACGCTGCTGACCCGCCTGCGCCACCGCAACCCGTGGATCGACCCGCTCTCGCACATGCAGGTCGACCTGCTGCGCCGCTCGCGCGCCGAGGACGCCGACGCGCGCACGCCGCTGCTGCACACCGTCGCCGGGATCGCGGCGGGGATGCGCAACACGGGCTGATCGCGGGCGCCCCGATGCCGCGCGACGCGGCATCGGCGCCCGGGCGGGCGGCATCGCCGCCCGGCCGCCTCGCTGCGGGCCCCCGGCTCGCCCGGCTACGACGACCCGGCCGCGTTACAGCTTCTGCCCCGGCACCCACTGTCTCGTCCACTCGTGCGTGGCCGAGCCCTGGTAGGCGGTGCCGTCGGAGGCCTTCCACGTCACGCGCCACTGGCGGCCGGGCTTCGTCGTCACCGACCGTCTCCAGTAGCCGGAGGCGGAGAAGCGCTGGCTGCCGAGCGTCTTCCACGAGGAGCCGTTGGTGTCGCTGTACTGCAGCGAGACGCTGCCGGCGCCCTTCGCCGGGCGCACGAGGCCCCACAGCGTCGCGCGAGTTCTGCTGCCTCTGACCGGCACGACGACGAGCGGCAGGCGGAAGCCGTAGAAGGCCGGCTTCGGCGTGTCGCCGATGTGCGGGAAGAGCCCCGACTCGAAGGCGCTGTAGGAGCCGGTCGGGGCGTCGTCGTGCAGCAGGTACTGCGAGAACGACTTCACGCGCGGGTTCTCGTACGCGATCCGCTCAGCGATCGAGCGGTAGTCGGACTGCACCGGCAGCGGCACGCCGACCTTTCTGTCAGGGAAGCTCTGAACGCCGAACTCGGTGATGTAGACCGGCAGCTTCGCCGGGATCGCGCCCGCTCTCGCGGCTTTGTCGAGCGCCGTCGTCAGCCATGACAGGACGCCGATCGTGACGTTGTCGCGGTCGATCAGCGGGATGTAGAACGGCCCGGGCTGCGTCGAGTAGGGGTGGATCGCGAATCCCTGCGTCGGGACCTTCGCGCAGCTCGTGCCCTTGACTCTTCTGTAGCTCTTGTCGAGGCACAGCACGGCGCGCATGAAGTTGAGCGGCGCGATCGTGCCGACCGAGCGGTTCGGGTTGTACTGCGGCGCGAGCTCGCCGATCAGGATCGGGGCGCGCACGCCGGCGTTTCTGAGGCCGGTGTACGCCTTCAGGTAAAGGTTGCGGTAGACGGCCGCGCTCTCGAGCGTCTTACCGCTGTAGAGCGGCTTCAGCAGCTTGCCGAGGTTCGGCTCGTTCCAGACCGACCAGACGGCGACCTTGCTCCCGTAGCGACGGCCGACCGCGGTCGCGAACTTGCCGAACGCGGTTGGGTCCGGTCTCGTCAGCCCGTCGTGCTTGGGCGTCGCCCACGCCGGCGCCGGGCCGGTGAGCGTGACCTGGACCTTCAAGCCGCGGGCGCGGGCGCCGTTGATCGCGTTGTCAAAGCGGTCCCATGACCCGGCCGGGTAGGCGTTGGGGTCGGTCGCGTTGAAGCTCGGCGCGCGCGTCGCGGTCGGCGACGGCGCGATCTGGCTCCACGGCATCTGTATGCGGATGCCGTCGGCGCCGAGGCTCTTGATCTGGTCGAGCGTCGCGTCAGGCGAGCCGCTGTAGAGCAGCTCGTTGGGCGCCTCGACCATCGTGTACTGGGTGCTGTTCGCGCTTGCTGTCCCTGCCAACAGAGCGGGGACGAGCAGGGCGAGCAGCGTGGCAAGAGCCATTGAGAACCGTCGGCGCACGGAAGGCGACCTCCATCGTCAGGTGGGAAAAACACCGCGACGGGCCGCGGTGGCGTTGGCGTTTGAGACCGTCAACGCGACCGCGGCCCGAAGGTTGCGGAACTACGGGCCGGTCCGCAGGAGCGTCTTGGGACCGGTGTGCGTCGTGCCGTCGGGCGCCTTCCAGACAACGCGGAAGGCACGGCCCTTCTTGGTCGAGACGACGCGCTTCCAGTAGCCGCTGCTCGAGTAGCGCTGGGTCGCGAGCTGCTTGAAGCTCTTGCCCTTGTCGGCGTACTGGATCGTCAGCGAGCCGCTGTGATGCGCGGCGCGCGCCGGGCGCACGAGGCCCCACAGCGTCACGCGGCTGGGGTTTCTCGACGCGAGCACGACGAGCGGGAGGCGGAAGCCCTCCAGCGCCGGCTTCGCCTTGTCGCCCTTGTTGAGGAAGAGGCCCGACTCGAAGGCGCCGTGCTCGCGGCCGGTGCCGGCGTCGTCGCGCAGCAGGTACTGCGAGAACGCCTTCACGCGCGGGTTCTTGAACGCGATGTACTCGGCGAGCGAGCGGTAGTCGGACTGCACGGCGAGCGGCACGCCAAGGATCTGGTCGGGCAGGCTCTGGACGCCGAACTCGGTGACGTAGAGCGGCAGGTGCGCGGGAATCGCGCCGGCCTTCGCCGCCTTGTCGAGCGCGCTCGTCGCGCGGCTCAGCACGCCGATCGTCACGTCGTCGGCAGGCGGCTGCAGGAACGGCCCGGCTCTCGTCGCGTAGGGGTGCAGTGCGAGGCCCTGCGTCGGGACCTTCGCGCAGTGCGTGCCCTTGAGCCGTCTGTCGTTTCTGTCGAGGCAGAGCGTCGCGCGCAGGAAGGCGAGCGGACGGATCGTCCCCTGGTCCTTCAGCGAGTTGCCGATCGGCGCGAGCTCGCCGATCAGGACCGGTGCGCGCACGCCCGCGTTTCTGAGCCCCTCGTACGCCTTCAGGTAGAGGTTGCGGTAGACGGTCGCGCTCGCGTTGGAGGCGATCGGCTTCAGCAGCTTGCCGAGGTTTGGCTCGTTCCAGATCGACCAGACGCCGATCTTGCTGCCGTAGCGGCGCGCGACGGCGGTCGCGAACTTGCCGAACGCCGTCGGGTCCGGTCTCGTCAGGCCGTCGTGCTTGGAGGGCGTCGCCCAGTCGGGCGCCGGGCCGGTGATCGTCAGCTGGACCTTCAGGTGGCGCTGGCGCGCGCCGTTTATCGCCGCGTCAAAACCGGCCCAGCCAGCGGCCGGGTAGGCGTTCGGGTCGGTCGCGTTGAACGACGGAGCCGTGCGCGAGTCGGGGTCGGGCGCGATCTCGCGCCACGGCATCGTGATGCGGATCGCGGTGGCGCCGAGGCTGGTTATCTGGTCCAGCGCTCTGGCAGGCGAGCCGTTCAGCAGCTCCGATGGCGCTTCTACGGTCGTGTACTGCGTGCTGCTGGCGCTCGCGACCGCGGAGGGCACGAGCAAGGCAAGACCCGTCATCACGACGAGCAGGATCCGTTGGCGCACGAATGCGGCCTCCTTCTCTGTCCGACTGCTGCGATCCCCGCAGCCTGTCCGAGCCGGCCGGGGCATAACGTGGCAGGCTCACCCGGTGCAAACCCACCGAGGCGTCGAAGGTAGCGCCCCTGCCCGACGGCACCGGGCCTGCATGCTCGCGTGCAGCGTCGCGGCCGCGGCCTTTGTGGTTGTCGGCTGCGGCAGCGAGAGCACGCCGAGATCACCCTGCCCGCGGGTGATCGCGGGCGCCAGCGCGACGCTCGTCAACCGCTCCGAGGGGCTCCTGACGTGCGCCTACCGCGCTGGTCAGACCAGCCTCCGCGTCACGCTCGACAGCGCCCCGCAGGCGGCCTTCCGCTTCGAGCGCGCCGTCGTCGAGGCCGGCCAGGCCCACCTCGGCAGAGCGCGCGCTCAGCTCCCCCAGCAGGTCCTCGGGATCGGCCGCGGCGCCGCCTGGCTGCCCGCCCAGCGCGAGCTGCTCGCGACCGACGACAGACGCCTGGTGACCGTCTACGTCCTGAGCCAGCCGCCCCACCCGGCGGCCGACCGCGCAGTCGCGGTCGCGGCCGCCAGAGCGGTGCTCGGCTAGAGCTCGCCCTCGAGCCCGCCAGCCTCCGCGGCGATCTCCGCCGCGTCATGGCCCGGGATGCTCGTGTGCGGCTGCGGCAGCTGGTCACCCGAGGCGATCGGGCTGAGCGGCGACCGTCTCGCCGTCTTGACCTCAGCGTCGGTGACGTTGAGCGGGTGGTGGCAGGCCGCGACGTGGCCGTTGGCGTACTCGGTCAGCTGCGGCTCGACCGTCGCGCATATCTCCGTCGCTCGCGGGCAGCGGGTGCGGAAGCGGCAGCCGCTCGGCGGGTCGATCGGGTTGGGCGGCTCGCCCTCGACGACAAGCCGGCGCCGCGCGCGGTTCTGGCGCGGGTCCGGGATCGGGATCGCGCCCAACAGGCCGACCGTGTAGGGGTGGATCGGCTTCGTGTACAGCTCCTCGGCCGGTGAGGACTCGACGATCTTGCCGAGGTACATGACCGCGATGCGGTCGCTGACGTGGCGCACGACCGAGAGGTCGTGGGCGACGAAGATGTAGGAGAGGCCGAACTCGTCCTGCAGGTCGTCGAGCAGGTTGATCACCTGCGCCTGGATCGACACGTCGAGCGCCGAGACCGGCTCGTCGAGCATCATCAGCTTCGGCTCGACGGCAAGCGCCCGCGCGACGCCGATCCGCTGCCGCTGGCCGCCGGAGAACTCGTGCGGG
Source organism: Conexibacter sp. (assembly GCA_036499225.1). Lineage (GTDB taxonomy): Bacteria > Actinomycetota > Thermoleophilia > Solirubrobacterales > Solirubrobacteraceae > Conexibacter. The sequence goes on from DASYEC010000072.1 coordinate 53,991, forward strand.
AAGCGGTTGACGTGCTCGGGGTTGAGCCCGACTCTCTCCAGCAGCTGGCGGACGCGCTGCTGCACCGCAGGGCCGTGCTGGCCCTGCAGCATCAGCGGCGCCGCGACTATCTGCCCGACCCGCTTGCGCGGGTTGAGCGACGCCTGCGGGTCCTGGAAGACCATCTGCAGCTCTCTGCGGACCGGCGCCATGTCGCGGCGGCCGGCCTTCGTGATGTCTCTGCCGCGGAAGCGGATCGAGCCGCCGGTCGGCTCCAGCAGCCGCACGATCGAGCGCGACAGCGTCGTCTTGCCGCAGCCGGACTCGCCGACGACGCCGAGCGTCTCGCCCTCGTCGAGCGTCAGCGAGATGTCGTCGACGGCGTGGACGTGGCCGACGGTGCGGTCGACGATCACGCCGCGCTTGATCGGGAAGTACAGCTGCAGGTGCTTGACCTCCAGCAGCGGCTCCCCGGTTCTCGCGGACGGCTCGGGCGCGGGCAGCGCGCTCGTCTCGGTCGCGCTCATGCGACGACCTCCTTGGCGCCGAGGCCGATCTCGCCGGTGTCGACCATCCGCAGCCGCTTCTTGTCCTCCTGCGACAGCCAGCAGCGGTCGCAGTGGTCGGCCGAGGCGGGGTCGCGCACCTCGAGCTCGGGGCGCTCGACGCACTTCGCGAACTCGTGCGGGCAGCGCGGCCGGAAGTGGCAGCCCTGCGGCGGGTTGAGCAGCGACGGCGGCAAGCCCGCGATCGCCGGAAGGCGGCCGGGGCGGTCGCGGTCGACGCGCGTGATCGAGCCGAGCAGCCCCCACGTGTACGGGTGCTGCGGGTCGTAGAAGACCTCGTCGAGCGTGCCCTGCTCGACGATCCGCCCGCCGTACATGACGGCGACGCGGTCAGCGATCTCGGCGACGACGCCGAGGTCGTGCGTCACGAGGATCACGCCGGCGTTGGTCTCTCTGCGCAGCTTGTCGAGCTCTCTCAGGATCTGCGCCTGGATCGTCACGTCGAGCGCCGTCGTCGGCTCGTCGGCGATCAGCAGCTCCGGCGAGTTCGACAGCGCCATCGCGATCATCACGCGCTGGCGCATGCCGCCGGAGAACTCGTGCGGGTAGGAGCGCAGCCGCTCGGTCGCGCGCGGCACGCCGACGCGCTCCATCAGCTCCACAGCGCGGTCGAGCGCCTGCGCCTTGCTGACGTTCTCGTGCGCGCGGATCTGCTCGACGATCTGGTCGCCGATCCGCTGCACCGGGTTGAGCGCCGTCATCGGGTCCTGGAAGATCATCGCGATCTCGTTGCCGCGGACCTTGCGCAGCTCGTCGTCGCGGGCGCTTAGGAGCTCGGTGCCGCGCAGCTTGGCCGAGCCCTCGATGC
>DASYEC010000073.1:0-13334 GCA_036499225.1 Conexibacter sp.
CGTCGGCGTCGGGCACCTCGGTCGGATCGGGCTTCTCGGTCCGCCCGACCACGCCCAGCCGCACCGCGAGCAGCTCGACCGGCTGCCCCGGCGAGCTGTGCCCGAAGAGGCGGTCGTGCTCGACGTGGAAGGCGGCGGCGGCCGCGTCGAGGTCGAGCGGCAGCTCGACGGCGACGGTCAGCTCGTGCCACTGCCCGACGTAGCGCAGGTCGAGCGCCGCGTGCAGCTCAACCCCGGAGGCCGGCACGCCCTCGCGCGCCAGCGTCGCCTGCCCGTCCAAGACCATCTCGTCAACGAGGCCGTTGAGCCGCTCGAGCGAGGCGTCGGCGAGCGGCGTCTTGTACGCGCGCACGTCGTCGTGCTTGAAGTCCGACATCAGCATGCCGGCAGCGCAGAGGATCGACGACTCGCGCGGGACGACGAGCGCGGGGATGTCGAGCTCGCGCGCGATCGCCGCGGCGTGGAGCGGTCCCGCGCCGCCCGCGACGACGAGCGGGAAGTCGCGCGGGTCCAGCCCGCGCCGGATCGAGATGTCGCGCACGCCGGTCGCCATCGTCACGTTGACGAGGTCGTAGACGCCCGCCGCCGCCTGCTCGACCGTCAGCCCGAGGCCGGCGACGAGCGGCGCGAACGCCTCCCGCGCCGCAACGAGGTCGAGCCGCATGCCGCCGTGGCGGAACGACTCCTCGCCGAGGTAGCCGAGCACGAGGTCGGCGTCGGTCACGGTCGGCTGCATGCCGCCGCGGCCGTAACAGGCGGGCCCCGGCTGGGCGCCGGCGCTCTGCGGGCCGACGTGCAGCAGCCCGCCCTCGTCGAGCCAGGCGATCGAGCCGCCGCCCGCGCCGATCGTGTGGATGTCGATCGTCGGCAGCGCGAGGCGCCAGCGGTCGACGACGCCGTCGACCATCAGCAACGGCGCGCCGTCCTTCACGAGCGCGGCGTCGAAGCTCGTCCCGCCCATGTCGACGGTGATGCACTCGTCGAGCCCGTGCGGCGCAAGCAGCCAGAGGCCGGCGGTCGGGCCCGAGGCCGGCCCCGACAGCAGCGACAGCGCGGCGCGCTCGCTGATCTCGGCCGGCGTCGCAACGCCGCCGTTGGACTGCATGATCAGCAGCGTGCCGCCAAACCTCAGCTCTTCCAGGCGCGCGGTCAGCGCGGCGAGGTAGCGCGAGATGATCGGCCCCGCGTAGGCGTTGAGCACGGTCGTGCTCATGCGGTCGTGGTAGCGGACTTGGGAGAGCAGGTCGCTCGACGCGGTCACGTACGTGCCGGGCATCAGCGATGCCAGCAGGTCCCGTGCCCGCCGCTCGTGCGCGGGCGCGGCCGGCGAGTGCATGAAGCAGATCGCGACCGACTCGACGCCCTCGTCGGCGAAGGCCGCAGCGGCGTCGCGCACGTCCTGCTCGCGCAGCGGCTCGACCTCGTCGCCCTTGTAGTCGATCCGCCCGCCGACGCCCAGCCGCAGGTAGCGCGGCACGAGCGGCGTCGGCGGCTGCATGCGGTTGTCGTAGGGCTCTTCGCGCGTGCCGTCGCGCAGCGCGAGCACGTCGCGGAAGCCCTCGGTCACGAGCAGGCCGGTGCGGGCGCCCGTGTGCGTCAGCACCGCGTTCGTGGTGACCGTCGTGCCGTGCACGATCAGCTCGAGCTGCGCGACGAAGTCGTGCAGGCCGAGGCCAAGCTGCTCGGCGATCTCGCCGAGGCCGGTCGCGAGGCCGCGCGACGGGTCGTCTGGCGTCGAGCTGGTCTTGTGGACGAGCCGCCGGCCCTCGCCGACGAGCAGGAAGTCGGTGAAGGTGCCGCCGACGTCGATGCCGATCCGATAGCTCATGCCCGTCCCTCCGCGCGCAGAGTGCGCGTCGCCGCTTCGTCGATCTCGCGCCCGTCGCCGATCACGACGACGCCGTACCGCTCTCGTGCCGCAGCCGTGCTCAACAGCCCGTCGCGGACCTCGCTGCGCACGATCTCTGCGTCGCGCTCGCGCGGGTCGCCGTAGCCGCCCCCGCCGCCGTTGAGCGACTCGCAGACGGTGCCGACGGGGATCTCCTCGATGATCTCCTTGGAGCCCCACTCGCGCACGGCGCCGTCGGGCAGCTTCAGCCGCAGCTCGTTGAGCGAGCCCGGCGAGCCGCCGAACAGGCCGCGCGGCGGCTCGGCGCCCTCAGCCGCGACGTCGTCGCCGATCGTCGTGCCGGCCTCGTGCTCGCCGTAGAAGGTCCAGCTCGAGCGCGTGCCGTAGCCGCCGCGCCACTGACCGGCGCCGGCCGAGTCGGGCAGGTACTCGTAGTGGTGGACGAAGTGCGGCGTCGACAGCTCGAACATCTCCATGTCGGGCGAGCGCATGCTGCCGGGGGTGCCGCTGAAGCCGAGCGCGTTGTAGCCGTCGGCGCCCTGCATCGCGCCCGGGCCGCCGCGCTGGAAGATCGTCAGCGCGACCGACGGCTCGTTCGTGCGCGGGTCGGTCGCTGACAGCGCCGTGCAGAGGAACTGGTTCCAGCCGGCGGTGACGCGGTCGGGCAGCGCCTCGGCGAGCGCGGCCATGATCGCGTCGAGCACCTCGTCGCACATCTGGTTGCCGAAGATCGTCGAGGCGGGGAACTCGGGGTCGATCAGCGAGCCCTTGCGGAAGACCGTTCTGATCGGCGCGAAGAGGCCGTGGTTGGCCGGGATCGAAAGGCCGCCGGCGGTCACCAGCATCAGGAAGGCGATCCGGATCGCGCCGATCGCAGAGGCAGCCGGCATGTTCGTGAAGCCGGGCGCCTGGTCGTCGGTCTCGCTGAAGTCGAAGGTGATCTGCTCGCCCGCGATCGTGATCTCGACCGCGATGCGGTATCTCGCGGTCGGGTCGAGGCCGTCGGAGACCATCCAGCTGTCGCCCCGGTAGACGCCGTCGGGCCAGCGCGCGATCTCCGCGCGCACCTGCTTCTCAGACGCGTCGAGCACGTAGCTCATGTGCGCGTCGAAGCTCGCCACGCCGTACCGGTCGAGCACCTCGCCGAGGCGGCGGCGGCCGATCGTGCAGGCGCCGATCATCGCGTTGATGTCCTCGGCGACGAGCTCGAAGCGGATGTTCGCGCGCACGAGGTCCCAGACGTCTCTGCGCAGCCGGCCGCGCTCGTGCAGCTTGAGCGGCGGGATCCGGAACGCCTCCTGCCACACCTCCCTCGCGCGCGGGTCGTAGCCGCCGGCCGTCATCCCGCCGATGTCGGCGACGTGGCCCTTGCTGGCGCTCCACGCGACGAGCTGGCCGTCGTGGAAGATCGGCATGAAGACGCCGACGTCGGCGTTCTGGTTGCCGCCGCTGTAGACGTCGTTGTGGAGGATCACGTCGCCGTCGTGGAGGTCCTCGCCGAAGTACTCGATGATCTGCGCCAGCGGCGGCTGGGCGCCGTTGGCGATGATCGAGGCGTATTCGGTCTGCGCCAACGTGCGGCCGTCTCGGTCGAAGACGACCGTGACGAGGTCGCCGATCTCGTTGAAGATCGGCGAGCGGGAGGAGCGCATCAGCACGGTCGCCATCTCGTGCGAGATCGCCTGCACGCGACGTTGGAGGACCGACGCGAGGATGGGGTCGGGAGCCGTCATGGTGCGATGATCACATATAAGACTTCCCCGAAAACGGAAGATTCCTTAGGTTCACGTGCCCGCTGAACACCACCAAGACCCCGTCGCAGCAGCGTTTGCGGCCCGCCGCGTGTTGACCGCGCCGCAGCAGATCACGGTCGCGATCGAGGACCTCGTGCTCGAAGGGACGCTGCGTCCAGGCGACCGGCTGCCGAGCGTCGAGGTCGTCGCCGAGCGCTTCGGCGTGAGCGTCCCGACCGCGCTTGGCGGCCTCGGCGCGCTGCGCGAAGCCGGCGTCCTGACGGTGACGCGCGGGCGCGGCGGCGGCCATCGCGTCGCCCACGGCGCGGTCGAGGCGATCGGACGCGTGCGCGCCGACGGCGTGCTCGGGCGGCCGGCGGGCGTGATGCGCGAGCGCTACGCCCAGCTGCTGCAGGTGCGCGAGGCGCAGGAGGGCTTGACCGCGCGCGTCGCGGCGACCGAGCGCACCACGCGCGACCTCGACGACCTGCTCGGCGTGCTCGGCACCGTCCCGCGCACGCTGCCTGCCGACACCGAGGCGGCGTTCGACCTCGACCTGCGCTTCCACCGCGCGCTCGGTCTCTGCACGCACAACCCGCTGATCATCCGCTTCACGATGACGACGACGCTGATGCTGCGCAGCTACTCGCGCGCGACCGCCGAGCTGACCCCGACCGACGTGCTGTACGCGCTCGACGAGATCGCGTTCGCCGTCGAGCGCCGCGACCCCGACGGCGCCGCGGCCGCGATGCGACGCCATCTGCGCCGCTCGGCCGCGTTCTTCGACCGGCCCGCCTGACCATCCCCGATAGGAGACCGAGTTCACGATGAGCGACTCCCCCACCGACGAGCGCCGCGCCCGCGGCCTGCGCATGTACGCCCGCCAGTTCGGCCTCTCCGAGGAGCAGGTCGCCGCCCACATGACCGAGATGCTCGGCCCGCATATGGCCGAGGAGGCGTGGCAGTCCGGCGCCGGCGCGTGGAGCGACACGGACCTCTCGATGCGGGACCGCAGCCTCATCGTGATCGCCGCGCTCGTCACCCAGGGCGGCGTCGACGCGCGCCTGCGCGGCCACCTCAGATGGGCGCCCGAGAACGGCGTCACGCGCGCCGAGCTCGACGCGCTGATGGCCCTGCTGGCCGTCTACGTCGGCTATCCGCGCGCGTCGACCGGCATGGAGCTGCTGCGCGACGAGCTGGGGCCGGCGTAGCCACAGCCGAGCGGGTGGCGGCGCCGCGCGACGCCGCCACCCGCCCACCGCGCCGAGTGAGGGGGGTCAGCTCGGCGCGGGCACCGCAGCAAGGCCGTCTGCCGCGGCAAGCACGAGCGCGACCTGGTCGCGCAGAAGCATCGGGAGGACCCGCTGGGTGAGGCTGCCGAGCACGCCGAAGGCGCTGACCTCGGCCCGCCAGGCGACCTCGCAGCCGCTCGCCACAGGGCCGTCGCGGTCGTCGCGCAGCGTCAGCTCGACGTCAAAGGCGACGCGGTGCTCGCCCGCGGCGCCGTCGCCGCTGATCCGCACGCGGGTTGGCTCGTCGCGCTCGGTGATCCGCACGTCGAGCAGCAGCGGGGTGATGCCGAGGCCGGTGCTCGGGCGCACGCGGGCGCGGAAGCGGTCGGCGTCCTGCACGTCGACGACGCCGACGTCGGGCAGCGCCGCGGCCAGCCGCTCAGGGTCGCTGAGCGCCGTCCACAGCGCGGCAGAGGGCGCGCTCGCGCGGTAGCTGCCTTGGACCGTCGTCATCGCGACGTCACCTCCACGTGGCGCGGGGCGTCCGAGCCTTCGCGCAGCAGTCGCCAGACCCGCTCGGACGGGTTGTGGGAGTCGGTCACGGTCGCGCCTCTGCCGCCGAGCGCGTCCTGGATCGCGGCGGAGATCGTCGACAGCGGCGCGCCGCCGCCCTCGCCCATCCCCTTCGCCCCGTTTGGCGAGAACGGCGAGGGGCTCTCGATCTCGGCCGTCACGACGAGCGGCACGTCGAGCGCGGTCGCTGCGTGGTAGTCGTAGAAGTTGTGGCTCAGCAGCTGCCCGCTGTCCTCGTCGTAGACGAACGACTCGTGCAGCGCGGCGCCGATCCCGTGGGCCGCGGCGCCGTGGACCTGGCCCTCGACGATGTTCGGGTTGATCCGTCTGCCGCAGTCGTCGACCGCGACGTATCTGAGGATCTCGGTGTGCCCGGTCGCCTCGTCGATCTCGACGACGGCGGCATGCAGCTGGGCCGCGTATGTCAGCGTCAGGTTGCCGAACTTTCTGACCGTGTCGGGCGCGTCGAACGGCGGCCGGTAGACGTAGCGGCAGTTGAGCGAGACCTGGTCGATCACCTCGTCGGGCAGCGCGGCGACGTTGGCGTAGACGAGGTTGGCGACCCCGATGAAGGGGATCTCGCGCTCCTCGTCGCCGCGCACCCGCGCCATCCCGTCGGCAACCTCGATCTCGTCGACCTCCGCGCCGAGCGCGGTCGCCGCGACGAGCTTGATCTCGCCCAGCAGCTTCTGCGCCGCGCCGAGCGCGGCGCCAAGGCCGGTGACCGCGAACTGCGAGGCGTAGGTGCCGGAGAAGCCGACGTAGGCGTGGTTGGCGGTGTCGTAGCCGGCGTGCACGTGGACGGTCGCCGGGTCGACGCCGAGCACGTCGGCGACCGTCTGCGCGGCGGTCGTCTCATGGCCCTGGCCCTGCGGCGAGGTGCCGAGGTTGACCGAGACCTCGCCGTAGAGGTCGAGCTTGACGTGGGCCGCCTCCCCGTTGCCCGAGAACGGCAGGTGCGGGTTCATGATCTGCGCCTGGCCGAAGTTGTTCGTGCCGGAGTCGAGCGTCGTGCCGATCCCGATCCCGATCCGCTTGCCGCCGCCGCCCTCTGCGCGCAGCTCCTCCTGCCGCTCGCGCCAGCCGTCGTAGTCGAGCAGCTCGAGCGCGATGTCGAGCATCCGGGGCAGGTCGCCCGAGTCGTAGACGCAGCCGTTGGGCGTCTCGTACGGGTAGTCCTCCGGCTGCGGGTAGTTGTGCTTGCGCAGCGCGACCGGGTCGAAGCCGAGCTCGTGGGCGACGACGTCGACGATCCGCTCGATCATCCACAGGTGCTGCAGCCGCGAGTAGCCGCGGTTGGGGCCGACCGGGCATTTGTTCGTCAACACCTGTGTGTACTCGACGCGCAGGTGCTTGAGCTTGTAACAGCCGGGCGCGACCTGGGACCAGATCACGCCGCCAAGCGGTTCGTAGCGCAGGAAGGCGCCGGCGTCGTCGAACGCCTTCACGTCGAAGCCGAGGATCGTGCCGTCGGCCATCACCGCGACGCGGATGCCGGTGAACGTGCGCTCGTTGCCGTGGGCGCTTGAGCCGACGTTCTCGGAGCGGTACTCGGTCCACTTGACCGGCCGCCCCGCCTTGCGCGACAAGAGGATGCAGGCGGCGATCGTCGGGTAGCTCGTGATCTTGAGGCCGAATGCGCCGCCGATGTCCTGCGAGACGAAGCGCATCTTGGAGACCGGCACGCCGATCGCCGGGCCGATGAACATCGCCGCGAACTGCGGCATCTGGTTGTTGGAGCGAACCTCGATCACGTCGGTGCCGAGGTCCCAGTTGACGACCGCGGCGTTGCACTCCAACGGCGTCGAGGAGAAGCGGTGGAAGTGGAGCTTGTCGATGCTGACGACGTGGTCGGCGTTCTCCAGCGCCCAGTCGATGTCGCCCCACTCGTACGTGTCGCTGTACGCGACGTTGGAGCCGATCGGCTCGTGCAGCAGCGGCGCGTCGGGATCGAGCGTTCTCAAGCTGTCGATCGACGCCGGCAGCAGCTCGTAGTCGACGACGACCGCCTCGGCGGCGTCGCGCGCCAGCTCACGCGTCTCGGCGAGCACGGCGACGACCGGCTGGCTGGCGAAGCGGACCTTGCCGACCGCGAGCGCGTAGTCCTCCATTCTCGAGCCGGGGTCAGGCGCGAGCTGCGTGAACGGCTCGCACAGCGCGTCGACCTCGGCGCCGGTCAGCGTCCCGTAGACGCCCTCCATCGCCTCCGCGGCGCTGACGTCGATCGAGACGATGCGCGCGTGGGCGTGGGGCGAGCGGACGAAGTGGACGTAGCCCATCCGCCGCATCTCGACGTCGTCGGAGTACGTCCCCTGGCCCTGCAGCAGACGCTTGTCCTCGAACCGCTTGACCGAGGTGCCGACCGTGCCGCGGGTCGCGACGGGCGCGTCCTGCACGCTCATGCGCGCACCCCCTCGGGCTTGCCGGCGGTGACCTCTTGGCCGGCAGCCTGCTGAATCGCGCGGACGATGTTGACGTAGCCGGTGCAGCGGCAGATGTTGCCCTTCAGCGTGCGGCGGATCGTCTCGACGTCGGGGTCGGGATCGCGCTCGAGCAGCGCCTTCGCCTGCATCAGCATCCCCGGCGTGCACCAGCCGCACTGGAGCGCGTGCTGGTCCTTGAACGCCTGCTGCAGCTCGCTCAGGTCGGCCCCGGCCGGCGACAGCGACTCGACCGTCTTCAGCTCGGAGCCGTCGGCCTGGACCGCGAGCATCATGCAGCTCTTGACCGGCTCGCCGTCGAGCAGCACCGTGCAGGCGCCGCAGTTGCCGGTGTCGCAGCCGATGTGCGTCCCCTTCATCGCCAGCGTGTCGCGCAGGTAGTGGACGAGCAGCTGCCGCGCTTGCACGACGCGCTCGACCTCCTCGCCGTTGACCCGCGTGCGCACCAGGTGCGTCGTCTCGGGATCGCTCATGCCGCATCCTTCCGGGTCGTTTGGGCCGCGCGAGCGAGCCCATGGGCGAGTTCGCGCACGGCATGCGAGCGCTCGGCGCGAGTCATGCCGCAGCCTCGGTCTGTCCAAGTGCCTGTCGGATCGCGCGGCGCGCGTACTCGCGCGCCATCTCCATCCGGTACTCAGCGCTCGCGTGCGAGTCGGCGATCGCGTCGACGCCCTCGAGCGCGCCTGCGGTCGCGGCGAGCAAGCCCGGCTCTTCGCCGCGCGTGCCGATCAGCGCCGCCTCGATGGCGTGCTGGCGGGCCGGTCTCGGCGCGATGCACGCGACGACGACGCGCGCTGCCTCGACGGTGCCGTCGGCGCCGCGTCTGACCCACGCCGCGCCGCGCGCGAGCGCCCACGAGTCGCGCGCCAGCTGCAGCGTCGCGTAGCCGGCGCCCTCGCCGTCGTGGAGCGGCGGCAGCACGATCGCGCGCACCAGCTCGCCCTGGGCGAGCGCGCAGCGATAGGGCCCGACGAAGAACTGCTCGGCGGGGACCTCGCGGTCGCCGCCGCCGGCGCTGGCGACGCGGATGCGGCCGCCGAGCGCGACAAGCAGCGGCGGGAAGTTCGAGGTCGGGTCGTTGAGGCAGACGTTGCCGCCGATCGTCCCGCGGTTTCGGACCTGCACGTCGACAAGCCCTCCGGCGACCTCCGCGGCGAGCGGGTTGCGCTCCAGCAGCAGGGGGTCGCGGGCGAGGTCGACGTAGCGCGTGCCGGCGCCGATCTCGACGCCGCCGTCCGGCGTGGCGCGCACGCCGCGCAGCTCTTGGAGGCGGCTGATGTCGATCAGCGCGTCGACCTCGGCCGCGCGCAGCTTGAGCACGTTGACGATGCTCTGGCCGCCGGCCAGCGGCCGCGCCCCCGGATGCTCTGCAAGCAGGCCGACGGCCTCAGCGACCGACGTCGGGCGGGCGTACCTCAGTGATCTCGCGAGCACGTGATCCCTTCGCTCGGGGGCAAGACCGCGCCATCGTCCCAGTCGTTTGATCAAATGTAAAGTGTCGAATTCTTGACGTTTTGGAGGTCAGCGCCCGAGGCCGCGATTAATCGCGAAACCGCCGAGCTCCGCCTCCAGCACAGCGGCCGCGGCGAGCGCGAGGTCTTCACGGAACGCGGGCGCGGCGACCTGGACAGCGAGCGGCATGCCGTCCTCGACGGCGACCGGCACCGCCGCCGCTGGCAGCCCCGCGACGGCGTTGACGTGGACATACTCGAAGCCCTCGTAACGCAGGTAGTCGGCCTGCGGGATGCCGGCCGGCGGCGTCCCGTGGAGCGGCGCAGGGCCGGCGGCGACCGGGCTGAGGATCACGTCGTAGCGCGCCGCCCGCGCGCGCACGGCGGATCGGAAGGCATGGATCTCCTGCTGAAGCGCGAGGTAGGCGGCGACGCTCAGCGGCTCGCCGGAGCCGTCGAGCAACGCTTGAAACTGCGGGTGGTGGCGCTCCGCTCCCGCGACCGCGGCGCGCATCCCCTCCCCGCCGTCGGCGCCGGCGGCGGAGAAGAAGAGCGTCGTCGCCGAGCGCTCGCCGGCGCCCGTCGGCTCGAGAGCGGCGCCCGTGCGCGCGGCCGCCTCTGCATAGCCCACGCCGAACGGCGCGACCTCCTCGACCGCGCAGCCGAGCCGTTCGAAGACGGCGGCCGCGGTTCGCACCGCGGCGCGCGTTGCCGGCGTCGTGCGGGGCACGGCGGGGTGGTCGTCGTAGAAGGCGACGCGCAGCGCGCCCGGGTCGACGGCGCGCCAGTCGCCGAGGGGGACGTCGACCGCATAGGGATCGCGGCCGTCGGCGCCCGCGATCATGGCGAGCAGCAGGCCGAGGTCTTCTGCATGCCGCGCCATCGGCCCGATGCAGGTGAAGTCCATCGTCCCGCCCCAACGGGTGGCGGGCCACAGGCCCGTCTCCGGCGTGCGGCCGGTCGTGGGCCGCAGGCCGACGGTCCCGACGTAGTGCGACGGGACGCGGATCGAGCCGCCGCCGTCGGTGCCGATCCCGGCGATCGAGGCGTCAGCACCGAGCAGCGCCGCCTCACCGCCGCTCGAGCCGCCGGGCGTGCGCGCCGGGTCGAGCGGGTGGTTGGTGCGGCCGAAGACGGCGTTGTCGCTCTCGAACGAGGCGCACAGCTCCGGCACGTTCGTCTTCAGCAGCGGGATCGCGCCGGCGGCGCGCACCCGCGCGACGACCGTCGCGTCACGTGCGACAGGTCCGATGCCGGCGCGCGCGAGCGACCCGCCGAGCGTCGGCAGGCCGGCCGCGTCGAGCGCGTCCTTGATCGTCAACGGCAGCCCGAGCAGCGGCGGCACCGGCTCCCCGTCGCGCGCCGCTTGCGCGCGACGCGCGTCCGCCGCGTCAGCGGCGGCCAGCGCCGCCTCGTCGTCGCGCGCGACGACTGCGTGGACGCGCGCGTCCGCAACATCGACCCGCGCAAGCGTCGCCTCGACCAGCTCGCGCGCCGACAGCTCGCCGGCGCGAAGCCGCGCAAGCCACTCCGTTGCGGACGGCTCGCCTGGCCCGGCCGCCCCGCGTCCGCGCCAAGACGCTTCGTCAACGCACGCGTTGACTGCCCCATCAACTCGCTCGTCGCCAGCCTCGCGATCCGCCCCGTCAACGCGCGCGTTCACGGACGCGCCCCAAACGCAACGATCTCGTGCGCCAGCGCGGGCGCCTCTTCGAGCGGCGTGCAGTGCGCGCTGTGCTCGAAGACGCGCAGGCGGCCGTCGGGGGCGTTGGCGGCGATCCACTCGCCGAGTGAGATGGGGTAGTACGGGTCGCCGGTCGCGTAGGCGGCGAGCACCGGGACGCGCAGCGCGGCGACTGCCGGGCGCATGTCGAGCTTCGCCTGCTCGCGCACGGCGGCGAGCGCGATCGGCAGCGGCGTCTGCAACGCGATCGACCACAGCCAGTCGACGACCGCCGGGTCGGAGCCCGGCAGCGCCGACTCTGCCTGGAACGCCCGCTCGGAGACGGGCCAGCCGGCGGCGAGGTCGGCGAGGTACCGCTCGAGCTGAGCGGCGCTCATCGCGTGCGGGAAGTCCGGCGCCTGGGTCAGCCGCAGCGGCCCGTTGAGCAGCACGACCCGGCCGACCCGCACGCCGTCGCGCTCCATGTGGCGCAGCGCGACGGTGCAGCCCATCGACCAGCCGACGAGCGTCACGTCGTCGAGCTCGAGCTGCGTCAGCACGTCGCTGAGGTCGTCGGCGAAGGCGTCGAAGCCGTAGGAGCCGGCCGGCTTGTCGGACTCGCCCATGCCGCGCAGGTCGAACGCGACGACATGCGCGCCGCGCGCTTCCAGCTCGACGACGGTCCGATCCCACAGGCGGTGCGAGCCCTTCCAGCCGTGCACGAGCACGACCGACGGCGCGCCGCCGTCGGCCCCACGCGCCCCCCGCTCCCCAACGCGCAGCCGAGCCCCGTCGCGCACCGTCAGCCAGCTCATCTGCTGCCCGACCCGAGCCGGCTCAGCCTCACGCCGGCAGCCTCGCGGTCCCAGTCGCCGTCGAGCACGCCGGCCTCGCGCAGGACCGCCTTGCGGACCTTCCCGTTCGTCGTCAGCGGCAGCTCCTCGACGAACCGCAGGTAGCGCGGGATCGCGAAGTAGGCGAGCCGCGTCTCGCAGTGCCGCACAAGCTCGACCGGGTCAACTGCCGCGCCCTGCTCAAGCACGACCGCGGCCGCGACCTCGTCCTCGGCCAGCTCGGAGGCGACCGGGAAGACGGCGACGGCGCTGACCTGCTCGTGCAGCAGCAGCACCTGCTCGACCTCGAACGCGGAGATGTTCTCGCCGCGCCGACGGATCGCGTCCTTCAGCCGGTCCATGAAGCGCAGCCAGCCGTCGGGCGAGCGCACGACGCGGTCGCCGGTGTGGAACCAGAGGTTGCGCCACGCCTCGACCGTCTTGTCGTCCATCGCGAAGTAGCCGCTCGCGAACGCGAACGGCGGGTCGTGCCGCAGCACGAGCTCGCCGGGCTCGCCGTCAGGCACCTCTTCGTCGTGCTCGTCGACGACGCGGGCGTGGAAGCCGGAGCGCACGCGCCCCATCCAGCCGGCTCTCTGCTCCGTCCACGGGCTGCCGATCGGCGCGTTCGTCTCGGTCGAGCCGTACGCCTCCAGCAGCTGGACGCCGAAGCGGTCGCGGAAGGCGTCGAACAAGCCGACCGGGGTCCCCGGCGCGAGCGCGACACGCACGCTGTGCGCGCGGTCCTCCTCCCCCGGCGGGCGCGACATCACGATGTTGACCATCGCGCCAAGCAGGTAGGTGACGGTCGCGCCGGCCGCGCTGACGCGCTCCCAGAAGCGGGAGGCGGAGAAGTGCGGCCCGAGGTGGTACGTCGCGCCGGCGACGAGCGCCTGCACGAAGGCGTTGAGCGCGTTGGTGTGGAACAGCGGCAGGTTCGTGTAGAGGACGTCGTCCTCGCCGATCCCCAGCTGCTCCCCCATCAGCACGCCCCACCAGTAGAACTGGGCCTGCGGGCACTGGACGCCCTTCGCGGCGCCGGTCGTGCCGGAGGTGTAGAGGATCGCGGCGGTCGTGCCGGGGCCGCTGTCGGCGGGCGCGACGGCCTTGCCGGGGGCGGGCGGCCCGACCACGGTGTAGCCGTCGGGCACCGACGCCGGGACGCCGTCGAGCGCCCAGACCGCGCGCAGCCGGGGCGGCGGCGCGTCGAGATGCGCGAGCACCTGCACCAGCGCGCTGTCGACCGCCAGCACGCGCGCGCCGGAGTTCACCAGCTGATGGCTCAATTGAGCGCCGCGCAGCGCCGTGTTGAGCGGGACCGCGACCGCGCCCATCCAGGCGCAGCCGAGCACGAAGTCGAGCAGCTCGATGCGGTTCTGGCACATCAAGGCAACGCGGTCGCCGGGCTCGATCCCAGCAGCGCTGAGCGTGCCGGCGGCGAGCGCCGCGGCGTCGCGCACCTCGACGAAGCTGCGCTCCAGCTCGCCGAAGCGCAGCAGCGGCTTGTCGCCGTATGCGGCTGCCTGGCGGTCGAGCAGACGCGCAAGCGTCTGCTCGAC
>DASYEC010000074.1:0-4268 GCA_036499225.1 Conexibacter sp.
GACGCGAGCGCGGCGGGTGTGCAGTACATCATCGCCGGTTGGCAGACGGGCACGGTGTACAAGAAGGTGTCTCTCGAGGCGAACGCCGCCGCAGCCGCCGCAATCGCGCTGCTGCACGGGAAGACGCCGAAGTCGAACGGCTTCCGGATGAACGGCTCGAAGAAGGAGCCGACGCTCACGCTTCCGGTGACGTGGATCACGAAGAAGAACTACACGACGCTCTTCAAGCAGCACTGGCTGAAGAAGAGCGAAGTGTGCATCGGTCAGTACAAGAAATACTGCAAGTAGCTCGTTGACATGAGGTGGTGGAGGCGTCCAAACTGGGCGCCTCCATCATGCTCTCCTCGGCCGGGATCGCCACTCGATGAGCGACACACCACTTCTCCAGCTGCAGAACATCACGAAGACGTTCGGCTCGGTGCAGGCGCTGGACCAAGTCGACTTCGAGGTGCGGGTCGGCGAGGTGATGGCGCTCGTCGGCGACAACGGTGCGGGCAAGTCGACGCTTGTCAAGTGTGTCGCCGGGACCCACGCGGCCGACAGCGGTCGGATCCTGTTCGAGGGGCAAGAGGTGCACATCCACGGGCCGAAGGACGCGGCCAGGCTCGGGATCGAGGTCGTCTACCAGGATCTCGCGCTCTGCGACAACCTCGACGTCGTCCAGAACATGTATCTCGGCCGTGAAGTCAATCGCGCCCAGATCCTCTCCGAGGCGCCGATGGAGCAGCACACAGCGGAGACGCTCAAGTCTCTGGCAGTGACCACGATCAAATCGGTTCGCCAGACCGTGGCGACGCTCTCCGGCGGGCAGCGCCAGTCCGTCGCCGTCGCCCGCGCAGTCATGTGGAACTCGAAGCTCGTCATCCTCGACGAGCCGACCGCGGCTCTCGGTGTCGCTCAGACCGAGCAGGTGCTCGAGCTCGTGCGCCGTCTCGGCAGCCAGGGCCTCGGCGTGATGCTCATCTCGCACAACCTCCACGACGTCTTCGAGACCGCCGATCGCATCACCGTGCTCAGGCTCGGACGCAACGTCGGCGTGTTCGAGCGCCGCAACACCACACAGCAGGCGGTCGTCGAAGCGATCACCGCGGGCATGCCCACGAAGGTATCCGGGATACCGTCCACAACGGGCGCGGGAGCCGCCGAGTGACCTCGGCAGACGTCGTCGGCCCCGATCGGGCACCGCCCCTCGAGGAGGAGCAGCTCCCGACGGGGCTCAGAGGCGCCTGGGAACGCGCGAAGCTCAACGTCCGCACGGGCAACCTCGGGCCCGTGCCGCTCATCGTCGGCGAGATCCTCGTCGTTGCCCTGTTCGGCTTCACGGCGACGAACTTCTTCACATCCACCAACTTCGTCAACCTGATCACGCAGACCGCCGGTACCTGCATGCTCGCGTACGGCATCGTCTTCGTGCTCCTACTCGGTGAGATCGACCTCTCGGTCGGCTACCTCGCGGGCATCGGCGCGCTGGTGGTAGCCGAGCTCCAGCTCCCCGGCAGCAGCTGGCAGACGAACGGCATCCTCGCGATGCTGGCCGCCGTGGCGGTCTGCGCCGCGATCGGCGGTGTCCAGGGCTCGATCGTGGCGTTCGTCGGCGTTCCCTCGTTCGTCGTCACGCTCGCGGGCTTCCTGATCTGGCAGGGCGTGATCCTGAACACGCTCGAACAGCGCGGCACGATCATCATCCAGGACCGCTGGATCAACTACACCGACCTCTACGTCTTCTCGCCGGCGGCCGGCTGGGTGATCGCGGCGATCTTCACCGCCCTGTATCCGCTCAGCATCCTCTACAAGAAGATCGTCGCTCGTGGCACGCAGATCGCCCAGCAGAGCTGGACCTCGGCCATCCTAAAGACGATCGGCATCGGGATCGCGGCTTTCGGGACCGTTGCGATTTGCAACCACGGCAAGATCATCTCGACGCCTCTGGGTCTGCCGCTCGCCGGCGTGATCATGGTCTTCTTCTTCGTGCTGCTGACGTTTCTCGCCAAGTGGACGACCTTCGGCCGGCACGTGTACGCGGTCGGCGGCAGCGCCGAGGCGGCGCGGCGCGCCGGCATCAACGTGCCGCGGGTCCGGGTGATTGTGTTCGCGCTGTCGGGCGCGATGGCAGCGATCGGCGGGATCATCTTCGCCGCCCAGGTCAACTCGGTGGCGCTCACGTTCCCGCCGGGCAACCTGCTCCTGAACGCGATCGCCGCCGCGGTGATCGGCGGCGTCAGCCTCTTCGGCGGCCGCGGCGAGGTGCGCGGTGCCCTCCTCGGCGCCATCCTGATCGGGACGCTGCAGAACGGCCTCAACACGCTGAGCATCTCGAACGGCTGGATCTACATCGTGACCGGGCTCGTGCTGCTCGGAGCGGTGACGCTCGACACGGTCGCGGTCCGGCTGCAGGCGCGCTCCGGCCGCTAGCGCTAGCCGCGGAGCTTGCGCAGAACCAGCGCCGCGACCTGCTTGCCGAGGCTGCGGCCTGCCGTCACGTCCGACGGGACGTCGATCCCGTCGGCAACCGGATCCGCTGACTGCCGCATCTGGTGTGCGTACGAGCGACCGGTGAGCGCGGCCAGCACCCTGCCCGCCGCATAGGCGAAGGCGGTTCCCTCGGCGACGCCTCCGGGGGACGGCGGCGTGGCGACGGGCGGTGACCACGCGGCGCCGTCGACCCAGCGTCCCCGCGAGAGCACGTCGACCTTGCCGTCGCGGAGCTCGACCAGGCCCGGGACGAGCGGCAGGCCGTCCGCGCTGTAGTGCGGCTGCTTGCGATCGCTCGACTGGCCCTGGAACGCGAGATAGCGGATCATCGAGATCGGTCGCGGCGGCTGGTAGAGGCGCTTCGCTCCCCAGGCGGCGACCGCGGCGTCGTTGAGCGCGCCGTCGACGCCGAGGTAGAGCCGGATGTCCTTGGCGAGGTCGCCGGTCGCACCGTGTGCGGCGAGCGAGTTCCACGTCAGCGGCGACCACGCCCGCGGCGCGGCTCCGTCGGCCGAGGTCTCGCGCAGGACGGCCACCGCCGCCCGCTTGTACGCGGCGCTCGACGGATCCTGCAGCGGCGACGCACCCGGGTCGATGGGAGGGCCCCGGCGTGAACGGGGAAGCGCGAAGCTGCGTACGTGGCCCCATTCCGCGCCGGCGAAGCTCTGGACGTCCGCCGGCACCGCCGCCAGGCTGTGCGGCTGGATCGCCCCGAGCGCCAGCGGCTGCCAGAAAGCCGCGTTCTCCACGGTGGAACCGGCTGCGTGGACGATCAGGGGCTGGTTCTGCGAGGTGAACGTCGGGTCGGCGTAGTGCAGCGACTCGTTCGAGCCGTCGTGCCGACCGGCCGCGATCGCGGCCGCGGCGATCCGGTTTCCGACCGTCGCCGGTGAGTTCCCTGCCCTGATGCTGAAGTCGGGCGAGTAGCAGAGCGCGCGCAGCTCTCTCGTCAGGAGAGCGAACGTCCGGCTCAGGTTCGAGTCGAAGGAGGCGTCCCAGACAAGCACCCGGTAGGCGGCGTAGCTGATTGCCGCGTCGCGGCCGGAGGCGCTGTCCCCGGCGCGCGCCTTCCAGGCGTCCCACATCGCGGAGGAGACATCGAAGAGGTCGCGCGCCTGAACCGGCTCGCTCGCGCCGCCCGACCGGAGCGCGTCGACGGCCGTCTCGTCCCAGACGGTCGCGATCGAACGACCGCCGGTCGCCGGCGTGCAGGCCGGGAGTCGGTACGAGGCAGGCGCCGCGGCGTGCACGGCCCGCTGACGCGGCACCTTGATGGCGACGACCTGGTCTGCGCGGACGTTGCGCAGGACGCTCTCGCCGCCCCAGGGATAGCGGACGCTCACGCTCCCCGCGCGCGTGTCGAAGCCGAGGCCGAAGTGGAGCTGCTGATCCTCCGAGGACAGGTAGCTCCCGCCCGCGCGCACCTCCTGCGATTGCGTTGCCTTGCCGCTCGGGGACACGACCGTCACCACCGCCCCGGGGGTGAACCGCGAGAGCCGCACGTCGAGCCAGTGACCGATCTTGCCGGTCGGCTTCAAGAGTAGGAGCTTGCCGCCGATCGAGTTGACCGCGATCTCCATGCGGCCGTCGTTGTCGACGTCGGCCGCCGCGAGCCCGCGCCCGTTCAGGCGCGGCACGCCGGGCGCGACGCCTTTCGCGACGCCGTACTGCGTGCCGCCCTGGTCGGAGATCGGCGCGACGACCTTCACCGGCCCTGCGTCCTTCTTCAGGTTCGTGACCGGGATGCCGCCGGTCGCGAGGACGAGGTCGGAGCTGCCCGAGTTGCCCAGGTCGAC
>DASYEC010000075.1:0-22078 GCA_036499225.1 Conexibacter sp.
GATCAACCATCACGTCACCGACCACCACGACCAGGTCGCGGACCCAGATAAGCCCGGGCATCCACGGAGCGATCCAAGACACCACGACCCACAACCACTCGCCACCCCAGGCCTTGACAAGAGCGCGGATTCAGATAAGCGATAGCGAGGGAGGATCCGACTGGACCGCGCTGCGTATTGAGTCCCAGCGGTCCGTCGTCTCTCGGATTGCGTCGGCGGCTGAGACTTCGTTTCCCCGCGCGCAAGCGATGTATTGCCAGCCAGTGACCGGTAGCACGCCGGGTCGCACGCCTGGGCCGCCTACACTGCGAGCTCGAGGTCCTGGAACTCGCTCACTCCCAGCCAGTCCTGCTTCTCAGCATCGATTGCCGCCTGAACCTGACTGCTTAGCCTTTTCACAGTCGCCAGATCCGACTGGCACTTCAGCTCGTCACGGAGTTGGCGAAGTCGCGCGGCTACACGATCTGACCGCTCCTCATGAATTCGATACTGACGTTGGTCTCGGATCGCACACAGCGCGCCTCCAACCGCAGGTAGTGAAAGAGCGAGGAAGGTGAACCACTCTCCCCACGACGACTCCTCACCGCCAGCCTCGAATGCGTGCAGGACCCCGACGGCCACCGTCACCGCGAAGAGAGCGAGCACGGCGGCGGTGACGCGGGAGCGCGCGCGGCGAAGGCGAACGGCCGCTCGCTCGTGGTAGCTGATCTGTTCCTCGATCCACCCCCGGAGCAGGAAGTCGCTCAGCGTGCTTGCCCGCGAGGGATCGGCGGCGTTCCTAGGGCGCGCACCCCAAGCCTCGGAGAATACGTGCTGAAACCAGTGTGCGCCGGTGAGCGAGGAGGTTGCTGAGTCGGACGGGGTCGTGGCCGTCGCGGTGATGAACGGCGCAGAGCGAAACGCCTCGGCGAGTGAGCGGTAGCCCATCCATCGGTCGTGAACGCGTGTGCTGCGAGCGAGGGCGAACGCCGTCAAGACCGCGAGCATCGCTCCCACCTCGAGAAAGGCCACCTCGGGGCTCCACTTAGCCTGCGATTGAGCAGCGATGATCATCACGGCGAGTGCTGCCAATCCGTACAGCGCATCCGCGAGGCGGTAGTGCCGGCGCTGATACTTCATCGCAAGAACGTCGGCGCGCACGAACCGGGGAGCCGACCACTCGACCAGTTCCGCGTGGTGCGGTTCATTGACCGCCGCCGCCAGGCGACGCTGCTCCCTGTTCAATGGCTTCCGCAACACGCGGCCGTCTAGCGCTGGACCGTTGAACTCAAGCGTGCGCCGGTAGGTCTCCTGCAGGACGGCAAGGTCCGGGGCCTCACTCACGGGCTCAGGCGGCTCGGACTGGCCGGCGCGCGTGGTGGGCACGACAATGACCGGAACTCCCTGTGCGCCCGCGTATCGCACCACCTCCTCCGTTCCGGCCCTACCGGCAGCGTGGCGCCCATCCCAAAGGGCAATGACCAAGTCGCTCTCGTCGACCACTCCGCGGCCAGCATGCTCATACGCAACATCGCGATTGTGCATGCCGGGAGGTGCCGAGCAGGACACGGCGCGAGCGAGCAGCTCGCGGAACTCCGCGACGGACTCCCGTGACCGGAAGTCTCGCACGTATTCCTCTGGACTGTTAGGCAGGATCGCGTGTAGTTTGACGTCGGCGGTCCCGAGTTCCCTCAACGCTTCGTGGACCACCAGTCGATCGGCGCCCTCGGCGAGGGATGAGCGAATCGCGAAGCACACCGGCGTAGTCGCCGTGCTGGGAAACCGCTGATGGAGATCGCGAAGACGGAGCCGAACCTCAGCCGCCAGTTGGTCAGCGTTGGCGAGGTTACGATGGCCCGTCACGCCGATGCGCACGCGAAACCGGATCCGACCTTCCGTATCGCTCATGTTCACGTGTAAGCGGGCAGCAGGAGACTAGTTGGCGTCTCCTGCGTCGGGATCTCCAACAGTGCGCCGCCGTGTGACATCCTCTGCGCCCCCCGCGTCGGTCACGATCTGCTCAACGAGATTGAAGGCGCGTGGCACAAGGTTCCGCTGGCGCCAGAACCCCACAACAGAGGTGACCGCGAGGGGCCATAGCGCCACGAACGTGCCAACCGAAAAGATCGCTGCTTTGTCCGCCCACCTGCCTGGAGCGACCGAGACCGTGAGTACGCCATCGCCTGGTTGGAGCCCAACGTTAAGCGTCGCCGACATGCCTGAGAACGACCGCCAACCGGTCGGGTGCCGCCCTTGCACTAGCGTGCCGTCATGACGCACGATTGTTTGGGATTCCATCTTCTGCCCGCGAAAGAATCCGGTCAGGCTGCCCGCGATAGCGCCGACGTCGGCATTCCCGATGCGGTACGTGCGTTGTTGGGTTCTGCTGAGATTTTCAACCTGATCCTGGGCTCGAGCAACTCCGCGGCGAATGCCTCTCGTCGCTCGGGCCCTCCGGTTCACTGAGCCTTCGAGGCGCTCGTGTAGACGCTCCACGTCAGCACGCCAGTGCTTGCTTGTCAGCTCAATTGCTTGTTGCTTCACCAACGGGCGCAACGGGGCAGGCAGTCGGTCCGTCCCCGGCATCTTCGCCCCGTTTATGAGGACGGGAAGTACCTCGACGTCTGGTGCCTCCAGCGCCCTCACGAGTTCAGAGCGCACCCAGTCTTCCGGGTTGTCAAGCCTCCGCCTCCCATCTTCGTCTTCGATGGTGATCCACCGCCTTCCGATTACCGCGAGGAAGGCGTGACACGTCCCGAGGGCCCGATCGATTCGCTTCTCGAAGTCCGCGCCACCCTCTATCGAGTCAACATCGACGAAGACCTGATTCCGGCCAAAACGCGCGACCAGCCCGTCAACCAGACGCCCGGCGACGTCTGGCGCATCCGCTCGCCTGTAACTTACGAAAATCCCGGACATCGCGATCTCGTCGTCGGCACCTGAATTCGACGGTCGGACTAGCTGCAAAAACGCACGGTCGACTTCCGTCGCTAGCATCTCTCTTCGCTTTGCGCATGTCAAGCGTTTCGTTGTCATCGCTTGTTAGCCGCGTCGGCACCAGCGGAGATCGATTTGCCACCTGGCGCGCGAGGAGTGGCGGGAGCGGAACCGACGATCCCTAGGCCGATGCTGAGCACTCCGGCGAGCGCCACCTCCGAGCGAGCGGACAGCCGATACATCGCCATCGCTTGCGATACCAGCGCTGACGGGCATTGCGCGGCGTTCGGCCGCGTTGCTTCGGTGGTCGAATGCACAAGCGCCGGAAGCTCACTCAGCTCCAAATCAATTCGCCGCGAGATCTGCGCGGTGAAACGCCGTGGGGCGATATTCGCTCGCTCACCGATGCGTTCCTGACGCGCGCGATGAGGATTCCTCGTGTTACTCCGTCACAGACCAGCGACCGTGGTGTTCCGACTACGGCCACCGTGGTTCGCGTACCGTTGTCGGCGCCGGGTGAAAACTGAGCCACCTGCGCCGGTTGAAGTCTGGGCCACCTGAGGGTGGTCCGTGGGTCATGGGATCGTGGCGCGCAGCGCGAGCCCGGGGAGCACCGAGGTGGTCGGGGTGGAGCGGTGGGCCGAGATCCGTCGGCTGCACTTCGTCAAGGGGCTGTCGCAGCGTGAGATCCATTTGCGGATCGGGCTGGGTCGCGACACGATCCGGCGAGCGGTTCGCAGCGGCGAGCCGCCGGTCTATCGGCGCGCGCCGGCGGGGTCGAAGCTGGACCCGTTCAAGTTGGAGATTCACCGGCTGTTGCGCGAGGACCCGAAGCTGCCGGGCGTCCGGGTTCGCGAGTTGCTTGAGCCGCTGGGCTGCACCGCCTCGAAGACGGTGGTCGATGAGTACCTGCGCGAGGTGCGGCCGTTGTTCAAGCCTCCGGCGCGGACGTTCCAGCGGACGGTCTATCGACCGGGCGAGATCTTTCAGTTCGACATGTGGCAACCCGGCCGGGAGGTGCCTCATCTAGCCGCTGTCGGGTCTGATCGACAGGTCGCGCGAGCACCCTGTCGAGCAGGCGCTCTGGCAATGCACCGGGACACGGTGCGCTCCTAAGGCAAGGTGGAGTTCCGGTCAGCATCCGGACGTCGCGCCACGGCCGGCTGAAGAGAGCCTTCGCGCGGGAGCTGCCGCGATCGATTCCTGGTTGCTGATCGTGGCAGCGTCCTTGCGGAGCCCGCTGGATTCGCGGGAGGCGGGCCGGTCACATTTCGGGCCTTCTTCCACGGGGGGCGCCTTCGGGCCTGGCGCCCGCGACGGACGCGCCGCTAGTACCAGGCGTACTTGAACTTCACGCCGTCGCAGAACCGGCGCAGCTTGGTGCCCATTGACGAGCCGTGGCTGCGGTTCTCGCCGGACGGGACGTAGGCGACGTCGGCGCGCCAGCCCTTCGGGTCGGCGCCCTTCGTGAGCCCCGCGCCGCGGCCGCGGCCGACGGCCGGCGGGTACTCGTCGCGGTCCTTGCCCGTGCGCGTCGGCCAGCTCTCGAGCAGTCGCGAGCGGCGCTCGGATGCGCCCTCGCGATTGATCACGAGAATCGAGGGCCAGCCTTTCTTGATCGCCGCGAGCGCGTGCGCGCGGATGTCGCGGTACTTCGTGCGCGAGAAGCTGATCGTCTGCACCCCTGTCGGGCTCGAGCAGCTCGACGGCGCCTTGGGCACCGGCGTCGGGGTGGGGGAGGGGGACGGCGTCGGGACCGGGGTCGGCGTCGCCGGCGGAACGGTCGGCACAGCCGTCGGCACGGGCGCGTTCGGATATGCGCACGGGCACGGCAGCGACTCGCAGTAGATCCCGTCGCCGTCGGCGTCGCGCGTGTTCGCCGCGGCCTGCGCGGCGGCCTGGTTGGGGAAGTCCGAGCAGACCGCGGCGGCGTGCGCCACGGGAACGCTGCCCGACGGCTGGGCGGCCGCCGCGACCGGAATCGTGAGGCCGAGCGCGAGGATCATGAACACCAGCCAGCGAGTCATGAGCGAACCCTATTGGTCGCGCGTTCGGGCGCGCACGCCCCGAACGACCAGCGTCCACCCGGGCGTTAGGCGTTACGCAGGTCGGTGCGGCGTCATCGCATCGGCTCCGTCGTTTGTTGAAGTCGCCTTGATCGAAGGGCCAAGCGTGAGTAGCGTTGTCCGGCGCGCCCGGCGCCCGACTGCGGGGTGGCGAGGGAGGTCCAGGAGGGACGATCGATGGGGCGAGCTCGAGTGTGGATCAAGGATGCGGTCGTCGGCGTCGCTCTCGCCGCCCTGCTCGCTGCTGCGGTTCGTCGGCTCCGTCGCGGCACGAGGGCCGCGACTCGCCGGGCACGCATCGCGTCTCCGCGTCGGTGGTCGCCGCACCGTCGCCCTCCGCCTCCGCGCCGAGTCGCCGAACCTCCGCGACGTCGTCCACCACTGCAACGGGGGTCGCGGTTGCGTCAGTGGCCGGTCTCGAGCGCAGCGCCGAGACGTATGTGCGCCGCTTCTACGTCGCGCTCGACGCGCAGGAGTTCGACGCGGCGTGGCTCCGGTTGCCTGCGCCGGTGCGGGCCAGCTCGGGGTCGTTCGACGCCTGGCGGGCCGGCTACAAGACCACGCTGAGCAACGATCTCAGCGACCTGGTCGTCGACACGTCGACTGCCGGCGCCGCCACGGTGTCGCTGACCTTGCGGGCGACCGATCTCGACGCCTGCGCGGACGAGGTCCGCCAGCGCTTCGTGGTGCGCTGGACGCTGCGCCGCGACGCGCAGCGTTGGATCGCGACGGGGATCACGGTCGGCAAGCTGTCGGGGCGGACGCCTCGTCTCGACCCGTCGGCGTGCCCCGACGCGGGCGGCGCGGACGAGGCCGGCGAGGTCGGCGGCGGCGTCGCAGTCGCAGGCGGCGATGACGCCGAGTTCTGCGACACGCATCCCTGCATCCCGAACTACGAGAACGGGCGCGGCTCCACGGTCATGTGCGCCGACGGCGAGTACAGCCGGTCGGGAGGCATCCAGGGTGCGTGTTCGCACCACGGCGGCGTCTCGGGGGGCTCGGGCTCCTCGGGCCACAGCTATGTCCCGTCGACGTCATCGAAGTCGACGAGCTCCGGGGGCACCGTGCACGTGCGCGGCTACTACCGCAAGGACGGCACCTACGTCCACTCCTACACGCGCCGCGCGCCGTGCTCGTATTGCTGACCGCCTACGACGCAATGGCCCGGCGTGCTCGCTTCGTCGCTGCGGCACGGGCGCGCGCCGAGGCCGTTTCGTTGCGCCGCGGTCGCAGATGAGCCTGTCGTCGCACATCGGGAACCGTCAGAGCCCGGTTCGCGCGTACTTCGAGAAGCGGCTCGGCGACGCGAAGGCAGTCGTCGGCGAGGCAAATGCGGCACTGCGCGATGGACGCGCATCGCCGCCGGTCGCGCCATGCGGGACCCCATTCCTGGTCGGGACGGCCGTCGACATCTTGCTCAACGCATGGCTTGACCCCACATCGCCGCCGACGTTCTTCAACGCCTCACCGACCGCCGACGGCGCGGTGCTCGTCGCCGAGTCGCAGAGGGCGCTGATGAAGTCGTTCGCGGGCCGGCGCGTGCCGCGTGAGGGCGAATGGGGCGAGCTGGCAGCCCACGCACTGCTGCTCGCCCGCTGCGTGACGGCCTATCGAAGCCGCGACGGCAGGCGGCTGCTGCGTGAGCGACTCGTCGACGTGCCGGCGTCCCTCGACGCGTACGCGACCCGCCTGTGGGATCGGAAGGACCAGCAGGACGCCGTCGCGCTTGCCGCGGCCGCGTTCGACGATCTCGCCGGTGCCGTCCAGGCTCGCCAGATCGTCGTCAACCCGACGTTCGGGCTTTCCGGTGCGCTCGGCGGCGCCGACGCCGACGTCGTGCTGGACGGCACGTGCGGTCAGGCGTGCGCGCTCGGCAGCGATCAGCCAGACCGCCGAGCTTTCGGTGTCGTATGAAAGCTGCAGTGCGAGCTCGGGCGCCTCGCGCATCAAGAGTGCCCGGAGCCTGCCTTCCGCCTCGATATTCGACTCAAGCTCCCACTCGCCGACGAGGTCGATGCCGACCGAGAACTCGCTGCGGCCTCAGCGACGCTGGCGCTCGTGAATCCGGCGCAGCGGATTCGGACGGGTCGCGTCGAAGTCCACGAACTGCTCGAACTTGTCGCCGAGGCAATCGCGGAGCCGTTGCGAAACGTGCGGACTCGCCAGCGAGAACGACAGCGCCTGAATCGCCGGCGGGGCACACAACACCGCGATGTCGCGCTCCTAGACGGTGAAGTCCAGCAACTTGACGAGCACCAGCCGAGGCATCTTCGCGAGCGCCGCCAACTCGATTCCCACCCGACGCACTCATGGTTGCGTGAAGAACCTCAAGGCTCGTGAGCGGTGTCAGATTTGACGCGCGCGAACGCCGTGGCCGCCGCGACGTCGCCCGATGCACGGAGCGCCGCACCGGCAGCGATACGCTCGCTCGGAGGCAGTGGTCGCGCAAGGCCGATGGCGGTGAGGGGCCCGCCTCCGTCGCGCGTCGCCCTCGCCCGCTACGCCGCTGCGACCAGCCGCAGGGAGAAGCGCTCGCGCGCGTCGTCGACCGCTAGCACCACGACGTCGACCTGCTGGCCGACCTCGAGCGTTATCTCGCCGAGCCTTTGACCATGCGCGAGTACATCGGTGGTGTTGATCTAACAAAGTCGGGAGGCGTAAGAGCCAGTCCGCTAGCAACGTGGTTTCGCCGCCCTGTCGGGCCACCGACAGGCGCGAGCAAGGTCATTGAAAGCCCCGATCAGAAGCCTGCCCTCCATGACCAATCACCGCACCCCCTCGACGAAGCCCGCCGGCCGTGCCCGGCGCCGCCTCGCCCTCGTCGCCGTCACGCTTGTGGCCGCCACGGTCCCGGTCAGCGCGGCCCACGCGGACTACCACCTCTCGAAGCCCGAGGCCGAGCGTCTGGCCAGGGACTACGTGGCCCGGCACTACGCCAACACGTACCGCTCGGACCTGGTCTCGCTCTGCCGACCGCAGGGCATGCGCTACGACTCGCGCTACGTGTACCACCGTTGGAAGTGCGGGTGGTATGACCGTCGCGACCACACCTCGGGCGCAGTCATAATCGCTGGTTCGCGCACGCCCGGCTTGTATTACGGCCGAGTTCTGCATGGGGCCCGCTGACGCCTAGCCGCTGGCGCTCGGCGCCGCTCAACGGAAGCGGCACCGGGCGCCGCCCACGCCCGTGTGGTCGCGCGTGGATCGTCTTCGCCATCACACTCTCGCGGATTGGCTCGATCCCATTGACTGCGCTGATCGCTGACGGGCGATATGGCGCATCCGGAGTGCCGACGGCGCCTACGCTGGACCTCGACGAAGATTACGACCTCCCGGACGGCGCCCGCGTGAACCCGTATCGCCCGCGGGCGACGGCGACGGAATCGTCCTTCGCCGCGATGCCGGGGCTGGCCCACGCACTGGGTGCACGTGCGGGTTCGACCCGAACGATGCTGCGCCGCGCGGGACCACACACTCACGATCGCCGACGTCCTCGCGAGCGAGCCGGCGCGCACGTTCAGCGGCATGCCTCCGGTCGCGTCACCGCCATTGCTACCGGACGGTGAGGTTCGCGAGTTCGCATCGAGACGGCACCCGCGCCCTGCATGTCGACTGCTTCGGCGACATCGCGCTGTTCCGCCTGCGCATCGGTCGCCGCTTCGAATTCGATATCAACGTCGCCGCCGCCGAGGGAGCCCGTCGCCGACCTCGACCCGGCCCGCGCGTCGACCGCGTGCGGCTGGTGTTTGAAAGCAACCGTCCGATCGCGCAGGTCGCTCGCTATCTCGGGGTGCCGTCGGCCCGGCGCCCCGAGGACGTCCAACTCGTCTCGCGGCAGCGGTCAAGCCGCTGTTGCGCGGAGGTCGCGTCTGCGGCGGGGTGAGACAGTGCGGTGGCCGCGCCGCTTGAGGCGACCGGCGGCTGGTCAGGGTGTTGGCGGGCACTCCGGCTGGATCGAGACCAGTCGACGCGCGCGGGCTGCAACGCATGCTCCGGGCGGAGTAGGGTCCGCTTTGGAGAGTGATGGAGTTCCGGATCCTCGGTCCGCTCGAGGTATGCGCCGAAGGTCATGCGGTGGCGCTCGGCGGCGCCAAGCCACGCGCGGCGCTCGCGCTGCTGGCGCTGAACGCCAATCGACCCGTGAGCGCCGAGCGCCTAGCCTTGGCGCTGTGGGGTGAGGACGCGCCGGCGGGGGCAGTTAACACGGTGCAGGTCCACGTGTCACGCCTGCGCAAGGCGCTCGCGGACCCCGACGTGCTCGTTACCACGCCGGCGGGCTACTGCCTGCGCGTGGATCCCGGGGACCTCGACGCCGACCGCTTTGAGCGCCAGCTCGCCATCGCCCGGGAGGCGCTGGCGGCCGGGCGCGCCGAGTTCGCCGGCGATCTGCTGCGCGAGGCGCTCGCGCTGTGGCGGGGGGCGCCACTGGCCGAGTGCGCGTGGGCGCCGTTTGCGCCGCCCGAGATCGACCGTCTCGAGGAGCTGCATTTGACCGCCGTGGAGGTGCGCGTGGACGCCGACCTCGCCGCCGGGCGCCACGCCGAGCTGGTCGCCGAATTGCAGCGCCTCACGAGCCGCCATCCTTGGCGTGAGCGCCTGCACGCACAGCTGATGCTCGCCATGTACCGCAGCGGCCGCCAGGCGGATGCGCTGAGATCGTACCGGCGCGCACGCGAGGTCCTCGTCGAGCAGATGGGGATCGAGCCGGGGCGCGAGCTTCAGGAGCTTCACCAGGCAATGCTGGTCCACGACCCGGCGCTGGAGCCGCCGCGCGTGGCGATCACGCCAGCCGGCGATCGGCGCAGCGCGTTGCCGGCGCCCCCGAATCGCACGATCGGTCGCGAACGCGAGATCAGCCTGGTCAGCGAGCGGCTGCGGACTGGGTCCGTGCGGCTGCTCACCCTGACCGGGCCCGGCGGTGTCGGCAAGACCCGGCTTGCGCTCGAGGCCGCGCGCCGGGTCGAGCCTGACTTCGCCGACGGTGCGCGCTTCGTGTCGCTTGCCGCCGTTCAGCGACCGCAGGACGTCGCCGCCGCGATCGTCGAGTCACTGCGCATCATCGCGCTGTCGGGCGAGTCGCCCGAGGAGGCAGTCGAGCGCTTCCTGGCGGATAAGAATCTGTTGCTGGTGATCGACAATTGCGAGCACCTGCTCGGTGCGGCGCGGTTCATCGCGGGAGTGCCGGCGGCGTGTCCCGCCGTCACCGTGCTCGCGACTAGCCGCGAGCAGCTGGCTGTGCACGCCGAGCAGCGCCATCCCGTGGCGCCCCTCGCGCTCCCTGCGGCTGGGACGCCCGACCACCCCGAGGCGCTGGAGGGCGTCAACGCCGTCGCACTCTTCTGCGAGCGTGCGCGGGCCCACGACTCCGGCTTCTACGTGGACGAGCACAACGCCCCCGCGGTCGCCGAGATCTGCCGGCGTGTCGACGGAGTCCCTCTCGCGATCGAGCTTGCCGCGGCCCGCTGCGGACTTCTCTCACCCGACGAGATCGCCGAACGGCTGGACGCGACGCTCGGGGCGCTAGGCGTTGGCGCCCGTGACGCGCCCGCGCGACAGCGGACCCTGCGCGCGACCATCGATTGGAGCCACGAGCTGCTGAATGACGACGAAAAGGCGTGCTTCGCGCCGTTCGCTGTGTTCGCCGGTGGCGCAACGGTGCACGCGGCCGAAGCGATCACCGGTGCAAGCATTGACACGCTTGACCGCCTGGTCGCCAAGAACCTGCTCGTCGGCCGACACGCAGGACACGGGCGTACCCGACTGGCAATGCTCGAGACGATCCGGTTGTATGCGGCCGAGCGGCTCGCCTGCACCGCCGACCGCGGCGATGTCCACGAACGCCACTGCCGCTATTACCTCGCCCTAGCTCAGCGCCACGGAACCGAGCCAGCGCTCGGGGGCCAGACGCGCGATCGGGATCTCGCGGCGCTCGACGCAGACAGCAACAATCTCGAGGCAGCCCTTCGGTGGGCGATCGCCAACTCGAGCCCCGATGTCGCGCTTGCGCTGGTTATCGGCCTCGGGCGCTATTGGCTGCTACGCCACCGATATGCACACGCGGTGTCATGGATGGACAAGGCGCTCGACAAGCCGAGCACGGACACGCACAAGGCGCTTCGCGCCCGCGCGCTGCTCGTCAAGGATCAGTTCATGTGGCCGCTCGGTCGCGAAGACGAACGAGCCTCGATCGTCGACGAGGCGGCAGCTCTTGCAGGGGAAGTCGGCGACCCCGAGCTCATCTCGCGCGCGTTCCAGTCGCTCGCGCATGTGAGCGTCAGGACCGGGCGATCGCCGGCGGCGAGTGCGCTGGCCGAGCAGGCGATCGAGTGGGCGATCCGCGCGGGCGACCCCTGGGAGATCGCGCTGGCCCACTACGAGCACGCCCTTGCCGCACCGACGATCGCCGAACTTCGCGTGCGCGTGCAGCGAGCGGCGTCAATGCTGCACGACGTCGGCAACATATTCCAGTTGGCAGGGCTGCTCACGTCGGCTGCTTACGAAGCGATCTGTAAAGCCAGCGATCGCGATGCCCTCGAGTACCTCGCGCGTGCGGAAACGATTACTCGCATGCTCGAGGATCCATACATGCTGATGCTGATACGTGGCAACGCCGGGCTTGCCGCGCTCTTTACGGGTGACATCGACGCCGCTCGCGGCGCCTTCTGCGAGGAGCTGAGGCTTTGCCGCGAGATGGTGATTCTCTCGGCCGCTCACGAGCCGCTTCGAGGACTGGCGGCCGTTGCCGCCGCCGAGGATGACCTCCCTCGCGCGGCGCGGCTCAACGGCGCCGCGGCCGCGCATCGCTACGCCGACCCGCCCGACCCCGTCGACGCAAGGCTCCTCGCCGGCTTCTTCGAACCGGCCCGTGCACGCCAAGGGGCCCGCGCCTGGGACGCCGACATCCGCGGCGGCGCCGCGCTCAACTTCAACGACGCGATCGCCTACGCGCTCGAGGAGCCAAGTTAGCGCGCGAGCGCGAGTGCACCAGCTGCTCGCGCCGCCCGAGCCGCCGCCGCAACACCCGGCAACGCTCGTCGGGCACCACACCGACTCCAACTCGCCCGACCACAACAACCGCGCCAGACTCCGCGCGTCCAGTCGATCGGTCTTCGCGCGCGCTGCGTGATCCCCGTGTCATCGGGGCTGACCACCACCACGCGATTGACGTGCGACCGGATGGTCGATGCGTTCGAACGCCGGGATGAGCAGAAGAGCGTGCTCACGCAGAAGACCAGATATGTGCAGTGGTCCTGTCGGCCGAGGAGTTCGCCTCCGTCGTGGCGCAGCGTCCGGTGGGTTCGAGCGCCGGACTCTCGCGCGTGCGGCGACTTCAGCAGGCCCGCATCGTGGTCTGCTTCTGCGACGGTGGTCCGCCGCGCCTGCAGTTCGTCACTACCGGGTGGCGATCCGGTGCGGTAGAAGAGCGGAGTGGACTGGGACTACGAAGCCCTGAGCCAGCGCGGGCGTGCGGAGACGGCTCGCGGCGCTCTGCTCGCGGCGCTGGTCGCGCGCGAGTTCGAGTGCCGCGAGCTCGGGCGGCGTGGCACGGCGTTGGTCGCGGTGCGCGGAGCGCTCGAGCTCGAGATCTGGCCGCGGGTCGTGTGGGTCGAGAACCCGTTGTGGGCGACGGAGAGGTTCATCCTGGCGCCGGGCCTGTGGGCGTGCCCGATGCTTTTGCGCCAAGGTCACCCGCCCGACCTGTACCTCGTCCCGTCGCAGCGCTGGCTCGAGCCCGACGAAGTCTTCGGTACCCGCCCCGGCAGGGCGCTCGGGCCCGAGTGGACGATCCGGATGCTGCGCACCCCGATGCCCGCCGAGCTGCACGAGTACGAGCTCGAGCGCATGCTCACGCGTCTCGGGGTGGCTGCGCCCGTACCGGGCGCCGTGAGCGTCGCGTTGCAGAACGAGCTGCGCCGTCGCGCGCGCGATGAGGTCGGCGCCGTGGAGGCTGCGCGCTGGCTCCATGAGGCGGGGGTGCTCAAAGACTCGGCGGCGCGGCCCGGGCTGCCCCTGCGCGAATTGCTGCGGGCGGGCGCGGTCGAAGGCGCCGAGCAGCGCCCGTCGCGGTGGAACGGCCGGTGGTTCATCCGGCGGGCCGGGGCGGGCTCCGTTGCGCCATTGGGACAGCCGTACGTGCGCGCCGACGAGGACGCGACGCAGGCCGATCGCGACCCGTTCCCGATCGATCCGACGATCGTCGAGCGAGGGACGCGCAGCCATGCCCGCCTGCAGAACGCGCTCGCCGAGTGGGTGCAGGCGCAGGGGTGGGACCCGCGGCGTCCCGGTCCCGGCGAGCCGCAGTACGACCTCGCTTGGGAGGCCGGCGCCGTGCGCTGGGTCGCGGAGGTCAAGAGTCTGACGGGCGAGAACGAGGAACGGCAGCTGCGGCTAGGGCTCGGGCAGCTGCTTCGCTACCGACACCCCCTCGGCGAGACGGGCGAGGTGCGTGCCGCGCTGATGATCGAGTACCCGCCCAGCGACGAGACGTGGCTGAGCCTCTGCCGCGAGCTCGATGTGGAGGTGCTGTGGCCGGAGCGGTTGCGCGCAGGCGAGGCGGTCTAGCGCCACGCGCACGTATCGCGCTGCGCCGTTGATTCGACGAGATTGGCAGAATCGAGTTCGCCGAACTCACTCACGCCATGACGCGACGGATTCTCAACCTGGACGGCTCCGAGGTCACGGTCTCCCGACAAGCGCGCTTCGACAGCGAGCAGCTGCTCGACGACGTCGTGACGGGCCATCCCGAGGTGCTGCCCTCCGAGGATCTCGGTCTCGGCCCGCTCGTCGCGCTGGGTCGGCAGGTTGACTTCGGTGCCGGGCCGATCGATCTGCTGGCGGTCGATCCCCAAGGGCGGCTCGCCATCGTGGAGTTCAAACGCGGCACTGAGAATCCGGATGTGCGCAGGGTCATCGCGCAGCTTCTCGACTACGGCAGTTCGCTCTGGCGCACGCCGTATAACGAGCTCGAGTGCCGGTGCGCTGCCAGCCGTGGTTGCAGCGACGTGCGCCTCGTCGACCTTGTCGCCGAGCGATGCACGGTCCTTGACACAGCCTTCGATCCCGAGGCCTTCCGGCGGGGCATCGAGAGCACCTTGGACGCGGGCGACTTCGTGTTTCTCTACGTCGGCCGCGACCTCGACGAACGGACCCGGCGCATCATGACCTACCTAGCCGAGGGGCCTCGCATGACCTTTTTTGCGGTTGAGGTCGACTATTACACGCGGGCGGTCGGCGAAACAGCCGTCCTGGTGCCGCGGACCGCATTCGTCCCCACCTGGATCGCGGAGGCACCGGCCGGCGCGTCGTCTCGCATGCCGCGAAGCGGCGAACCCGCCTCACGCGAGTTCCGCGAGTTGACCGCTCATATGGACGAGGTAGCCAGCGAGCTGGGACTGATCGTCAAGAGCAGCAAGACGGGCCGCAACTACCAGCTGGCGGACCCCGAACGCGGCGTCAAGTACACCAGCGGTATCGGTGTGTACTCCAGCGGCCGGGGAGCGGAATTCAACCTCAGCGTCTTTCGCGAGCTCGGCCACGACCGCGCCGCCGATGATCTTCTGCAGCGTATCCGCGATGTCACGGGCGAGAGCACCAGCGCGGCGCACTGGCCTTCCGTGCCCTGTGAGTCGCTCATCCGTGACTGGCCTCGCACCAGAGAGCAGCTGATCAAGCCGTACTTCACTGCGCGGTCTCGGTTGCACAGCCCGTAGGACGTCTGGTCGCGATTCGCGCAGGCCACCGGGTCGATTCATCGCCCGGCGCCGTCGTGAAGCTCCGCGGCAAGCGCGTGAAGACGGTCAAACGCTCGCGGATCACCGCGCCGATCGATCTCACGGGTCTGCCAAAGGGCCGCTTCGTGGTGTCGATCACCGCCAGGACATCAGACGGACGCAGCGTCACCGGCACGCGGACCTATCACACGTGCGTGGGCAAACGGAGCACCCCGAGCCCGCACCTCTGAGCACGAACACCGGATTCAGCAGGTGGCGAGCTTGCGCTTCAGGGCGCCGCGCTCGGGCCTGGTGATCGTGAGCTTCCAGACCGTCTTGACGTCGATCCAGCAGCGCGCGTACAGACACCGCGCCGCCCGACGAGGCGGCTTCCACAGCGGTCGCCCTCGGAGCGGTTGGCCGAGGCGCTGACCGCGATCAACTGCGGGTCGGTGAGGTCGTTGGCGAACTGTTCGCGCTTGCTCGCCGTCCACGAGCGCGCGTCGGACATTCAAGCGTTCTCCAGCGGCACGACGTGGTCGATGTCGAGCTTGCTGGCGTCGCGGAAGACCAGACCGTCGTAGGAGCTGGTCCGCATGCCGCCGGTCACGTGGCACAACCTGTCGACCGTCTCCTTGGAGCCATCGCGCATGAGCACGGTCTCGCGCGTGTCGCAGTGATTCGCTCCGGTATCCCAGGTGTGGAGCTTGCTCCGCGGGTAGCCAATCGGTGACCCGGGCGCCTTCATCGCCAACTAAGCCAGCGCCTGAGTGGACTTGGTCTTGCTCGGCGGCCTGGGCGGCAGCGCGCGTACCGGCGACGCGACGGCGACTGCCCTGAACACGGCGAGCGAGCAACCAGACTCAACCGGGACAAGCGCATGGCCGCGACCCTACGTCACGCGCATGAACGCGGCGACGGCTGAGCGGCTACTCCCCGAGATCCGCGTGGCTACGCGGATCTCGATTTTCCTCGCAGCATTTCTTCCGCGTCCCTCGTCACGCTCGGCGGCGCCAGCAAGCCCTAGCTCAGCCTGTCGGTCCCGGGTGATCGCGTTCCGCTCGGACAACGCAAGGCGGAGCTCGTCCTCGGGCACTCGCAGCCACGCGGCAGTGTTCGCGACGTCGAGTTGTGCTCGGTCGAGGACCTCGTCAGGGATGAGGCACTCGTGTGCATACGCGCGCGCAGTCGTCGGTATGGGGCGCGGGCGCGTCCCTCGAGGCCACCAGATGCGCGTACAGGCACATCCCGATGACGAAGCCCACGACCGGGTCTCTCGCGTCCCGGTCCGCGATGTCGTCGGCGAGGAAGAGGCGCCGACGCGTGCACGCGGCGACCGTCCGGCCGCGGTAAGTGATGGGCTGGATGTCCACGACCTATGTAGTCCTGTCGCGGCAATGTTCGCCCCTTCAACCGCTCACGTGAGCGCGTCAAGTCGGCGTCGTCCCTCCGTCAGCCGGCGGTTGACGGCGGTGTACGTGGAGCCGGTGAGCACGGCGATCTCCGCGTAGCGGTAGCCGGCTGCCTGGAGCAGCAGGTCGCGTCGCTCCCGAGGAAGTGGTGTGCCGAAGCGCTCGAGGCGAGCGGTGTGCTCTTCGGCGACAATCACGCGATCGAGCGGGTCGCTTGCGAGACCTTCGGGCTCGAGCAGCTCACCCGGATCGCGCTCGGTGCGAAACGCGCCCGCCGGTGTCTCGCGCCGCCTGAGCCGTCCAAGCGTCCACGCCTGCCGCGTGGCCACTGTGATGACCCAGTTCACACCCCGCGCGTCGAGGCGGATGTCGCTGCGCGGGACGAGCTTCAGGCAAGCGAATGCGCAGGCGTCGGCGACGTGGGCGTCGCCAAGACCGCGAGCTGGCCGCGGACAGCGTTGGCCACGCGACGATGGTGTCGCCCATAGAACTCGGCGAGCTCGCGCGTGCGAGTCGACTCAGCGGTCCTCATCGCCATCGCCGACTCGCGCGGGACCAGGATCGCCGGCTCGGCCCGCTCGAGCGAGTCGGCGATGTAAGCGGCAACGAGGCCGGCCAGGGCTGCCTTGCTCTCGATGTGCCGCTCCACGAGGAACACGCGGCCCTCGTCGTGGGCGGGGACGTCGCTGACGGCGACGTGACCCTTGATGCGCTCGCCGACGACGATCCGTTCCTCGCCGGTGGGAAGCCGGTAGCGGCCGAGCTCGCGCTGCGTGCCGACTGCGGTCATGACGCCGCCCTCGGATGGCGATGGCTCCAGCGCGCGCTCGAGCCGTGGCCGAGGACCTCGTCCTCCCGAATCGCCGTGGCTTCCCGCGGCACGCTGACACGCTGCAGTTCGTCAGCTTCGATCGCGCGATCGAGGGCGCTCTGTCCGCGCGACTGGGGCAGCCGGCGGATCTCCGCCGAGGCCTGCGCCCTCGTCTTCGGGTAGCTGAACGTATGGCCGCGAGAGAGCGCGAGCGACCTCAGCGTCTGCAGCTGCTTCGCCGTGGGCTTGTCGGCCTGGCCGTTGGTGGGGTGGGGGCTGGACATGCCGGCTCCCAGCCCGGCCGCGGCGCGAACGCACGCGCCACCTCCGACCCCGCTATCCGCCGTTGTCGATTACCACTCGGAGGTGGTGCAGCGGATTGCGCCGCGGCCGGGCACCGTGCCGAGCAGTCCGGGCGCCACCCGCTCCAACGCCGCTGGTGCACGGGTACCGGCACGGACGCAGACGAGCGTGCGACCAACGCCGCGCTAGGCGCGCAGCTCGACCGTCCGAGGCATCTCCCGCTACTTCCTCGCCGATCGCTGCAATCGCCGGCATGCACCAAGCCGACTCCGCCGAGTCCGGCGGCTTCCGGTACGCCCGCTCAGTGATCTGACCTCAGACGGCAACCGTTGGGGCTTCACGTGAGCGCGCTCGCTGACGCTTGACGCCGTACATCTGGGCGTCGGCGTATTCGAGCAGCAGGTCGAGCTCGGCGCCGTCGGCCGGGAAGGCCGCAATGCCGACCGAAGCACCAACCGTGCATCGAGCCTCGCGCAGGGCGAACGGCTGGGTGAGCGCGTGCTCGATCGCTGCGCTCACGCGATGTCCGGGAGACTCGTCGCCGTCGTCGCCGACGAGCAGCACCCCGAACTCATCGCCGCCAAGGCGGGCGACCGTATCGGTTGCCCGCACCAGCTGTTGCAGTCGCTCGGCGACGAGCCGGAGCAATTCGTCGCCGGCGTTGTGTCCGAGCGTGTCATTGACTTGCTTGAACCCGTCGAGGTCGACAAGCAGAAGCGCCCCGCCAACCTGTTCGCGCTGGGAGCGGCGGATCGCCTGCAGAGCGCGGTCGACGAAAAGTACGCGGTTGGGCAACCGCGTCAATGGGTCGACCAGCGCCTGGTCAGCTTGGTCAGCGTTCCGGCGCTCGCCGATGCAGAGCACGAACGGGAGCGCCAGCAACGGCAACGCCGCCACATGAGCGCCGGCGATGGCGATCATCGCTCCCAGGCACAGCGCTGCGATCTCTTCGGCGGCCGCCGGCGCCACGTTGGTCCGCAGGAACGGACCGATCGCATGCTCGTCCCGCAACGCCAGATAGCTGCTGATCAGCGCGTAGTTGACCGCGAACGCCGCGAGTCCGGCCAGGGCGATCGGCGGTACGTCCGCGGTCCCCATCGGCCCGGAGTGGTGCGATGGTTCCCCGACGATGACCAGGGCGAGTCCGGCCGCGGTCCAGGTGAGCGTCCATTGCGCGGCGTTCGCCACGACCATGGCGGCAGGCTTGCGGCGCAGGAGATCGCTGGCCGCCGAGCCGAGCGCCATGGCGAGCGCGGCTGTCACGGGGCCGTGTCTGAGCAGGATCGCGAACGCGAAGATCGCGCCCGGCGTGGATTCGACGGCGGCCAGGCTCGCACGCCGAACGACCGGCAGCAGGTCGCCGATCAGCACGCAAGTGAACAGCACGCCAAGGTATGCGTCGGCGCTACCGACTACGCGCTCGCCGTCGACGACGATCGCGCCGATCAGCGCGAGCAGCCCGGCACACGAGATCGATCGCTGGAAGCCCCGAGGCGTCACCCGTCGCTTGCCGTGCAACGGGAGCTGCGCATCCCCCGCACGAGAGTCATCGCCAGACACCCGGATGGGTGTCGGCCGTTCCTCGCCGCAGCTTGAGCCTGGCAAGCGCGCACGTGCGGAGCCGCGAACTCGCCGTCGTCAGACAGTCGGGCAAAGTGCCGGGATCGTCGATTTGGAGCACTCTGCGGGCGTGAGACGCCGCGCTTCGCTAGACGCAGCGTGTCGGCTCGTCCGCGCCCGGGACTGGTGCGGGCGGAAGTTCGGACGATCCTTGCCATCGATCTAAGAAGCTGCTGACTCTGCGCCTGCGGGACGAACGTCGGTTGGCCGATACCTTTTAGCGTGAGCATTCCGCCACCTCCTTCCGCCTCCACGGCCAGCGTTCCGCCGCCCAGTCCGTCCAAGCCGGTCCCTGCCTGGCCGCCAGCGGCGACCGCACCGTCTGGCCTACACGCACTCGCTGCACTAGCGCAGGAAGGAAGATTGCCGTTCTTGGTCAGCCTGATCTCGGGCGGGATGCTGATCTCCGGCGAGCTCGCGCCGCCCCAGGCGTTCCACGCCGTTACGAAACAGGCGTACGCCGAGTCGATCGGCGTGTGGCCTCCGCGCCCGAACGAGGAGGGTCGCAACCGGTCGTTGATCGAGAACATCCGAGCGGTCCTCGATGCGGCGTGTGAGATGGAGGCAGGGCTGCAGCCTGACGAGGTCACCCTGATCGACGCCGCAATCTTCCCCGCCATCGAAGCCCAGGGAACTAGGAGCGGGGGCCGGAAGATCCCAGCGCTTCGCGTCCCGACCGCGACGATCACGTCGTGGTGGATCGTCGAAGGGGAGAC
Source organism: Conexibacter sp. (assembly GCA_036499225.1). GTDB lineage: Bacteria > Actinomycetota > Thermoleophilia > Solirubrobacterales > Solirubrobacteraceae > Conexibacter. Next base: position 19,555 of record DASYEC010000075.1, read on the forward strand.
CGTTCGAGGCCGCGGCGGAATTTCGTTCGGAGCCGGCGTCCTCTTTCCGCTCGACGCCTAGATTTGGGCGCGGCGTTCGAACGCCATCGAGGGCGACTAGGGGCGTTCTTGCCAAGCGAGCTCGTGCACTGCGACGGGGGGTGTCAACCAGTCACGGAAACGGCCGCGGAGTCGTTGGTCGCGCAGATCGCGTATGCCGCAAGGACCAAGTTCGGCCATCGGCGGGCGAGACTTCCGCCACGGCCTCCCACCCGGCGTATGGCTCGCCGGTGCGGGTGTTGTGTGGGGAAAGCTGTTCGTGACGTGGATTCCTGCGCGCACGCCGGTCACGACGCCTCCGCCGAGCACGTGCTGTCCGCTGGGGCATTCAGCGACTGCCGTCTTGATCGGTTCGTCGTCCGACGGCGTGGCAGTGTTCACGACTTGCCATCCGAATGCTCCGTCCGCTCCAGACGGACCCGCGGGGCCCGCTGGCCCTGCCTGGCTCCAGACCAGCGGCTTCTCGTGCTTCGAGCACCTGCCGTTTCGTGACTCGGCGTCGATGACGCGGAGCCGTCCGGCGTGGTCGCGGCACGCGTGAATCGTCCCGTCTCCCGCAGGAATAGCTCCGAAGGCGATTCCCGCGCTCAAGACCGCTGCGATACCTAGACCAGCGATCATGATCGTCCGGCGGATTCCGTGCTCCATCGATGCCCCTCCGTGGTGTGGCGTCTCGCGCAGCGAATCTCGCCCACACGGAACCGTTGGTCAAGAGTTAGCCTTCGTTCGGGGTCTCCTGTCCGATCTGAGGGTTGAGCCCGCAGCGGAACCGTTGAGCTGGCGCAGTCAACGCGCGATGACGCGCATCTCGGCAACCGCCGACGTGGTGCTGGCTGGGCTGACCAGCGGCGCGTGGGAGCGCTGCGCACTCGTCCGCTGGCTTCGCGATCTCTGAGGGCGACTCGTGAGGACTACCCGTACGGAGATACGAGCTGCTCGTAACTCCCGGCAGACTCCGGCCTAATGGGATCGAAGGGCTAGAGCAGCCACGGTGCATCGATCGTCCGCCGGGCCGCTGACCCGGGTTACGGGGCGCTGCTGGCAGGCGGCCACACTTCTCGTCGGAGCAGTCCTGGGCGCATCGTTCGTGCTCGTTGGCCAGCGCCATTCAGACAACTCCTGCGCGGCCCGGGCAGAAGCTGCCGCGATCGCCTTCGCTCGTCAGAATTACACGAGCAATCCCTACGGTTCCCGCGCTACGGTCCAGGCGGCCTGCTCGCAACGCTCACCCCGTGTCTTCGAGTGCTCGATCGTAACCGCGCCAGGAGAGGCCGAGGGGCGGATCGTGCGGCTCCGCGGGCAGACGGCCGTCGTTGGCGAACCCGTGCCCCCGTCGGGGTCCTAGTCGGTCGGCGGCCACGTCTTCGAACGGGACTCGTGAATCACGACGTCAGTTGTCGGGCTTGAGCGCCGACTCGTGATCGCCGGGATAATCGCGCGTCCGCCAGCGAAGCTCCTCGTCCATGCCGCCCATCGCTCTCCTGCAAGCACTCCTCTTCTCAGCGCAAAGGCCTCCCGCGCTGGGTCAGACACGGCCCGAGGCGCATCTCGAGTCGACACTCCATGCGTTCTGGACCACTTGGGCGGAGGCGTGCATCGGATCGGGTGTCAAGGCCGGTGGAAAATTGGGCCGGTTGTGCCGGTTGAAAAGTGGTCCACCTGGTGAGGGTGCGAGCCGGCGTAGCCGGCCGGCGGGTGCCGGTTCCTCGCTGCGGAGAGTTCAGTCGTCGCGGGTGGGCGGGCGAGGTCGCGGTCTTTGAGGCGGTAGCTGTCGCCTTTGAGGGCGAGGATCTCGGCGTGGTGGACGAGTCGATCGATCATCGCGGCGGCGGTGACGTCATCGCCGAAGATCTCGCCCCAGCCGCCGAAGGGCTTGTTGGAGGTGACGATCAGCGAGGCGCGTTCGTAGCGGCGGCTGACGAGCATGAACATGAGGTTCGCGGCTTGGGGGTCGAACGGGATGTAGCCGACTTCGTCGACGATCAGCAGCGGGACTCGCTGGAGCTTGTCGAGTTCGTGGTCCAGGCGGCCGTGGCGTTGGGCGTCGGCGAGCAGCGCGACCCATTCGGTGGCGGTGCGGAACGCGACGCGGTGGCCGGCCAGGCAGGCGCGGATCCCGAGCGCGATCGAGAGGTGTGTCTTGCCGGTGCCGGGTGGGCCGAGCAGGACGACGTTCTCCTTGCCGGCAAGGAAATCGAGCTGGCCGAGGTGCAAGGCCGCGGTCCTTTTGACCGAGCGCTGAAACGCGAAGTCAAACTCCTCCAGCGTCTTGCGCGCCGGGAACCGCGCGGCCTTGATCCTTGCTTGGCCGCCGTGGCTGTCGCGGCTGTCGACTTCGGTCTTCAAGACCGTGGCGATGAACTGCTCGTAGCTCCAGTCCTCGGCGCGGGCCCGGTCGGCCAGCTTGGGCAGCGCCCTCGCGGCCGCGGGGGCTTTCAGGACGCGGAACAGGTGCGTGAGATCGCTGGCGACGCTCATGCGATCA
>DASYEC010000076.1:0-41510 GCA_036499225.1 Conexibacter sp.
GATCCTGAACGCGTACACGCTGATCTTCGGCGGCTTCCTGCTGCTCGGCGGCCGGCTTGCGGACCGGCTCGGGCGGCGCCGGCTGTTCATGGCCGGCATCACGCTGTTCGCTGCCGCGTCGCTCGTCTGCGGGCTCTCTCAGTCTGAGGGCGAGCTGCTCGTCGCCCGCGGGCTGCAGGGGCTGGGCGGGGCGATGGTGTCGCCAGCCGCGCTCTCGATCATCCTGACGACCTTCGCCGAAGGGTCCGAGCGCAACCGCGCGCTGTCGGTCTGGGGCGCGATCGCCGGCGCCGGGGGTGCCGTCGGCCTGCTGCTCGGCGGCGTGCTCGTGGAGTTGCTCAGCTGGCGCTGGGTGTTCTTCGTCAACGTGCCGATCGGCGTCATGGTGCTGGCGCTGGCGCCGCGGATCGTTCCCGAGAGCCGCGCGACGGCGCCCGCGAAGGGCGGCTACGACGTCGGCGGCGCGCTGACGATCACGCTCGGGACGATGGCGCTGGTCTTCACGCTGATCAAGGCCGACAGCTGGGGCTGGACGTCGGGGCGCACGATCGCCGGCTTCGTCGTCGCTGCCGCGCTGATCGCCGTCTTCGTCGTGATCGAGCGCCGCCACAAGGACCCGCTCGTCCCGCTGAGGATCTTCTCCAACCGCAGCCTTTCCGCAGCTGACGGGACCTTGCTCGTCGTCGCGGCCGCGCTGTTCGGGATGTTCTTCTTCCTCACGCTCTACCTGCAGCAGGTGCTTGGCTTCAGCGCGCTGAAGACCGGCATCGCGTACCTGCCGCTGAGCTTGACGCTGATCGGCGCGTCGGCCGTGGCGTCCCGGTTTGTCAACCGCTTCTCGCCAAAGCCCGTCCTCGTCGCGGGCCTTCTCATCTCGACCGCCGGGTTCGTCTTTCTCACCAGCGTCTCCGGCCATGGCGACTACGGAAGCCATATCGTGCCGGCGATGGTCGTCCTCGGCGCCGGCCTGGGACTGTCGTTCGTCCCGGTCACGATCGCCGCGACCAGCGGCGTCGCGCCTGACGACGCGGGACTGGCGTCCGGGTTGCTCAACACGACTCAGCAGGTCGGCGGCGCGCTGGGGTTGGCGGTCCTCTCCTCGGTCGCAACGAGCCGCACCGCTAGCGCGCTGCAATCGGGGTTGGCACAGCCGGCCGCGCTGACGCACGGGTTCAAAGGCGCCTTCGTCGTCGCTGGAGGCCTGTGCGCCCTGGGAGCGCTCTTCACGATCGTGCTGTTGCCAGGCCGACAGCGCAAGCCCGCCAACGAGGGCGGCCAGACGGTCGCCTTGTCGATTATGCGCTCCCCAGGCGCCCCGTATTGCGGACACCTCGCGCGTGCGGCCGCTGCTGCGCGGCTTCGGCACGGATATGGCCGCCGCGGGCTCGAGCACGCCACAAGAACGCCGTAACGTCACGGGTAGCTCTCGAAACGGCTATACGCCTGAGCGAAATCCCGCGACCCGCTGCGCCGCGGCGCCAACAACGGTTGCGCTGTTCGGCTCGATAGTAGTCTCTGCTGACAGTCACGGTTGGTGACTAACTTGGACGACGCTCGCGCAGGAAGGAGCGGCTTATGCGCGCCGCCTATTACCAGCAACAGGGACCCGCCCGCGCGGTGTTGCGGGTCGGCCAGCTGCCCACACCCAAGCCCGGGCCCGGCGAGGTTCGCGTGCGCATCGTGGCTTCGGGGGTGCACGTCGGCGATGTCAACAGGCGCCGCGGCGGCCACGGCTCCACGATGGCGTATCCGCGCGTGATCCCGCACAACGACGGCGCCGGCACGATCGACGCCGTCGGTCCCGGCGTGGATCCGGCGCGCCTCGGCGAGCGCGTCTGGGTGATGCTGGCGCAGTCGCAGCACCCGTTCGGCACGGCGGCCGAGTACTCCGTCGTGCCGAGCGCGCACGCGGTCGCGCTGCCGGATGAGGTCTCCTGGGAGCAGGGGGCAGTGGTCGGCAGCCCGGGCATCACCGGCCACCGTGCGCTCCTCGCGAACGGCTCGGTGGAGGGGAAGACGATCGTCGTCGCCGCGCCGCTGGGCTGCGCCACGCGCACAGCCGTCGCGGTCGCACGACGGCGCGGCGCGGGCGTCGTCGCCGCCGCCCGACACGTGAGCGAGGCCGACGCGGCGCTCGACGCGGGCGCCGATCACGTCGTCGTGATCGGCGGGGAGCCGTCGCAGCCGCTCGCAGCGGAGCGCTTTGACCGCATCGCCGGGGTCGGGCTCGCGATCTACGCCGGGCCCGACGTTGACCGCATCGCCGAGGTCGACCTCGCGAGCTACGCCGGGCCCGACGTGGAGTTGCTGAAGGCCGCTGGCACGCTCGCGCTCTACGGGCGGGACGTCGCGACCGGGTCGCTGCTGGGCTCGCCGTTCCCGTCGAAGCAGATCGCGGTCCGGATCGTCAGCAACGACGACCTCCCCGAGCGCGCCGACGCCGAGGCCGACGCGGACGCCGCGCGCGACCTGACCGCCGCGCTCGCGGCCGGCGACCTGCGCTTCCCGATAGCGGCGCGCTACCCCCTGGAGCGGATCGCCGAGGCGCACGACGCGGCGCAGCGGACGGGCGTCGCCGGGCGGGTCGTCGTCGTCGTCGACGACGCGGCCGCATAGCCGGACGCGTCGCATGACTGCGTCCCTCCCTACGGCTCGGTGGCTACCGGGCCGGCGTAGGACTTCGCTGTGCGTGCTAAGGCCTGGTGGCGCAGGGGGCGCCTCGTAGCTGTTCGAGCTACGCAGCGACCTCCGCCTCGACGCCCTGCTCCGAGCTGACGAGCTCGGAGATCGCTCCGAAGAACGCTTGAATGCCGGGTCTGTTGGCGCCCTTCTCGCGCGATACGGCAAAGTCATCGGCCGAGCGCCAACGCACGATGTCGAGCCACTCGCCTTCGGGTAGCTCGACAAGGCGGGCGTCGATGAACCCCTCGCGATCCTCGCCGAAGTCGCGCAGCATGTCCGGCCGCGACGCCAGCAGCGCCTCGCGTCGGTCGGCGGCGACCCGGAATCGTGTGAGCTCGATGATCGCCATGGCGTCCTCCTTCGTCGTTGGCAAAATTGTGTATTCCTGTTACTACCAGCTCCCCACGGTTAGGGATATGGGGACGCGAGAGTACGACGTACATTCGTAAACATGGTCAGTGCGACTCGTGCCACTGTCGAACGCGAGGCGATCGCCAGGGTCGCGCGCAGTGGCCTCGATGTCATGGAGCTGCTGCACGAGGTCGCGTTGCGCCTCGGCAGCGTTGTGCCGTACGACATCATCGGGTTGCTGTTGTTCGACCCCGAATCGGTCCTGCCCACGCGCCGGGAGGTGCTCGGCGATTACCCCGTGTTGGTGAAGGACCTGCTGCACAACGAGATTGTCTCGCCGGACGTGCTCAAGTTCGACGAGCTGGCGACGTTCCGCAGACCTGCCGTGTCAATAAGCTCGCTCGGGGCGCGCGGGCTTGAGAGCGAGCGGCGGACGCAGATCTTGGGACCGGCGGGACTCGGCGACGAGCTGCGCGTCATCTTCCGTCATGACGGTTCGGCGTGGGGCGGCGCGTGCCTGGGACGTGCCAGTGGCGCACTGTTCGAGGATGCCGAGATCGCGTTCGTCCGCGACATCGCCGGAGTGGTCGCGCGCGGCCTCCAACGGTCACTGTCGAAACGGACGGGCGAGCGTGCCTCGTCCGCCGCGTCGCCTGGCGTGGTCCTGCTCGACCAGGCGCTGGAGGTGACCTCGACGACGGTCCCGGGACAGCGGTGGCTGCGGCTGATGCCTGCGGGCTCGGAGGTCGCGCTCCAGGCGCTGGCGCTTCGAGCGCGCGGGACGGCCAACGAGGAGAGGCTGCGCCGTGGGCGGATCCGGCTGACGACCGGCGAATGGGTCACGGCTCGTGCCGCTCCAATAGGCAACGGCTCCGGCGAGGGGCTGACCTCCATCACCCTCGCGCCGACTGAGGGCAGCGAAATGGCGCAGATGATGCTGAGCCTGCATGGCCTCACCGCAAGGGAGAGCGACGTCGCCGCATTGCTGCTAACGGGGATTACGTACGAGTCCACCGCGCGACGCCTGTTGATCAGTCGACACACGTTGCACGACCACGTCAGGTCGATCTTCGGCAAGGTCGGCGTCAACAACCGCGCGGAGCTGATGGCCGTGCTCTCCTCGGGCCAGCCAGCCGTCGAAAGGCGTGGGCGCTTTGTAGGAGGGGCGGCGTCGTGGTCTTGACGCGATGAGCTGTTCAGGCGCAGTTGTCGCCGGGCCGCACGCGCGCGGGGGTAAACTCACTCGCGAGATAATGTGCTGTCGCCCGCACATGGCGATGTGGCGATGATGCCTGGCGAGTTCATGGCCCTGGTGCTCGAAGCCGTGCCGCACCCTGTATGGGTCGTCGACGAGGCTGAGCGGATCATCTACGCGAACCCGGTGGCGGCCGCGGCGGTCGGGCACGACGGGGCCGAGCTCCGCGGCAAGCCCAGCCATGAGACTGTCCATTTCAAACGGATCGACGGCTCGCATTACCCGCGGGAGGAGTGCCCGATGCTCCGTCCGCGCGAGACCGGCGAGGTGATGCACGGCGAGGAAGAGTGGTTCGTGCGGCGGGACGGCTCGATGTTCCCGATCGAGTGGTGGTCGGCGCCGATCGAAATCCCCGCGGGGGATGGCGTGAGGGGTCGCGGGGCGATCTTCTCGTTCAACGACATCAGCGAGCGTCTCGCGGCCCAGGAGGCGCTGCGCGCCCGGGAGCTGGCAGAGGTTCGCGCTGCCGAGTCGCGAGCCGCGCAGCGCAGGATCGTCGAGCAGACAAGCGCAGTGCGCCGCCAGGTGGCGTCCGATCTCCACGACGGTGCGCAGCAGCGCCTCGTCAGCTTGCTGATCGACCTTCGCCTCGCGCGCGATGACCTCGCGACCGACCCTCTTAGCACGCGTGATCTGCTCGGCAGTGCTGTCGAGCAGGCGCAGGCGGCGATCGAGGAGTTGCGCGCCTTTGCGGCCGGCATCCACCCCGCTGTCCTGTCGACGCGAGGCCTGTCGGCGGCGATCGAAGCGCTCGCAACGAACGCGGCAGTGCCCGTCACGGTCTCGGGCGACGCGCCGCGGCTCCCCGAGGCGATCGAGGCGAACGCCTACTACTTCGCCGCGGAGGCGGTGACGAACGCCGCCAAGCACGCCAGCGCGACGCACGTCGACGTGACGATCGAGGCCGACGACCGACGGCTGTCGATCGAGGTTCATGACGACGGGGTCGGCGGGGCGGTGATCGGCGGGAAGAGCGGGAGGGGGCTGGCGAGCATGGCGGATCGGATCGACGCGCTCGACGGCCGCCTCGTGCTCGACTCCCCGCCTGGGATGGGCACCGCGGTGCGGGCCGAGATCGCGCTGGGCGCTGCTGCTGGCTGACGACGCGCCGCCGGCCCGTGCCTCTTGCCGGCGCGGCACCGGCGCGTGTCACTGGTGAAGGTAGGCGAGCACCGCGAGCACGCGCCGGTGCTGGCCAAGGTCAGAATCGTGGAGGCCGAGCTTGGTGAAGATCCCGGTGACGTGGCGCTCGACGGCAGCGATCGAGACGACGAGCTCTTCAGCGATGCCGCGGTTCGAGCGCCCCTGTGCCATCAGCTTGAGCACGTCGAGCTCGCGGGGCGTGAGCTCGTCGAGCGGGCCGGCCGCGCGCCTGCGGCTCACTAGCAGCGCGATCACGTCGGCGTCGAGCGCGGAGCCGCCTGCCGCGATGCGGTGGACAGCATCGCTGAGCACGCCGACGTCGGAGACCTTCTCTTTGAGCAGGTATCCGACGCCCTCCGGGCGGTCGCCGACGAGCTCGAGCACATATCGGTCCTCCAGGAACTGGGACAGCACAAGGACGCCGACGTCGGGATGGGCGGCACGGATCGCGAGCGCCGCCCGCAGCCCGTTCTCGTTCATGCCGCGCGGCATGCGGATGTCCACTACCGCGACGTCCGGACGATGCGCGCCGACCTTCCGCACGACGTCGTCCGCCTCAGCGACGGCCGCGAGCACCTCAAAGCCGGCCCGCTCAAGCACCCGGACGATGCCTTCGCGGACGAGCGGCTCGTCTTCACCGACGACGACACGCACTCGCGGGTCCATAGATTCCAGGGTAACCCGCGAGCTGGCGCCCAATCGCGTAGGGAAATCCCGACGGCTGGAATTGGGCAGGCCGGCGCTCGCGCGTTGGGACCGCTCCATAGACCCGGCGGCCGCCGGGATGGATGCTGGATGCACCAGCCATCGCTACGGAGTATTGGCGAGTCGTTTGACACCGTCACCGACCCAGACGCGCTGTTCAGGCAATTGATCGACGAGTTCGAAGCGCAAGAGCGTTGCCTCTCAACCATGATGCCTACCGAAATCCAGCGGGGCTTGATTGACAAGCCGATGGATCGTGTCTCGGCCGCATTCGACCGGCGGCGGCGAGGTCGCCCGCTACATCGGCCGGCACGGTAGGCGTCGTACACGCAAAAGCCTGGAGCACAAAATGAGCATTGACAGCACAAGCCTCGTACGCGCGCTGCGCAACACATTTGAGGGATCGATGATCGCGCCGGGCGACGGGGAATGGGACGTCGCCCGTCGCGTGTTCAACTTGGCCCTTGACCTGCGCCCGGCCCTCATTGCGTTTCCACGGGACGCGAGGGACGTCGCCGCGGCCGTGCGCTTCGCCGCTGACAACGGCTTGCGCGTCGCGCCGCAGGTCGGCGGCCACAATGCCGGGCCGCTCGGCGACCTGTCCGGCTCGATCCTGCTGAAGACCGCTGAGATGAATAGCTTCGAGGTCGATGCCCCTAACCGCCACGCCCGTGCCCAGGCCGGCGTCAGATGGGGACCGCTCGTAGACGTCCTCTCGACCGAAGGCCTCGTAGCGCTCTCGGGCAGCGCCCGTGACGTCAGCGTTGTCCCCTACTCGCTCGGCGGCGGGCTTGGCTGGCTCGGCCGCAAGCACGGCCTGCAGGCTAACGCGGTGACCGCGGTCGAGCTCGTCACCGCCGATGGGCGGCAGCTGCGCGCCGACCACGACACCGAGCCCGAGCTGTTCTGGGCGGTGCGCGGCGGTGCCGCCAACTTCGGCATCGTCACGGCGATCGAGTTCGAGCTCTTTCCGCTGCCGGAGATGTACGGCGGCTCGCTGTTCTTCGGTTTCGAGCGTGCGAGCGAGGTCGTGCACGCCTGGCGCGAGTGGGGCCCGGCCCTGCCCGACGAGGTCTCGACGACGATGAAGCTGGTTCGGTTCCCGCCGCTGCCGACGATCCCCGAGCCGATGCGCGGCAACTCCTATGCGGCCGTACAGGCCGGCGTCATCGGCGACGCGGCCTTCTGCGACGAGATCGTCGCGCCGCTGCGGGCGCTGGGCCCAGAGATCGACATCTTCCAGCGGCTCGAGCCCGGCGACCTCAGCCATATCGCGATGGACCCCGAGCAACCGATGCCCTTGCTCGGCGATGGGCGCCTTTTCGGCAACATCCCGCCTGAGGGCTTCGACCGCCTCGTCGAGAACGCCGGCCCCGGCTCGGGCACGGAGCTGCAGGTGGCGGAGATGCGGCTGCTCGGCGGCGCGCTCGGACGCTCGCACGAGGGGCATGGCGCTGTCGACAAGCTGGACGGGACGTACACCGCGTACCTCGCCGGCACGATCGCCGATCCGGCGAAAGCCGATGCGGTCCTCGCGCGAATCAACAGGGTCTACGGGGCGATGAAGGAGTACGAGTCTGGCCGCTATCTCAACTTCGCCGAGCTGTCGTCGGAGCCCGAGCAGTTCTTCGGGGCAGAGCGGACAGCGCGGCTGCGACGGCTGCGCGAGCAGTGGGACCCGCAACGCCTCCTGCACGCCAACCACCAGCTCTAGCGCAGCAAGCGCCTGGCTGGAAGGACCCTCAGGGGCAGCAACGCAGGGAGATAAAGCGCGCCCGCGCCGGCGTAGCGACGACGAGCGCACCTGTTTCTGCGCCAATTGGTGAGTTTTCGTATCGCATGGTGGTAGTAATTATTTTTGACAGTCACGTTAGGTGACTATCCACAGCGCAGCCATCGAAATGACGATACGAAGGGAGCGGCTGATGCGCGCCGCCTATTACGAGAAGCAAGGGCCCGCCGGCGAGGTCTTACGAGTCGGCGAGGTGCCGACGCCCGAGCCTGGGCATGGCGAGGTTCGCGTACGCATCGTGGTCTCGGGGGTTCACCTCGGCGACGTCGGCAAACGTCGTGGTTATCCGGGCGCCCCGATGCCGTTCCCGCGGGTGATCCCGCACGGCGATGGCGCGGGCGTGATCGACGCGGTTGGCTCGGGCGTCGACGCGGCGCGGGTCGGCGAGCGCGTCTGGGTGTACCTGGCCCAGTCCTATCGGCCGTTCGGGACGGCTGCCGAGTACACCGTCGTGCCTTCCGAGCACGCGGTGACGCTGCCGGCGCCGGTGGACTGGGAGCAGGGTGCGGTCGTCGGCATCCCGGGCATCACCGCCCACCGTGCGGTGTTCGCGAGCGGGCACGTCGACGGCAAAACGATCATCGTCACCGGGCCGCTCGGCGGCGTCGGCCGCGCCGCACTCGCGGTCGCGCGGCGCGGCGGCGCGACCGTCATCGCGACGGTGCGACACGCGAGCCAGGTCGGCGACGTCCTCGATGCCGGCGCCCACCACGTCGTTGTGCTCGGCCCGAGCGCCGGGCAGGAGATCGACGCGATCGCCCCAGACGGCGTCGACCGCATCGCCGAGATCGACTTCGCCGGCAACGCCTTACTCGACGTCGGGGTGCTCAAGCCCGGCGGCGCGATCGCGACGTACGCGACGAGCAACCCGCTCGCGGGGGTGCCGTACTGGCTGCTCGCGTTCAAGAACATCACCGTGCAGTTCCTGAGCAACGACGACTTCCCCGAGCAGGCAAACGAGGACGCCGCGCGTGATCTCACCGCCGCGCTGGCAGCCGGCGACCTGCGCTACCCGATCGCGGCTCGCTACCCGCTGGAGCGGATCGCCGACGCGCAGGACGCGACCGAGCGGACAGGCGCCGCCGGACGGGTCGTCGTCGACGTCTAGGCGGAGGTCGCGATGGCTCCGCCCTTCCTGCGAGATCGCGCCGACGACGGCGCGCTGCGGGTCACGAACATCGAGCTGTTCTTCGACCTCGTCTACGTGTTCGCGTTCACCCAGCTGTCGGACTTCCTGTTCGACGAGCTGACGCTGCGGGGCGCCCTCGAGGCGCTGATCCTCTTCCTGGCGGTGTGGCAGGCGTGGAGCTACACCGCGTGGGCCACGAACTGGCTCGACCCCGCGCGCGGTTCGGGGGCGCTGCTGATGGTCGTGCTCATCGTCCTCAGCCTCGTCATGGCGGCGGCGATCCCCCGCGCGTTCGAGGATCGCGGGTTGCAGTTCGCGGCCTCATACGTCGCGCTGCAGCTGGTGCGCAGCGCGTTCATGGTCGGCGCGTTCCCCCGCGGGGACCAGATGCGCCGCAACTTCGCTCAGCTGCTGTCGTGGTCGGCGATCGCCGGCGTGGCGTGGATCGTCGGCGCGACGGCGCTGGACGGCCACGCGCGACTGCTCGCCTGGGGGGTGGCGGTCGTGCTCGACGTAGCCGCCCCGGTGCACGGCTACCGGCTGCCGCGCGCGGGCAGGACGCCGATCGAAGCCTGGTCGCTGGCCGGATCGCACCTGGCTGAGCGCTCCCAACTCGTGCTCATGATCGCGCTCGGCGAATCGGTGCTGCGGGTCGGCCTGACGTTCTCGATGAAGAACGGGAGCCCTGCCGTCGACGCCGCGTTCCTCGTCGGCTTCGTCGCCGCGCTGTCGTTGTGGGCGACGTACTTCCTGCACACAGCTGAGCGTGGGGCGCAGGCGATCGCCGCCGAGACCGCCAGCCGCATCGGACGCGCGGCGTACAACTACGCGCACGCGGTGATGGTCGCCGGGGTGATCGTCGTGGCGGTCGGGATCCACGAGGCGATCGAGGCTCCGACCGAGTCGGCCGACGTCGGCGCGACCGCGGTGATCCTCGGCGGGCCGGCGCTGTACCTCACCGGCCTCGCGCTGTTCAAGCGGTGGGTGGGGCAGAGCCGCCTCACGCCGCCGATCGCGGCCGTCGTCGCGCTCGCGGCGCTCCTGCTCGCGGTCGCGGTCGCGCCCGTGGACGCCGAGCGGCTGCTGCTCGCTGGATGTGCAACGGTCGTCCTCGCCGCGCTCGCGGTCGGCACCGCCCTCGGGGTCGACGAGCCCCGCGCAAGGTAGCTCCCGCTCGCGTCGCCGCGCTCGTTACACGCGGTCCGAGCCCGGCGCCCCCGGCCAGCTCGACTGGCTGCTCCCTCAGCGCGGCCAGTAGCGTCTGACGACCTGCGACGCGTGCGCGATCGAGACCTTCGAGGCTTGGGCCTCGAGGTAGGCGAGGTCGTCCCGGCTGGTGTCGTCCTCGGGGATGTAGCGGTCGAGGGTCGGGTTGAGGTAGGCGTAGCGTTGCCGAGCATCAGGCCCGCGAGGCTCGGGGTGAGGTTCGTCGTGGGGCCGCTCAGCATCGCGCTGAGGACAGGGTCGTCTCTGCCGTTGATGAGAGGCGACGGGGTGCCGTTTCTCCGGTTGCCGACGCCGTTCTCCCACTGCTGGGCGCCCCAGTCGGACGTGTCGCTCGAGATCCAGTTGCTCATCAGGCCGGTGCCGAAGCAGACAAGCGCGATGTCGGCGAGGTCGATCCCTTCGTTGACGGCGAGGGCGATCGCCGCGATCGAGGGGTCGTGGTCGTAGAACGCGCCGTCGATGTTGCCTCTCCACGAGCCCAGCTCTGCCGGCATCGCCCCGCTGGAGACGACCGCGTCGATGAGACGCGTGCTGGCGTTCTCCGACTTCGAGAGGTTGTTGAACAGCAGCGGCTTCCAGGTGCTTCTCGGGCCGCCCGTGACGTTGAACGAGACCATCGCGACCTTCCGGTCGAGGTCGCGCAGGCGGGGGTTGCTCGGGTGCAGCTCATGCTGTCCCTCCGCGACCTCGTCGATCGAGGAGGATGCAGCAGGATCAGTCATTGGCGCCCACGCTATGGGACAACCGCCGGCGCGCCAACGCGCGATCACGTTTGCGAGCGCCTTTTGCGTGCGGAACCTCCATCGACGGCCGCAAACCGGCCTCGCAGCCGTAGCTACGGGCCGCCGAGCGGCGCTCAGGGCCCGACGACCGGCGTCGTGCCCCGAGCGGCGCTCAGGGCCCGACGACCAGCGTCGTGCTGGCCTGCAGCGGCACTCTCAGGTTGTCGGCCGTCACCGTGAACGAGATCGGGCCGTACGTGCCTGGCGCCGCCGGGCCGATGACCAGCCCGGCTCTGCTGTTCGCCGAGAGGTCGTTGGGCAGCTCGCAGCCGTACGGCCCGCCGGCCCCTGGTGCTGGCAGCGTCGGGCACTGCAGCCCGGGCTCCGCATTGAGGTGACCGTCAGTGAGCGTCCCGACGATCGTCAGCCCAGCCGGCAGGACGCCATCGAGGCGCGGGTGACGCAGCGCGGTGTCCTCGGGAGTGCTGAGCGCGACGACGGCGGACCAGTTCGCGCCTGATCTCCCTGTCTCGGGGGTGAGCTGGACCGACGACCCATCGCGGAAGTCGCCGAAGGCAAGCTCGCGCGTGCTCGTGGCCTGTGCGCCCGCGTCCCAAGCGGCGGTCTGCTCCGGGGAGCCGAACAGATCGAGCCGGGGCGCTCTCCAGCTGACCGTCGCCGTCGCCGTCGCGCCGACCGCGACCGACGGGACGGCGCAGTCGACGCGCCCGGCAGTCGTCGTCGTGGGGGATGCGGCGAGGTGGCAGCTCGGGTCCGCGCTGACGAACGAGCTGTCGCGCGGCAGCGTTACCGAGACCGCGCCCTCCGGCACGTCGCTCGCCGCGGCGAGCGCGCGCGGGGTGAAGAGGACGCTGTGGTCGGGCGCGGTGGCCGCCTCCGACCACGTCATGTCCGCGCTGCGGCCGCCGACGCCCGGCGAGATGCCGGTCGCCGTGGGCAGCGCGCCATCCGAGATCTGCGAGCGGTCCATGTAGTCGAAGCGGATCCGGCCGTCTTTGAACAGCACAGCCTCGAACGCCTGCTTGCCGTTTCCTCTGTACTCGTAGGTTTCCCAGCGGATCGCGACGCTGTCGCCGCCGGGTGCCGTGACGAGCACGATCCGGCCCGCCGTCGTCGCCATCGCGCCGTCGCCAGCGAGGGCGAGGTCGACCCACAGCGGTGCGATCGCGGCGACGTTGGCTCCGAGCGCCTGCGGGCCACCGCGATAGTCGTCACGCCACTCGTCGTTGGTGTAGTCGATCGCCGGCCCGGCGGGGCTGATCCAGCCGTTTGTCGAGACCCCGATCTGGTTGGTCGTGACGCCGGCGAAGGGGAAGGCAAACGGGAGCGTGACCGCCTGGCTCGCGTCGTCGCCCTTGTCCGGGTCGGTCGCGCCGTCGATGATCGTCGACTCAGTACCCGTGACCGACGGCTGCGCCGGCAGGTCGGCGCGGTCGTACCCGGCCTGGCCAGCAACGGCGTCGCCGAGCCGGACCGTCGAGGTGATCGTGTCGCCATTCTGGACATTGGTTCCATCGGCATGCTCGGAGTAGCCCCAGTCGACGTCGGTGCCGATCTGCACGGTCTGCGCCGTCGGGGGCGCGGGCGGGGCAGGCGGCGGAGAGGCCGGCTGAACGGGCGGGGTAGGCGGCGCCTGGACGACGAGCTTGTGCGCCGCCTTCGCGCAGAGCGCTCTCTTGCCCTCGGGCACGCACGCGAACAACGTCCACGACCCGCGCTTCACCGCCTTGGGCAGGCTCGCGCGCAGCTTCGCCCGGCCGCTCTTGCCGTGCTTCAGCTTCGCGGTGCGGGCGCTGCCGAGCGTGACGTCGTGCTTGTCGCGCCGCGCGTTGGCCGAGGCGTAGAAGACGACCTTCACGCGCGCTGTTCTTCTGCCGCCGTTGCGCACCTTCGCCCTGAGCGTCACGCGCGCGCCCGTAACCGCTCTGCTCGACGAAGCGCTCACGCCTCTCACCGTCACCACCGGCTTGGCCGCATGCTTGTGCTTGGCCTTCGCTGCGCCCGCATCCGTCGGAAGCGCTACTGCCGACGCCACGACGGCCACGACCACCGTCCAGCGTGCTCCTGTCTTCAAGCTCACCACGTCTCCCATTCCGATCCGCTCAATATCCGCTCAGCGGATTGTCGGCAACGCGCCAGCGCGCTCAAGCCGGTCTACCGCCAACCTTCGCCGAGCGTTCGTCGGCTCGCAGGGCGGAGCGGCAGGCTGGTCGACCATCCGCGGGTCGGCCACCGGACGGCTCGGTACCCCTGGGGGCGCAGGAATCGAGCCGCGTCAGCGCGGCGAGCCGCACGACGTCGTCGAGCCACAACGTTTGCGACTTCCGTCTCGCTGCTCACCGGCCCGCGCCGTCCTGGCCGGCGCCGTGCCCGGGTACCCTGTTGTAGTCGTCAAGGCCGATCCGCAAGAGGCTGTGGCGCTGCGCGAGCAGCACGCGGAGATCACGGTCGGCTACCACATAGACAAGGGGCACGGGATCACGGCAGCAGGTGGACCCGGCCTCGATGAGAGCCTGGTGAATGAGCCCGTCGCCGACTCCCACCGGCTCGTGGTCGACTCCGAAATCGGCGCGGCCAGTGAACCCGGGCGCCTGAAGCCCAAAACACGACCTGGCACACATAAACTGACACAGAGAAGGAGAAAATCATGATCGCACTTGGTGTTCGGGACGCAGGAGGCGCCCTCGAGATCCTCGATCTTCCTGACCCCCGCGAACCGCGTGCGGGCGAGCTCGTCCTGGAGGTGCTCGCTGCAGGGATCGGGCCGTGGGATGCCCTGCTTCACACGGGCGGATGGGATGTCGGCCTCGTTCCCCCAGCGGCGCTGGGCGTGGAAGCAGCCGGCCGCGTCGCTGCGACCGGCCCAGGCGAGACGGAGTTCCGCGCGGGAGACCTCGTGCTGGTCCACGAGGCACCGCTCCCCGGCGCCAGCGGCACCTGGGCAGAGCGCGTCCTGGTTCGTTCTGCCAACGTCGCACGACTGCCCGAGAACCTGGCGCCGGCGACCGCCGCCGCACTGCCGGTTGCTGCGCTCACCGCCCAGCAGTCCCTCGACGAGCTCCAGGTCGACGCCACGACGCGTCTGCTCGTCGTCGGTGCCTCCGGCCCCACCGCGTCGCTCGCCGTGCAGCTCGCTCGCCTCCGCGGGGCTGACGTCGTGGCCGGTACGGGGCCGGCCCACGCAGACAGGGTCCGAGCCCTCGGAGCCAGCGAGGTCATCGACACCCACGTCGAGGGCTGGGCGCAGAAGACCGATCGGCGATTCGATGCTGTCCTCATCGCCGCCCAAGGCACCTCGGAGGACGCGATCAGACTGCTCGTTGACGGTGGCCGCCTGATCTCCATCACATCGGATGCTCCCGACCCGGTTCGCGGAATCACGACCTCCGACCTTTACGTACAGCCCGACGGGCGCGCACTCGGCGAGCTCGCCGCACTCACCGCCTCCGGCGAGCTGAGCATCGACGTCAAGACGACGCCGATCAACGACGCCATCACGATCGCGGACCGAGTCGCGAATGGGAGATCCGGCGGGGTCAAATACGTCCTCGAGCCCTAGCCCCGGGCGACGTGGGGACGCGCCATAGTTGACTGCAGGATGACTCCCCTACGTGCGCCATACAGGCGGATGTAGGGGAGTCGCCCCACACCTTGAAGCAGGTCACGTTCGCTTCGAGACGTTCAGAGCAGTCCGTGCTCGCGCGCGAGCTCTATTGCCTCCGCTCGTGTGCGCGCGCCGAGGCGTCGATATATGTGGCGGGTGTGACTCTTGACCGTTTCGGTGGACACCCCGAGCCGTTGTGCGGCCTGGGCGCGAGTCAGGTCGGTCGCAAGCAGTGTGAGGACGCGTCGTTCGGCTGTGGTCAGCTCGCTGTCGCTGAGCGTTCGAATCGTGGGCTTTGCCAGCGCCGTCTCGACGCCGGCGAGCCGTCGCTCCAGGACCCCGGTGTCTGGGAATTGGTCGATGATGCGACGAGCGACGGCGGCGTGGCGGCGGGCGGCGCGGCGGTTATGGGACGCGAGGTCGATTTGAGCGCTGACGACGAGCGCGAAGGCGTGGAACAGCGAGTGGGGGAGCTTCTCGGTGATGTGGAGGGCGTTGGCGATCTGTTCGTACGCTTCGTCGAGCTTGCGGCCTCGGCGCAACGCCTCGGCGAGGGCGACATATGCGTAGTGGGCCTCAGGCGCGGTTTCGCTGCCGTTGGCTGCGATGATCGCGACCGCTTCGCGTCCGTTGCGCTCGGCGGTCGCCGAGTCGTCGTCGTCTGCGGCGCACAGCGCGAGAGTGGCGAGCTCGCGGCTGCGCAGCGTAGGTCGGTCGGTGCTGCCCAGGTACGGGGCGAGCACGTCGTAGATGGCCGCAGGCTCGCCTGCGAACCAGAGCACGCTTGCGAGGTTGCCCGCCAGTCTGGGCCGTGACTGCAGCGGCAGCTCATGCCAGAGCCGCCATCCGGCGGCGAGCGCACGTGGGATGTCCCCGAAGAAGGGGCTCGCGCGGGTCCCGTCAAGCAGCGGCGCGACGTCGGAGGCGCCGCGGTGGCGTTCGAGCGCGTCGAGCCGCTCTGTGATCAGCCGCATGTCCTCCCCTTCCAGCGACATGCAGAGCGCGTCGAGGGCTTCGCAGAATGGCGCGAGCTCGCCCCGGTCGGGCGGGATCGACGCGATGATCCTGTGCAGCGTCGCGTAGCGGCGCTCGACGAGGAGCGGCCACCACGCGTCGTCGTGCAGGATCCTTGCCGCAAGCCGGCCGTCACTGGCCTTGATGGCGTGGTCGATCGCCTCTTCGGGCATCTCCGCGGCTTGGAACCACAGCGCGGCCCGCCGGTGCAGCGCCGGCGCGGCGTCGGGGCTGCGCCGGCAGAGGTCGCGCTCGAGCAGGCTTGCGAAGAGGCCGTGGTAGCGGACCCACGCCTCCTCGCCGTGCCCGTCGCTCAACACGAAGAGGTTGGTGCGCCGGGCCTCCGCGAGCAGGTCGCCCGCGTCGGGGTCTTCCAGCGCCGCTTCGCAAAGCGGCGCGTTCACGCAGCCCAAGACCGCGGTCCGCCCGAGGAAGTCGCGCATGCGAGGTTGGAGGGCGTCAAGGACTTCCTCGATCAGGTACTCGGCGATTTGGTCATGCGAGCGCGGCAGTGCCGCGATGACCTCGTCCGGGTCAGGCTCGCTGCGCAGCATCGACGCGATCAGCGAGAGGCCAGCTGGCCACCCCTCGACGCGGTCGTGAATCTCGGCAACGAGCGCGGAGTCGAGCCGAAGCCGCAGCGACCCGTTGAGCAGCCGCTCGGCCTCCGCTTCGGCGAACGCAAGCTCGGCAGTCCCGATCTCCGCGACCGTCCCCGCGGCCCGGCGGGCCCCGAGGCGCAAGTGCGGATGCGTTCGGCTCGCGATCACGAGCCGCGCCCCGGCGGGCAACGCGTCGATCAGCGCGGCCACGACCGTATGGCAGGCTTTATCCGTGACGACCTCGTAGTCGTCGAGCACGACGACGAGCTCGCGCCCGCCGACTTCCCGAGAGATCGCATCGACGATCAAAGGGATGACGGTCTCGACAAGATCGGAGCCGCCGAGCAGCGCCTGCTGCGCAGGCCACACACCAGCCGGCCAGAGCTCGTCAAGCGCCGAGAGCAGTCGCGCGCAAAACCGCTTTGGGTCGTTGTCCTGCTCGACAAGCGAGACCCAGGCACGCTCCGCGTCGAGCGTCCCGCACCAGTCCACCAGTGCAGTCGTCTTGCCGTATCCAGCCGGAGCGCTCACGAGCGTGAGGGGGCAGTCGCGCGCCGCGTCGAGCTCCCGTCGCAGCCTCGGTCGCGGAACAGTCTCGCGGCGGCGACTGGGTCCAGCAACCGTCGGCACGGTCGTATCCTCCGTCTCGCGCTGCTCGTGGCCCGCGTTGTTCAGTGATCTAGCAGAGATGCTCAATGAATGAATGTCCGTTTACAGAGACGTCGTAGCCGACGCGGGCTCTCCCCTCCCGAGTTTTGGTGCCCGGCCCCGGCATCACCCTGGGTGACATTATTGGCGCAGCGGCGCTCTCCGTAATTAGGTGCAAAGGTTTGATTGCCTGTACGGGGTTATATTGCACAAAACTTCTATCGCTTCACGAGGTGAACGTTTCACACCTTGATGCGAGGCCGATCGAGTGCTTGAGTAATCGCCGGAAATGCTGCGTCGGGGGCGCGATCGGTTGTGCCCAAGGTCTGTCGGCTCGCAGCGAATCGGCGGGGGTGTCGCTGGACATGGAGGTCACAGTAAGGCGCAGCACAGCGCGGTAGACGCATCATGGGGCGGTCGTCGGATCGCTCATCCGCGCTCAAGGCCCGGCGAAGCGGCGTGGATCCGCGCACGGGGTTCGCCGGGACAGTGAAGTTCCCATCAACTCAGTCCGCGCCGGAGGCGCGCGGCGACGACGCGGTGCAAGCGGGTCGGTTGCCGACCTCTCACGGCGTCGGCACGCCGTAAGAGAGGCATTGCCATGCGTGAAGCACGAAGATCCATTGACCGATTGGCTCAGCGGAGGCTCGGGCTGTTCAGTCTCCGTCCAGCCGCTTGCATCGCGGCGCTGATTGCGTTGGTGCTTACGTCGGCGGCGGCGTCAGTCGCCTCGGCGGCTGCCGGCGTGCCAGCGACGCCCAGAACGATCTACGCGGAGGACTTCGAGAACGGCGCTGGCGTGACCGAGCTCGAGACTTACCCGTCGTCGTCGGGTGCAACCTACGGCGCCGACCTCTACTGGCTCACTGCAAGCCACTGCAACGGCTTCATCATGAGCTTTGGAGACACGCAGCCTGTTGGGGCGTGCGGCGACGCGACGACCGAATGGGGAAGCATCCAGTCGAAGGCGTACGCCCTTGGGCTGCTGAACACACCCCAGAACCCAGCGGCCAACCGCGCGATCTCGACCAACACCACGGGGGGCGATGGGGCGCCTGGCACGTACCCCCTTACGCCCGGGATGGTCGAGTTCAGCTCCAGCCAGCTCAACCTTCCTGCAGCAAGCGGCCGATTCGTGACCTTCTCGGTAGACGCGGCGGCAACCGCGTGCGAGCTCGAGCACCCGCTGATGCGCTTCTTCCTCAGAACCGTTTCCGGGCAGGAGGTCCCGGTCTCGACCTCGGCGATCGACCCGTGCACCGACCCGCGCTCGCAGGGTACCGTCGCGTTTCCCCTGATCTTCCCGGCCGGCCAGGGAGTCTCGTACGGCCGCTACCCCGCCGACAGCTCCCAGCTGCTGTCGGGCTCGTCGTTCGGCATTGTGCTGCGCAACGAGTCAACGTCTGCGAACGGCGACGACGGCGCGATCGACAACATCCGCGTGCTTGACGTGACGCCCTCGCTGGACAAGTCGTTCAGCCCCGCGGACCTGAACGCCGGTCAGACGTCGACGTTGACGTTCACGGTGACGAACACGAGCGAGCTCGCGGCGAAGGACGGCTGGTCGTTCACCGACAGCCTGCCGGCTGGCCTTGTGATCGCGGGGCCGAGCAACGCGAGAACGACGTGCACCAACGGCAACGTGACCGCGGGCGCGGGCGCGAGCGCGATCACGGTGAGCGGCGACCTTGATGCCGGGCAGGCTTCGTGCACGGTGAGCGTCGACGTCACCTCCTCGACGGCAGGGACGTACACCAACGGCCCGGGCAACGTGACCACCACCGGCCTGAACCCGCCCACCGACACGACCGTGCGCTTCCGCGCCGCGGACCTTTCCGTCGTGAAGACGGCGACCTCTCCAGCGGCGGTCCCGGGCACGGACGTCAGCTACGACCTGGTCGTGAGAAACGACGGTCCTGACACGGCGGTGAACGCGAGTCTGACGGATCCGCTGCCAGCCGGGCTGACGTTCAAATCGGCCTCGTCGGGCTGCACGGGAAGCGCTCAGAACGTGACGTGTGCCATCGGGGACCTTCCGGCGGGCCAGTCGCGGACGTACACCGTGACGGCGAGCGTCGCGGCCGACCTGCCCGCCGGCGAGCTGGACAACACCGCGAACGTGAGAAGCGACACGACGGACCCCGACCCCGGCAACAACACGTCGACCTCGAGAGAGCCGGTCGACCCGCAGGCGGACCTGTCGATCGTGAAGAGAGCTAGCGCCGACAGACCGGTGCCGGGCCGCGAGCTCACGTACACGTTGACGGTGACGAACAGCGGGCCGTCGCTCGCGAGAGCGATCACGGTCAGCGACCCGTTGCCGAGAGGGCTGTCGTTCGTCTCGGCCGACGGAGCGTGCAAACTCTCCGATGGCACGGTGACGTGCACAGCGGCCTCGCTGGCCGTCCGCAGATCGCTGACGTTCAGAGTCGTGACGAGAGTCGCCACCTCAGTTACCGACAGAATCACGAACACCGCGACCGTCACGAGCTCGACGAGAGACCCGGACCCGAGAGACAACAGATCGACCGTCGACGTCCCGTCCGGGCCGGAGGCTGACCTGTCGATCACGAAGGTCCCGTCGGTCGACCATGTCGCTGTCGGCGGCCAGCTGTTCTACACGCTGATCGTCAGAAACGACGGGCCCAGCGACGCGCAGAACGTGACGGTCACCGACACGCCGGCGGCCGGCCTGACGACGCTCGGCGCGAGCGCGAGCCAGGGCACGTGCTCGCTTGACGCGAACAGAGCGTCATGCAGAATCGGCACGGTCGCAGCGGGTGGGACGGCGCAGGTGCTCGTCTCCGCGCGCGCCGACCAGGCTGGCGACCTGTCCAACAGCGCGACGGTCGACAGCACGACCCATGACTCCAACCCGGGTGACAACAGCGATACGAGAAGAGTCACGGGAGACCCGGCGCCACCGCCGCAGCCGGCCGACGTCGGCATCGTCAAGACGGCGAACAAGAGAACGGTGCTCGGCGCCGGCACGATCACCTACACGCTGAAGGTGACCAACCACGGGCCGGCTGCCGCGCCCGGCACGCAGGTCATCGACACGCCGAGCCTGCCGATGAAGGTGGGCTCGGTGAAGTCGAGCCAAGGCAGCTGCACGACGACCGCGCCGATCAGATGCGACCTCGGCACGCTGCAGAACGGCCAGACGGTGACGATCAAGGTCGTCGGCCAGCCGCTGCGAGCGGGGACGCTGAAGAACAGCGCGAGCGTCACAAGCGACGTGCCCGACCCGAACATCAGAAACAACCTCGACGGCACGACCGTCATGGTGCGCGGCCTGCTGAAGATCACGAAGGTCGCGAGCGCCAAGACGGTCCACGCCGGCGGTACGTTGTCCTACCGAGTCACCGTGACGAACGCGAGCAGCTTCGCGCTGAGATCCGTGAAGGTCTCCGACAACCTGCCCTCGGGGTTGGTCTTCGACTCGGCCTCGCCGAAGGCGAAGCTGTCGCACGGCGAGTACTGCTGGACGATCACGTCGCTCCGCGCGAAGGCGCACAAGGCGATCACCGTCCGCGTGCGCGTCCTGAGAGGCGTCGGCGGCCGCAAGGTCAACGTCGCGACGGCGACCGCCCCCAACGCGCGCGGCGCGCGCAGCAAGGCCGCGACCGGAACGGCCTCGATCAGAGTCCTCGCGGCCCAACGGCACGGCGGCGGCGTCACCGGCTGACAAACGCGGGCGCCGGCCCGAACCTGCCCGGGCCGGCTCCGCGCCGCATCAGTCCCGCAGCACCACCACGAGCACGCCGGCTACACGGAACAAGCCGTGGCCGGCGTGCCCGCACGGCCGCGAACACGTGACATCACGGCCCCGCCCCGCGGGCGGGGCCGTCGCGGCGTGATGCCCCAGCGACGCGTGAACGAGCTTCCCGGCTCGAGGCGCGCCAGGCCCTCGCCGGTCTTCAGGGCGTTCGGCGGACAGGTCATCGGCTCGATCGCGAGGGCGCGCGGTTCACGTCCCGCAGCGGATCGCACGTGCTCCGGATCGCGTCGCGCGATTCGGCGGCCTCAGGTGTTCGTCACTTCCACCGGCGTGCCGGCGGGGATGTGCGTGGCCATCCAGGTGACTGGCCGGTTGTCGATGCGGATGCAGCCATGGGAGCGGGCGCTGCCGATCGGGTCGGCGAAGCTCGCCCCGGCGCGGCCGTGAATCGCGACCCGGCCGGGTCCGCCGCCGTAGCTCTCCAGGACGTTGGAGAGGCTGGTGAGGGCGAGCGCCCAGGGGCCGAGGAAGGCGCGTGGGTCGGGCTGGCGGTTGCGTTCGTAGATCGCGGCGAGGCCGCGCGGCGTCGGAGTCGCGGGTCTCCCGACGACGGCGCGCGTGCGCAGCGTGCCTCTGCCGTTGCGAAAGACGGTGACGGTGCGTGAGCGGAGGCCGACGTCGATCCAGTACGGGGTGAAGCCGAGCGTGACGTTGTCGCGCGGGATCCAGCCGGTCGACCCGTCGGGGCGCTGGGCGAGCAGGACCTTGACCCAGTCGACGCCGTTGCGCGTGGCCGCGTCGAGCACGAGCAGGATCTGCGACTGCTGCGACCAGGCGGTGGCGGTGCCGACAGGTCGGCCGCGGTGCGGCGTGTCGAGCCGGGCGCGCGCGAACGACGGCGCGACGATCCGCGCCACCGTCGCGCCAGCGGCCTTGGAGGGCGGCGCGATCTGCAGCGGCTGCGTGGTGTCGGGATCCTCACCGGCGGGGGTGCGTGCGTCGGCGGCGGCCTTGGCGAGCGGCGGCGTGATCGGCTCGCGCGCCGCGGCGTTGGCCGCGGGCGCCAGCAGCAGGGCGGCGACGACCGCCAGAAACGAGAACGGGAGCACGCGCTGAAGCATCTGCGGGACGGTATCCGGCCGAGATGCCGGCCCGCGTCGCGGCGGCGGCGCGCACCGCCGGGCGCCGCTCGGGTCGATCTGCTCCTCCAGCGTCCTGTTCCACTCCGACCCGCTCGCCGCGCGTCGGTACAGCCTCGCGACCCCGGTCACGTACAGAGGCGCAGACGTGGGATGGTCGGGGCAGACGTGCGGTGGCCGTCGCAGGCGGCGCAGGGGCCGTCCTCGGCGCGGGGGCCGGTATCGAAGGCGAGCAGCGCGCAGCGGGGCGGACCGCAGGTTGCGACCCGCACTCGATGACGGATGCCGAACTCGCCGGTCAGGCGAACCGTCGCGGTCCGCGGTTCCGCATCGCCGCACGCGGCCGCGGCGATGACGGCGGCGAACGAGGGCCCGCGGGTCTCCAGCGCTGCGTCGGTCAGCAGCTCGCTGATCGGTAGCCCGGCCGGCACGTCGCGTCCGAGCAGCTCGGCGGCTGCGGGGGAGAGCGAGATCACGGTCAGCGCCTCGTCGACGAGCAGGAACGGGTCGCCGGGCGCCGGCGACAGCTCAGCGAGCGCCTCGACGAGCAGCCCGCGCTCGCACGACGGGCAGGCGCGACCGAAAGGCGATGGCGGGCCGGCTGCGTTGCAAGTGCCCCACAGGCGCCGCAGAACCAGCGATGCGGCCGCGCGCTGTCGTGCGTGGAGGGCGCGAGCCGCAATGCCGCGGCGCGACAGGCTTGCACGATTCATCTCATTGGGTGGTTTTCACACTCACCGGCTTCCCCCTTGTAGCGCGGACGCGCCAGTATTCCACCCGTCCGTCGCGGCTGGGTTTGCACGGACGGAGTCCCGGTGGAGCCTTTTGGGGCCTTTTCCCGGGCCTAAGCCCGCAAACCCGTCATGCAAGTCGTGCACCAGAAGACTGGTGGTTGCACCAATGCAGTTTTGAACCGGTTGAGGTTGTTTTCTCATACCTTCCGTTTTGTGTACGGGTGTGATTCATTTGGCGCCTACCCGCTCGCGACAGTCGCTGCTTGGGGGTCTTGAGCGCTATCGCGATTGGCCAGCGCGGCATGGGGCCTACGCCTTGGCGTCTCACGCGTCTTGATCAATACAAAGCGGGCGGCGGAGTGCCGCGGGAAGGCTTGCCGCAGGCCGTTGATGCGGTTGTGTCCGACGGTCTCGCCCGCCCTGGGGAAGAGGTCGCAATGCAGGAAGCGGTTGTGTCAATCCTCGATTTGAGCGTGCGAGAGCGTGGCGGCAGGAGGCGAAGCCGCCGGTTCGGCGCAGTGCTCGCGTTGGTCGCGGTCGCGTGTGCGGCGTTTGTGACGTTCACCGCGGCGGCGAGCGCGGACACGACGGGGGTTTCGTCGTTCTCCAAGCGCGGCGTCGATCAGCAGAACGGCTCGACGGCCGTTTCCGGCGCGGCTGCCGGCACCACAGGCGCCGGTCACACGATCAACTGGGTTTTGAATTATCGCAACACGACGGGGGTGACGGCCGGTGTGAACGTCGGCGACCCGATCGTCGGCAACCAGAGCTTCGTCGGCGGGTCGTTGCGAACGCCGCCAGCGCTCGACCCGCGGTGGTCGACGGACGGCGGCAACAGCTACGCCGGCAGCGAGCCGGGCTCCGGTGTCAACGCGGTCGGAGCGGCCGGCACGAGCGTCGACGGCTCGACGGGCGTGGAAGGGCCGTTCAGCCCGCCCGTGACGGCGTTCAGAACGAGCACTGCGAACGGCGACGGCTGGGAGGCGATCTTCATCGGCAGCAACGTCTACAACGTCTTCCATCACCGCGCGGGGACGCTTGCGGCGTTGGACTGCCACGACAAGTCCACCGGCGTGGAGTGCGCCGGCTTCCCTGTGCAGTACGTGTCGCCAACCGCCGGAGTCCCCTTCACGGACAACACTGATGTGTTCGGCACAGGAGACAACGTGCTGATGACGTCGAGCTACAACAACGCGGCGTACGATCCGGCGACGGGTCGGATCTGGTTCGCGACCGGCGTCGTGAACAGCACGAGCATTGGTGTGGCGTGTGCCGACGTCGTCACGATGCAGTCGTGTGGGTACACGCAGCTCGGCACCGCTGCCTCGCCGAACACGACCACCCTCGGCGGCGGTCCGAATAACGGGGCTCCTGGAATCGTCGGCGGCAAGCAGCTTGGGTCGAAGTACTACTCGGTCGCGACGGGCGTCGCGGGCGCTCCAGTGTTCTGCTTCGACACGGCGGCGACGTCGCCCTGCGCCGGCTGGCCGGCGAGCGGCGTTCTGAGCGATCCAACGTTCGCGCCGAGCCCCGCCCCGCCTGCAGGCGCAGATGCCTCCTGGCTCGCGGCGTCGTTGGAGTCGTGGGGCGGGTATCTCGTCACGAGCGTGCTCCGTCCGACCGGTCCGGGGACATTCGCGCATGATCTGGGCTGCATCGTCGCGGCGACGGGCACTCCCTGCGCGGGATTCCCGGCCCTCGGGTACATGAGCATCCCGCCCGCCGACATCGCGAACTACGCCACCGCGCCGATCTTGGACGCCAGTGGCAACGTGACAGGGCTCTGTGGGCAGACCAGTACGACTACCGCACCCGGGTCGTACGCCTGCTTTGATCTGAACGGCAGATCGGTGGGCGGTCCGCCGTGGGGTCAGATGGTCCCGAACGCAACGGTCGGCATCGACGGCTTCAGCGCCCCGCTGCAGATCGGTTCGCGGCTCTATTTCGCATACTCCAGCCTGCCGCGCGTCCCGGGCATCGCGACGTACGCGTGCTGGGACTTCTCGACGAATTCGAGATGCGACGGTTTCGTGCAGGGCAGCTCGGGTGCGGACGTGCGGCCCTACACGCTGCGGCAGGACCCCGACAACCCCGATTGCATCTGGGAGTTGGGTGACGCGGGGGTCTTTGAGGTGTTCAGCGCGACGTTCGGCGGCAACCCGCCGACGTGCAACACCGGCACGGCGGAGGTGAGACTGGCCCCTGAGCAGTTCTACTGCGACGGCGGCTCCTCGCATGTGACCGGTTGGAACCAGGTCGGGATCGGTGGGATCTCTGCCGCGGACTACGACGCGGTCGCGATCACGATCAGAGATGCCGACGGGAACATCGTGCCCGGCTGGTCAAACAGAGTGTTCTCCAGCAGTAGTGCGCCGATCGACATCTCGTCGATCCCATATGCGGGGTCAACGAGATCGTTGACGGTGTCGATGGTGATCAGCTGGGGAGCGCACCCGGTCAGACTCGCGATCGCGCGTGCGGTCACGAAATTCTCCGGCGACGCGCCGCAGGTCTGCTACCAGACCAAGGTTGGGGCGCAACAGTGCGCGGCCGCCCAGCCGATCAACGACGACGCGACGGCGATCACGTCGGTTGCCGGCGGCCCGAGCGACGCGCCGGGCGGCAACAGATCCGGGACGGCGAGCTTCTCGCTGCCGGCGGATCCGTCCCTGTGCGTCGCGGACGTAAAGATCAGAAAGTCTGCCTCCCCGACGCCGGTCATCGCGGGCCGGACGTTGACGTACACGTTGCAAGTCACCAACGACGGGCCTGACGCGGCGGCCAACGTCGTCATCAGAGACCCGCTGCCCAGAGGCGTCTCGTTCCTCTCGGCCAGCGCCGGGTGCAGCGAGAACGGCGGGGTCGTCGATTGTGAGGTCGGCACGCTCGCGAAGGGCGCGACGAGAACGTTGGAGGTCAAGACGAGAGTCGGCAGCTCACTGGCGCACTGCCCGATGAACGTCGCCACTGTCTCGAGCAAGACCATAGACCCCGACCTCGACAACAACACCGACTCGGTCTGCCCGCCGCTGAGAGGCGAGGCGGACCTGTCGATCACCAAGACGCCGGCGGCCACGCAGGTGTCCGCTGGCGGCCAGATCATGTACGTGCTGGTGGTCAGAAACAACGGCCCGAGCGACGCGACGGGCGTGAAGGTCGAGGACCCGATGGCGGCCGGGCTGACGCTCGTCTCCGCCCAGCCCGGTCAGGGCCGCTGCTCGGTCGCCGACGGGAGAGTGTCGTGTGACCTCGGCTCGCTTGCGGTCGGCGGATCGACGCAGATCCTCGTGACCGCCACCACGCTGACCTCAGCGGCCTGCCCGGTCAACGTCGCGACCGTCCACGGCGACCAGCAGGACCCCGACAGCAGAAACAACAGCGACTCGGCGAGAGTCTGCACGACGGTCACGGTTCCGCCGGCCAACCAGCCGAGCTTTGACCTGGACGTCGTCAAGACGGCCAACCACAGAACGGTGTACCTGGGCCAGTCGGTCAGCTACCGCATCGTCGTCCTCAACAGAGGCCCTGACGCGGCGCCCGACACGAGACTGACCGACACGTTCGGCGCCAAGGGCACCGTCGTCTCGGTCAAGACGACCGTGGGCAGATGCACCGCGCGGCTGCCGATCACCTGCTCGCTGGGGACGATCAGATCGGGCGCGCGGGTGACGATCACCGTCGTCCTCAGACCCACCACGGCCGGCAGCGCCAAGCGCAACGTCGCCAGCGCGACCGGCAGAGGAAGAGACACCAACCCCAGAAACAACATCGACGGCGCGCTCGTCGCCGTCAAGAAGATCCCGCTGCGGCTCACAAAGACGGTCAATCGCACCGTCGCCAGAGCAGGCGGGACGTTCAACTACACCATCCGCGTCACCAACCCAAGCATGGGCGTTGCGCACCACGTGCAGGTCTGCGACACGCTCCCATCAGGCCTCGTGTACGTCAGCTCCAGCCAGAAGGTGAAGCTCGCCCACGGCCGCTACTGCTGGCCCGCGATTGCGACCCTGGGCGCGCACAGAAGCCACAGCTACCGCATGACCGTGCGGGCGCTCGGCGGCGCGGCGGGCAGAAAGACCAACGTCGCCACAGCGACCTCGCCCGACATCGCCAGAACGCTCACGGCCAGACGCACGGTCCGCATCATCGCCGGCGCCATCCTCGGCGGCGGCGTGACCGGCTAGCTCAACCAGCATGCAAACCACGGCGGGCCCGGCCTCAGCGCCGGGCCCGCCGGTGACGCAGCCACAGCATCAGCCCGACGCTCGCGAGCAGGGCGGCCGACGGCGAGATGCGAGCCGGCCGGCGCGCAAGCCGGCGGCAGAACCGATCAACGCAGAAGACCTGCAACAACGCCTCGACGCGATCGAAGCCCTCACCGAAGAAGCGGACGAGCTCCGCTCAGCCCTTCTCGCGCTAACCGCGATTCGCAACCCGGCCGACGCGAGCACCGCCGATCGGACGTGAGACAGATTCGCTAATCGGCGGTGCCGGAGCCCGACGAGCGCTGCAAGGCGCCGAGCGTGTCGCTCAAGCGCTTGAGCTCTTCGGCGGTTGCCTTATGCCCGGCTACGCGGGGGGCGTCGCTCCCGAAGTTGGCGGCAGCGGTGTCGGAGGTCTCGTCGTCCAGGCGCGAGACGATCCCGATCAACTTGTCCACGACGCCGGTGAGGCCGGCAACCAGCTCCGCGAGATTGCCTGATTCCGGTTCCATTTCCATCGTCGTATGGTAGCCGCGCATGCGCATGGTCGAAGCAGGGGTCGGCGGTGGTCAGCCCGCCTGGCGGCTGAGTGGGGACCTGTCGCCGACGGACCAGACGTGTCCGAACGGATCTCGGAAGCCACCTTGGCGGTGCGTCCCCCACGGCAGCTGGTGATTTTCGAGTTCAGCGCCGGGGCTGGCGCCCGCGGCGATCGCGCGCTCCCTGAAGCCGTCAGGATCATCGACGAACACCTCGATTCGCGTGCTCGTGACACCGAGCCGGTCAGGGCTGTTCTCCGATGAGTTCTTCGGGTTGGCCTCGTGGAGGAAGAACGGAGCGCCGTCGACCTCCAGGCCGGCCACGCCGACAAGGTTCCAGAGCTCGGTCGCGCCGAGCGCGTCCCTGTACCAGGCGACGGCCGCCTCGCCGTCAGGGACGATCAGCATCACCGAGATCGACGTCGACTGCTCCTGCTGCGGTTCGGTCACCGTTCGTCCTCCACGCGTCGTTGATCCCGTCGCTGTGCGCAGTCTGCCACGCTTGACCCCGCCGCAAGCAGGGCTGCTGCGGATGACCACCGAGTCCCGCTCTCGTCAGCACCGGGCTCGGGTTCGGCACGCCCGAGGAGCGCTTGGCGGATGACCTCTGAGGTAGTCGTGCCTTCGCGCGCACACAATCGCGTGATTGGAGCCGGGTAACCATTACAGTTAACTACTAGGGTTATGCGGGTTCTTTGGTCGGCGTTTCACTTGTGCGTTCACCCTTCTCGCTTACCACGGAGGCACGATCATCGGCGGGTCCTGCTGAACCGCGTGAAATGCTTCATACGGGTTGGCTTTTGTCACCGTTTTACGGTGTGCAATTTCGACGTAGACGCATGTCGCGTAGGTGTCGGAAAGCTCCATTTCCAGCCTGGTTTGCGGTGCGTACCTTGCTGTGGCGTCTTTTGATTGGTTGACTGCGTCGCAGCAATTCTTTTGACGCGTGGCCTCGGGAGCGGCGCGCGAATCGGCCGGTTGGTCGGGAGGTGTCCAGTCGGAGGGCCGACGGTAGCCGTCGGTCGTAGAGGAACGCATGGCCGCACTGCTCAGGGGAGGTGTTGAGCTTGCCGGCGCTACGACTGCGTGCGCTGGGACGACGGCGGCAAGAGGCGCGGCCCACGGATGGGCCGCAGCAGTCACATCCCATCCACGCGCGGCGCTCGCGCCGCGGACTGCGCGGTGCTGACGGTCAGCGGATCGTGAGCACATGCGTTCGGCACCTTATGGAGGCATCGTCATGGACGTAGTACGAGGACCCGACAACGATCAGGCACGGCTTGAGGACCCGCCGCGCGCCGGACGCCGTCGAACAGGTCGGCCTGTCGATCTCGGGTCTCGCCGAGCGCCGATGCTGTCGCACGCCGCGAGGCGCGCGCGGCGAGTCCTGGGCGGCGGCCGTCGCGCAGTTGGGGCGATGACCGCGGTCGTCGTCGCGCTTGCCGCACTTGCTGGTGCGAGCGGCGCCGAGGCGGCCGGGACGAGCGGTGCGTCGCAGTGGGCGACGGCCGTGTCCGGGGCGTACAACGCACCGGGGACGATGATGTTCGGCTCGACGGCCCTGACGGCGGCGGTCAGCGGCTCGACGGATGGCTGCGGTGCGCTCACGAACAACCAGGTCGCCACGATCCTGCGCGCTCCGTCTGAGGCGGTGTTCTACACACCCATGCCTCCCGCCGACGCAATTGCAGTGGGCCAGTGCCTCGCTACAGGGAGAACGGCCACCCGTACGGTGTCGTTCAACAAGCCGGTCATCGCGCCGGTGTTCCACGTCAACAACCTGGACGCGTCGACGCTGAGATTTTCCGCTGGGCCCAGCGGTGGCACGATCGGGCTCACGACGCTCAGCAAGGACCCGCCGCTGAACCTCGTCGGGGGCAACACGCTGTCCAACAGCATCCCGCTGGGCGTCGCGGGCTGCTCCAATGCGCCCGCGGACCCGGCGGACAACTCCGGTTGCGGCTCGTTTCGCCTTGCAGAGACGGGCGGGCCGGTCAGCTCGTTCATGACGACCAACTCGTCCGCGAGCGACGACGGCTGGATTTGGACGCTGTCGTTCCCGACCGCGCCGCTGACGAAGACGTTCAGCCCGGCCACGGTCCAGAACGGCGGCACGAGCCATCTGACGTTCACGATCACGAACCCGACCGACCCGGGCCAGACGGCGCTCTCGCCCCTCGACTTCACGGACGCGCTGCCCGCGGGCCTGAGAATCGCCAGCTCGACGGTGAGCGACAACGGCAGCTGCGGCTCGCCGACTGTGACGGACGCGAGCGGCGGCGCGCTCACGGGCAGTGCGACGGGAGTGAGAGCGTCGAACATCAGCCTCGCCGTGGGAGCGACCTGCACGATCACGGTCGACGTCACGTCGACGTCACCGGGCACGTACGTCAACGACAACTCCAACCTGTCCTCGACGGTTGGGAACGTCGTGCCCAACACGAGAACGTCGCTGACGGTCACGCCGGCCGCCGACCTGTCCGTGGTCAAGACGGCGATGTCGAGCCCAGCGGTCCCGGGCACGAGCATGTCGTACCAGCTTGTGGTCAGAAATAGCGGGCCGGACACGGCTGTGAACGCGAGCGTGAGCGATTCGCTTCCGGCCGGGCTGACGTTCGTCTCCGCTTCGCCGGGCTGCTCGGCGAGCGGTCAGAGCGTGACGTGTGCGCTGGGCGATCTCGCGACGGGCGCGTCGAAGACCCTGACGGTGAACGCGGCTGTCGCGTGGAGCCTCGACGCAGGCACGCTGGAGAACACCGCGACGACGACGAGCGACACGGGAGATCCCAACCCGGGCAACAACAGCTCGACGGCGAGAGTGCCTGTCGATCCGCAGGCTGACCTGCAGATCGTCAAGCGGGCGCTGTCGGACAGACTCGTCCCCGGCCGGCAGCTGAGCTATGAGCTGCTGGTCTACAACAACGGCCCCAGCCCGGCGAGAGGCGTGAGAGTGAGCGACCTGCTGCCGAGAGGGCTGTCGTTCGTCTCTGCCAGCAGCGGCTGCACATTCGCGTCTGGGACGGTCGCGTGCACGGCCGACTCGTTGGCCTCCGGCGGCTCGATCACGTTCAGAGTGACGACGAGAGTCGCTGCCTCGGTGACGGAGAACAGCGTCACGAACACGGCGACGGTCACCAGCACGACGAGAGACCCGGACCCGGGCAACAACAGAGACAGAGAGACCGTTCCGTCGGGGCCTGAGGCCGACCTCTCGATCACGAAGATCCCGTCAGTCGACCGGGTCGCGGTCGGCGGCCAGCTGTTCTACACGCTGCTGGTCAAGAACGACGGTCCCAGCGACGCGCAGAACGTCGTCGTCGCCGACGACGCCGATGCCGGGCTGACGCTGTTGTCGGCGAGCGGCAGCCAGGGTTCCTCCTGCGCGGTGGCTGCGAGCAGGGTGACGTGCAGGCTGGGGACGCTCGCCGCCGGCGGGAGCGCGCAGGTGCTGGTGTCCGCGCGCGCTGATGCGGCGGGCGAGCTGTCCAACAGCGCGACGGTCGACAGCCCGACGAAGGACCCGGACCCGAGAGACAACAGAGACGAGAGAAGAGTCACGGGCGACCCGCCGCCCGCGACGGCGCCGCAAATGGCGGACCTGGAGATCGTCAAGACCTCCAACCGCAGAACGCTCGTTGGCAGCGGCACGATCACCTACACGCTCAAGGTCACCAACCACGGGCCGGGCGTCGCGAGCGGCGTGCAGGTGCTCGACACGCCGAGCCTGCCGATCAAGGTCCGCTCGATCAGAGCCAGCGCCGGCAGATGCGCCACGACGACGCCGATCAGATGCGACCTCGGGACGCTCGCCAACGGCGCAACCGCGACCGTTCGCGTCGTCGCGCAGCCGATGGCGCCCGGCACGCTGCGCAACAGCGCCAGTGTCACCAGCGATGTCCCGGATCCCAACCCAGGCAACAACATCGACAGCACGAGCACGAAGGTCCAGGGCCTGCTGAAGATCACGAAGGTCGCGAGCACCAAGACCGTCCGCGCAGGCGGCACGCTCAGCTACCGGATCACCGTCACCAACGCGAGCTCGTTCGCGCTCAGATCTGTGCGGGTCTGCGACGACCTTCCCTCCGGGCTGGTCTACGTCTCCTCGACGCCGAAGGCGAAACTGTCCAAGGGCAAGTACTGCTGGGCGATCAGCACGCTTGGCGCCAAGAAGAGCAATGCGATCACGATCAAGGCCCGCGCGCTCAGAGGCCAGGGCGGACGCACGGTCAACGTCGCGACCGCAACCGCCCCGGGTGCCCGCGGCGCCCGCGGGAAAGCGGCGACCGGGACCGCAGCGATCAGAGTCCTCGCCGCCCAGCGCAGAGGAGGCGGCGTCACCGGCTAACAGCAGCTCGGAGCCGCGGTCGCGCCACCGGTGCGGCCGTGGCTTCCGCCCTTGCATGCCGCGACTGGGCGCGGGCAGCGCCGGCTTGAGGCAGAGCCGCCCGCCCGCCGCACTGGGCCCGAACGGGCCATCGTCGCGGCTGTTGCAGTCCCGCTCGCCGCGACATGCGCGGCGAGCGGCTCTGTCATCTGCGACCGGAGCACGACCGTGAGCCACCCGTCCGACATCCTGGGCTCCAGCTTGTACGGAGCGCGGTCCCGCGACCAGTTGAGCGCCCGCGAGCTCGAGGTACTCGGTCTCGTCGCTCGCGGTGAGCGCACCCGCGACATCGCCCCACGCCTCGGCATTACTGAGAACACCGTCAAGTCCCACCTCACGCGCGCCTACCGCAAGATCGGCGCGCGCAACCGCGTCGAGGCAACCCGCCACTACCTCGCGCACCACACGCCGACCAGTACGCCGCCAAGAGGCCAGGCCGATCCTGAGGCAGCGCCACGTCTCAACGAGTTCTTGCAGCGCCAGCTCACCGAGATCGGACAGCGCGTCGAAGAGCTCAACCAAGCGATCGCCGAGGCGACCGACGAACGCGACCGCCTCGAGCATGCGCGCGCAGCGCTGCTCGAAGCGGCCCCCGCCAAGCGGGCTTAGGCGCCCTCATGGCGCGGTGGACCTGTCCTCGCGCTGGCGACCATCGAGGCGGGCTTCCGGCGCCCGCAGCGCTCGTAGACCTCGGCGGGGACGTCTTTCGGCCGCTTGTAGATCGTGTACTGACAGCGCCGGTCGTCGGCCGGCATGCTGGGGTGTTACTAGGCGGGCCGCCGATTGCTGCGGATTCACGGGGAGTTCCGTGGTTTCGGGCACTCGACGGCGCACGTGCCCGACCAGCGGATCGCAGCCGCTGCTGGACCAGCCCGTGGAGCTGCTGCCGGGACACGCGCGGTCAGCCCCTGGGCATGAGCTGTATGGGGTAGCGGCTGCCGTAGGAGCCGTGGGGGACGATCTCCTGGATGCGGGCGAGGTCGTCGTCGGTGAGGGTGGCGTCGGCGGCGCCGACGTTCTCCTCCAGGCGCCTGGGGCTGCGGGTGCCGGGGATCGGGACGACGTCGTCGCCCTGGGCCAGCAGCCAGGCGAGCGCGAGCTGGGTGACGGCGATGCCCTTGCCGGCCGCGAGCTCCTTGAGCTGCTCGATTGCGCGGACGTTGGCGGTGTAGTTGTCGCCCTGCCAGCGCTCGTCCCAGCGGCGCATGTCGCCCTCGGGGTACCCCTCGGCGGGCTTGACGTCGCCGGTCAGGAAGCCGCGGCCGAGCGGGGAGTAGGGGACGAAGCCGATGCCGAGCTCGCGCACGGTCGGCAGGACGGCCTCGGCGGCCTCGCGCTCGAAGATCGAGTACTCGGTCTGCAGCGCGCTGACGGGCTGGACGGCGTGGGCGCGGCGGATCGTCTCGGGCCCGGCCTCGCTCAGGCCGAAGTACCGCACCTTGCCCGCGTCGATCAGCTCCTTGACGGTGCCGGCGACCTCCTCGATCGGCACGTCAGGGTCGACGCGGTGCTGGTAGAGCAGGTCGATCACGTCGATGCCGAGGTACCTGAGGCTGTTCTCGGCGACCTCGCGGATGTGCCCGGGGCGGCTGTCGAGCCCGTAGCCGCCGTCCGCTCTGGGGCTGTTGACGAGGTCGAAGCCGAACTTGGTCGCGATCACGACCTCGTCGCGAAAGGGCTTGACTGCGCGGCCGAGCAGCTGCTCGTTGCTGCCGGTACCGCCGCCGTAGAGCTCGGCGGTGTCGAAGAACGTCACGCCCAGCTCGTGCGCCCGACGGATCGTCGCCTCGCCGCCCTGCTCGTCGGCCGGGCCGTACGCCATCGACATGCCCATCGTGCCGAGCCCGAGGGCGGACACGACGAGGCCTTGCTGGCCGAGGGTGCGTCTCTGCATGGTGTGTCTCCTACGGTGGGATGTTCAGGTGCGGCGGGTCCTGCGTCTGCTCGGCGCCGGGCGGAAGCCTGCGCCGGCCTCCGCGAAGCCACGGCGGATCAGCCTCAGGAGTGGCTCGGCGCCGTCGTCGACGTCCCAGAGGGCGAAGGCGCTGTTGAGCACCGCCTGCGCGACGCCGAGCTGGAGCGAGACGGTCAGCGGATCGCCGTCGTCGCGGCGCGCGGCCCACTCGGTCAGCTCGGCCCAGAAGCGGTCGTTCGCGTCGCGCGAGGAGGCGCCGAGCGTCCTGGATGCGGCCTTGATCCGCTGTTTCGCGACGAGGTGCTCGCGGAAGCCTTCGAGGTACGCGAGCAGGACCTTCTGCAGTGCCGTCCACAGCGGCTCGTCCGCCGGGCGGCTCGCCAGCAGCGCTTGCCACTGTGCGACCTGCTCGGAGTCGGCGTCGAAGACGACCGCCTCCTTGGTCGGGAAGAAGTTGAAGAAGGTCGTGCGTGACACGTTCGCCGCCGCGGCGATTCGGTCGACGCTCACCTCGTCGAACCCCTCGCGCTCGAACAGCTCGAGCGCGGCCGCACGGATCGCGCGCCGCGTCTCGAGCTTCTTGCGCTCCCGCAATCCGATGGGCTGTTCGCCGACAGTCATGCGATCCAACGTAGCACAAGGTGAACTGAGTACAACTTTGGTTTCAGTGCACCCGGGCGGCCGCGCGACCAGCGAGGAGCGCTCGCTTCGGCAACGGGTGAGAACGATGATGTCGTTCGAGGGGTGCGACACGGTCCGCGTCGGCTGCATCGGCGTCGGCGGCCGGTGATGCAGCGGTTGCCGTTGGACTGTCGGCGGATGCCGCGCTCGACGCGCGGTCGTCGCGGGTCGTTCGTGCAAGCCCTCGCGTGGGCCTCCTCGTCAGCTGGGATGCGCGACGTTAGCTCGACGCGCGCGAGGTTGACCAAGAGTCGGCCAGTCCCGAGACTGGCCGCGAATTGTCCCCTGAACGCAAAGAACCCTGCGATTTGCAGGGTCCTGGGGCATACACAGCCGGCTTTGATCGTCGTGCGACGCCTCAGGCGGCGTGAAGATAATCGCGCAGCGCCTGGCGGATGACCTCGGAGGTGGTCGTGCCTTCGACTTCGGCGCGCTTGGCGAGCTGATCGCGAAGCTCGGGATCGAGCCGCACCGATTCGACGTTGGCTGGTGCCGAGCCGAGCGCCGGGCGTCCGCGCTTTCTCCGGCGCGCGATGACGGCGTCAACGTCGTAGCCACGCTCGGCTTCGTCAGCAAGGCGCTGGATGTCGTCGTCTGTGATGGGCTTACCGGATGTGGTGTGGCCGTGGATGGGCTCGCTCATGATTCCAGCAGTCGTTGGTAGATCGGGCGCATTCTCATCGCGTGGATCGCCATCTGGGTGCCTTCCACTGTCGTGAGGACGACCACCTCCAGCACGTTGGCTGCGCGGTCGGGGCCGAGCAAGAGCCAGCGGTCAGGTTCCTCGCCGATGTCCTCGGTGGCAAGCGCATGGTCGATCGCGTGAAGGATGTCCTCGTCGGCGACGCCGTGCTTACGTGCCGAGTCGTGGATCTTCACGCCGAATAGTGTACTACGAAAAGCCGCGCTCATCAGCGGCCGTTCCGCGTAAAGGTACGGCACACGTACGCACCGAACGATGCCGACCCGCGCCGTATGAGTTACGCCCTCCCGAATGCATCGCGCGCGGCGAGCACAACACCGTGTTGGGAGAGGACCTCCCGCACATCTCCACCGCCGCGCGTGCCGCCGCCGTCGAATACGCCCGGACCCACCCGGATCGTTGTCCGCTTCGGCAACGTCCAGATGCGGTTGCGATTGCCGCTCGACCGACGCGCTTCCGCGACGGCCGTTGTCCAGCCGACCTACCTCGATTCGCGGCGGCTGGCGATCCCCGCCGACGATCCGCGCACGCCGACGATCTGGCGCCAGCGCGTCGCGGACGCCAGGCATGCGCTCGACCAGCTCGACCGCGTCGAAGCCGCCGTACCGGGGCTCCAGGGCCGGCTCGACCGCAGCCGCGTCGTCGCGGCCGGGCACTCCTTCGGCGCCCAGACTACGGCCGTGCTGCTCGGCGCCC
This sequence comes from Conexibacter sp., assembly GCA_036499225.1. GTDB lineage: Bacteria > Actinomycetota > Thermoleophilia > Solirubrobacterales > Solirubrobacteraceae > Conexibacter. The sequence goes on from DASYEC010000076.1 coordinate 35,610, forward strand.
GTGTCCTCGGCGCCGGCGGCGCGCCGGGCGAGGATCTCTCCGATCCGCGCGTGCGGGCGGGGGTCCTGCTCGCTCCGGCCGGAACCGGCGGCGACGACCTGACGCCCTTCGCCGCTGAGCACTTCCCCTTCATGAACCCGGGCTTCGAGACCCTCACGACGCGGGCGCTCGTCGTCGTCGGCGACCACGACGACTCCCCGCTGACCGTGCGCGGCCCCGACTGGATGACGGACCCGTACACCCTCAGCCCCGGCGCCGACGCACTGCTCACCCTCTTCGACGGCGAGCACTCGCTCGGCGGCATCTCCGGCTACGAGGTCGCCGAGACGACCGACGAGAGCCCCGCGCGCGTCGCCTTCCTGCGGCAGCTCGCGGTCGCCTACCTGCGCAGCGCGCTCGACCCCGTGGACACGAGCTGGGCCGACGCGCGCTCCGCGCTGGCCGCGAACTCCAGCTCGCTCGGTCGTATCGACACGAAGTGACGCCCTAGTCGCGGCGCTGACGCGACATGCCGGGGTGCGTCGTCGCTCAGCGGCGATCCCGCCGTGATGACTGCTGCGATCGCCGACCCCGCAATCGACGAGACCGAGCGCGAGCGGCTCTATGCCGGCTGGAAGAAGGCCGTCGGCCGCGCGCTGGACTGGGAGGGCCGCTTATGGACAGCAGCACCGCGCCGGCCGCCGCGCCGGCGGCCGACCCTGACCCTGGCCGCTGAGCCGACGATGTACTTCATCGGCGTGACGACGGGGCAGTCGATCGCGCGTCATCGCCGCAAGCCGACCGCAACCCTCCTCGTCGTCGACGTCGCTCCCGCGGCCGTCGCGGTGGCTGTGAGCGCGAAGCGGACGCGGGACGCGCGCTGGAGCGCGGCCTTCGGTCGCTTGCCCAGCTTGAGCGCGATCGTGGTGGGCTTACCGGCTCGCAGTCTCGTGCGACTGGCCGCGGCCCGCACGGCTCTCCTGCCGAGGTGCAGCCGCTTTGCCTCCGCTCTGGGGATCTGCAGCGTGAGGCGCAGGACGCAGCCGGGGACGCACGTGGCACGGATTCTCAGGCCTCTCGCCGCTGCACCCGTCGTGCGCTGTCTGGCGATCGGCTTGACGGTGAGTCGGATCGCCTTCGGACGCGGCGCCGGCGGTCCCGGGACCGGGCCGGGGACGGGGCCGGGACCGATGTCGGGACCGGACGGCGCCGCCGAGCCTACGGTCACCGCAACGGATGCCGCCGCGGCGACGTTCGTCCCGTCGGTGGCGGCGAAGCCGACCGTGTCGGGGCCCGCGTATCCGGCGTCCGGGAGATAGGCGACCGTGCCCGCCACTTGGTCGATCGCCCCGAGCGTGCCGTGCTGCGGCTGCGTCGCGATCGATCGCGTCAGCGGATCGCCGTCGACGTCGAGACAGGTCAACGGAAGCTGCGCGGCCGCGCCGTAGCCGGTCGCCACCGCCGCGCTCGAGCAGCTCGGTGCCGTCGCAACGCTGAACGCTGCAACCGCACCGCTGCCGTCGCCGCCCAGGAACGAGGTCGCATAGACGTTCCGGCTGTCGGGGCTCACGCTCACGCTGCTTGCGTTCTTCAGGCCCGCCGCCGTGTCGCAGGGGGCGGAACCGAGGTTCGTCAGGCAGTTGAGCGACGTCAGACGGCCGCTCGCAGTATCACGTCCATATGCGCGCAAATAGCCCGTTGCGCCGTTGCCGCCGGCCACGTACACCGACCGCCCGTCGGGACTCACGGCGATGCTCCGCGCTCCGGTGACGAGGCCGGGATCGCCGCTGCAGCCACCGGCCGCGACCGGCTTCAAGCACTCGGTGAACGTGAGGACCCCGGAGACGACGTTGCGACGCAGCACGGCGACGCCGTCGTTGAAGGATGCGACGTAGACATCGCGCCCGTCGGGGCTGATCGCCAATCCGGCGGCGCCGGTGAGCCCGGGCGTGTTGGCGCATGCGTTTGTCGTCGGACCGCCAGTGAGGCAGTTGGCGGCGGCCCCAAGCTTCGCCAACCCGACCCCAGCGGTGACCCGGTTGAAGCCGACGACTGCACTGTCGAACCGGCTTGCGACGTAGACGAACAGCCCGTCTGGACTGACGACCAGCCCCTCGGCGCCGGCAATCCCCTCAGCGGCGGGCCCGGTGCTGCACGGGCCACTGGCGGTGAGGACGTTCGGGACGCACTGGATCAAGCTGATGCCCTGCGTCGAGGGGTTGCGGGCGAATGCCGTCACGGCACCTCTCGCGCCGCCGCCGCCGTTGTGCGAGGCGGCATAGAGCGACTTGCCGTCGGGACTGTAGGCGACGCCCTGCACGTCGTAGAGCCCGTTGTCGCTCGCGCACGGATTCAACCCGCATGAGTCGGCCACCTCGACACCGAGGCCGAGGGCGCCGGTCTGCGGGTCCCGCGTGTAGGTGTTGACGGAGCCGAGCGACTGACCGCTGCTGCCGTGTCCCGCAGCCAGGCCGGTGCCGTCCGGGGACGCTGCCAGGACGGCGCCCAGGGGCGTCGTGGGCATGCTCCTCAGCACGCCGCCGGGGCCGCGGTCGAAGGTCGCGCCGCCGCCGTTGGTGCCGACGGCGTAGACGTTCCTGCCATCCGGCGTGCTGGCCAACCCGTTGGCGCCGAGGATGAAGCCGCCGTCCAGCCCGGAGCAGCCGCCGCCCGCCGTGGACGAGAAGCAGGCGCTTGGCGGCGCCAGCTGCACGAGCCCGCCGGCGGGCGGCGGGGCGGCCGCAGCGATTTGGGCGAAGAGCCCTGTGACCCCGAGCAGGAGCACGGTAAGAACGTGGACTGAATGAAGACGCATCTCTCGATCGTCGGACTCCGGCGCCGCGCGCACAACGGATCGCACCCTGAACCTGTCCCGGAACCGCCGCCAAGCGCTTCCTGGCGCAGGACGCCGCCGAGTGCGGCAGTTCGACAAGCGGTCACGGAGAGCGGGCTGGCGGCTACCGGTTGACACCAGCTGCGCGATCGCCGCGCGGCTGTTCCCCGCGGCGTTTCAACTCGTGTCCGTCGCGAGTCGGCGCCTGCACGGGCTACCGCACGCGCCTGAAGCGGAGTACGTTCCGGGCCCGTAGAAAGGAGGAGCGATGGCCACCACCTCGACCGTCGTGGTCAAGAGCTTCGACCGGCCTGATGAAGTTCGCCCGTTCGCGGGCCACGGCAGAGCGGACGTTCTCGAGATGCCCGGGCAGGTCGTTGGCAGGGGCGAGTTCGAGCCAGGCTGGCGCTGGTCCAACGACGTCAAGCCGATCGCGGGCACCGATTCCTGCGAGGCCGCGCATTTGGGCTATTGCGTCTCGGGGCGCATGCGCGTCACGCTCGACAACGGCTCGGAGGCGGAGATCGGCCCCGGCGACGTGTTCGCGATCCCGCCGGGCCACGATGCCGAGATCGTAGGCGACGAGACCTGCGTCATGCTCGATTTCGGCGGCTTCGGTCAATACGCCAAGCCGCACTGACGGGCCGACCCGCCGGGAAGGTCGCGCCCGGCGTTTTGGACGCCGGGCGGGAAAGCGAGCGGCGCCGTCGCGCGGACGGTGCCGCTCGCAGGGACCCCGGGCGAGCGAGTGTGAGCCGGACCGTGCCAGTCCGGTCGGACTGCGGCTCCAAGCCCATCAGCGGCGGCGTGCCGCTAGCTCCGCCTCGAAATACGCCAACACGGTGTATCAGGGCACCTCTCGGGAACAAACCGGCGTAGGTCGCGTCCTCTGAGGGGTATAGGCCCGAGAACGGGCCCGCGAAGCTGAGGAGGTCGACATGACTGAGCCCGAATCCACCCCGCGGCAAGAGGACCTCGACACACTCTGGAGTCGCGTCGTCGGACGACGCGCGTTCCTGGCCGGTGCAGGCGTCACCGCTGGCGCCACGCTGCTGCCCGCAGGCGCCGCGCCAGCTGCCACAGCGAGGGCGCGCAGGCGCCGGGATCGCCTTACGAAGGGTGACGTCGCGATCCTCAGCTTCCTGGCCGCCGCCGAGCTGATCGAGACCGACCTGTGGCAGCAATACGCCGAGCTGGGTGGCGTCAACGGCGGCAACCCCGCCTACACGGCCGCGCTCGAGAACCTCGACGAGGACATGCCGCAGTACATCTCAGACAACGCCGATGACGAGCTCAGCCACGCGCAGTTCATCAACGCCTATCTGGCGTCGAAGGGCGCCCAGCCGGTGAACCTCGACCCATTCCGCACGCTGCCGAGCAGCAAGGCAACCGGCGCCAGACAGATCGGTCGACTCACGAACCTCCAGCGCAACACGGTCGACACGAGCTGGTACACGCGCTACCGGAGCAGAAGGAACCCTGATTTCGGAGCGACCTTCCCGCAGGCTGTCACCATCCGCAACGAGCCGCTGATCCCGATCAGCGACGCCGACACACCGCCCGGACAGGCGCAGCCCGTTCCGCCGACGACCGACCAGCAGCGCCGCATGCAGGCGATCGCGAACTCGGCCGGGTTCCACTTCGCCTTCATCGAGCAGGGCGGATCGAGCCTCTACACCACGCTCAGTCTCATGGTCACGAGCCTCGAGGTGCTGCGGATCCTCGTGAGCATCGGCGGCGTCGAGGTCAATCACTTCGCCGTCTGGCACGACAAGGCCGGCAACGCGGTCTCCGACCCGCTCGCCGGCGTGACCGACCCGCAGACCCAGGTCACCTTCCCCAACCTCAACAACCCGCCGTTCGGCGGCCCGCTGTTCCAGACCAATCTGATCATGCCGGAGCCGACGCAATTCATCCGCAGGAGCCTGCCATTGTGCTCGGTCATCCGACCCTCGTCACGGCAGAACTCCGGCGCGCTCGCTGCGCTGAAGGCACTGACCGCCGACGGCCTCTTCGAGGGTCAGTCGCCGAGATTCTTCGGAGCCGCTACGGCGCTGGCGACCGCGGCAGACGCGGCGCGGCGCCAGGTCTAACCACGCTCCGGCAAGGTCCAGCCGGCGATTCTCCCGGATTCCCGAAACGACGAAACCCCCGGATTGCCGGGGGTTTCGTGCGAGTGGAGAGAAGTTGGCGTCGCGCAAACCGCGTGACGGTCGCCGCTTCGGCCATCTCTGGGGAACGAGCCGGCGAGGCTTGCGCGAAGAGTCAGGACACTTCGCGCGGCGTCACGACCGCGAGCCCGGATTCGATGCCGCGTTGGCGCATTCCAGGGTCGTTCGTGATCACGATCCCCCCAACACGGGTCGCGCTTGAGCAGCTCGCCGACCGTCAGCTCACCCTGCTCGCGCAACTCGCTCTGAAGGATCTCGATCGTCGCTGCCCCGATCGAGCGGCGCGAGCCGCGAGCCTCGTCGCGCAGGCGGGCGCGCCGCCTACGGCCGGACGGCCGAGGGAAGCCTCAACCCTGTGACGAACCTCGGAGCGTCTGTCGGCTGGGGTCTTGCCATCGCCGGGAGCCTGCTCGCGGGCGCGCTGGCCGCGGTGCTGCTGCGGTTTCCCGAGCGCGTAGCGGCGACGCTCACGGCCTTCGGCGGCGGCATCATGTTGGCGGCGATCGCGTTCGAGCTCGTGCCGGACGCCGACGCGGGCGCGGGGACCATGCTGACCGCCGGCGGCCTGATCGTCGGCACGCTCGTCTACGTCGGCGCCGACGCCTGGCTCAACCGCGAGCCGGGGATGCGCGAGATGCGGCGGTCCGGCCACGCCGCCGCAGCCGGCCGGCCGATGAAGCCACCCGCCCAGCAAGACGAAACCGCCCGCGGCGAGGCGATCACCGCCGGGATCCTCGTCGACGGCGTGCCCGAGTCGATCGCGCTCGGCCTCACGATCGCCCAGGGCGAGCTGGGCGTGGCGCTGCTGGCCGGCATCGTGCTCGGCAACGTCGTCGAGGCATACGGCGCCGCCCAGCCGATCCGGGCGGGCGGTCACCGGCCGGGCTTCGTCCTGCGCCTGCTCGGCGGGATCGGCCT
>DASYEC010000077.1:0-45718 GCA_036499225.1 Conexibacter sp.
GCGCGCACGTACAGCACGCACGCCAGCAGCGTGAGCGCGATCACGACCGGGTCGAAGGCGAGTCTCACAGCCGGCGCCTCACACGAGCGCGCGGACCAGCAGCACTAGCACCACGATCGCGACGACCGTGAGCATCACATAGAGCAGGAAGCGGAACGCTTCCTGCTCGGAGCCGAGTGGGTTCAGCATTGCACGTCAGACACTCCTCGCACCGGCTACAAGAGGTAGACGGTGCTGTAGACGACGATCCACATCAGGTCGACGAAGTGCCAGTAGATCCCGGGGATCTCGACACCGCGATGGGCCTCAGGCGAGTAATGCCCGCGGAAGGCGCGGACCGTCACGATCAAGAGGATCATCAAGCCGATCGCGACGTGCGCTCCGTGCAGCCCGGTGAGGCCGTAGAAGATCGACGCCTGCGCGCTGTTGTACGGCGCGAAGCCGATGTGGACGTATTCGTTGATCTGGATGAAGAGGAAGGTCGAGCCGAGCAGGAAGGTCGACAGCATGCCGGCCTTGAACGCGGCGCGATTCCCTCGTCTGATCGACTCGAGCGCCCAATGCAGGGTGATCGAGGACGACAGGAGGATGCCGGCGTTGACGCCGGCGATCGCCTTCGGCAGCTCCGTCCCCGCCGCCGGCCAGGGGTTCCCGTCCACGACCCGGATGAAGAAGTAGGCCGTGAAGAAGGCCCCGAAGACCATGATCTCGGAGATGATGAACAGCAGCATCCCGAGCAACTGCGGGTCCACGCGGGAGCTTCGATGCGCCTCAGGCGGGCCGTGGTGGTCGGCCTCGCCGGGATGGTGCAGCGAAGTGGAGGCGGAGGCGGCTTCCATCAGGCGGCCTTCACTCCTGTCGAGGTGGAGCCGGGCGCGGCGACGACGTCGACCTCGACGTGTGCGACTGGCGCGGCGGTGATCTTCTTGACGCGGTCGATCAGGTCGGTGCGCAGCCAGCGCGAGCGCATTCTCGGCAGCGTCGAGATGACGACCTCGTCGACGCGGTAGAACTGCAGCGCATTCGAGACGGCGCAATAGGGATCGGGGTCGCCGATCGCGCCGGTCGCCTTGATGCCCTCGCTGCGCAGCCTGTCGAGCAGGCCGTTGAGGCGGGTGCGGGCATCCTGCGTGTGCTGGCCCTCCCCGCCTGCCTGCGGGACGATGACCGTGAAGCAGTGCGGCGACTCCGCCGCGCGCTTCTTGAGCTCCTCGAAGAGGTGCTCGCCGCCTGCCGTCTGGTTGGCGACGACCAGCGTGTTCGTCGTTCCTTCGTTCTCAGCGTCGAGATCGACGACGACGTGCTTGACCGGCAGACCGGTCGAGCGCTGGACGCGTTCGATCAGGTCGTGGCGCAGCCAACCCGAGCGCGTCTCCGGGTGGGTGGAGACGATGATCTCCGTGATCCCGTACTCACGCATCGCGTCGAGCGTCGCGGTGTACGGGTCGGGGTCCATCACGTCGCCGTGGGCGTCGATGCCGTGCTCGCGCAGCTCGCTCAGCGTTGCCTGGATCCGGTGTTGGGCGGCGTCCCTGACGGCCTCGTCGTAGATGACGTAGCCGGAGTGCGGCCGGTTCTGCGGGGCGATCACTATGAACTCGCAGTCGCCCTCCCGGTGACGGTCACGGATGGCGTCGATCAGGTTACGGCCGCCGTGGGTCTCGTTCGCGACCACGAGGACTTTTCTGGTCATGATGTGGTTCACCTCACTCTCTGGTCGGTGATGTCGCGACGGAGCCGGCGTGGGTCGGCTTCGCCTCTGCGGGCGATTGGAAGATGCCGTGGACTGCGCCTGGCACGCCGTACTCGTACGGCCCGCCGACGACGGTCGGAACGGCGTCGAAGTTGAAGATCGGCGGCGGCGAGGAGACCTGCCACTCGAGCGTCAGCGCGCGCCATGGGTTGGCGGCGGCCTTGGGCCCTCCGCGCCAGCTCGCGACCATGTTGTAGAGGAAGATCAGCATGCTCAGCCCGAGGAAGAAGCTCGCGATCGAGATCATCAGGTTGAGCGGCTCGTACTGCGCGGCGTAGTCAGCGACGCGGCGCGGCATCCCGTCGAGGCCGAGCAGGTGCATTGGCGCGAAGGTCACGTTGAAGAAGACGAACGTGCACCAGAAGTGGATCTTGCCGAGACGTTCGTCATACATTCGGCCCGTCATCTTCGGATACCAGTAATAGATTCCGGCGAAGATCGTGAAGAGCGAGCCGCCGAACAGCACATAGTGGATGTGCGCGACGATGAAATAGGTGTCCGACACGTAGATGTCGAACGGGATCATCGCCAGCATCACGCCGCTGATGCCGCCGAGCGTGAAAGTCGTCAGGAAACCGAGCGCGAACAGCATCGGCGTGTCGAGGTGGAGCACGCCGCGCCACAGCGTCGCCAGCCACGAGAAGATCTTGATCCCCGTCGGCACAGCGATGATCGCGGTCGTGATCATCATCGGGATGCGGATCCACGACTGCATGCCCGAGACGAACATGTGGTGCGCCCAGACGGTGAAGCCGAGCACGACGATCGCGAGCAGCGAGAACGCCATCATCCGGTACCCGAAGATCGGCTTGCGCGACTTGACCGAGATGATCTCCGAGACGATCCCGAAGCCCGGCAGCATCATGATGTAGACCGCTGGGTGGGAGTAGAACCAGAAGACGTGCTGGTACATCAGCACGCTCCCGTCCTTGCCGGCGCCGACGAAGGCGTCGAAGAAGTTGAAGCCGAGCGCGCGGTCGAGCAGCACGAAGAATTGCGAGGCGGCGATGAACGGCGTGGCGATCACGACCAGCAGCGAGGTCGAGAAGTTCGCCCACACGAGCAGCGGCATGCGGAAGAAGCTCATGCCCGGCGCGCGCATGGTGATGATCGTGACGAGGAAGTTGAGCGCCGTGGCGATCGACGAGGCGCCTGCGAACTGCACGCCGATCGTGAAGAAGACCTGGCCGAGCGGCATGTCGGTCGACAGCGGGGCGTAGGCCGTCCAGCCGCTGGCGAAGGCGCCGCCGGGCGCGAAGAAGCTCGCGGACAGCAGCAGGCCGGCGCACGGGAGCATCCAGAACGACAGCGCGTTGAGGCGGGGGAAGGCCATGTCCGGCGCGCCGATCATCAGCGGCAGGACGTAATTCGCGATGCCGGCGAAGACCGGGATCACGAACAGGAAGATCAGCAGCGCGGCGTGGACGGAGAAGAGCCCGTTGAAGGTCGCGGTGTCGACGAACTGCATCCCCGGCTGGGCGAGCTCGGCGCGCATCAGCATCGCGAGCAGGCCGCCGACGAAGAGGAAGAAGAACGACGAGCAGATGTACTGGATGCCGATCACCTTGTGATCGGTGTTGACGCGGAAGTAGTCCTTCCAGCTATGCGCGCCGTGCGAGGAGTGGTCCTCGGGGCGCGTCGGGCGGCCTGACGCCCAGTAGAACCAGTAGTCGAAGCAGCCGAGGCCGATCAGGAAGCCCAGCGGCGCGGCGATCAGGCCGACGGTCGTGATCGCGTAGCCGTCGCTCCACGGGTCGTCGTAGTGCATCGCCACACGGCCGACGCCGACGAGCAGGTAGGCGAAGCCGATGGCGAGCAGCAGGAACAGCGCTGCGCGATACCAGCCCGCGACCCGGAGCTTTGCGGTCATCTGCTGCTCTCCTCAATCATCTCGACACGCTCGTGAGGTAGGCGACGAGTCCGTCGATCTGCTGTGCTGACAGTGTGTCCCCGAAGCCGCTGGGCATCACGCCGGGCTGGAAGCCGGGCGTGATTGTCTTGTCGGGGTCGAGGATGTCCTCTCTGATCTCGTCCGCGGACTGGCCTCTGAGCGACGTCCCCAGGTTCGGCCCGACCGTTCCCGTCGTGCCCGCGTCCGCGAGCGTGTGGCAGCTGCCGCAGTTCGACGTGAAGGTCGATCTGCCGAGCGCGACCGGGTCGCCGCCCGCGGCGCCGCCGCCGGCCGCGCCGCCGCCCGCCGCCGCACCGCCGCCGGCTGCGGCCGTGTTTTGGTCTCTCAGCCAGCTGATGTAGGCGGCTGGGGTGACGACTCTTGCTCTCGTGCGCATCACCGAGTGCCCGAGGCCGCAGAGCTCAGCGCAGACGACCGGATAGGTGCCCAGTCTGTCTGGCGTCGCACGGACTTCCGTCGTGATGCCGGGGACGGCGTCGATCTTCACGCGGAAGGCCGGGACCCAGAAGTCATGGATGACGTCCTCGGCATGCACCTTGAACAGCACTGGGCGGTCCTTGGGCAGCACGAGGTCCGTCGTCATCAGCGTTCTCCCGCCCGGCTGCGCGTATCTGAAGCTCCACGCGAACTGCTGGCCGGTGACGTTGACGACAAGCTGGTCGGAGTGCTTCTTCTCGATGTCATGCAGCACCGCGTAGGCGTAGCTGCAGAGCGAGACGAGCATGATCGCCGGGACCGCGGTCCAGACGACCTCGAGGCGCGTGTTCCCGTGTATCGGCGGGCCGTCCTGCTGCTCCTGGCCCGGGCGCATTCTGAAGCGCCAGGCGGCGAACAGGATGACCGTCGTGACCAGCACGAAGATCGGCACCGACACGATCATCAACACGTCATAGAGCGTGTCGATCGGAGCAGCCTGCTTCGCGGCGCTTGCCGGGAACCAGTCGATGCTGAGGCCGATAGCGATGCCGATCGCGGACGCGATCGCACCGACCACCACCATCTGTGCGACCGGATGTCTACGCACGCGTAAAGCTCCTCGCTGCCAACAGTGGAACAACTCTCCGCTGCCGATCCTAAGCGAGTCGTGAGACGAATCGCAAACGTCCTCGGTTGTGAGTGCGTCAGAGGGCTGGAAAGCGGATCGTCTGCGGACCGCCTGGCGCGCCCGCGCGCATGGAAAGACGACCCCGCGGGTAGGCGCGGGGCGGCGTGGCGAACCGCAAGCTGGCAGCAGTGCAGCGGAGGGCAGCGTTCGGCTCGCTCGACCACGCGCGGCCGCGGTGGGACGCCCGCTCGGCGAGCGGCCTCGCACGACGGCGAGCGGCCCGGGACGGGCTGCTCGGCCGGCGTCGACTGCTCTACGCCGCGCGCTGCGCGGACGACGACGAGTTTTCGCGCGCGCGGGCGCGGTACGCGGACGGAACGCTGCCGAGATGGCGGCGGAACGTCTTGGCGAACTGCGCCGGCTGTCGATAGCCGACTCGGCGCGCGACCTCGCGGACCGTCAGGGACCCATTCGCCAGCAGCTCGGCCGCGCGCTCCATCCGCACTCTCGTGAGGTGCTCACGGAATGTGGTGTCGCCGATCTCGGCGTAGGCGCGTTGAAGCTGTCGGCGGGACGACGCAACGCGGCGCGCGATGTCGTCGAGCTCAAGGTCGGAGGCGTATTCGGCCTCGACGATCCGCACGGCCTCGTTGTAGAGCTGCGTGCGGTGGCGGACTGTTCCTGGTCGTTGGGTTGGCACCGAACAGAGATACGGAGCGAAATCGGGTTTTGGATGGCTCGGGTGGCGCAATTGCGTCATCCTGGCGCACCATAGTCCTTTGGGTACAGCTCTGACACATTCCCAGCAATTGCAGGGAAAAGTTTGACCGCTCAGCGGTCTTTGCTTGGCCTTTGACCACGGCTGGACAGTGAAACCCGCGGGTCGGCGCAGCGTCGCAGCTCTGGCGCGCGGATGCGCCAGATAGGGAGGTTAGCGCTGGTTGGGCGGCGCGCAGGCTGGCGTGTCCGAACGTGTCTGGCGATTAGCGAAGTGGCGTGTGGAAGCTCGGAAGGAGGGTATGCTTGAGGCAATCGTTGCAAGCGATCACCGGAGGCGGGGAATGCAAGTCCGCGAGGCCATGTCGGCTACATCGCTCACCGTCGGGCCAGGGCACACGCTGCGAGACGCCGCTGAGCTGATGCACGCGCGGAAGGTCGGCTCGGCGATCGTGCTCGACCCCGAGCAGCCCGGGGCGGGGCTGCTGACTGAGCGCGACTTGCTCGCCGCGATCGGGCGAGGTCTGGACCCTGACCGTGAGATGGTCGCCGACCACCTCACGAGCAACCTCGTCTTCGCCGCGCCCGACTGGTCGCTGGAGCAGGCGGCGTGCGAGATGGTGCGCGGCGGCTTCCGCCACCTGATCGTCGTCGACGAGGCGGAGCTGGTCGGCGTGCTGTCGATGCGCGACGTCGTGCGCTGCTGGACCGAGGACGGCGCCGCCTGCGCCGTGCTGCCGCCGGTCGTCAGCAGCGGCTTCGCTGCGCGCTAAGGGGGCGGCGCTGGGCGGCCCAGCGGCTTCGCTGCGCCTTCGTGGCTGTGCCGTCGCTGGGCGCGCCGCTCAGGGGCTTCGCGGCGGCCCTAGTGGCTGTGCCGTCGCTGGCTGCAGGGCGCCGGCCGAGAACAGCCCCAGAAACGCGAAACGGCGCCCGATGGGCGCCGTCTTCGGTGAGGCAGGTGTCCGGCTGGCGTCAGTGGTGCTCGCCGGGGCCGTGCCCGTGCCCGTGCTCGAGCGGCAGGTGCGAGATGTCGCGACGTGTGTCCATGATCCAGCGGATCGTGGTGGACAGGAAGATCACCCCGCCGACGATGCTCAGCCACCAGCCGATCGTGACGCCGATGACGCCGAGCGTGATGCCGATCGCGTTGAAGAACGGCAGAAGGCTTGGGCCGGGGAGGTGTATCTCCTCGCCGACGGGCGGCGGGGTGATCGTGTTCGGGTCGGGCTGGCTCTGGCTCATGACTAGGAGATGTAGATCGCGGCGGCCAGGAACGACGCGCCGAACATGAAGATGCAGACGCAGGTGGCGATCAGGGCCGAGCGGATGTTCTTGCGGGCGAGACGTCGATCCATGGTGTCAACCGTGTTTCGTGGAGTGAGGGGGAGATATTACGGATTTCGCTACAGCTTCACGTCGACCACCATCGCGGCGAACAACAGCGCGAGGTAGAGCATCGAGAAGAGGTAGAGCTTGAGCGCGGTGCCCCGCGAGGGGCTCCGCTGAAGTCTGACTGCCAGCCACAGGAACCAGGCACCGAGGATCGCCGCGGCGATCGCGTAGATGCCGTCGAACAGCCGGCCGGCGAAGGGCAGGAAGGTGACCGCGACGAGCAGGAACGAGTACAGCGTGATCTGCCGACGCGTCTCTTCCTCGCCGCGCACGACCGGCAGCATCGGCACGCCCACGCCCGCGTACTCGTCCTTCATCCGCAGGCTGAGCGCCCAGAAGTGCGGGGGCGTCCAGTAGAAGACGATCGCGAACAGGTAGAGCGACGCCGGGTCGAAGTGGCCGGTCGTCGCAACCCAGCCGACGAGCGGCGGGACCGCGCCGGCGGCGCCGCCGATCACGATGTTCTGCGGCGTCGTGCGCTTCAGCCACAGCGTGTAGACGAAGACGTAGCCGAGGAAGCCAAGCAGCGCGAAGACGGCCGCCAGCACGTTGACGGTCAGCGACAGCAGCGCGAAGGACAGGACCTGCAGCGTGAAGCCGTAGATCAGCGCGGCGCGCGGGCTGACGCGGCCCGAGGGGATGGGCCGGTTCGCCGTGCGCGCCATCAGCCCGTCGATGTCGCGGTCGTACCAGTGGTTGACGGCGCCAGCGCCGCCAGCCGAGAGGTAGCCGCCGACGACGGTGAGCACGATCAGCCCCAGGGAGGGGCTGCCCGCGATCTCCATCGTCGCGACCGTCGTCAGCAGCAGCAGCAGTTGAACGCGCGGCTTCGTCAGCGTGACGTAGTCAGCGACCAGCTGGCGCACGCCGCTGGGGGCGTGCGCCTGCTTGACCGGTGACGACGTGACGCGCGACGCTTCCACGAGGGCGAGCCTACGCGGTCTGCGGCGGCTGCGGCGCAGCGTGCTCGATGCCGGTTTGACGCTCCACCTGACGGCGGATGTCCTTCATCGGCTCGACCGAGCGGACACGCGGGATCTCGTCGAAGTTGTTGACCGGCGGGGGCGAGGTCGTGAACCACTCGAGCGTGTTCGCCTTCCACGGGTCAGGACCGGCGATCGCGCCGACCTTGTAGCTGCGGATGAAGTTTATGAGCGACAGCAGGATGCCGACGCCGAGGATGAACGCCCCGACCGTCGAGATCTGGTTGTAGAGCGTCACGCCCATGTCCGCGGGGTACTGGTAGACGCGCCGCGGCATGCCGGAGAGGCCGGCCGCGTGCTGGACCAGGAACGTCGCGTTGAAGCCGATGAACATGAACCAGAAGGAGGCCTTCGCCAGCGGCTCGCTGCACATCCGGCCCGTCATCTTCGGATACCAGTAGTAGAGGCCGCAGAAGATCGTGAAGACCGCGCCGCCCATCAGCACGTAGTGGAAGTGAGCGACGACGAAGTACGTGTCGGTCAGCTGCCAGTCGACGGGGAAGACGGCGAGGAAGATGCCCGTGATGCCGCCGATCACGAAGACGGCTATGAAGCCGACCGCGAAGTAGAGCGGGCTGGCCGTCACGATCGAGCCACGCCACAGCGTCGCGATCCAGTTGAAGATCTTGACGCCGGTCGGCACCGCGATCAGGAACGACGAGAGCATGAAGAAGCCGAGCACGACGGTTGGCACCGGCACGGAGAACATGTGGTGAGCCCACACGAGCGCCGCGAGGAACGCGATGACCGAGGTGGAGGCGGCGATCGCCTTGTAGCCGAAGACCGGCTTGCGGGCGAAGACCGGCAGGACCTCGGAGATGATCCCGAAGCCCGGCAAGATCATGATGTACACCTCTGGGTGTCCGAAGAACCAGAAGAGGTGTTGCCACAAGATCGGTGATCCGCCTCTTGTCGGGTCGAAGAAGTGCGTCCCGAAATGTCGGTCGGTCAGCAACATCGTCGCCGCGCCTGCGATCACCGGCAGCGCCAGGATCAGCAGCAAGGCGTAGATCAGGATCGTCCAGACGAACAGCGGCATACGGCCCCAGCCCATGCCGGGTGCGCGCATGTTCACGATCGTGGCGTAGAAGTTGACTGCGCCGACGAGCGAGGAGATGCCGGTGATGTGGATCAGGAAGATCCACGCGTCCTGGCCGCCGCTGGGCGTGAACATCGCGCTCGAGAGCGGGGTGTAGGAGAACCAGCCAGCCTCCGGCGGGCTCCACAGCAGCGAGGCGTAGAAGACGATGCCGCCGCAGAGGAGAAGCCAGAAGGAGAGCGCGTTGAGGCGGGGGAACGCCATGTCGCGCGCGCCGATCATCAGCGGCAGGAAGTAGTTCGCGAAGCCCGCCATCATCGGGACGACGAAGAGGAAGATCATCGTCGTGCCGTGGAGCGTGAAGAGCTCGTTGTAGTGCTCTGGCGTCAGGAAGTTGTTGTTCGGCTCGAACAACTGGACGCGTATGAGCAGTGCTTCGATGCCGCCGACGAGGAAGAAGGCGAACGTGAAGATTATGTAGAGGATCCCGATCTTCTTGTGATCGGTCGTGGTCAGCCAGTCGATCCACCGAGCGCGCGTGCGCTGACCGTGGACCTCGTGGGCGAGCACCTGCGGCACAGGGCGTGTCGCGAAGTCGGTGGTTGCCATGATCGGTCGGGTTCCTTTTGTCCTAATCGATGTCGCCGTCGCGTCTCAGCTGATCGCGCAGCGTCTGGACGTCGCCGTTCGCGGAGGCGATGTCTCTTCTCTGCTGGTCAAGCCAAGCCGTGTACTCCGTCGGCGAGACGACTCTGACCTGAGCGGTCATGTCCGCGTGGTTGCGGCCGCAGAGCTCGGCGCACTGGCCTCTGTAGAGCTCGCCAGCTCTCGGCGCCTTGAACCAGGTGAAGTTTCTGTAGCCGGGGACTGCGTCGAACTTGCCGCCGAGCTTCGGGATCCACCAAGAGTGGATGACGTCCGTGGACTGGATGTCGAGCACGACCGTGGTGTTCGCTGGCACCACCATCTCCTCGTAGGAGTAGGTGAGGCCAAAGGGCTGGGTCTCGCAGTCAGAGCCGTACGTGTAGCGCCAGATGTACTGGCGGCCGGTAACGCAGATCGTCAGCTTCTTGCCGTTCGGCGGGGTCGGAGTGCTGGTTGATGCGGTGAGGACGCCGTCGGCAAGGTTGAGACCGTCGGGGCTGCTGTTCGGCGGGTTCTGAATAGAACCGAGCTTTGAGAACGTCACCGCAGCAAGCGCCACGAGGATGAGCGCAGCCCCGATCGTCCAGGAGATCTCCAGACGAGTGTTGCCGTGGATCTGCGCGGCGACGGCGCCCTTCTTGGCGCGGAATCTCCAGATCGACCAGAAGAGCGCGCCCTCGACCACCACGAATACGACGATGGCTATGTAGAGGACGATCTTGTAAAGCGAGTCGATCTGGTCAGCGTTCGGCGAGCCACCCGACTCTGGGGTGATCGCATCTGCGAACGCGCTGCCGGCGAAGACGAGCAATCCCGCCGTCCCGAGCAGCAGGGCCGCACCAAGGCGGCGGCGAATGGAAGACGTTTCAGGTCGCAAGGCGGCGCGGATTCTATCCACGAACCGGCGGCGTGGAGCGTCAGGTCCCGTGCTCCGAAAGATGGGGTCGCCGGAAGCCCCGCAGCTACGGGGGTTTCCCTGCATCTGACCGATGTCAGACACCCTTGAACTCCGCGGCCCGCTTCTGCAGGAACGCCGACGCGCCCTCTCGGAAATCGGCCGTCTCGGCCATCTCCTGCTGGATCGATGCCTCAAGCGCGAGCTGGCCCGAGAGCCGTTCCAGCGCCCAGGCGTTGAGCTCCCGCTTGGTGCCGGCGTACGAGCGCGTCGGGCCGGCGGAGAGGCGCTGCGTGAGCGCGTCGGCGGCGTCGGCGAGCTGCTCGTCGGGGTGGACGGCGTTGATCAGGCCCCAGTCGAGCGCTTTGGGCGCCGGCAGTCGCTCGCCCAGCAGCGCCATCTCCATCATGCGAGTGAGGCCGATGCGGGCCGTGATGAAGGCCGAGCCGCCACCGTCGGGGACGAGGCCGATGTTGACGAACGCGAGCAGGAAGTACGCCGACTCGCTGGCGAGCACGAGGTCGGCGGCGAGCGCGAGCGACGCGCCGACCCCGACGGCGCCGCCGTGGACGGCGGAGACGACCGGCTTGGGCAGCCCGCGCAGCGCCTCGATCACCGGGTGGTACTGCTCGACGAGCGCCGTCTCGATCGCGGGGTGCCCCTCCGGCGTCGTGTCGAACCCGGCCGACAGGTCCGCCCCGGAGGAGAAGCCGCGGCCGGCGCCGGAGAGCAGCAGCGCGCGCAACTCGGGGTCAGCGCCGACGCGCCTGATCGCTTCGCCAAGGTCGAGCGTGAGCTGCCTGTCCCACGCGTTCATCTTGTGCGGGCGGTTCAGCTCGATCCGCGCCACGCCGCCCGAGCGGTGCAGATTCACCGTTTCGTAGGCGTGTACCAAGTCGTAGTCGCTCATGGCGGGTGATCCTACGGTCAGGGTGCGGGGATGGGCGCAGGTGGACGGGGCCCAAGCGCGAACGTGTGAAGGACTTGTGAGACCACCCTCATATACTCCCGGCGCTTTGCGGAAGTCCAAGGCCCTCCGAGCCGCAGCATGGGCGGTCGTCGCCGCCGGGGTTGTCGCGCCAGTCGTGCGCCGTCGCGTCAAGCTGCCCAAACCCGCCGTTCTCGCAGCTGCGGGGGCAGCCCCTGTCGCTCTGAGCGTCGCGATGCCGCGTTCTCGCGTGCGGGACACGGCGATCTGCGCGCTGCAGATGTGGGCGTACCTGGCGGCATACGAGATGCCGCACGACGACCCCGATGCGGCCGAGCGTCGCGTCCTCGTCCGCTACCCGGTTGCGGTCGACACCGTGATCGGCCTCGGCACGCCGCCGACGCTGCGGCTGCAGCGGCTGCTGTCGGACCCGGGCAGAATACGCGTGGCCGAGAAGGTGCTGGTCTGGTCGCACTGGGTCTGGTTCGCGGTGCCGCACGTCGCGGCGGCGTATGTGCTGATCCGCAGACGCGAGAGATTCGGGCGCGCGGCCTTCACGACGTACGCCGTCTTCGACCTCGGCGCGGTCGTCTACTGGCTCGTGCCGACCGCCCCGCCGTGGTACGCCGCAGCGAGAGGCGAGCTCGAAGACCACGACCGCCACACGCACGTGCGGCGGATGATGATCGAGTACGGCGAGCAGTTCTGGAAGCACCGCTGGGGGCCGCTCTACTCTTTGCTCGGCGGCAATCCTCTCGCTGCCATGCCCTCCCTCCACTTCGCCACATCCGTGAACGCCGCGCACCTGCTGAGCGAGGTCGGCCCTGTCGAGGGCGCGCTCGGCTGGGCATACGCAGCGACGCTTGGGCTGGCGTTGGTCTATCTCGGCGAGCACTACGTCGTCGACCTGGTCGCCGGCCTCGCGCTGACCGAAGGCGTGCGCGCCGCGGCACCGCGGCTGATGCCGTTCGCGCTGCGAGCATCGAAGGTCGTCAAGGCGATCGAAGCACAGGCGCGCGCTTAGATGAGTCGAGACGTCCGCCAGCCGACGGACGCGGAGCTCACGCAGGGGAACGCGCCCCTCGACTCGCCCAACGGCGGGTCGCATGAGCACGACGACGACGAGGAGATGCCGCGCATCACGATGACGCGGCGACGCGTGATCGCCTCCGTCCTCTTCATCCTCGCGATCATCGCCTTCCTCTACTTCGTGCTGCCCGAGATCGGTGACATGAAGGACACGTGGGACCGCGTCTCCGACGGCGACAAGGTCTGGTTCGCGGTCGCGCTCGGCTTCGAGGTCCTCTCGATGGCGAGCTATATCGCGCTGTTCCACGGGATCCACGTGCCGCCCGGCTCGCCGATCTCGATACGCGACAGCTACCTGATGACGATGGCTGGCCTCGCGGCCACCCGCCTGTTCGCCGCGGGCGGCGCCGGCGGCGTCGCTGTCACGGCGTGGGCGCTGCGGCGCTCGGGGATGGAGCGGCGCGAGGTCGCCGAGCGGATGATCGCCTTCCTGATGCTGCTCTACGGCGTCTACATGGCGGCGCTCGTGATCTGCGGCATCGGGCTGCGGACGGGCGTCTTCTCCGGCGAGGCGCCGTTCGGCCTGACGGTCGTGCCGGCGATCGTCGGCGTGATCGGCTTCGCCGTCGTGCTGCCGCTCGCGCTCGTGCCGGAGGACCTCCCGGAGCGGATCGAGCGGATGAGCCCGCATCGCCCGAAGGCAGCGAAGTGGCTGCGGCGGCTGGCGCTCGGGCCGGCGTCGATGCGCGGCGGGATCCGCTTCGCGATCCACAAGGCGGCCCATCCCGACCGCGCGATGGTCGGCGTCTTGACGTGGTGGATCTTCAACGTCGCGGTGTTGTGGGCGTGCTTCCGCGCCTTCGGCAAGGCGCCGCCGGCCGCCGTCATCGTGCAGGGCTACTTCGTCGGCATGCTCGGCAACCTGCTGCCGCTGCCGGGCGGGATCGGCGGTGTCGACGGCGGCATGATCGGCGCCTTCGTCGCCTTCGGAGTGAGCGGCAGCCTCGCCGTTTTGGCCGTGCTCGCGTACCGCATCTTCGCGTTCTGGCTGCCTACGATCCCGGGTATCTTCGCCTACTTCCGGTTGCGCAAACGGGTGGTGGGGTGGCGACGAACGCCCTCGGCGGCGTAGGCTGAAGAGCGGGCGTTCCGCATGTGCGGGGCGCTATAGTTAGTGAAGCATCGAACTTTGAGCGGAGAACCGAGCAAGCCATGGCAGATGTCGAAAACGTGATCATCGTCGGCAGCGGACCTGCTGGATACACGGCGGCGCTGTACACCGCGCGTGCCGACCTCAGACCGCTCGTGATCGAGGGCTTCGCCTGGGGCGGCCTGCTCCAGCAGACGACCGAGGTCGAGAACTACCCCGGCTATCGCGAGGGCGTGATGGGCCCGGTGATGATGCAGGAGTTCCGCGACCAGGCCGAGCGTTTCGGCAGCCGCTTCATCACCGATGACGCGACGAGAGTCGAGCTCAGCGACGGCGGGCTGCAGACCGTCTGGGTCGGCGACGACGTCTACCAGGCGAAGGCCGTCGTGCTCGCGATGGGCGCGCAGCACAAGAAGCTCGGCGTCTCTGGCGAGGACGAGCTCAGCGGGCGTGGCGTCAGCTACTGCGCCACCTGTGACGCGGCCTTCTTCAAGGAGCACGAGACGGTGATCGTCGGCGGCGGCGACTCGGCGATGGAAGAGGCGATCTTCCTCGCGAAGTTCGCCGGCAGAGTCGTGATCGTCAATCGCCGCGACGAGTTCCGCGCCTCCGCGATCATGCTCGACCGCGCCAGAGCAGCCCCGAACATCGAGTGGCTGACGCCCTACGTCATCGACGAGTTCGTCCCCAGCGAGAAGGGCGCGCTGCAGACGGTCCGGCTGAAGCACAGCGAGACCGGCGAGCTGCGCGACCATGGCGCGACCGGCGCCTTCATCGCGATCGGCCACGAGCCGCAGTCCGAGCTCGTCAACGGGCAGGTCGAGCTCGACGAGAACGGATACGTGAAGACGACCGCGCTCTCGACGCGCACGAACCTCGGCGGCGTCTTCGCCGCCGGCGACCTCGTCGACCACACCTACCGGCAGGCGATCACCGCTGCGGGCTCCGGCTGTAAGGCCGCGCTCGACGCTGAGTGGTACCTGCGCGACACGCCGCCGAGCGTGGACGCGGCCGCGACGGCGGTTGCCGCCTCGGCCAAGGCGTAGCTAGCGCTTCGCCTTTGCCGCGTCGGCCAAGGCGTAGCTAGCGCTTCGCCGGCCCGGCGACTGCGCGGCGGCGGCGCTCAGTCGCCGCGCAGGTAGATCGGGTTGGAAAGGATCCAGGTCCGCTGGCGGCCGTGGTCGCGCAGCGAGACCTCGACGCGGTACACGCCGGGCTCACGCGCGGCGGCCGTGAGGCTGGTCGCTCTCGCGGCGTGCGCGTGCTCGACGCCGTCGCGGACGATCCGCACGTCGGCGCTGCGCGGCAGCCGCACATGGAGGGTGAAGCCGCCGGTCGTCGGCGCTTCCTCGCCCATCTCGACGTGGTGCGATCCCTCCGCCCAGAAGCGGAAGCCGCCGGCCGGCGCGAGCTCGTCGCGGGCGATGTAGCAGCGGCCCTCGCGGAGGGCGTTGTAGACGGCTTCGCGGTCGGCGACGGCGTCGCCGTTGGTCGGCCGCTCGAGCAGGACGTGCGTACGCAGCAGCTCGAAGCTGCGGCGGTAGCTCATCGCGTTGAGCACGTGGCCGCCGGGGAGGCGGAGCCCGAACTGGTGGGCATCGAGGCCGGCGACCGCGACGACGCGATGGCTGGCGCCGGCGCGGTCCCACGCCCGCAGCGCCTCAGGACGCGGATGGTCCATCTGCGGCGAGGCGCCGGGGGCGAGCAGGAACTTCGCGACGTCGCGCCAGCTGTGCAGCCGCTCGCTCGCGTCGGTGACCATGCTCCACAGCTCCATTCCCGTCGCTCGCGGCGGGGCGGGGTCGAGCCAGCCGGTCGCGGGGATCTTCGGCAGCAGCGTCGAGCCGACCGAGAAGGGGTGGGCGGTGAAGCCGATCCCGCCAGCGTCGGCGACGGCGGCGACGACCTCCTCCGGCGAGCGGCCGCGATGGTCGATCGGGGCGTCGATCCCGAACGCGAGGTAGTGGTGGCTGGGCCGCTTCGTGACCTCCTCGCCGACGCAGACGAGGACTGAGCCGTGCCAGCGCTCCTGGCCCTGGTAGCGCGCGGCGAGCGTGTCGTGATCGGTCAGCAGGACGACGTCGACGCCCGCCGCGGCTGCCGCTGTGGCGATCTCGGCGACCGTGCCAGTCCCGTCGGAGTGGAGGGAGTGGACGTGGATGACACAGGTGAGGTCGATCACGCGAAGAAGCCCTCGCCCGTCAGGCGGCCCAGGCGTTCAGAGCCGACCAGCCGGCGCAGCAGCGGGGCGGCGCGGTAGCGCTCCTCACGGTACTCCTCGGCGAGCGCGTCGAGCACGGCGAGCACGTGGTCGAGGCCGATCTCGTCGGCCCACGCGAGGATCCCGCGAGGGTAGTTGAGCCCATGCACGACGCCCGCGTCGACGTCGGCCGGCGTGCCGACGCCCTCGCTGACCGCGAACGCCGCCTCGTTGACGAGCTGGCAGACGATCCGACCGAGCACGAGCCCCGGCGCGTCGCCGACCCACGCGACCGGGCAGCCGAGCGCGGTGAAGAAGCGCTCAGCCGCCACGGCGCCAGCCTCGCTGCTGTCCTCGCTGCGCGTCAGCTCGACGAGCGTGCCGGGCGCCAGCGGCGGCAGCGCGTGGAAGCCGACAGCGGCGCCGCCTGGGTCAAGCGCGGCGAGGGAGCCGTGCTGAAGCAGCAGCGCCTGCGGGCCGCCCTGCAGCGGGGGGTCGTCCTCGGTCGCGCCGCAGTCGAGGATCAGGAACGGGACCTCGCCGTCGGCCTCGTCGGGGGTGCGCGTGTCGAAGCCGGCGAGCGCTCCGAGGTCGAGCAGCTCGTTCGCGAGCGCCGACTCGCCCGCGACGACGACGAGCGCTTCTTCGAGCCCGGCCGCCGAGGCGCCTGGCGGCACCTCCGGCTTGGGCGGGTCAGCCGAGCGGTGGGGCGCGCCGTCGTCGCTGTACGCGTAGAAGCCGCGGCCGCTCTTGCGGCCGTGCAGGCCGGCGGCGACCATCCGCGCGACGAGCGGCGTCGGGCGCCAGCGCGGCTCGCCGAAGCTCTGCTCGTGGAAGGAGCGGGCGATGTCGAAGCCGACGTCGATCCCGACGAGGTCCATCAGCTCGAACGGGCCCATGCGGAAGCCGCCGCCGAGCCGGACGATCCGGTCGATCTCGTGAGCGTCGGCGATCTGCTCGGTCAGCAGGCGCTGGGCCTCGAGCTGAAAGGGGCGGTTGACGCGGTTGACGAGGAAGCCGGGGCCGTCGCTCGCGTCGATCACGACCTTGCCCATCGCCTCGCCGACGGCGCGGGCGCGGGCGAGCGCGGGCTCGCCGGTGTGGATCCCGGCGACAACCTCGAGCAGCCTCATCACCGGCGCCGGGTTGAAGAAGTGCATGCCGACGACGCGCTCGGGATGGGTCGTGGCGGCGGCAACCGCGGTGACGGCGAGGGAGGAGGTGTTTGTCGCCAGCACGCAGTCGTCGGCGACGACCTCTGAGAGGCGAGCGAAGAGGGCGCGCTTGAGCTCCAGCGACTCGGGCGCGGCCTCGATCACGAGGCCGCAGGAGGCGAGCTCCTCGAGCCCGGGGGCGGCCGCGAGGCGTTCCGTTGCGGCGGCGGCGTCGGCCTCGCTCCAGCGGCCGCGCTGCGCGCCGTCGCTCAGTCTCGTGGCGATTCGCTGCAGGCCGCGAACGAGCGCGTCAGGGTCGGGATCGTGCAGGAAGGTGCGGGTGCCGGCGAGGCAGGCGAGCTGCGCGATCCCGGTGCCCATCGTGCCGGCGCCGGCGACGCCGAGATCGAAATTCATGAAGGCGAACGGTACCTGGCCAACGCTGTGCGCGGCGCGGGCGAGCGCGTGCCGGCGTGTGGCTCGTGGGGCCGGCGGTAGAGGCCGGGCGCGACGGTATGCTCGCGGTTCCAATGGACCCGTTTGCGGTGATCATGATCGTCGTCGTCGGGCTGGTCGTCGTCGCGCTGATCGCGCTCGGCCTCTGGTACCCCGGCTCCGGCGCTGAGCAGGTCGGCTGGAGAACGGCGCGCGCCCATGCCGAGGCGGAGGCGGCCGCCGAGAACGAGGACCTGACGCAGATGCTCGAGGCGGCAAACGCCCGCCGCCGCTCGCGCGGCGAGCAGGAGCTGACGGTCGAGCAGCTGCTGCAGGAGTCGGGGGAGTGGTGAGTGGCTAGGAGGCCGACGGGAGCGCGCTGCCCGGCAGCGCGGCCGGGGGCGCAGCGGCGACGTCGACGGTCGCCTCGGATGAGATCGCGCGCTCGTTGACGGGGCCGCCCGGGAGGACGGCGCGCAAGCGCTCGGTTCCAGGCGCATCGAGCACGTCGGCGAACGAGTACGACGCGTCGGCGCCGACGCGGCCGGCAGCGATCGTGCGCCAGATGCCATCGCTGCCGACCTGCTGCAGCAGGATCGCGTGGCCGGGCTTGCCCGGCGTGGTCGTGCCGCTGAGCGTGATCGAGTCGCCGACCTTGGCGCTCGAGGTGCTTGGGACGAGCGTCACGACGCTGCGGACGCCGACGAACAGGCGCGCGCTGTGGCGCTTGGGCGCCGTCGTCGTGCGGACCTCGTAGACGGTGTTGCGCGGCGGCGACTGCGTGAACGCGTAGGCGCCGCTCGCGTCGGTCGTCGCGGTCCCGATTGCCGTCAGCTGGCCCGGCTGCCACTCGTCGCGGGCGAACAGCGTGACGGGCGTCCCGGCGGCGGCTCCGGCAACGGTGCCGTTGATGGTGACGCTTTGGCCGAAGTCGACGGCCGAAGCGCTGGAGGCGATCGTCAGCGAGTCGCTCTGCTGCTGCTGGACGGTCAGCGTGACCGGCGTCGACTCGCCGCGCGTGCTTCTGCGGTCGGCACGGAAGAGGATCCGCAGCGTGAGGTCGCCGGGCTGGCGGAAGCGGTGGGCGATCGAGAAGGTCGACCCCTGGCGCAGGCGGCCGCGGTCGATCGTCTTCCACGTGTTGCCGTCGGCGCCGGTCTGCTGCTGCAGCTCGACGGCCTGGCCGGTGTGGTTGGGGGCGACCGAGCCGGTGAGCGTGACCGGCGTGCGCGTGTCGGCGGGGCTGGTCGGCTCGGCGAGCGTGACGGTCGGGGCGACGCGCTCGAAGGCTGTGCGGCTGTGGACGCCGGATCCTGCGGTCACGAACCAGCTGCGGTTGGTCGTGACGACGCCTGGTCTGCGCTGGATCGCCCAGTTGCCGGCGGCGTCGGTCGTCGTGCGCTGGACGACGCGGTAGCCGAAGGTGACGCCGGGGATCTTGTGCCACAGCGTAATGCGGCGATGGCTGTTGGCCGGCCCGTTGAGGTGGCCATAGACGAGCACCGGCTCGCCGGTCGTGGCCGGGTTGGGCGCGGCGGCGATTGTCAGGCCGCGGTTGTGGATCGGCGCGGCGCTGGCGAGCGACGGCACGGCGATCAGCGCGGCCGCCGCGAGCGAAGCGGGCAGCGCCGCAGCGGGCAGCGCGAGTCGGGGACGCATGGAGCCTCCTGAGGGACGGCTGAGGGATCGGGTCTGCCGCGCGTGCGCCCTGGGCGATCTCGGCGCTGCGCGGTCATCGCTCGGAACACCGCCGCGGCGTCAGAAGTTGCGCGCGCGCCAGGGTGGCGTGTCAACGGGGTGGCGGCGGTAGGCTCGCCGCCCATGGCCCGGGTGGTGATCGTCGGCTGCGGGTGCCGCGGGCGCGCGCTTGCGCGGGAGCTGCGGGCGGGCGGGCATGCGGTGCGCGGAACGACGCGAGCGCCCGAGGGTGCGGCGGCGATCGAGGCGGCTGGGGCGGAGGCGTGGGTCGGCGACCCTGACCGGCTCGCGACGCTGACCGGCGCGCTGGACGGAGCGACCGTCCTTTGCTGGCTGCTCGGCTCGGCGCGAGGGACGGCGGAGGAGGTCGCTGCGCTGCACGGCCCGAGGCTGCAGTCGCTGCTGACGTGGGCGATCGACACGCCGGTGCGCGGCGTCGTCTACGAGGCGGCCGGCAGCGTTGACACCGGCGTGCTCTTCGAGGCCGCCGCCAGCGTGCGGGCTGCGTGTGCGAGATCGCGGATCCCTTGCGCGATCGTCTCGGTGGGGCCTGACCGGCTCTCAGCGTGGCTGGAGGCCGCTCTTGGCGCGGTCGAGAGCATGCTGCGGTGATCCCTACCGAAAGGCTCCGCTTTCCGACCAGGACAGGGTTTTCTCCCCGCTATCCTCGGATAAAAGGGTAAAACCCGATTGGAACTGGAGCATTTCTATGGCCGAGTACGCCAAAGACGTTCTGGTCGAGCCGGCGTGGCTCGAGGCTCACCTGGACGACAGCAACGTCCGCATCGTCGAGGTCGACGAGAATCCCGCGCTCTACGCGGAGGCGCACATCCCCGGCGCGATCGGCTTCGACTGGCAGAAGGACCTGCAGGACCAGGTCCGTCGCAGCTTCCTCAACGCTGCCGAGTTCGGCGAGCTGTTCGGGGCGCACGGGATCTCCAACGACGATCTGATCGTGCTCTACGGCGACCGCAACAACTGGTTCGCCGCCTACACGTACTGGTATCTGAAGTACTACGGGCACGACAACGTCAAGCTGCTGAACGGGCCGCGCGAGCGCTGGATCGCCGAGAACCGCCCGACGACCGCCGAGGTCCCCGACTTCCCGGCGACGACGTTCACGGCGAAGGTCGGCGACGACTCGATCCGCGCCAAGCGCGACGAGGTCGGCGCGGCGCTTGCGACCGACACGAAGCTGGTCGACGTTCGCTCGCCGCAGGAGTTTTCCGGCGAGCTGATCGCGATGGCCGGCTATGAGCAGGAGGGCGCCCAGCGCGGCGGCCACATCCCCGGCGCGGCGTCGGTGCCGTGGGCGCAGGCGGTGAAGGAGGACGGGACGTTCAAGTCGGCCGAGGAGCTGCGCGCGCTGTACGACAGCAGAGGGGTCCTGACCGGCGACCCGATCATCGCCTACTGCCGCATCGGCGAGCGCTCGGCGCACTCGTGGTTTGTGCTGCACGAGCTGCTCGGCGCGCCTGACGTGAAGAACTACGACGGCTCGTGGACGGAGTGGGGCAGCCTCGTCGACGTGCCGATCGAGAAGGGCTGAGGCCTTCGGCGGGCCGGCGTCCCTACGTGGGGGCGCTGCCCGCGCCGGCCAGGGGGCGGATCCGTTCCAGCAGGTCGCCGAGGATGCGGGCGGTCGCGCCCCAGATGAAGTGGTCGCCGACGACGTAGGAGTCGGTGTCGAAGGTGAAGCCGCGGCGCGTGACGGGGCGCTGGTCGAAGCTCTCGATCAGCGCGCGAAGCGGCAGCTCCATCACCTGCGCGACCTCATGCTCGCTCATGATCCAGCCGTCGCGTCTGGGCTCGATCACGCCGACGTAGGGGTAGATCACGTAGCCGGTCACGAACGTGCGGACCGGCGCGAGCGTGCCGACGAGGTCGACGCCGGCCGGCGTCAGGCCGATCTCCTCCTCCGCCTCGCGCAGGGCCGTCGTGTGGAGCGGCTCCTGGTCGTGGTCGCGGCGGCCGCCAGGGAAGGAGATCTCACCGGGGTGGCGGCGCAGGTCCTCGCGGCGCTTGGTGAAGACGGCGTGCAGCTCGTCGCCGTCGAAGAAGAGCGGCACGAGCACGGCCGACTCCTTCTCGCCAGCGGGGTCAAACGGCGGCTCGGGAGGCGAGAGCCGCCGGCGCAGCTCTTCACGCATCGCCGTCGTCATCGTGCGACGAGTCTATTGAGGAGGATGGCCGCCGAAGGGGGCACGACGGCCTGCGACCGGCTCAGTGGACGAGCTCGATCCGCTCGTCGAACATCACTTCGCCGTCGAGCGTGCGGTGCACGGGGCACTTGGCGGCGATCACCGAGAGGCGCTCGAGCTGCTCGGCGGTCAGGCTCGCGGGGAGGCGCAGCGTCAGTCTGAAGCGGGTTGGCGCGCCGCGCTCGGCGGGCGTGTACTCGGCCTCGACAGCGATGCGGCCGATGTCCCAGCCCTTCCTCTTGGCGTACATCTCGATCGTGATCGCCGTGCACGATGCGAGGCTCGCCGCAAGCAGCTCTTGCGCGCTGGGCCCTTCGTCGTCGCCGCCGTGCTCTGGGGACTCGTCCGAGAGCAGCCGGTGGCTGCGCACGTCGATCTCGTGCGTGAAGGTGCCGGTTCGTCGCGCGATCGCCTTCATGCATCGTCCTTCACTGGTCGAGGTCTCTGGGGCCGACCATCGTAGCGGTCAGTTGGCGCTCACCCCGCAAGCGGGTTGAAGACGAGGCCGGTCGGCACCTTCGGGAAGAAGTAGGTCGACTTAGGCGGCATGCTCTCGCCGGAGGCGGCGACCTCCTCCACCTGCTCGATCGGAGTCGGCGCCATGAAGAAGCCGGCGTCGGCCTCTTCGGAGTCGAGCGCGTCGAGCGCGGCGTCGAAGTCGCGCGCGTAATCGAGGCCGTCCTTGTGGTCGATTTGATCGTCAGTCATGCCGAGCGCATGCTTGAGGATCACGGCCTCGAGGACGGCGGTGTCGAGCTGGCGGTAGGCCTCGGAGTGGTCGGCGAGCAGGTCGTCGACGATCGACTCCTCCTTGAGCGAGAGGAGGTAGGGGACCTGGCCGAACGCGTCCATGTAGCCGATCTGAATGGACTCGTCGCCGGCGCGCGGGTCGGGGATCAGCGAGCCGCGGTCAGGCAGCTCGATCACGTCGAACTGCTCGCGGATCGTGCGGTCGAGCGCCTCTTGGCGGTCGGGGTCGTGCTCGATCCCGGAGACGAGGCGGTGGGTCGGGAAAACGGTGAGGCCGGGGTCCTCGATTGCGACGAGGCACATCAGGACCCAGCGGTGAGGGCCCTCGTGGCTGCCGATCTCGTTGGCGTAGACGCGCGCGGTCTCATAGCGGTGATGGCCGTCGGCGATCAGCAGCTCAGCGTCGGCGACCGCTTCGACGACGGTCTCGATCGCGTTGGGCTCGGTTATGCGCCAAACGCGGTTTACGGTGCCGTCAGGGTCAGTGGTCTCGCCGAACGGCTGGGTCGTGCGGACGTGCGGGGTGAGCGCCTGCCAGGCCGTGTTGCCGGGGTCGGAGTAGAGGCTGAAGATCGGGCTGAGGTTGGCCTGTGTGGCGCGGGTGAGGTCGAGCCGGTCCTGTTTGGGGCCGGGATGCGTGCGCTCGTGCGGCCGGATGCGGCCGTCGCCGTACTCGGTGACGCGGACTCTGCAGAGGAAGCCGCGGCGGGTGCGGCGCTGCCCGTCCGGGCCGGTGTACTCCTGTTCCAGCGGCCAGATCGCGGGCGTGGGGTCCTGCGTGATGACGCCCTGCGCGCGCCACTCGTCGAGCAGGTCTCTCGCGTGGGCGTAGCGGTCTTTGCCAGGATCGCCGGCGGGCGGCTCGGGCAGGTCGAGGCCGACGACGTTGTAGGGCGAGCGGGCCTGCAGCTCGGCGCGCTGGTCCTCGTCGATCACGTCGTAGGGCGGGGCGACGAGGTCGGCGAGCGGGCCGGCCTTCGTCAGGTCGTAGTGGAGCGCGGTGAGCGGCAGGATCTCGGCCATGGCGGGAGGCTAGAGGGTGGGGTGGGTGGGGGACGGGTGGGTCGGTGCTCTGGGCGGGGTGAGCGGGCGGGGCTGGTGCGGTGGGGCGGGGCCGGCGGTGGGGCGGGGGCGGGTCCGGCGCGGGCCGGTGGGCGGGGCCGCGGCCCGGCGGTTCAGGTCGCTCGCAGGAAGGTTGGCTGGATCTCGATCTCGCTCGTGATGCTGTTGGCGATGAAGCACTCTCTGTGCGCCACCTCGACGAGGTGAAGCAGGCGGGTGCCTCTCGGCATCTCGCCACGGATCGTGATGCGGGGACGGAGAGTGATGCGCGCGACCCGCTGCGGTCGGGGCTCGTCGGGCATCTCCCCGATTGCGCTGTCGTCATAGGCGAGCACGTCGATCCGGGCGCGTGCCGCGACGGCGAGGAAGCTCAGCATTTGGCACGAGCTGGCGGAGAGGACGAGCAGCTGCTCGGGATTGAGCTTCGTCGCGTCGCCGTGGAAGGCGGCGTCGCCGGAGAGCTCGAGCCCCTGCTCCGCCGGCGGCGCCTGCGCCACGTGATTGCGGTCGTATCCCGTATAGCCAGGCGCCGTCGACCCCGCCCAGCGCGCCACCGTCGTGTACCGATGCGTCCTATCCATGCCACCAGGGACGGTAGTAGCCCCCCCAGACCGGACCGTATACTCGACCGGACGGGGCGTGGCGCAGCCTGGTAGCGCGCCTGCTTTGGGAGCAGGAGGTCCCGGGTTCGAATCCCGGCGCCCCGACTTGGAAAGTTCCTGCTAAACGTGCATTTCTCCTTCGCCTCGATCCAACGCCTTGGTGGTCGCGCGGCCGAGGGGACAAGCAGGGAACAAGCACCGATGTTCGCGTAGCCGAGCCGGGCAGCCCCCCGGCGTTCCGACTCCCAGGCCTAGGACGCGTTAGCGCGCGGCCTGCTCAAGCCGGGTCGTTCTCTGCGGCCGGCTCTGGCGGAGCCGCCTGGTCGCCGGTAAACAGCATTCCAAGTGCTGTCAGAAGCAGCAGTGTGGCTGGCGCGCCTGGAAGAAACGCGATCCAGGTAAAACCTTCGCGAACGAGCGAATAGGTCCAATAGGCGAGAAGCTACCCAATCAGGGAACTAAGGACAACGGAGAGCCACGGGATCTTTCGTTTGTGAATCAACTCGACAGATGAGAACTGCGCCGCCTCCCGAGTGACGTGATCAATGAGGTAGCCGTGTGCTGGGCTGCTGGGGCCAAAATCCTCTGATTCACGAAGCCGTAACAAGAGGTCGAGATCGGAGCTGATACGAGCACGCCGACGAGGGCGTCCCACGAATCCAAGCATGCTCAATACTGCGGCAAGGAATTCGGACGCGGCTTTGACGAGGACATCCGTAGGGCGATTGTTGATCACGACGAGGACGGATAACCCAAAAGCCGACCTAGCAAGTTGCCTGGCCCGCCCGGAGTCAAAGGCGTCAGCTTCCTGTCTGTTCCGTCCTCTCGGACTGGCATCCACATGCAGGTCCTGTGATAAGCAGACTGCGCGATGGCTATGAACAGCGAAGCGGTGCTTGCGCAGATCGACGATGCCTTGGCGTTCTGCGGGGCGTCCGCGTCGGATCCAAACCCGACCCGCTTGACTCGAAACCCGGCGCTGCTCGCCACGGCGCACGCGGGGAGTAGGCCGAACGCCGTGGCGATGTCCACGACGATCCTCGCCACGATCGAGCGGATCGCACCTAACTCGGCTTACTCAATGTCAGCGGCGTCGGTCACCGCGTCGAGCTCGATGGCTACCCCAGCCACCGTCACGAATCTGACCGGCGTTCTTGTCGCTCTTCGTGCGGCCATCGAAGCGGGATATCTGCTGACTCTTCAGGAGCTCGTCCACGCGACCGTCTTCTCAGACTTCCTCGAAATGGCAGATGAGCTCCAGCGAAGAGGCTTCAAAGACGCTGCCGGTGTGATCGCAGGGACGGTGCTTGAGGAGCACGTGCGAAAGCTCGCCGCGGCAAACGAAGTTGAGACTCAAGACAACGAAGGGAAGGCTCTGAAGCTCGAGAGGTTGAACACGCTTCTTGCGAGAGTCCGGGTCTATAACGGGCTTGAACAAAAGAACGTCACGGCTTGGTACGACCTCCGAAACAAGGCCGCCCACGGAGAATACGAAGCGTACGACCACTCGCAGGTCGCAGGCATGATCCAAGGGGTGCGCGACTTCGCGATCCGGCACCCTGCGTAGCGGTTGCGAAGCGGCGCAGCCCAGCGTTCGACATACACCCACTACCGAGGTTCGTGCGAATCTCTGAACGGCTCACAACGTGGGAGCTTCGCTGTACACCTTCCGAACTCCTCTTGCGAAAGCCGCCGACGACAACGCAGCTCCCGCACCGCTTCCCCGAACCCAGGCGCTCCCGCGAGATCACATGGGCTTGGCGAGTCGATCGGGTTCGTGATGGCGCAGTACGAGGAGACAGCCGAGTGCCGGCGCCGGCGAGGGCGACCGCCGCGGTCATAGGCCGCGTCGATCTGCTCGAGGAGCGCGGCCCCGGCCTTGGCGAGCCGGCCGTCAAGCGGATCAAGTCCTCACGCCATCACAACATGAAGGAGCTGCGATGCGGGACGAAAGGCGCGATCCGGATCCTGTTCGTCTTCGACCCGTCGCGCCAGGCGATCCTGCTCGTCGGTGGCGAGAAGGCCGGCCGGTGGACGCAGTGGTACGAGACGAACATCGCCACGGCAGACCGGCTGTACGACGAGTACCTCAAGGAGACCGGGCAGGACGAGTAGGAGCGCCCGGCGCTGGTGCCGCGAGAGGCTCGGTGGCTTGAGATGACGAGACCCGCGAACAGCAAGCACAAGACCTGGGCTGAGGTACGCGCTGGCGGCGTCCGCCGGCATCCGGGCGTCGAAGCGGACGCGGCCGTCGAGCGCGAGCGCGCGATCAAGGAGATCGCCGACTACGAGGCGACGATGGTCGAGCTGCGCCGAGCGCGGCAGCTCACGCAGGTGACGCTCGCGGAGACGCTGGGCACGAGTCAAGGCGAGGTGTCGCGCATCGAGCGGCAGACCGACCTCTACCTGTCAACGCTGTCCCGTTACATCGAGGCGATGGGCGGCGAGCTCGAGCTCGTCGCGCGCTTCGACGACGGCGAGCGAGTAGCCGTCAAGCTGCCAGACCTGGCCCGCCGCAAGCCGGCCGCCTGAGGCGCTACGGCAATGCGGCCACATCGCGGTCGACGGCCGGCGCGGCAGCGTCAAGCACGATCCCGCCGTTGCCGCCGACAGCCGGCGCTGGTTCTCATGGGATTGGCGACGATCGGTCCCGGGTGGGTGCTGTTTCGCCTTTGTCTAGACCCGGGCAAGCAGTAGCTGGGGAGACACGGGGGAGATACGATCGCTGCGGTGCGACGCCTGTGGAACTCGATTGCAATGCGGTTCGTAGCGGGATCCGCTCGGTTGGCTGACCCGAACCGCAAGCGCGGCTTGCTCGAGCGCTTCTTCGACGCGCTCCCATAGCTTGAGGTTCACATCAACCGGGTGCTTGGGCGGACGTGCCGAGGATCCTTCGCGATCACGACCCCCGGGAAGCCGCTGACGACCGGCGTTCGGGCAGGCGGATACGGCCGCCCTCCGGGCGACCTCCGCCGCCTGCCCGAACCGCGTCATCCCCCTGTGTCGGCCTGCCACCGCGATCCAGCCATCGAGCCTGTCCGACGCACAAGACACATCTAGGAGATTTGAACGCGCGTTGACCACGACCTACTACGAGTAGGTGGGTCCTCGGGGCAAGGAGGGGCCAAGCAGTCGCCGCAAATGGCCGCGATCAGCGACCACTTTCCAGGTGCAGACCGGAACTAACAGCAACCAAAAAGAACTCTCTAGCTTGTCCTCAGGGATTTTGGGAGCAGGAGGTCCCGGGTTCGAATCCCGGCGCCTCGGTTCGCGCGGATGGCCCGGTCCAGCGGGGACCCGCCTAGATAGATATGCACAGGTGTGCAGGCATGCTAGCGTCGAGTGCATGCCACATCCGAGTGAGCACACGTCTGCGAATGAGGCGCTTGGGGGCGACGAGGCTGAGCGGCTGGCGACGTCGATGAGCGCGTTTACTGCTCCGAGCCGGCTGCGGGTGCTGTTTGCGCTGCTGGACGGGGAACTATCAGTTGAGGAGTTGGCCGAGCGCGCTGAGCTCGGGCCTACCGTCGCCTCTCAGCAGCTGCGCGTGTTGCGACAGCTCCACGCT
This sequence comes from Conexibacter sp., assembly GCA_036499225.1. GTDB lineage: Bacteria > Actinomycetota > Thermoleophilia > Solirubrobacterales > Solirubrobacteraceae > Conexibacter. Next base: position 27,159 of record DASYEC010000077.1, read on the forward strand.
GTCGCCGTGCGGCGCGAGGGGCGGCACGCCTACTACCGACTGTTCGACCATCACATGGCCGATCTCCTCGCGGCGATTCGGTACCACGGCGAGCACCGCGCGCCTCGGGCCACGCCCGAGCTGCCCGGCTTCGTCGCGCCGAGCGCCTTGGCACGCCGCAGATGACCGACCACGAGGGGGCCGTGCGCGGCCACGATCTCGACGACGGCGTCGTTCACGGCCACGGTCACGAGGACGGCGTCGTTCACAGCCACGATCTCGACGACGGCGTCGTTCACAGCCAGGGTCACGAGGACGGCGTCGTTCACGGTCCCGGTCACGGGGGCGGCGTCGTTCATGGCCAGGATCACGACGACGGCGTCGTTCACGGCCACCGTCACGAGGACGCTGTCGCCGTCGCTCACGATCACGCGGTTCCGGCTCACGTCGACGACGGCGCTATCGCCGGCGAAACCGCGGCGACGCGCGACCACTCGCATGACGAGGGCCACGGGCACTCTCATGGCGGCGTGGACGCCGAGATCCTTGGCAGCGAGGAGGCGATGCGGACGCTGAAGCGCTCGCTCGTGATCCTTGGGGTGACGGCTGCGCTGCAGCTCGTCGTTGTGATCCTGTCAGGCTCGATCGCGCTGCTGGCGGACACAATTCACAACGTCGGGGATGCGCTCACCGCTGTGCCGCTTGGCGCGGCGTTCATCCTTGCGCGCCGGCCGACGACGAGACGCCTCACCTACGGGTGGGGGCGGGCCGAAGACCTCGCCGGCCTGATCGTCGTCGCGCTGATCCTGTTCTCGTCGCTTGTCGCGGCGTACGAGGCGGTCGAGCGGCTGATCGACCCGCGCGAGCCGAGTCATCTGCTGATCACGGCGCTTGCTGGCGTGATCGGGTTCATCGGCAACGAGTGGGTAGCGGTCTACCGCATCCGTTCCGGGCGCCGCATCGGCTCGGCGGCACTCGTCGCGGACGGCCACCATGCCCGCGTCGACGGGTTCACCAGCCTCGCGGTTGTGGCCGGCGTGATCGGCGTGGCACTCGGCGCTCCGATCGCCGACCCGATTGTCGGGCTGCTCATCTCGGTGGCGATAGCTCGAATCGTCTGGCAGTCGGCAAAGTCGATCGGGCTCCGTGCGCTCGACGGGATCGAGGAGCCCGTCGTCGAGCAGCTCGCTGCAGCGGCGACCTCAGTTCCTGGCGTGCGGGCGGTGGACGAGGTGCGCGCCCGCTGGGTCGGGCACGCGATCCGTGCGGAGATCGCGGTGACCAGCGATCCCGGCCAGTCACTCGCCGACGCGACCGCGCTCGCCGACAAGGTCGAGCACGCGGTGCTCGACGCGGTCCCGCATACCTCGCGTGCCGCCGTGCGTGTCACTGCCGCCGCGCGGCCCCGCGTCGTGGCCTGATGCGGCTTCGTAGAGCGATCGAGCGCGCCGGCCTCGACGGGTGGCTTGCGCCGCGGCGTGGCGCTGCCGCCCGTGCGGGCGTCGACGCGCGGATGGCGCCGGAGCCGGGTGCGGCCGCCCGTGCGGGCGCCTCTGCCCGCGCGGGCGGCGGCGCTCGGCCGACGTTAGAGCCTGCCGGCGCCGCCGCGCGCGCGAACGTCGTCCGCAACGCCCGCGCCGAGCGCAGTCGGCTCGACCGTTGGCAGGAAACGCGCGACCGCTGCTGGAGCTTCCTCGACCCGTTGATCGCGGACGGCGCGCGCGTCGCGGTGCTCGGCGCGGGCAAGGCTCACACGCTCCCCGTGTCCCGGATCGCCGCGCGCGCCGGGTCGGTGGCGCTGCTCGACATCGACCCCGTCTCGGCGCGGATGGGGCGTCGCCGCGTCGGGGCGCGCGAGCGGCGCCGCGTCAGCGTGATCGAGCACGACGTCACGCTCGGCCGCGCGGACGCGATCATTGCCGCCACGCTCACCGGCGCCGCGCGCTTCACCCCGCCGCCACCGGCGGCCACGCCGCTTCCCGGCGCTCCGTACGACGTAGTGATTGGCGACCTGCTCTACACGCAGCTCGTCTACCCGGCGCTGCACGACGCGGGGGTCGCGGGCGATCGGATGAGAGCCGCGCTCGCGCTGCACGGCCAGCCGCTCGTGAACCTCGTCGTCGCGCGGATGCACGCCTCGGCTCCGCTCGTCGTCCATCTCCACGACCCGATCGCGTGGCTGCCCGGCTCTCGCCATCCGATCGCGATCGAGCAGGTGCTGGAAGCCCGCAGCGCCGTCCAGGCGCGGGGCCTGATCGCGCGCGGGCGTCCGGTCGCCAGCGGCGACGTCCGGCACGCTGTCGAGACGACTGCCGGCATCACGCTGCTGCGCGAGGCGTGGTGGCGCTGGCCGTTCGCGCCCGGCAGCGACTACCTCGTCTGGGCGCTCGCCGCCGCGCGCGTGCGCCCGCCGAACAGCCTCGTCACCCTTACGACGAGCAGGTAGCCGGTCCCCGCGGGGCGCTCGCCGCCGCGCGCGTGCGGCCGCTGAACAGCCGCGTCGCCCTCGCGACGAGCAGGTAGCCGGTCCCCGCGGGGCGCTCGCCGTCACGCGCGTGCGCCGCGCCCTGGCAAACGTCAACCGAGGCCCGTTCGACGCGCCCGAGCCTGACGAGGATGAGCTGCGCTTCTCGCGCCGCGACGCGCTGTCCTCAACGGCACCGACAACAACTGCAACGGCGGTCCGACGTCGTGGGGCAGCTGGCTCTCTTGCGAGGAGTCGACCGTCGGTCCCGCGGAGGGTTTTGAGAAGCAGCACGGCTATGTCTTCGAGGTCCCGTTCGACGCGAAGACGCCGGTTGATCCAGTCCCGATCAGAGCGATGGGGCGGTTCGAGCATGAGGCGTGCGCGCTGGACCCCAAGAGCGGGGTCGTCTACATGACGGAGGACAACGGCGACCCGGGCGACGGCTTCTACCGCTACCTGCCCAACGACATGCGCCGGCTGCACAAGGGCGGCGTTCTGCAGATGCTGTGCGTCGAGGGCCGCTCGAGATACGACACGACCAAGGGCCAGAAGGTCGGCAAGACGCTGCGCTGCGAATGGGTGACGATCAGAGACCCTGACCCAGAGCACGCCGAGGCCCACCCCGACTCCCTGTACCAGCAAGGGATCGCGCTCGGCGCGGCCAAGTTCGAGGGGCTCGAGGGCGCCCTCTTCTCCAAGGGCTGCGTCTACATCGTCGCCAGCGAGTCGGGCGACAAGGAGGAGGGGCAGATCTGGCGCTACACGCCGGTCGGCCACAAGCACGGCCGCCTGACGCTGCTCTACGAGTCGCGCTCGAGATCGGTCCTCGACCAGCCCGACTCGCTGACCGTCAGCCCGCGCGGCGGCGTCGTCGTCTGCGAGGACGGCGACGGCGAGGACGTCAGAGGCGGCACGAACTTCATCCGCGTGCTCACGCCGAAGCGGACGCTCGAGACGTTCGCGCGTAACGACACGCCGCTCGACCTGCACAAGTGGAGGACGGCAAGAAGGGCGTGATCGGCCGCTCGGAATGGTCAGGCCCCGCCTACTCGCCGGACGGCAGATGGCTGTTCGTCCACCTGCAGTACCCGGGCAAGACGTTCTCGATCACCGGGCCGTGGGAGAAGGGCTGGCTGTAGTTGGCGATCTCAGCCCGCCGAACAGCCGCGTCTCTCTCGCGACGAACAGGTAGTAGATCCCCACGAGGCCGCTGAGCACCAGCACCGTCGAGTAGACGACGGTGCTGACGGTCTGCACGCCATGGACCTGGTTGGCGTGGCGCAGCAGGGGGACGAGCAGGATGACGTCGTAGGCGAGGAAGCCGGCAAGCTGCCCCGCCGCGTTGGCCCAGCTCGGGCGCCACAGGCCGTGGATGAAATAGACCGACGCGCCGAGGAAGACGAAGCCGAAGATGATCGACGACTCGTGGCGCGGGTCCCACGGCAGCACGTTGACGTGGGCGATCAGGCAGACGCCGGCGCCGAACAGCAGGAAGGCCGAGACGTAGAAGGAGACGCGAACGGGCAGTGGCATCGGCCGCGTGTCGCGCATGCCCGTCCGCCACACCGTCAGCACGACGGCGATCGTGGAGATCGCCGCCACGCCGAAGACCGCGACGTACGCACCAAGCGCCGGCTGGCCGGGCTCGCCGAGGATCGTCAAGAGGTACACGAACGCGCAGGTGTACGTGATCGCGAGGTCGAGCGCGCCAGCTTCGATCGCGCCCAGCTCGCCGGTCGCGCCAATCCAGATCGTCGGCAGCGCGATCGCCGCCAGCACCGAGCCGAGGAAGACGTACGACAAGGGCTTGTCGGGCCACGGCCACAGGTCCTGCGCCCAGCCGGCGTGGAAGGCGAACGAGACCGCCGTCACCAGCATGGCCAGGCCGGCCATCACCAGCGCGGCGCGGACGACGGAGGGCGTCGTCTGGCGGGCGATCGCACCGCGTTCGAGGCTGTTGTCGATGCTCATGCCGCGGGGGAGGCTACCCGTGCGACACGGCTCAAACCGTCCCCCGGATGGGGGAAAAGAAGCGCCTGGGGCGACCGCCTACAGTGGTCCCCACCCCGATGGCAGAAGCGCTCTCGATAGACCTTTTCGGCGAGTTCCGCGTCAGCTCCGGCGAGCGCACGGTCGGCGAAGGGACATGGCGGCTGCGCAAGGCGCGCAGCCTGATCAAGCTGCTCGCGCTCGACCGCGGGCACGCCCTCCATCGCGACCAGGTGCTCGAGCTGCTGTGGCCGGACCTCGCGCGCGCGAGCGCGGGGAACAACGTCCGGCAGGCGCTCCACGTCGCCCGCCGCGCGCTCGACACGCTTGGGATCGACGGCGGCGCCGCGCTCGCCAACGACGGCGAGCGCGTCATGCTCGACCCGCCCGGCGGTCTCCGCATCGACGTCGAGGCATTCGAGCGCGCCGCCGAGGACGCCCTCGCAACGCCGACGACCGCGGCGCTGCAGCACGCCGCCTCGCTCTACCGCGGCGAGCTGCTGCCCGAGGACCGCTACGAGCCATGGGCAACGGCCCGGCGCCAGTGGCTGCGCGACCGCTACGTCGTGGTCGTCGTCGAGCTCGCCGCCAAGCTCGAGCACGACGGCGAGCCGGCCGCGGCGATCGCGGCGCTGTTGAGAGCAGTCGCCGAGGACCCGCTGCACGAGCCGGCGCAGCGCGCGCTGATGAGCCTCTACGCGGCGACCGGCCGCCGGCAGCGGGCGCTCGCGCAGTTCCAAGAGCTGCGCGAGACGCTGCGCCAGGAGGTTGCCGACGAGCCCGAGGAGGAGACCCGCGCGCTCTACCGCGCGATCCTCACCAGAAACGTCGCCGAGGCCGACTCCGAGCGTCCGCCGGCGGTCCGTCGCAGCGCGCCCGCGGACGGCGTGGGGAACGGGCTGCCGCTGCCGTTGCCTCTGACCAGCTTCGTTGGGCGCGATGAGGCGTTGGACGAAGTCGGCACGCTGCTCGGCGGCGCGCGGCTGGTGACGCTCACCGGGCCGGGCGGCGGCGGCAAGACGCGGCTTGCGCTCGCGGCCGCGGCGGCGCGGGTCCCCGAGCATTCCGGGGGCGTGTGGCTGGCAGAGCTGGCGCCGGTCGCCGACGCGGGCGGGGTTTCGCCGGTGGTTGCCGCGGCGCTCGGCGCCGACACGCGCGCGCCGCGCTCCCTGTTGGAGAGCATCGCGGCGCATGTCGGCGACGCGTCCGCCTTGCTCGTGCTCGACAACTGCGAGCACGTGATCGACGCGTGCGCTGAATTAACGGAAGGGCTCCTGCAACGCTGCGCCGGACTGACCGTCCTCGCGACCAGCCGGGAGCCGTTGCGAATCCCTGGGGAGGTCGAGTGGCGCGTGCCGTCGCTGACGCTGCCCGCCTCCAGCGCGGACGTCGACGAGGCGGCGCGCTCGGGCGCCGTGCGGCTGTTCTGCGAGCGCGCGGTGGCCGTCGCGCCGGGCTTCCAGCTCGACGACGCGAACGTCGGCGCCGTCATCGACGTCTGTCGCCGCGTTGCCGGGCTGCCGCTGGCGCTGGAGCTGGCGGCGGCGCGGGTCGGGGTGCTGTCGGTCAGCCAGATCGCCCAGCGGCTTGAGGACTCGCTCGCGGTCCTGTCGGGCGGCAGCCGCACCGCGCTGACGCGGCAGCAGACGCTGACCGGCACGCTCGACTGGAGCCACGACCTGCTCGATGCGCCCGAACGGGTCCTCTTCCGCCGGCTCGCAGTCTTCGCCGGCGACTGCTCGATCGAGTCGGCCGAGGAGGTCTGCAGCGGGGAGGGGCTTGCGCGGGCGGACGTCCTTGACGTGCTTGCGCGGCTGATCGACAAGTCGCTCGTCGTTCCTGGCGAGCGTGACGGAGCGGTGCGGTACCGGCTGCTCGCGCCGATCCGGCAGTACGCGCTCGCGCGCTGCGAGGAAGCCGGCGAGTGGGCGGCCGTCGACTTGCGGCACCGGGCGCGCTACATGAGGCTCGCCGAGGAGATCGAGGAAGGGCTGCTGGCACTCGATCCGCGGCCGGCGCTTGCGCAGGCTGAGCTCGACAACGACGACCTCGTCGCCGCGCGGCGGCGGGCGCTTCTTGATGACCCGCCGGTCGCGCTGCGGTTCGCGCACGCGCTGTGGCGGGGGTGGTTCGCGCGCGGGCAGCTGGTCGAGGCCGACGAGCGGTTGGAGGCTGCGCTGGCCGCCGCGCCCGGGGCGTCTCCGCTGCGCGCGAAGGCGCTGCTCGCACACGCGATCGTCGCCGCCCGCCGCGGTCGTGGGCAGATCGCTGTCGGGGCGGCGATGGAGAGCCTCGCGCTCGGCGAGCAGCTCGGTGACGACCACATCGTCGCCGAGGCGCATCTGCACGTAGGGGTGCTGTCGTGGGCGGCGTCGAGACTCGACGTCGCGGCGCAGCAGTTCGAGGGCGCGCGGGCCGCTGCCGACCGGCTCGGCGACCGTGCGCTGGAGGTCGCCGTCTTGGTCTCCCGCGCGGGCCTGGCGTGGAGCCACGGGCAGCTGGAGGAGGTCGACCGACTGCTGGAGGAGGGGCTCACCACGCTGCACGCGCTGCCGGCCGCTGAGCCGTGCTTCCTGCCCGTCGCGCTCGGCCTCGTGCTCGAGCCGCGCAACGACTCCCCGGCGCGGATGCACAACGAGGACACGTTCGCGCCGTGGCGGCGCGTGCGCGCCGACCAAGCGATCGGTCATGTGCTCGCCAGCCGCGCGAACGCTGCCCGCTTCCGCGGCGACCTCGATCTCGCGGTCGACCTGCTTGAGGTCGCGCTCGCGCGCTTCCGTGACCTGCGCGACCAGGTCGGTACGCCGCTCGCGCTGCTCCATCTCGGCGCCGTGCTGCGAGACCGCGGCGAGCTCGACGACGGCCGCGAGCTGATCGAGGAGAGCCTCGCGCTGCGCGAGCGGCACGGCGACGTGCATCAGATCGGGATCGCCCGCAACGCGCTCGCGCTGCTGAACGCGCGCGCTGGCGCTCACGCGGTGGCGCTTTCTTTGTTGGAGCGATCGCAGGCGGCGTTCGGCGCGGCGGGCGACTACGTCGGCATCAACGCGACGCTCGCTGACTCCGGCTACGCCGCGCTCGACGCGGGCGACCTGCCGCGGGCGCGCGCCCTGCTGGAGCAGGCGTACACGATGGCGAGCGAGGTCTTCCGCTGGCACACCGGCGCGGCGTGGCTGGCGCTCGGCCTCGCCGGCGAGGCGATCTCCGCGGGGGATCGCGCCCGGGCGCGCGAGCGGGTCGAGCGGGCGCGCGAGCTGTTCGCGCACAACGCCGACGTGTTCGGCGCGGCCGCATGTGACGCGGCGCTAGCGCGCGTTTGACGCTGCGCTAACGGCAGCCTTCGAGGCTGCCGGTCATGAAGAACGAACTCGAAGGATTCGACATGACCAGCAGCGACGAGGGGCGCAAGCGCCGCCGCCGCCAGCTGCTGCTGCCGGGCGTCGCGCTGACCGCGTTCCTGGTGGTCGGGATGGGCGGGATGGCGCGCGCCGCGGCCGTCGACCAGCAGGTCAACAACGACAAGGCGGCGGGTATCGACCCGCACCGGCCGGTTCGGCTCAAGGACCCGACGAACGCCGACGTCGTCGGCGGGGCGCTCGTGGCCGGAGCGCCGGCCGTGCCGTGGGCGACGTTCCAGCAGCGGACCGCGCACGCGGACCAGGTCTTCGCGCGCGCCTTCAAGGACGGCGCGTGGACGACGCAGGGCGACGGCACGACGTTCGGGCTGTCGAGCGGCGCGCCGGCGTTCAGGGGGTCGCTCAACTTCGACCAGACGAAGAACGGGGAGGCGCCGTCGATCGACTTCGCCGGGGCGGGGCGCGCGACGCCGTGGGCGACGTGGTACGAGGACGGCACGAGCGGCTTCCAGTCGCACAAGCAGGTCTTCATCAGCCGCTTCGACAGCGCGAGCGGCAAGTGGGTCTTCACAGGCGGGGCGCGCGGAGCGGCTCGCGGCACGCCGGTGCCGTCGCTCAACATCCACGTTGACAAGAACGCGATCAACCCGTCCGTTGCCGGGGGCTCGACGCTCGACCCGACGAGACCGGCGCCGTGGGTGACGTGGCAGGAGACCGGCGCGAGCGGGCCGGGCGCGGGGCGGCAGCAGATCTTCGTCGACAAGCCGATCCCCGGGGCGACGAGCTGCAATGCGAATCAGCCGCAGCAGGGCGACCCGGTCGGCGGCTTCTGCTTCCAGGACACGGGCGCGCAGCGGCTTGGGGCGGACCCGTCGCTGAACGTCGACCGCACGCGTGACGGGGTCGAACCCGACATTGCGTTCACGGGCGCGAACGACAGCGTGCCGTGGGTCGTCTGGTACGAGCAGAACCACAGCAAGGCGGGGCTGCACAACAACGAGATGGTGTTCGCTTCGAAGGCGGTCCCGTCGACCGCTGCGGGGGTGAACGGCGGCTTCCAGTGGACGGTCGTCGGCAGCCGTGCGCAGGGCGCGCTCGACGGCAGCGCTGACGGCGGGACGTGCGGCATGAGCCCGACGGCAGAGGGCGACTGCTCGCTGAACGCCAACGCTGGCGCGTCCGGTGAGGACCCGCGGATCGCGGCGGGCACGATGACGCCGGGAAGTCCGACGGTGCCGTGGATCACCTGGGACGAGGGCGGCCAGGTGTTCGTCTCGCGGCTGGTCGGGACGGGCGCTGACGCGCGCTTCGTGATCGCCAACCACGGCCGCCCGATCGCCTCGGGCACGCGTGCCGACATCACGTTCACGCGTAACACGCCCGTTGTCACGTGGCATCGCGGCGGGCAGCTGCGGTCCGGGCACTTTGTCACGCCCGACTCGTTCGCGGTCGACGGCGGGCCGGTTGGGACGCAGGTCTCTGCCGCGGTGCGCGCGCCGATCTCCTCCTCGTGCATCGCGACGCCGTTCAACGCTGACGGGGCGATGTGCCAGGGCGGGGCGGACGGGGCGCCGTTCTTCCTGCTGACCGAGGGTGACGCGGCCGATGCGAAGCTCGTCGGGCCGGTCGCGCCGGGGAGCCGGGTCGTGAGTGGGCCGGCGGACGACGACGCGGAGCGGCCGAAGGTCGGGCTGGGGGTTGTCCGGACGCACCTGAGCGTGCTGCGGCGGACGGCCAGCCTGAGGGTGCGGGTGTCGGTGAACGAGGCGGCGCGGGTGACGGTTTCGCTCGACGCGCTCGGTGCTCGGGGGCGCGCGGTGCGCTCGGAGTTGGCCGCCCGCACGACTGTGCGGTTTGCCCGCGCCGGGGAGAAGACGGTGACGCTGAAGCTCTCGCGGCAGGCGGTTGGCGTCCTTGCCCATGAGCCGCGCGCCCGTCTGACGGTCGGCGCCCGCGCGACGGCGGGTGACCGCGGGCGCGCCGCCGGGGGCGGCAGCGCCAGCGCGACCCGCGCGATCACGTTCACGCTGAAGGGCTGAGCGTTCGATGCGATTCAGCCCGCAGAGCCCGGTCGCCGCGTTTGCGGCGGCCGGGCCTTCGGCCTTGACGGCGCCAAGCAAGGCCAACGACCCCGAGCCCCTCCTGACGTCCGAGGCGACTCCAAGCGCTACGAGAGATTTTCCCATGGCACTCGTGAATTTCACCCAACAAGATGAACTCGACCCCTACCCAGCGCTCCTCGAAGCGTTAGGCAGCTTCTTCGCGTTGGCCGACAGATACGAGGCCACGATGACCTACCACCAGCGCTCCGTGCTCGTGCTGATCCACGAGCTCGTTCTCGATGCCGTGAGAACGTTGGATCCGGAGAGCTTGGGGATTGTGGAGGGGGGCGGGTAGGGGCGGGGGGAGGTCGTTGCTAGCAGTCTGTCCGTAGTCCCGGGACTAGGGACACAGTGTTGGCGGAACGCCGCTCATCACCACATTCTGCTGTCCTCCTCGTGGACTTCGACGACCTCACGAGGGCACTGATATGGCTTTGGACTGCACGTACCGGCTGCGCATTCCCCATCGGGCGGGGCAGCTTTCTATTGTCACGGGGCGGATTGCGGAGCACAGGGGGCTGATCGGGGACATCGCGACGATCTCGGTCGCGCGGCATGAGGCGCTGCGGGAGATCACGGTCGAGGTGCGGGACAAGGAGCACGCCGACCAGCTCGCCGCCGGGCTCGCGGCGCTCGAGGGGGTGACGGTCATCTGGTACCACGACCGGGCCTTCATCGCGCACGACGGGGGGAAGCTGGAGACCGTCGGGAAGCGGATGGTCACCTCCAACCAGGACGTCCGTGACGTGTACACGCCAGGCGTCGCGCGGGTGTCGCTGGCGATTGCGGAGTACCCCGAGCTGGCGTCGCGGTTCACGATGATCGGGCGCAGCGTCGCGATCGTTACCAACGGGACGCGCGTGCTGGGGCTCGGCGACATCGGGCCGGTCGCCGCGATGCCGGTGATGGAGGGGAAGGCGCTCTTCTACAGCCAGCTCGTCGGGGTCACCGCGGTGCCGATCCTCGTTGACACCAAGGACGTCGACGAGTTCGTTGAGACCGTCGTGCGGATCGCGCCCGGGTTTGGCGGAATTCACCTCGAGGACATCTCGGCGCCGGGTTGCTTTGAGATTGAGCGGCAACTGATCGAGCGGCTTCCCCAGCCCGTCATGCATGACGACGTGCACGGCACCGCGGTCGTCTCGTTTGCTGCCGCCATCGCTGCTTGCCGGCAAGTGGGGAAGCGGCTCGACCAGGCCGTCGTGGGGCAGATCGGGCTCGGTGCCGCCGGCTTCGGGATCGCCACACTGATTCATGACGCCGGCGTGCAGCGGCTGATCGCCGCCGACCCGAGCGAGGGGGCGCGGGAGCGGGCCGCCTCGCGGGGGATCGAGATCGCCGAGTTGGAGACCGTCATGCGCGAGGCTGACGTGGTCGTCGCTACCAGCGGGCAGCCTGGGCTGATCAAGCCCGAGATGGTCCGGCCCGGCCAGGTCGTCCTCGCACTCACCAACCCGACCCCCGAGATCGAGCCCGAGGCCGCGCTTACCGCCGGCGCCGCGTTCGCCGCTGACGGGACCAGCGTCAACAACGTGCTCGGCTATCCGGGCATCTTCCACGGGGCGCTCCTCGCCGGCGCGAGCGCGATCAACCTCGAGATGAAGCGCGCCGCGGCTTGGGCCCTCGCTGGGCTGACGGTCGAGTCGGAGCTCGTGCCCGACGTGCTCGACCCCGCCGTCCACGAGTCCGTCGCACAGGCCGTCCGGCAGGCCGCGATCGACAGCGGCGTCGCGCGCGCCGCGTCAGCCGCGCCGGACCCGCTCGGGGACGAGTTCGAGGGCGCGGGGGCGACGCCGGGGGTGTGACCGCCCGGAGGGGTAGATTCGGGGCATGGCCGCCACTGCCGAAGAGCTTCGGATCCTCCGTGCCGCGCGCGATGGGAGAATCCACTCCGTCGGTCACTGGGTGATCGACGGTGAGGGACGGCCGGAGCGGCGGGCGCTCGACGCCGTCGTCGCGAACGGGTGGGTGGAGAGCGCGATCGGCGGCGGTGCCTTCACCTACGCGCTCACCGACGCCGGGCGGGCAGCGCTCGACGAAGCCGAGCAGGGAACGGCCGAGGCCTAGCGAGCTGATGGCCGTCCGTCGCATTGTCCCCGACTTTCACGCGCCCGAGCCGCTTGCGGCGCGCGAGCTCTATGAGCAAGTGCTGGGGCTTGAGGTCGCGATGGACCTCGGCTGGGTCGTGACGTACGCCTCGCCGGACAATCCGACGGCGCAGCTCACCGTCGCACAGGTTGACGCGAGTGCGGTGGTGCAGCCCGATGCGTCGATCGAGGTCGACGACGTCGACGCTGCCTATGCGGCGGCGCTGCGGCTCTCCGCCGAGATCGTCCATCCGCTGACCGACGAGCCGTGGGGCGTGCGGCGGTTCTTCGTGCGCGATCCCAACGGCAAGGTGCTGAACGTCCTCAGCCATCGGTGAGGGTGGGGCGGGCGCGCGGTGCCGCCGCTGCGCGAGTCTACTGCCCGTCATGCGCCGAACCGCCCGTATGCGGCGCGCAAATTCATCGTTCTGGCAAAACAGGCTCCCACCACCCCGCGCACCCGTTGACCGCGCTTCGGAGTCACCGTTACTGTCGGCCGCAGATGGCCACCACAGACTCACCTGAAACCAACGTCCATGGGCTGCTGATCGGCGGTGAGCGGCGGCTGGGCTCCGACGGCGGCGTGCTCGACCGCTTCAACCCGGCCCACCCGAGCGAGCTGGTCGCGCGCGTCGCGAGAGCGACTCCAGCCGACGTGCGCGCCGCCTACGACGCCGCGGCCGAGGCCGCTCCCGCCTGGCGCCGCACGCCCGGCCCCAAGCGCGGCGAGATCCTCTTCCGCGCCGCCGAGCTGCTCAACAGCAGCGTTGACTCGCTTGGCGAGGAGCTCGCGCGCGAGGAGGGCAAGACGCTCGCCGAGGGGCGTGGCGAGGTCGCTCGCGCGGCGCAGATCCTGCGCTGGTTCGCGGGCGAGGCGTCGCAGCCGGTCGGCGACGTGCTGCCGTCCGCCAACACGACGACGTTCCTGTGGTCAGAGCGGGTCCCGCTCGGCGTCGTCTGCGTCATCACGCCGTGGAACTTCCCCGTCGCGATCCCCGTCTGGAAGCTCGCTCCTGCCCTCGCCTTCGGCAACACCGTCGTGTGGAAGCCCTCCGAGCTGACGCCGCTCTGCGCCGTCCGCGTCGCGGAGGCGCTGACCGAGGCCGGGCTGCCGGCCGGCGTGCTGAACGTCGTCTACGGCCTGCCGAGCGAGATCGGCGACGCTGTCACTGGTGACGAGCGGATCGCGGGCCTCACCTTCACCGGCTCGACCGCGACCGGGCGCGCGATTCAACAGTCAGTCGTCGGGCGGGGCGTGAAGGTCCAGCTCGAGCTTGGCGGGAAGAACCCCGTCATCGTGCTCGACGACGCCGACCTCGAGCAGGCCGTCGAGCAGACGCTGCGCGGGGCGATGATGTCGACCGGCCAGAAGTGCACCGCGACAAGCCGCGCGCTCGTGCTGCCGGGGATCCGCGCCGCCTTCACCGAGCGGCTCGCCGAGCGCGCCGCCGCGCTGACGGTCGGCGACCCGCTGTTGGCGCAGACGCAAATCGGCCCGCTCGTCTCCGAGGCGCAGCAGCAGCGCGTGCTCGGCTACCTCGACGTCGCCGCCGAGGAAGGCCACACGCTGCTCGCCGGCGGGCGCGGCGCGGCGGCCCTCCCGGCCGGTGGCCAAGCGGACGGCTGGTTCGTCGCGCCGACCGTCTACGACCGCGTTGACCCGGCTTCGCGGCTGGGGCAGGAGGAGGTCTTCGGGCCGGTCGTCGGGGTGATCGCCGTCGACTCGCTCGAGCACGCGGTCGAGGTCGCCAACGGCACGCAGTACGGCCTCTCGGCATCGATCTTCACGCGCGACATCGCGCGCGCCTTCGCCTTCGTGCGCGAGGTCGAGGCGGGGATGATCCACGTCAACTCCGAGACGGCCGGGGCCGAGCCGCAGGCGCCGTTCGGCGGCACGAAGGCGTCGAGCTCGGGCTCGCGCGAGCAGGGGAAGGCGGCGGTGACGTTCTTCACCGAGACGAAGACTGTCTACCTCGACATGCCGGCGGGCGGGTAGGCGGCGCTCGCTCGGGCGCCGGCGGCGGGTTTGCCGGCGGCCGCGCAGCGGGTGGGCGACGAGCCGCCGGGCCCGTCCTCAGGGCCGCGTTCCGCGCACCGCGAGCCACTCGGCGAACTCGACCGCGACGATCCGCTCGTCGTGGACGCCGTCGGCCTCGGGGGAGGCGAGCCAGACGATCGGCGGGCCCATCACGGCGGGGTCGAGGGAGCGGGCGCGCAGCTCGTCGGTCAGCGCCTCGTCCGGGACCATTCCGGTCAGCGTGATGCCGCCGGGGAGGAGCTGGTTGACCGCGACCGACGTGCCGGCGAGGTCGGCGGCCATCACCCGCGAGAGGGCGTCGCCGCCGGCACGCGAGGGGCCGTACGGCACGTTGCCGCGGCGCGTCATCGTCGCCTCGTTCACGGTCACGTTGACGACCCGCCCGCCACCGGACTCGAGCATCCGCGGGACGACCTCGCGGGCGAGCAGGAAGTAGCCGGTCAGGTTCGTCTCGACCACCGCGCGGAAGCCGTCGGGTGTCACGTCCCAGAACGGCTGCGGCTCGGTCAGGAAACGCGGGTTGACGGTCCGCGTCCCGATCCCGGCGTTGTTGACGAGCAGGTCGATCCCGCCCAGCCGCGACCACGCCTCGCCGACCATGTCGGTCACCTCGGCCTCGTCGCGCACGTCCATCCGCACCCCGAGGGCGCCGCCGCCGACGGCCTCGGCCGCCTGCTGCGCGCGCTCGGCGTCGCGGCCGGTCAGGGCGACGCGGGCGCCGGCGTCGGTGAGCGCCTGGGCCATCGCGAGGCCGAGGCCACTCGTCGCGCCGGTGACGAGCGCGCGGACGCCGTCGAGGCGGATCGAGGGATCAGGGGTGAGCTCGCGCGGTGGAGAGGTCATCAACGCGGGAACCTAGCGCGCTCGTCAGCGTGGTTGGTAAAGGCCGACGCGCCTCGACGTGCACGGCGGTCAAGCGGTCGTGTGTCGGCTTGCGATCGCTGGTCGGCGGCGCGGCGGGCTGCGGCGTAACCTCGGGCCCTGGCGCGCCGTGAGCGCCATTCGCATTCGACCGTTGGAGAGGACCTATGAATCTCGAGCTGGACGCGAAAGTCGCCGTGGTGACCGGCTCAGGGAAGGGGATCGGGCTTGCGATCGTCAGAGCGCTCGCTGACGAGGGAGCGCTTGTCGTCGCTGGCTCTCGCACGACCGAGACGCTCGACGGGCTGGAGAACGTGACGCCCGTCGCCGGGGACCTGACCGCGCCGGACGGCGCCGCCGCGCTCGTGCAGCGCGCGCTCGACGAGCACGGCCGCCTCGACGTGCTCGTCAACAACGTCGGCGGCGTGCGGCTGCGGCTCGACGGCTTCCTCGCGACGACCGACGACGACTTCCACTGGGCGATGGATATGAACTTCTTCATCGCGCTGCGGGCCACGCGGGCGGCGCTCCCGCCGATGATCGAGCAGGGCGGTGGCTCGATCGTGAACATCTGCTCGGTCAACTCGTTCTTCGAGCCTGACTCCGGCACGATCGACTACGGTGCCGCGAAGGCCGCGCTGCTCAACCTCAGCAAGTCGCTGGCGCAGGAGTTCGGCGCGAAGGGGATTCACGTCAACTGCATCTCCCCGGGGCCGGTCGAGACCGACCTGTGGCTCGGCGAGGGCGGCGTCGCGCACACCGTCGCCGCGAAGACCGGCACCGACGTCGAGAGCGCGCGGGCGGCGGTCGTCGAGAGCATAGGCGGCTTCGCGACCGGGCGGTTCACGAAGCCCGAGGAGGTCGCGACGCTCGCCGTCCTGCTCGCGTCGCGCCGGACGGCGAACGTCACCGGCGACAACTGGATTATCGACGGCGGGCTGATCAAGACGACGTGACGGAGCTGCCGTGCCCCTCCCACGGCCGCGTCAGCCGCAGGGCGCTGAGGATCGCGCGGGTGGCGGGGGAGCGGTTGAGCGTGACGAAGTGGATCCCCGGCGCGCCGCCGGCAAGCAGCTCAGCGCACTGCAGCGTCGCGTAGGCGACGCCGAGGTCGGCGACCGCCTCGTCGTTGCCGCGGCGGGCCTCCAGCTCGCGGTCGAGCTCGGGCGGCAGGTGCGCGGCCGACAGCTCGCTCATCCGCTTGATCCCGTCGAGTGAGAGGATCGGCATCACCCCGGGGATGATCGGCACGTCGATCCCGATCGCCCGCGCCCGCTCGACGAACTCGAAGTAGAACCTGTTGTCGAAGAACATCTGCGTTATCAGGAAGCGCGCGCCCGCGTCGACCTTCTCCTTCAGAAAGCGCAGGTCGTCGTCGGCCGAGGTCGCGTGGATGTGCGTCTCGGGGAAGGCGGCGCCGCCGACGGAGAAGTCGTACTCGTCGTGCAGCAGCTCGACCAGCTCGCGGCTGAACTCGAGCCCGCCGTCAGTCTTCGTCCAGCGGTCCTGCCCGTGCGCCGGGTCTCCGCGAAGCGCGAGCACGTTTTCGACCCCGGCGTCGCGCAGCCGGTCGAGCACGGTGCGCAGCTCGTCAACGGTCGCGTTGACGCAGGTCAGGTGGGCCATCGCTTCCAGCCCCAGCTCCTGCTTGATCTGCAAGACGACGTCGACCGTCCGCTCGCGCGTCGAGCCGCCCGCGCCGTACGTCACCGAGACGTAGTCGGGCTCCATCGACCGCAGCTCGCGCAGCGCCCGCGCGAGGTTCTCCTCGCCTCTGGGCGATCTCGGCGGGAAGAACTCGAACGAGAAGATCGGCTCCTGGGCGCTGCTGTACGTCTGCTCGATGCGTGCCATCCGATGAGGCTAGTCGGTTCACGCGCCAAAGCAGCCGCGCTCGCTCCGGCGCGCGGCGCTGGGTCTGAGCCGGCGGCGGTGGGCACGCGGCCGGCAGGAGGCCTTGCGCTCCGACTGGATTTCAGCGCCCCGACGCTGAGATGATCGCTGTGCATCCGGGGTTGCGCCGTCAGCCGTCCCGGCACCACGACAAGCCAGGAAGGTCGAGCGATGGCGATTACGGCGTACGAGGCTGAGCAGGTCGCGAAGGCGAACAGAACGAGAAAGACGCCGGTCGTCTTCATCCACGGGCTGTGGCTGCTGCCGAGCAGCTGGGACCGTTGGGCCGGGGTCTTCGAGCGCGCCGGCTACACGGCGCTGACGCCGGGGTGGCCTGACGACCCGCAGACGGTCGAGGAGGCGAACGCCCATCCGGAGGTCTTCGCGCACAAGTCGGTTGGCGAGGTCGCGGACCACTTCGAGGAGGTGATCTCCGGTCTTAGAAAGCCGCCGGCGATCATCGGGCACTCGTTCGGCGGGCTGCTGGCGCAGATCCTCGCCGGGCGCGGGCTGTCGGCGGCCTCGGTCGCGATCGACGCGGCGCCGTACCGCGGCGTGCTGCCGTTGCCGATCTCCGCGCTGAAGTCGGCGAGCCCCGTGCTCGGCAACCCAGCCAACCGCAACCGTGCGGTCCCGCTCACCTATGAGCAGTTCCGCTACGCCTTCGCGAACGCCGTCGACGCCGAGGAGGCGAAGGAGCTTTACAGCGAGTTCGCCGTCCCGGCCGCGGGCCTCCCGCTGTTCCAGGCCGCGACCGCGAACGTCAACCCGTGGACCGAGGCGAAGGTCAACAGCACCTCCGAGCGGCGCGGCCCGCTGCTGCTGCTCTCCGGCGACAGAGACCACACGGTCCCGCCAGCGATCGTGAAGGCGCAGTTCAGAAAGCAGAAGCGCAACGAGGCCGTGACCGAGCTGGAGACGCTCGAAGGCCGTGGCCACGCGCTGACGATCGACCATCGGTGGAGAGACGTCGCGGAGATCTCCTTGGCGTTCGTGCAGCGGTTCGCCTGAACGGATCGCACGGTGGGCGGCACGCCGGACGCGCGGCCTGCCCGCCTGCCGGCTCACCCGCTTGTTGACCGCATCGCTGAGCCGGTAGCGTGCGGCCCATGACTGATCCGATCTTCCGCCTGGTCTGTGTTCCGGCCGCGCTCGAGCAGCAGCCCGAGGGCTGGGCCGCTGAGCTGCTGCGCGACGCGGACATCGCGTTGCTCGTCGACGGCAGCGGCCTCGCCGGGATCGACGCAGTCGCTCATGCGCTTGGCCGCCCGACCGTCCCTGTTGTTCGCAACGAGGCGACCCCGGCCGAGCAGGACGAGACCGTGATCACGCATACCGCGTCGCTACCGCTCGTCTGGCTCGGCCCCGAGTTCAGCCCGCGTGTCCGCGCGTGGGCGCGCGATCGCGGCCCGATGACGCTGCTGGTCGAGGTCGACGGCTCGCTGCCCGCCGAGGAGCGCGCCCGTGTCGATCGCTTCGTCGCGCTGCTCGGGCGTCAAGCGGAGTAGCGCGATGGCCCGGCTGATCGCCCTGCTGAGAGGGATCAACGTCGGCGGCAACAAGAAGGTGCCGATGGCGGAGTTGCGCGAGCTGATGGCCGGCCTCGGCCACACCGACGTCAGAACGTACGTGCAGAGCGGCAACGTTGTCTTCACCGCCGCGTCGGAGGATGCGAGCGCGGAGCAGGTCGCGCAGGGGATCGAGGCGGCGATCGAGGAGCGCTTCGGCTTCGGGTCGCTGATCACGATCCGCACGCGCGACGAGCTCGCGGCGGTGATCGAGGCCGAC
>DASYEC010000078.1:0-40286 GCA_036499225.1 Conexibacter sp.
TGCTCGTGATCATCGCCGCTGGGCTGGTCTCGGGCGCAATTCACCACGCCAACGAGGCGGGCCTGTTCACGTCGTTCAACGGACAGGCGCTCGACCTCTCGGCCGTGATCATTCCACGGTCAGACTCGATAACGACGGGGCTGATCACCGGGCTGTTCGGGATATACCCCTTCCCCTCGACGGCGGAAGTCGTCGGCTGGCTGCTGTACGCCGTGCCGATGCTCGTGTACGTCCTGTGGCCGCAGAAGAGCCGCAGCGTCAGCCGTGTCAGCAGCGACCGTGAGCGTGAGCGCGCGGTCGCCGCCCCCACGGCCTGACGACTCCAACAGACCAGGAGCAGCTTAATGAAGAGAACCGAGAGACTGCCGCGGGCGCTGCTCGCGGGAGGCGCTGCTGCGTTGCTCGCGGTGGGCCTGGCGGCGTGTGGCGGCAACAGCGACGACAACAGCTCGTCGAGCGCCAGCGCCGGCTCCACGACGGCCTCGGCCGGTGGCTCGCCGTACGAGCTGAGACTTGAGCTCACCGACGACGGCTGCACCCCCGCGAACGCCAGAGTGCCCGCCGGCGCAGTCAAGGTTCTCGTCAGCAACCCCGGCACTGACAAAACCGACGAGGTCGAGCTGAAGAACACCGACGGGATCATCATCGGCGAGCGCGAGAACCTCGCCCCCGGCCTCGCCTCGGACTTCACGCTGACGCTGCAACCGGGCAGATACGTGCTCAACTGCAGCTTCCAGAACGAGCAGCGCGACAACGGCTCGATCACCGTCACCGGCGCCGCGGCAAACACGCCGACCGTCGACGACGCCGCGCTGGCGACGGCCGCGACGCAGTACCGCGCCTACGTCAGAACCGAGAGCGACGAGCTGCTGAGAAGCACGACCGCGTTCGTCGCCGCGCTGAAGGCCGGCGACGTCGCGAGAGCGAAGGCGCTGTTCGGCCCGACGCGCAGCCACTACGAGGCGATCGAGCCGATCGCCGAGAGCCTCGGCAACCTCGACCCGGAGATCGACGCGCGCGTCAACGACGTCGCCGACAAGTCGAGATGGACGGGCTTCCACCGGATCGAGCAGATTCTCTGGCAGAGAAACACGACGGCCGGCACCGAGAGATACGCCGACAAGCTGCTCGCCGACGTGAGAGAGCTCGACCAGAAGGCGCCGACGCTGAACCTTCAGGCGGCGCAGATCGCCAACGGCGCGGTCGGCCTGCTCGACGAGGTGTCCTCAAGCAAGATCACGGGCGAAGAGGACCGCTACTCGCACACCGACCTCTCTGACTTCCAGGGCAACTTCACTGGCGCGGAGAAGGCGTTCGAGGTGCTCAAGCCGGCGCTGCTGGCGCGCGGCGAGAGAGACCTCGTCGACCAGATCCAGCACGAGATCGACGTCGTCCAGAGAGGCCTCGACACGTACAGACGCAACACGCCGCTCGGCTTCGCGCCCTACCAGGAGCTGACCGCGAGAGACCGTCGCGCCTTCGCGCAGCAGATCACCGCGCTGGCCGAGCCGCTCTCGCTCGTCGCGGGCAAGGTCCTTCCGAACAGATCGTGATGGCGGACGGCGGCGACAGCACGACGGGCGCTCAGCCCCCCGAGCAGGAGCGGCGCGGCTACACGCGGCGCCGTCTGCTGCTCGGCGGCGGGGCGATCGGCCTTGCCGCCGCGACCGCGGTCGGCGGCTACGCCGTCGGCGACGCGGACGGGTCCGACGACCTGCCGGCGTCGGTCAGAACAGTCGAGTTCGAGGGCGTTCATCAGGCCGGCATCGCGACGCCCGCGCAGCAGCGGCTCGTCTTTGCGACGTTCGACCTCGTCAGCGAGAGCCCCGGCGAGCTGCGCGAGCTGCTGCGCAGCTGGACCGACGCCGCACGGCTGATGACGGCCGGCAAGCCGACCGGCCCCGTCGCCGGCGAGCCGGAGCTGCCGCCGCTCGACACCGGCGAGGCGCAGGGCCTTGGCCCGTCGTCGCTGACGATCACCGTCGGCCTCGCGCCGTCGGTCTTCGAGCAGGACGGCAAGGACCGCTTCGGGTTGAGCGCCAAGCAGCCGTCGAGACTGAGACCGCTCGGCCCGCTGCCGGGCGACCAGCTCGACCCGGCGCGCACTGGCGGCGACATCTGCGTCCAGGCATGCGCCGACGACCCGCAGGTCGCCTTCCACGCTGTCCGCAACCTGCTGCGCTCAGCGCGCGGGATCGTCGAGCTGCGCTGGCTGCAGCTCGGCTTCGGCAGCAACACGGCGACGACGACCGGCCAGCAGACCCCGCGCAACCTGATGGGGTTCAAGGACGGCACGAACAACATCAAAGTCGACGACCCCGCCACGATGAACAGATTCGTGTGGGTCGGCTCCGAGGAGCCGCAGGCGTGGTTCCGCGGCGGCACGTACGCCGTGGCGCGCCGGGTCCGGATGCTGATCGAGAGCTGGGACCGCGACCGCCTGTCCGACCAGGAATCCGTCTTCGGCCGCGCGAAGGTCAGCGGCGCGCCGCTCGGCAGCAAGAACGAGTTCGACAGAGTCGACCTCTCCGCGAGAGGCGCCGACGGCCAGCCGACGATCCCCGCCGACGCGCACATCCGCCTCGCTGCGCCGGCGACCAACAACGGCGAGGCGATCCTGCGGCGCGGCTACGCCTACACCGACGGCATCGACCCGCGCACAGGCCTGCTCGACGCCGGCCTCTTCTTCGTCGCCTTCCAGCGCGACCCGGAGAGACAGTTCATCCCGATTCAGCGCCGCCTCGGCACGTCAGACGCGCTGATGGAGTACATCCAGCACACCGGCAGCGGCCTGTTCGCGATGCTGCCGGGCGTGACGAGCAGGAGCGGGTACCTCGGCGAGGGGCTGTTCAGCTAAGGCTGCTGCGCTCGCCCCCGCGCGCGAGCTCGTCGTCGAGCGCGGACCAGACGCGGCGATGGAGGGCGACGTTGTCGTCGCGGTTTGTCGTCGCTTCGATGATCGTCACGCCTTGTCCTGGGCCGGTCGAGCGGGCGAGCTCGGCGCGCAGCTCGGCGGCCGTCTTGACGTGGACGTGGCGGGCGCCGTAGAGCGTCGCGGCCGTCGCAAAGTCGAGGCCATGCGGCGTCGCGACGTGCTCCTCGAACGCGTCCTCGTGCGTGTGGACCGCGAGGAAGTGGAAGATCCCGCCGCCGTCGTTGTTGACCAGCACGATCGTCAGGTCGAGGCCAAGCCGTCTCGCTGACAGCAGTGCCGAGAGGTCGTAGGCAAGCGCGACGTCGCCGATCAGGAGGACGACGGGACCGTCGGCGCTCGCGCCGCGCTCGTCCGGGGCGGCGCCGGGCCGGGCGGCCGTGCGCTGGCCGCTCGCGTTCGGGGCGACGGCGTCAGCGGCGCGGCCGCGGTTGGCCGCCGCCGCGCCGAGCGCGGTGGCGACGGTGCCGTCTATGCCGTTCGCGCCGCGGTTGGAGACGATCTTCGGGCCCGTGTTGCTGGCGGCGACGAACGTCTCGACGTCGCGGATCGGCATCGAGGCGGCGACGTAGAGGGTCGTGTCGGGGGTGAGGGCGGCGGTCAGCTCGGCGGCGATGCGGGGCTCGTTCAGCTCGCCCTCGGCCCCGTCGCCGATCGTCGCCGCGATCGCGCGGACGGCGGCGCGGTCGAGCTCACGCCAGCGCTCGAGCCAGGAAGGGTCGCCAGCGCCTTCGTGGGCGGAGGCGAGGGAGGCGAGCAGCGCGCGCGGGTCGGCGGTGATGCGGGTCGTGACGGCGCCGTCGGGGTCGTGCCACGACTCCTCGGCGTCGAGCGTGACCTGCTCGGCGCCGTCGAGCGACGCGAGCCAGGCGCGCAGCGGCTTGGAGGTCGGCAGGTCGCCGACGCGGATCACAAGCTCCGGCTGCAGCTCGGCGGCGACCGTCGCGTCGCGCAGGAAGGCGTCGTAGTGCGCGACGGCCGCCGGCCCGCGCCGCGCGCCTGACAGCGGGTCGGCGAGCAACGGGTAGCCAGCCGCGGCCGCGAACGCGGCTGCCGCCTGGCCGAGCGCGCCGCTACCCCGCTCGTCGCGGCCGGCGACGACAACGGTGCGAGCGGCTGGAGCCACCTCCACGTCAACCGTGGGATGGGAGGCGATCGGGTGCGCGATCCACGGGCGCCCGTCGGGCCGGCCGGGGGCCGGGTCCTCGGCGGGGAGCGGCTCGTCGAGGACGAGCGGCTCGCGCAGGGGGAAGTTGAGGTGGACGACGCCGGGGCGGCCGTCGAGGGCGGTCCAGGCAGCGCGGCAGGCGAGCTGGCGCATCCACCGCACCCGGGCGGGGGTCGCCTCGCCGACGACGCCGACCTCGGCGAACCACTTCGCCGCGCCGCCGTAGAGCTTGAGCTGGTCGATCGTCTGGCCGGCGCCGACGTCGCGCAGCTCCGGCGGGCGATCGGCCGTCATCACAATCAGCGGCACGCGCGCCTCGTGCGCCTCGATCACCGCTGGCATCAGCTCGGCCGCAGCGGTCCCTGAGGTCACCGTGATCGCGACGGGCTGCCCGCTCTGCTTCGCGAGGCCAAGCGCGAAGAAGCCCGAGACGCGCTCGTCAACATGCGACCAGCTGCGCAGCTTCGGCTCCCGCACGAGCGACAGCATGAGCGGCGTCGAGCGCGAGCCGGGGGAGGTGCACGCGTCGGTGACGCCGCAGCGCGCCAGCTCGTCGCAGAAGGCGCGCAGCAAGAGGTACATGTCAGTCGTGGGAGTCATCGCGATGCGGGGGAGGCCTGTCGTGCGGTATCTGTTGGGAATGGCGCCGCCGACAATCGTCCTGCTGCACGGCTTTACGCAGACCGGGCATAGCTGGGATCGGGTGGTCGCGACGCTGCGAGAACGCTACCGCGCGCTCGCTCCCGACCTCCGCGGGCACGGCACGGCGGGCGAGCGGCGGCCGGTCGACTTCGCCTCGATCGAGCATGACGTGCTCGCGCAGGCGCCCGATCGCTTCGTGCTCGCCGGCTACTCGATGGGCGGCCGGATCGGGCTCGACCTCGCGCTGCGCAGCGACCTCGA
The DNA here is from genome assembly GCA_036499225.1 of Conexibacter sp. GTDB lineage: Bacteria > Actinomycetota > Thermoleophilia > Solirubrobacterales > Solirubrobacteraceae > Conexibacter. Next base: position 5,004 of record DASYEC010000078.1, read on the forward strand.
CGCGCAGCAGCGGATCGAGCGGCTGGTGCTGATCGGCGCCAGCCCCGGCCTCGCCGACCCGCAGGAGCGAGCTGCCCGCCGAGCCGCCGACGAGCAGCTCGCCCAACAGATCGAGCGCGACGGGGTGGAGGCGTTCGCGCGCAGCTGGGCACAGCAGCCGCTGTTCACGACCCAGTCGCCGGCGGTCGCGGCGGTAGCCCATGCCGAGCGGCTGCGCAACGGGCCCGACGGCCTCGCCGCCTCGCTGCGCGGCGTTGGCACCGGCACGATGGAGCCGCTGTGGGAGCGCCTCGGCGAGCTGACGATGCCGGTCGACCTGATCGTCGGCGCGCTTGACCCGAAGTTCGCCGCGCTCGCCGGCCGGATGGCCGAGCTGATCCCAGACGCAACGGTGCACGTCGTCGAGGGCGCAGGCCACGCCGTCCAGCTTGAGCGGCCCGACGCCGTCGCCGCGCTGCTCTAAACAAGACAAGAGCGTCATTGCATCAGAAATACGTGTGATCGGCTCGTAGTCGTCTCCACTTCCTGGTAGAACGCGCTCCACGATGACCGCTCTATCGGCTCGGCAAGCTCTGTGTCCGGCACCGCTGGCCGGTGTTGCTGACCTGGATCGCGATCGCCATCGCGTTGATCGCCGCCGCCGGCTCGCTCGGCTCGCAGGCGAGCGACAACATCAGCCTCAGCGGGACGGGCTCCAACCGCGTCACCGAGCTGCTGCAGAGAGGCTTCCCCGACCAGGCGAACGGCTCCAGCCCGATCGTGCTTGAGGCGCCGAGAGGCCAGAACGTCGTCGGCTCCAGATACCAGCCCGCGATCAACAGAACCGTTGACGAGCTGCAGAAAGACGAGTTCGTCGCGAAGGTCGTCAGCCCGCTCGACAGAGCCGGCGCCGGCCAGGTCTCGAGAGACGGCACGATCGCCTACGTCTCGGTCTTCACCAACCGCAGCCTCGGCGACATCACGATCGAGCAGGGCGAGGACATCCTCGGCAAGGCCGACCCGGCCAGAGCGGCCGGTCTCCAGGTCTCGGCCGGCGGGCCGCTGGGATCGAAGATCTCCAAGTCGGAGAGCGAGAAAAGCGAAGTCATCGGGCTTGCCGTCGCGCTGATCGTGCTCGCCTTCACGTTCGGCTCGTTCGTCGCGATGGGCCTGCCGATCATCTCGGCGCTGATCGGCGTCTTCGCCGGCATCTCAGGGATCACGCTGCTGAGCCACGTCACGCAGGTGCCGTCCTCTGCGCCGACGCTCGCGATCATGCTCGGGCTCGGGGTCGGGATCGACTACGCCCTCTTCATCCTCACCGCGCACAAGGAGACGCTGTCGGAGGGGATGGACCCGGGCGAGTCGGTCGCGCGCGCGGTCGCGACCTCCGGCGGCGCGGTCCTGTTCGCCGGCAGCACGGTCGTCGTCGCCGTCCTCTCGCTCGCGGTCGCGGGGATCCCGCTCGTCACGACGCTCGGCTTCACGACCGGCCTGATGGTCGCCCTCGCGATCGTCTGCGCGCTCACCTGCCTGCCGGCGATCCTCGCGATCGTCGGGCCACGCGTCAACGCGCTGCCGCTGCCCGGCCGCAGACCGGCCGCCGCGGTCGACGTCGAGCACAACCGCTGGGCCCGCTTCGCCCAATGGATCATGCATCACCCCTTCGTCTCGGTTGCGATCGCGCTGGCGATCATGATCCCGCTGGCGATCCCCGCGTTCTCGCTGCAGTTCGGCCAGAGCGACACCGGCGCGCTGCCCAGAAGCGAGACGGCGCGGCAGGCTTACGACGCGATCTCCACAGGCTTCGGCCCGGGCGCGAACGGCCCGATCGTGCTCGCCGCCTCCTCCAGCAGACCGGTGCAGTCGACCGACGCGTCGCTGACGAGAGTGCAGCAGGCGGTCGCGAGAGAGCCGGGCGTCGCGGCGGTCACGCCGGTCGTCGTCGACAGAGCCGGCACGGTCGCGACGTTTAACGCGATCCCGAGAACGGCGCCGTCGGACAACGCGACCGAGGACCTCGTCAACAACCTGCGCGACACGACGATCCCTGCGGCGCAGCAGGGCTCGACGCTCAACACCTCCGTCGGCGGCTCGACCGCCGGCTTCATCGACCTCGGCGAGGAGATCTCCGACACGCTCCCGGAGACGATCGCGGTGATCATCGCGCTCAGCTTCATCTTGCTGACGATCGCCTTCCGCTCGATCCTGATCCCGGTGAAGGCGGCGGCGATGAACCTGCTGTCGATCGGGGCCGCCTATGGCGTCGTCGTGATGGTCTTCCAGTACGGCTGGTTCGCGGGGGTGGTCGGGCTCGACGGCGCGGTGCCGATCGTCAGCTACCTGCCGTTGCTGATGTTCGCCGGCCTGTTCGGGCTCTCGATGGACTACGAGGTCTTCCTGATGAGCCACGTGCAGGAGCACTACCGCGAGAACGGCGACCCGAGAGCGGCGATCGTCACCGGCCTCGCCGAGAGCGCCAGAGTGATCACCGCCGCGGCGCTGATCATGGTCGCGGTCTTCGCCAGCTTCATCCTCAACGGCGACCCGACGATCAAGCAGTTCGGGGTCGGCTTGTCGATCGCGGTGATCGTCGACGCGACGATCGTTCGCTGCCTGCTGGTGCCGGCGGTGATGGCGCTGATGGGCAGAGCGGCATGGTGGCTGCCTGCCTGGCTCGACCGCCTGCTTCCGCGGATCAGCGTCGAGGGCCACGGCTACTTCGACGAGCAGGACCGCGAGGCGGCCGAGCGCACGGCGCCGACGCCGCCTACGCCCGGACCCCCAAGCCCGGCCCCGTCGGGACGCGCATAACGCCGTTCCTAACGGCGAGCGCGGGATCGACCGTGAGGCCCTCGAACGCGTCGAGCGTCGCCAGGCCGCACGGGCGCAGCGGGCCCAGCGCGGCGGCGGCATGGAGCGCGCCGGCGATCCCGAGCGGGCCGTCGAACGTCGACGCGAGGTAGACCTCGCTGCCGGCAGCATGGGCCTTGTCGGCTGCTTCGATCAGGCCGGTGATCCCGCCACAGCGGCTCAGCTTGAGGCAGACGACGCGCGTCGCGCCGGAGCCGACCGCGCCGGGCCCGACGCCTGTCTCGTCAAGCGCGATCGGCAGGCCCGTCCCTTCCTGCACCGCGCGCAGCGGCTCGACGCCGTGGACGGGCTCCTCGCACAGCTCGATCCCGGAGGCCTCGAGCACGTGCAGGTTGGCGAGCGCCTCCTCGGGGTCGTGCCACGCGCCGTTGGCGTCGACCCGCAGGGCGATCTCGTCCCCGACCGCGGCGCGCACCGCGGCGACCCGCTCCGCGTCGCCGCCGATCCCGACCTTCAGCTTCAGGCAGCTGTAGCCCTCGCCGACGGCGGCGAGCGCCTGCGCGACGGCGCCGGCCGGATCGGCGGCGGTGATCAGCGCGTTGACGGGGACCGGCGAGCCGGCCTGCGCGCCGAGCAGCGCCGCGACGGCCGCCTGCGCTCTGCGGCCTTCGCGGTCCCACAGCGCGAGGTCGATCGCCGCGACCGCCTGGGGCAGCACCGCCGCGCGCCGGCACTCGGCGAGTATCTGGGCGCGCGGCAGGCCCTCGGCCTCGGCGATCACCGGCCGGCAGTCCTCGAGCGCCGCGCGCACGTCGTCGAGCGAGACGCCGTCGTAGCTCGTCATCGGCGCCGCCTCGCCGGCGCCGGCGACACCGTCGGCGCCTATCACCAGCACGTCGAGCAGCTCGCGCTCGAAGACGGTGCCGTGGGCCGTCAGCAGCGGGTTGCGCAGCCGCAGCCGGCGTGGGGCGATCGCGAGACGCATCGGTTCACTCTGCCTCGTCTTTGCCCGTGTCCGTCCGGCCTGTCGTGCGCGCGCTGAGCCCGTTAGCTCAGCAGCACGCCAGCCGACAGCAGGATGCAGAAGGCCAGCTCGAGCATCCCCGTTCTCGCGAGCGCTCTGTTGAGCGTCGGGCCGTCGGTGCGGTTGCGCACGATCCGCACCGCCTGCGCGGCCAGCGGAAGCGTCAGCAGCGGCAGCAGCACGAACGGCTTCAGCGGGCCGAACAGCCAGGTGACGGGCGTCAGGATGAACGCGCCGTAGACCATCACGGCGTAGAGCGTGCGCGTGCGCTCGCGCCCGAGCCGCACCGCGAGCGTCCTCTTGCCCGCCCTGCGGTCGGTGTCGGTGTCGCGGTAGTTGTTGACGACGAGCACGGCGGAGGCGAGCAGCCCGACCGGCACCGCCAGCGCGAACGCCTCCCACTCGAGTGCCTCGGTCTGCACGAAGTACGAGCCGGCGACCGCGACGATGCCGAAGAAGAGGAAGACGAACAGCTCGCCGAGGCCGTCGTAGCCGTACGGCCGCGGGCCGCCGGTGTAGAGCACGCCCGCGACGATCGAGGCGATGCCGACGAGCAGCAGCTCCCAGCCCGCGACGGCGACGAGGTACGCGCCGCACGCGCACGCGAGCGCGAAGGTGACGTAGGTCGCGATCAGCACCTGGCGCGGCGGCACGAGGCCGCCCGCGGTCACGCGCACCGGCCCGAGGCGGTCATCGGTGTCGGCGCCGCGGCGGGCGTCGGAATAGTCGTTGGAGAGGTTCGCGCCGACCTGGATGAAGAGCGCGCCAAGCACCGCCGCGATGAAGCGCAGCGGATGGAAGGAGTCCTCGAAGCCGGCCAGCGCCGTGCCGACGAGCACGGGCGCCAGGCCGACCGGCAGCGTGCGCAGGCGCGCGGCCATCAGCCAGATGCGGGCGACGCTTGGGGATGCGGTATCAGCGCTCATGACGTGGCAAGCCTAGACGTGCGACGACTACGCGCGATGCGGGAAGCGCGAGAAGTCCGGCTGGCGCTTCTCCAGGAACGCGGTGCGGCCCTCTCTCGCCTCCTCGCTGCCGTACAGCAGCAGGTTCGTGTCGTGGGCCAGCTGCTGGATGCCGGCGTAGCCGTCCTCGTGGGCGTTGAAGCTCGACTTGACCAGCCGCAGCGCGAACGGCGAGAGCTCGAGCATCTCGTGGCACCATCTGACCGTCTCGGCCTCGACGTCGGCGAGCGGCACGACGGTGTTGACGAGGCCCATCTCGAGCGCCTCCTGCGCGTCGTACTGGCGGCACAGCAGCCAGATCTCCTTCGCCTTCTTGGGGCCGACGAGGTCGCGCAGGACCGAGGCGCCGAAGCCGCCGTCCCACGAGCCGACGCGCGGGCCGGTCTGGCCAAAGCGGGCGTTGTCGGCGGCGATCGTCATGTCGCAGACGATGTGCAGCACGTGGCCGCCGCCGATCGCGAACCCTCTCACCATCGCGACGACCGGCTTGGGCAGCCGGCGGATCTGGACCTGCAGATCGGTGACGTGGAATCGGCCGACCGCCGCGGTCCCGCCGACTCTGTAGCCCGACTCGCCGCGCACGCGCTGGTCGCCGCCGGAGCAGAACGCCTTGTCGCCCTCGCCCGTGAAGATGATCACGCCGACCTCGGTGTCTTCGCGCGCCCGCTCGAACGCGTCGGACAGCTCGATGATCGTCTCGGGACGAAAGGCGTTGCGGACCTCGGGCCGGTCGATCGTGATCTTCGCGATGCCGTCGCCGGACAGCTCGTAGCGGATGTCGTCGTAGTCGGCGCCAGCGGAAGTCCAGTTCATGGCCCACACCTTAATGCGCGAGCCCGCCGACGCGCGGGCCCCCGAGGCGGCCGTGTGGCACGGGGCGGGGCGGCCGCATCGCCCGGCCGCTGCCGCGCGGCGTAGCCTTCCGACACGATGCACGACCTCGACGCCTGGCTCCCGCGCGCGGCCGCGCTGCGGCCCCACCGCGCCGCGCTGATTACCGGCGACGGAGCGGTGACGACCTACGCCGAGCTGCACGCGATGGCGCGGCGCGCGACTGCGGCGCTGGCGGCTGCCGAGGTTGGCGAGGGGGACCGGATCGCGCTCGACCTGCCGCCGGGCCCGGGCTTCGTCGCGACGCTGCACGCGGCGCTCGGCGTCGGCGCCGCGGTCGTGCCGGTCGACAGCCGCCTCGCGCCGGCCGAGCAGGAGCGGCGCAGCGCCGGCGCGAAGCTCGTCGTGCGCGACGACCCGCCGCCAGCGGGCGCGCCCGAGCTCCCGCTGGCCGAGCGGCTGCGGCCCGACGCCGTCGCGACCGTCATGCACACCTCCGGCACGACGGCCGCGGCCAAGCAAGTCGAGCTGACGAACTCCAACTGGCACTGGAACGCGCTCGGCTCGGCGCTCGCGCTCGGCCTTGACCCCGCCGAGCGGTGGCTGTCAACACTGCCGTTGAGTCATGTCGGCGGGCTCTCGATCCTGATCCGCAGCGCCGTCTACGGCACGACTGTCGTGCTGCACGAGCGCTTCGACGCCGCCCGCGTGGCGGCCGCGCTCGCCAGCGACGAGCAGCGCATCACGCTTGTCTCGCTCGTCGCGACGACGCTGCAGCGGACGCTCGACGCCGGCCTCGACCACCCGCCGCACCTGCGCTGCGCGCTGATCGGCGGCGGCCCGCTGGCGCCCGCGCTGGCAGCCCGCGCAACCGCCGCGGGGATCGCGGCGGCGCAGAGCTACGGCATGACCGAGACCTGCTCGCAGGTGTCGACTTCGCTGCCGGGCGAGCCCGAGACGGTCGGTCGCGCGCTCGCCGGATCCCGCATCGCGCTCGCCGACGACGGCGAGATCCTCGTCGCGGGGGAGACCGTCGCGCGAACCGCCGTCGCCGGCGACGGCTGGCTGCACACCGGCGACCTCGGCGCCTTCGACGCTGCTGGCCGCCTCACCGTCACCGGCCGCAAGGCCGACACGATCGTCAGCGGCGGCGAGAACGTCGCCCCGCAGGAGGTCGAGGCGGTGTTGGCGGAGCACCCAGCCGTTGCCGACGCTGGCGTCTATGGGCGCGTTGACGCCGAGTGGGGCGAGGCGCTCGTCGCGGCGGTCGTCACACGCGAGGGCGTCGTCGGCGATGCGAAGCTCGCCGCAGCACTGCGAGACCACGTCGCGAACGAGCTCGCCCGCTTCAAGGTCCCCAAGCAGGTCGTGTTCGCCGCCGAGCTCCCGCGCACTCCGTCGGGCAAGCTTTTACGACGGGAGTTGAGAGGCTTCGGTAGCCTGGCTTGATGACTGGAAACGTGCCGCAGGTGCCCGATCCAGACGAGGTGCGCGCGGGAGTGCGCGAGCGCTGGGAAGGGTCAGCGGAGGGCTGGCGCGCGAACAGCGAGCGCTTCAACGCGATCGCGATGCCGGTCGCCCAGTGGCTGATCGACGCGATCGAGCCGCAGCCCGGCCAGCGCGTCCTGGAGCTGGCGGCCGGCCTTGGCGAGACCGGCTTCCTCGTCGCCGAGCTGCTGCAGCCGGGCGGCGTTCTGGTCTCCAGCGACGGCGCCGAGGCGATGCTCAGATTCGCCAGAGAGCGCGCCGAGCAGCTGGGCCTGCGCAACGTCGAGTTCAAGCCGATCGACCTCGAGTGGATCGACGCGGGCACGGCCGAGTTCGACGCCGTCGTCTGCCGCTTCGGCTACATGTTCGCGCTCGACCGCGAGGCCGCCCTGCGTGAGACGCGGCGGGTGCTGCGGCCCGGTGGCCACGTCGCCCTCGCGACGTGGGCGGAGCACGAGCGCAACCCGTGGGCGCACGCCACGCGCTGCGCGCTCTACGACGCCGGGCTGATCGACCAGGTCGAGCTGCCGCCGCCGAGCGCGTTCGACATGAACAGCCCGCGCCTCCTCACCGAGTTGCTCCAGGACGCCGGCTTCAACGATGTCGAGACGGCCGAGGTCGAGGTCGCCTTCCCGTACACCTCGGTCGACGAGCTGCACGCGCAGACGATCGCGCTCTCCAAGCCGTATGCCGACCTCGTCGGCGGCCTCGGCGAGCGTCAGCTGACCGACCTGCGGGAGCGGCTCGCGCGCGCCGCGCAGACCTATCGCCAGCCGGACGGCTCGCTGCTGTTCCCGGGCGTCGCGCTTTGCGCGACCGCCGAGGCGTAGCTGTCAGCACCCGCCGCCGGCCGGGGCCTGCGCCCCGCCGACACGGCGCCCTCCCCAGGCGCCGGCACCTGCGGCGTCGGGCGCCCGGCGAGCAGCCGCTTGCGCTCGGTCGCCGCGACGAGGTCGTATGCCGCTCCGCTGCGGCCGCGGATCGCGCTCGCGGGGGCGACCCTGCGCAGCCCGCGCAGCAGCGCGACCGACCCGCGGAACGCGGCGGCGTGCCCAGCGCTCCAGCTGATGCCGTACAGCGCGCGCACGCGCGGCGGGAAGCTGCCCCGCATCACCGCGTCATGGATCGGCTTGCCCGGCTGGCGCGTCGGAGAGAAGGGGATCTCGAAAGCGATCGCGCGGCCGGTGTAGCGCGCCTCGTCGGTCAGGTGCAGATGGCGGCCGTCGAAGCGCTCCTCCCACCAGCGCCGGAAGCCGGGATAGGTCGCGGGCGCATCGCCGAGCGGCATCCCGAACAGCGCGCCGAAGCGGCGGTAGTCCTGCCACAGCGCCTCGCGCTCGTCGCCGTGCAGCTGGCGCACGAACAGCTCGTAGAACCAGAGGGCCGAGTCGAAGATCACCGCGACCGTCCACAGCATCAGCTCGGGGTCGAACGCCGAGTAGTGCGTGCCGGCTGGGTAGGGGCCGGCGCCGTCAGCGAGCTCCCCGTCGACGCGCTCATGCATCCGGTCGACGCGCGCCAGCATCCGGTCCGCCTCGGCGCGCGTGCCGAAGAAGACCGTCTCGAACGCGTTCGCGGTCCGCGCGAGGCGCCCGAACGGCGCCAGCCGACCGTTCGAGGACTGGATCGTGCCGACGAAGTTGCGCGGGTCTAGCGCGCCGATCGCGAGCGCGCGCTGCCCGTAGAAGTGGCCCACGAGCCGCTCCTCGTGGACCGTGCGCAGCAGTGAGCGTCCCCTTGGGAAGTAGCCGTCGTCCATCGTTTCCCCATCCGATCTGACTCCGTGGCACCCAGTCTCGCCGCCGCGCGGGGCCGCTGTCAACGGGCGCACGCCGCTGGAGCCGATGGGCTGCCGGGTTTCGCTACGCTGGCCCGCATGTTCTACGACGACGACGCTGACCTCAGCCAGCTCGACGGCAAGACCGTCGCGATCATCGGCTACGGCTCGCAGGGCCATGCCCACGCCCTCAACCTGAAGGACTCGGGCGTCCAGGTCGTCGTAGGCCTTCGCCCGAGCTCGAGCAGCGTCGCCAAGGCCAAGGAGCACGGCCTTGAGGTGCTTGACCCGGTCGACGCCGCCAGCCGCGGCGACATCATCATGATCCTCGTCCCCGACGAGCTTCATCACGACGTCTACGCCGGCATCAAGGACGGCGTCGCCAGCGGCAACATGCTGCTGTTCGGCCACGGCTTCTCGATCCACTACAGAGAGATCGAGGCGCCGGCTGACGTCGACGTCGCGCTCGTCGCGCCGAAGGGCCCGGGCCACCTCGTCCGCCGACAGTACCTCGAGGGCAGCGGCGTCCCCGGCCTGATCGCGATCGACCAGGACGCGACCGGCAACGCGAGAGCGATCGCGCTCGCCTACGCCAAGGGCATCGGCTGCACCCGCGGCGGCGTGATCGAGACCTCGTTCAAGGACGAGACCGAGACTGACCTGTTCGGCGAGCAGGCCGTCCTCTGCGGCGGCACCTCCGAGCTCGTCCGCGCGGGCTTCGACACGCTCGTCGACGCCGGATACGACCCGCGCATGGCGTACTTCGAGGTCCTGCACGAGCTCAAGCTGATCGTCGACCTGATGTACGAGAAGGGCATCGCCGGGATGCGCTACTCGATCTCCAACACGGCCGAGTACGGCGACATCACGCGCGGCAGCCGGATCGTCACCGACGAGACGCGCTCCGCGATGAGACAGATCCTCGCCGAGATCCAGTCGGGCGAGTTCGCGCGCGAGTGGATCGCCGAGAACCGCGCCGGCCAGGAGAACTTCAACCGCATGCGCGCCGAGCAGGGCGGCCACCAGGTCGAGGTCGTCGGCAGAGAGCTGCGCGCGAGCATGGACTGGATCGACTCCGCGTTCCACGAGTAGGGGCTAGGCCCCCGCACGGTCAAGCGCCTGCCGCATCGCCGCGGTGGGCGCCTCGACCGCCGGCCCGTGACCCGTCGCCAAACGCGCGGGCTCGAGGTCGAGCAAGGAGCGCGCCGTCTGGAGTGCCGTCGGGCGGTGCCAGGAGGAGAGCGTCGGGAAGGGGAAGGGGAGCTTCGCCTTGCCGACCGCCTGCATCCCGCCGAGCGTGGCCCACGCGTCGCCCGCGATCAGCGTTCGCTCGCGTGGGTCGAAGAGGGCGATCTGGCCGGCCGTGTGGCCGGGCGCCGCGTGCACCTCGAGCGAGCCGACCGTGTCGCCGGGCGCGAGCAGCACCGTCGGTCGCGTGTCGGGCATGAGGATCTTCGCGCCGCCGAACGGCGGCTCGCCCGGCTCCATCGTCTGGTCGCCGTCCATCAGTCTCGCCTCGCGCGCGCCGACGAGGACCGGCACATGCGGCAGGCGGGCGTGCAGCTCGTCGAGCGATCCGGCGTGGTCGGCGTGGCCGTGCGTCAGCACGATCCGCACGATCGGGGCGCCGAGCGCCTGCGCGGCCGCGACGATCCCGTTCCCGCTGCCTTTCACGGCGGTGTCGACGAGTGTGAGGCCGTCGTCCTCGCGCACGAAGTAGGCGTTGACAGCGCCGAATCTCGTCAGCTTGACGAGCTGCGCCCCGTGCGCGGTGCTCTTCATTGCGACTGCCTCCACAGGTGGGGGATCGAGGGGAGAGACGCTAGTCTTGCGGCGCCGCTGATGATGACGATCAACCCCTTCGACCGAGCTGATTCCTATGAGCGCTGAATCGATGCCGCAGGCCCTGCGCGCCACCTCCGTGGAGCGTGCCGCATGAGCGAGAGACTCAAGATCCTCGTCAAGGAGAAGCTCGCCGACAGCGGCGTCGAGATGCTCAGAGAGCACTTCGACGTCGACCTCGGCGACGCCTGGTCCGACGAGGAGTTTCGCTCCAGACTCGGCGAGTACCACGGGATCCTGATCCGCTCGGCGACGAAGATGACCGAGGAGTACATCGCCCTCGGCACCAGCCTGCGCGTGATCGGCCGCGCCGGCGTCGGCGTCAACAACGTCGACGTCCCGGCCGCGACGAGACGCGGCATCGTCGTCGCGAACGCGCCGCAGTCGAACGTCATCACCGCCGCCGAGCACACGATGGCGCTGCTGATGTCGCTCGCCCGCAACGTCCCGCAGGCCGACTCCTCGCTGAAGTCGCACAAGTGGGAGCGCTCGAAGTTCGGCGGCGTCGAGGTCTACGAGAAGACGCTCGGCGTGGTCGGCTTCGGCCGCATCGGCCAGCTCGTCGCCGAGCGCGCGAAGGGCTTCGGGATGAGAGTCGTCGCCTACGACCCGTTCGTCTCGGCCGACCGCTACCGCGACCTCGGCGTCGAGAAGGCGGAGAGCTCGGCCGACGTCTACAAGGTCGCCGACTTCGTCACGATCCACCTGCCGGTCACGCCCGACACGAAGGGCTGGCTGAACGCCGAGGCGTTCGCGCAGATGAAGGACGGCGTGCGGGTGATCAACTGCGCCCGCGGCGAGCTGATCGACGACGCCGCGCTGAAGGACGCGCTCGACGCCGGCAAGGTCGCCGGCGCCGCGCTCGACGTCTTCCCGAGCGAGCCGATCACCGACTACCCGCTGTTCGACGGCTACGCCAACGTCGTCGTCACGCCGCACCTCGGCGCCTCGACGGCGGAGGCGCAGGACCGCGCCGGCACGCAGACCGCCGAGCAGGTGATCGCTGCGCTGACCGGCGGAACGGTCACGACCGCGGTCAACATCCCCGCGATCGCCGCCGAGGACATGGAGGTGCTCGGCCCGTTCGTGCCGCTCTGCCAGCAGCTCGGGAAGCTCGCCGTGCAGCTCGTCGACGGCTCGATCGACGGCCTGGAGCTTGAGTTCTTCGGCCGTATCGGCGACCGGGACACGCGCCTGCTGTCGATCGCCGTCCTGCAGGGCGTCCTCACCGGTCACACCGAGGAGGAGGTCAACCAGGTCAACGCGCCCAGCATCGCCGAGGAGCGCGGGATCACGCTGACCGAGACGAAGCGCAGCACCGCGAGGGACTTCAACGACCTCGTGCGCGTGACAATCGTCAGCGGCGACACGCGCCAGCGCGTCGTCGGCACGAATGTCGGCCGTCGCAACCGCCCGCACCTGCTGGAGATCTGGGGCCAGCGCTTCGACCTCCAGCTCGAGAGAGACCTCGCGCTGTTCTGCTACGCGGACAAGCCCGGGATGATCGGCCTCGTCGGCTCTGCTTTCGGCGAGCGCGGGATCAACATCGTCTCTGCCGCCGTCGGGCGCACGGCAGAGGACGACAACGGCGAGCCGCACAACGCCGTCATGGTGATCACGGCCGACGCGCCGGTCGCGGCCGCGGTCGTCAACGAGATCGCCAGCGCCGACGGCTTCGTCGCCGGCCGGGCGATCTCGCTCTAGCAACCGGTCGATTCCGAGCCTCGGCGCGCCACGCGCGCCGAGGCGCGTTTCGCCCCACCCGTCGAATCGGCTGGTAAGCTGCCTGCGTTCATGTCGCGCCTGCTCGACCTTCGACTTCTTCTCCTCCCCCCTCGGGGGGAATAGTGCGTGGCGGCCGCTGCAAGCCGCAAACCCGTGGCGGCCGCTGCAAGCCGCAAACCCATTGAGAAGAAGCGAAGCACCGAGCCGATAAGGACAAGCGAGACATGACTTCTGCAGAGCAGGACCCCAACCGAGTACTGATCTTCGACACGACGCTGCGCGACGGCGAGCAGTCGCCAGGGATCTCGCTCAACACGAGCGAGAAGCTGGAGATCGCACAGCAGCTCGCGAGGCTGGGCGTCGACATCGTCGAGGCCGGCTTCCCGATCGCCTCGCCGGGCGACTTCGAGGCCGTCCAGGAGATCGCCCGCAAGGTCGAAGGGCCGATCATCGCCGGCCTCGGCCGCATCCACGTCGGCGACATCGACGCCGCATGGAACGCGCTGAGGGATGCGAGCCGACCTCGCATCCACACGTTCGTCTCGACGTCGGACATCCACATCGAGCACCAGATGCGCGCCACGCGCGACGACGTGCTCGGCCTCACCCGCGCCGGCGTCGCGCACGCCAAGCACTACGTCGACGACGTCGAGTTCTCGCCGATGGACGCGACCCGCTCCGACGTCGAGTTCACCGCCGAGGTCGTGCGGATCGCGATCGACGAGGGCGCCACGACGATCAACATCCCCGACACCGTCGGCTACACGATGCCGCACGAGTACACGGCCTTCCTGGGGAAGCTGTACGAGCTGGTGCCGCGCCTGAGACAGGTCGTGCTGTCGGTCCACTGCCACGACGACCTCGGCCTCGCCGTTGCGAACTCGTTCGCCGGCGTGCTGGCCGGCGCGCGCCAGGTCGAGTGCGCGATCAACGGGCTTGGCGAACGGGCGGGCAACGCCTCGCTGGAAGAGATCGTGATGCTGCTGCGCACGCGTCAGGCGGACGTCGGCCTGAGCACCGCCGCGGTGACGCAGGAGATCGCGCGCACGAGCCGCCTCGTCTCGCGGATGACCGGCTACGTCGTGCAGCCGAACAAGGCGATCATCGGGCGCAACGCCTTCGCGCACGAGTCCGGCATCCACCAGGACGGCGTGCTCAAGCACCGCGAGACGTACGAGATCATGGACGCCCAGTCGATCGGGCTGGACTCCAACTCGCTCGTGCTCGGCAAGCACTCCGGCCGCCACGCGCTGAGAGACGCGCTCGCCGAGCTGGGCATCGTCGTCGACGGCGCAACGCTGAACACTGCGTTCAAGCGCTTCAAAGAGATCGCGGACAAGAAGAAGCAGGTCACCGCGATGGACCTCGAGGCGCTCGTTACCGACGAGCTGCGCGAGGCGATCCCTTCGTACTCGCTGGCGTGGTTCGAGGTCGAAGCGTCGTCGAGACGGCCGCCGCACGCGATCGTCGGGGTCTCGCTGCCCGACGGCTCGGAGGCGATTGGCTCCTTCACCGGCGACGGCCCGATCGACGCGATCTTCCACGCGATCAACGCCGCGACCGCGACCGAGGCGAGACTGCTCGAGTTCCGCATCGACGCCGTCACCGACGGCCAGGACGCGCTCGGCGAGACCTCCGTCGTGCTCGACGTCGGCGGCGTCTCCGGTTCGGGCCAGGGCGTCTCGACCGACATCATCGAGGCAGCAGCCCGCGCCTACGTCCGCGCGCTCTCCAACGCCGTCCGCCGTCGCTCTGTCGCGACCGAAGCGGAAGAGGCGACGGCAACCGCCGCCTCCCGCATCACGACGCCGTAACCGCCGCCGACGTGCAGCCCCGGTGGGGCGCGAGGCGAGACGCCTCGCGCTCGACCGCGGCAACCGCCCGGTTGCTCAGCGGGCCGCCGAGCGGTCTGAGCTCGACATCGAGCCGTCTCCCTCTCTTGCGCCCGCGCCACGTCGCCACCGCCGCGCCGTCGACGAGCACGACCCCCGGCATGTTGATCGCCGCCCACACCTGTCTGCGCGCGAGCGGATCGGGAACGAGCAACTCACGGTCGCGGGCAAGCAGCAGCGGGTCGCCAGCGGGGAGGAGGATGACGCCGGTGGGTGGGACCGCCGCCGCGACTCGCTCGACGTCGTCGCGCAGCAGCCAGGCGCCGCTGCCGCTTGCGCCGCCGCTGCGTCCGCGCCCGTTCGTCCCGTCGCCGCGCGCGATCGTTACCTCGGCGAGCTCGTCTTCGACCAGCCTCCACATCCGCCGCGCCTGGCCTCTCGAAACCCCGGCCCAGTCGGCCAGCAGCTGCGGCGCCGCAGGGCCGTAGCCGCGCAGGAAGCGGCGCACGAGCTCCGCGGCCGCCGCGTCGGGTGAGCTGGCGGTGGGGTCGGCGGCGGAACCGAGCCACCGGTCGGTGCGGGCGAAGAGCGGCTGGCGGCCGGCGCGGCCGGCGATGCAGAGACGGCCGTGAAGTCCGGCGGTGACGAGCAGCCCGCGTCGCGCGTGGTGGCTTTTGCAGCCGTCGCACCATGGCAGCAGGTCGCCGGGCAGCCGCTCGCGCAGGGCGGCGTGGAGGTCGTCGCGGCTGAGAGGGCCCTGGTCGAGCGCATCCTCGAACGCGGGCAGCGCCGCCGCGACCGCCGCGGCCGGTTCGATCCCGTCCCCGGCCGGCGGGATCGCCCGGCCGAGCACATGCCGCAGCTCGTCCTCATCACGCCCGAGCAGCCCAGCCGTATATGCCGCGACCTCGGCCGCCGGCACAACCGCCGTCGCTGTGCGCGGGTTGTAGAGCGCGACCGCGGTGCGCTCGTCGTGGAGCGCGGCGTCGAGCCACCCCGCGTCGAGCGCGCCAGAACGAGTCGCAAGCGCGACGGCAGCCGACCCGCTCGGCGAGTCCTGCACCGCCCAACCGCCCAGCACCTCAAGCGGGCTCGAGCCACGTGGCGCGACCTGCTGCGCCGCGAGCCGGAACGCGACGACCTGCGCGGGGGAGACGTCCATGGCGCGCAGCGTACGAGCTACCGCGGCCCAGACCTTGGAAATATGCGACAGCCCGCCACGCAACTCGCCGCGTCGTTCACATGACGGCGAACGCTCGTGCGCCCGCGCTTGCTAGCTTCCGGTCGATCGCAGGCTCGACCGAGGAGGCAGGGATGCACGTTCGACGACCAGGCATGTGCGCAGCGCTGATCGCCGCCGCGGTGACCGCCGCGACGCCCGCGGCCGCGCTCGCGACCGTTCCGACCGTAACGCTCGAGCACGACGGCACGGCGACCGCGCTGCTGACCTTCGGCGACTGGTGCGAGCTCGCCGAGAACGTTGAGCCCGCCGCTCAGTCGCCGCGCGCGAGCGCAACGCCCTGACGGTAGCCGGCGGCCAAGGCGCGTCGGGCGACGTCGGGCTCGCCCGGCGGCGCGGCGAGCGCCGCGGCAGCGGCGGGGTCGGGAGCGATCAGCGTGACATCGGCTCCGCGACGGCGCAGCGCCGCGGCTTCGAGCGCGGCGGCCGAGCGGGATGCGGTGCGGATCGCGCCGTTGGGCGCGGCGTCCCGGGCGGCGCTGCCCGACGGGTTGAGGCAGAGCACGCGCGCGTCGCGGCCAGCCGGTGCGGCGTCGATGCTCGTCGGGCTCCACAGGCCGCCGTCGACGTACTCGTGCTCGCCGATCCGCACCCCTCGGTAGAGCCAGGGAACGCTGCACGACGCCTGGACCGCCTCGGCAACGGTCGCGGCAGGCGCCGCGGGCGAGCCGAACACGACTCGCCGCCCGCGCTCCCGCTCGACGCAGACGACCCGTAGGCGCCCGTCGAAGCGCAGCCCGTCCCGCGCCAGCCTGCCGCCGAGCTCGTCGAGCGACGCCCTCGGCGGCTCGATCCGCCCCAGCACGCTCGCACGCAGCAGCGCCCGAGGCGGCTGCGACGCGGTGAGCGCATACGGCGCCAGCGGCCCGGCGGCCGTTCGCACGGCTCGCCCAGCCTTGCTCGGCACAGCCCGCGCAATCCACCGCGCGCCGCCAAACGCTCCAGCGGCGATCGCCCCAAGCCGCGAGCCGCCCGATTCCTCGTCGTCGTCCTCGACCTCCAGCCACCCCCGATCCTCGCCACCCTCGGACGGCCCAACCGGCAACCGCCCCGCCATCAGGTCCGCTGCGACGATCGCGCCGGCGGACGTGCCGACGATGTGCTCGGCGGCAGCGAGGTCCATCCCGCCGGCGTCGGCGAGCCCGGCCAGCACGCCGCGCATCCAGCGCTCGCCGAGCGCGCCGCCGGCGCCGAGCACGAGCACGTCGGGCTGAGCGATCACGTCGATCGCTCGGCCGGCACCCCAAGCCGCCGCTCCCACGCCGCGTGCTCTTCGGCGTCCATCGCGAACGGGATGAACAGCTCGACGAGCGCGGCGGTCAGGCTGCGCGGGTCGGCCGGCTGGCCCGGCGTCATCAGGCTGCGGTGAAGGCCAAGCCCGTCGGCGAGCGCGACGAACAGCCGGGCGCCCTCCGCCGGTCGCGCCGACCCTGCCGCCCGCAGCGCCGCCTCGGTCAGCTCGATGTAGGTCGCGACCGACTCTTGCGCGGCGGCGAGCAGCCGCGGCCGTCGCGACGCCTCCAGATAGAGCTCGAACTGGACACGCTTCAGCGGCACCGGCCACGGCGACCCCTCGGCCAGCTCCTGGGCGAACCGCTGTGCGATCTCGTACGGCGCCGCGGTCGTCGAGCGCAGCTCCTGCTCGAGCGCGCGCAGACGCGCCGCCTCCTCGGTCACGAACAGCAGCAGCGCGTCCTCGAGCATCTGGTCGAGCGACTCGAAGTAGTAGGTCGTCGTCGCGACCGGCATCGCGGCGGCCTCTGCGACGGCCCGGTGGGTCGTCGCCTGCACGCCGCGCTCGTCGATCACCACGAGCGCTGCTTCGAGCAGCGCGCGCCGGCGCCGCTCGCCGCGCGCCTGGCGGACCTTCGTCGCAGAGGACATCGCCGTCAAATCCTAGAGCGCGGCCGCAGCGCCGAGGCGACCCTCCGTCCGCGCGTACGCCGCTATACAACTCAAGACTGGACTTTTGTCCAGCTATTCACGTAGAGTGCACGCCGTCGTCGTCGTGTGTTTTCGCACATCACGCGTCGGCATGGCACGATTTACCTGTGCGTTGGAGAGCGCGCGGGATGTGGAGGAAGAGTTGACGCAGCCGCGTGACCGTGGGACCGACCCGTCCCGTGAGGGCCCGATCGCGAACGACGACGACGACGCGCGCGCGTCGGCGCTCCGCCTTGGCTCAGGCGAGAGCGCGAGCGGCGGCGTCGACCGCCGCAGCTTCCTCGCGATCGGCGGCGGTGGCGCCCTCTTCTGCACGCTCGCGGCGACAGGCACGCTCGGCAAAGGCAGCGCCGCCAGCCCAAAACAGACCCGTCGCGCGGTCGCCGCGGCCGACGCCGCCGCGGCCAAGGTCAGACGCCCGAGACGGGTCCCGCGCGACCCCGTCGACAGCGAGAGATTCGCCACGCCACAGCCCCAGCCCGGCAGCGTCGCCCGCGAGTACTGGATCCAGGCGAGATCGCTGATGTGGGACTGGGCGCCGACCGGCCGCGACGAGTGGATGGACGCGCCGGTCCCGAAGCGGAGAAAGCGCCTCTTCCGCGCCTACGCCTACCAGCTGTTCAGCCCCGGCTTCGCTCGCGCCCTAGCCCCGGCGTCGATCCCCGGCCCGACGCTCCACGCGGAGGTCGGCGACACCGTCGTCGTGCACATGCGCAACGCCGACGAGCACTTCAACCAGGCGATCACGATGCATCCCCACGGCCTCAAGTACAACCCCGATTACGACGGCTCGTACTTCGGCCCGTTCACCCGCGTCGGTGGATTCATCGCCCCGGGCGAGGAGTTCACCTATACGTGGGAGGCGGCGCCCGACTCGGTCGGCGTCTGGCCCTACCACGACCATGGGCCCAACCACACGCTCAACACGTTCCGCGGCCTCTTCGGCGCGATCGTCGTGCGCGAGAAGGCCGCGCCGGCGCCGGACGTCGAGCACGTCGTCTGGTTTCACTCTTTCGGCCCTGAGGTGACGGGCCAGGACGGCCTCGTCATGTGCGTCAACGGCCGTGCCTACGCCGGCAACACGCCGACGTTGCGCGCGAGGGTCGGACAGCAGGTCGCCTTCCACGTGATCGGCGCCAACAACGACTTCCACACGTTCCACATCCACGGCCATCGCTGGAGAGACACCTCGGGCCTGGCGTATCAGGACACGCCGACGGTCGGCCCGTTCGAGACGGTCTCCGCCCGCTTCCTGGAGGACAACCCAGGCCGATGGATGTACCACTGCCACGTCATGGCCCACCAGGACGCAGGAATGGTGGGCTGGTACATCGTCGACCCGGCATGATCGGGGTCGCACACGAGAGGAGAGCTGTATGCGGCTCATGCGAGTCGTGCTCGCTGCGCTGGCGATCGCGTTGACGGCCTCGACGGCGGCGTCAGCCGCCAGATACCCGAACGCGGGGAATCCGGGCAAGATCAGAGCGCGCCCGGGCGGAGGAAAGACGTTGAAGGTGTGCTCCAAGGCGCAGGCGAAGGCGGCCAAGCACAAGGGCAGCAAGGCGAAGAGGCCCAACTGCTTCCCGACGATTCAGGCGGCGGTCGACGTCTCGCTGCCTGGTGACACGGTGAAGGTCGCGCCGGGCGTCTACAGAGAGAGCGTCACAATCGACGCCAGACACCCGCAGATCAAATTGATCGGCTCGCCGAGCAACCCGCGCAAGACGGTCCTCGAGCTCAAGGGCTTGAGCAAGGCCAAGCGCCAGAACGGACTGATGATCAACGGCGCCGACGGCGTCACGGTGAAGGGCCTGTTCGCGCGTGATTACCTCGGCAACGGCTTCTTCGCGCTGAACGTCACCGGCTACACGTTCCAGAACCTGATCGCAGGCTGGGGCGGGACGTACGGCATCTACGCCTTCCACTCCAAGGGCGGCACGATCCGTGACTCCGAGGCGTTCTACAACAACGACTCGGGCCTCTACATCGGCGAGACGCCGAGACAGACGAAGCCGATCCGCTCGATCGTCACCAACATCAGATCGTGGGGCAACCAGCTCGGCTTCTCGGGCACCAACATGCGCTACGTCACGATCACGAGAAGCCAGTGGTACAACAACGGCCTCGGCATCGTCCCGAACGCGTTGGACTCCGAGAAGTTCCCGCCGCCGGAGGACAACGTGATCGCGGACAACGACGTCTTCTGGAACAACTTCGATTACTTCCGCGGCGCTCCGTTCGAGGTCCGCGGCGGTGCGAAGGGGCTCAGCTATCCGGTCGGGACGGGGATCCTGCTGTATGGCAGCCACAACACGACGATCGAGAACAACCGCGTCTGGGGCCACTTCCTCGTCGGCATCGGCGCGACCGACGCAATCGAGCTGAGAAACGGCGATGAGGCGGCGATCCGCGGCGTCACCGTGAAGAACAACGCGCTCGGCCGCGACGGCACCGACCTCAACAACTACGACCTCTTCTACCCGGGCCAGATCACCGGGGTCAACAGCGACAACTGCTTCTCCGACAACAGCGGCGTGCACAGAACGCTGCCCGCCGACGGCTCGACGTTGAAGCCGTGCCCGTTCAGCGGGACGATCCCGCAGAGCACCGAGGCGTTCTCGACCGCCGTCAGATGGCTGTCGGACACGACCCACGAAGCGGCCTGGGTCGTCCATGACCACCCGCCGTTTGAGGGCATCACCCCGCTTGTCCATTACACCGGCAAGACCCCGAAGTAAGGAGCCGTCCTGATGTCACGCCGCCTCGCCGTCCTGCTCGCGCCGCTCGCCGCCCTCGCCGTCGTAGCGGCCGTCGTCGTGCCGGCGCAAGGCGCCAAGCCGAAGCCCAAGAGCACGACGGTGGGCGTCGTCGACTACGCCTTCGCGCCCGCCAGAGCGACGGTGAGAGCGGGCACGAAGGTCGTCTGGAAGTGGAACGTCGCCAACAGCGCGCCGCACGACGTCAAGCTCGTCAGCGCGCCCAGAGGCGTGAAGAAGTTTACCTCGCCGACGTACACCGCCGGCATCAGCTGGGCGAGAACGTTGAGAGTTAGAGGCACGTACAGACTGATCTGCACGTACCACCAGTCGTTGATGCACGAGACGATCGTCGTCAAGTAACGCCGTCCCGGGGGAGACGAGACGGGGCGCCGCCAGGCACGGGCGGCGCCCCGCTTCTCCAGCCGCAAAACGCCCCTAGCCCGTACGGCTGTATGTGATAACGTACGGCCGACTATGGGAACCGCCGACGCCAGCACTGTCGCCACGATCGGCGCCCGCGTCCGCGCTCTGCGCGAGGCGATGGACCTGTCGCTGCGCGACCTCGCCGAGCGCTCAGGCGTCAGCGCCCCAATGCTCTCGCAGGTCGAGCGCGGCGAGACGAGCCCGACCCTGCAGGTCGCGACCCGGATCGCCAAGGGCCTCGACCTGCGCCTCTCGCAGCTGCTGCGCCTCGACGAGGACGGCGCCGTCACGATCGTCCGCGTCGACGAGCGCCGCACCGGCCCGTCAAGCGTGCCCGGGCATCGCTACGAGGTGCTGTCCCCGCCACTGCCGGGCCAGCGCTCCGAGCTCTCCCGCCACGTGCTGGAGGCCGGCATCGCGACCGGCGGCCCGGGCGACCCGCAGCTGCACGAGCCAGGCAGCCGTGAGACGACGCTGGTCGAGTCCGGCCGCGTCGTCCTGCATTGCGACGGCGGGGCCTATGAGCTGTCCGCCGGCGACACCGTGACGTTCGATGCAGACCTTCCCCACCACTTTGAGAACCCCGGGCCTGGGGCGGCGTCGCTGCTGGCGATCGTCTCCGCGGGCCTGCGCCGCAGCTAGCGCAACCAGCATCCCCACCGCCAAGGAGAGCGATCGCCGATGCCGACGACCCTGTTCGACAAGATCTGGGCTGCCCACGAGGTGGCTCCGGGCCTGATCTACGTCGACCTTCACCTCGTCCACGAGGTCACCAGCCCGCAGGCGTTCGACGGGCTTCGCCTCGCCGGCCGCAGAGTCCGCCGACCGGACCGCACGCTCGCGACCGCCGACCACAACACGCCGACGGACGGCACGCCGGTCGCCGCGCGCATCAAGGACGAGCTCTCGCGCGTGCAGGTCGAGACGCTCGAGCGCAACTGCGACGAGTTCGGCATCCCGATCTACTCGCTCGGCTCCGAGCGCCAGGGGATCGTCCACGTCATCGGCCCCAACCTCGGCGTCACGCAGCCGGGCATGACGATCGTCTGCGGCGACTCCCACACCGCCACGCACGGCGCTTTCGGCTCGCTCGCCTTCGGCATCGGCACGAGCGAGGTCGAGCACGTGCTCGCGACCCAGACGCTCGTCCAGCGCAAGCCCAAGTCGATGCTGATCCGCTACGAGGGCGACCTCGGGTTCGGCGTCACGGCGAAGGACCTGATCCTCGGCACGATCGGCCAGATGGGCGTCGACGGCGCGACCGGCTACGTCGTCGAGTACGCCGGCGACGTGATCGAGAAGCTGTCGATGGAAGGCCGCATGACGATCTGCAACATGACGATCGAGGGCGGCGGCCGCGCGGGCATGATCGCGCCGGACGAGACGACCTTCCAGTTCGTCGAGGGCCGCCCGGCCGCGCCGCAGGGCGAGGACTTCGCCGAGGCCGTGCGCCAGTGGAAGACGTTGCGCACAGAGGCCGGCGCGAGGTTCGACAAGGAGGTCGTCGTCGACGCCGGCGCGCTCGCGCCGCAGGTCACCTGGGGCACCGCGCCCGACATGGTCACCGACGTCGCGAGCGTCGTGCCCGAGCCCACGAGCGACGGCCACGAGCGCGCGCTGCACTACATGGGCCTGGAAGCCGGCATGCCGATCCAGGAGATCGCGGTCGACCGCGTCTTCATCGGCTCGTGCACGAACTCGCGCATCGGCGACCTGCGCGCCGCCGCCGAGGTCGTCAAGGGCCGCAAGGTCTCCGCGAGCGTCAACGCGATGGTCGTGCCGGGATCGCAAGAGGTGAAGGCGCAGGCCGAGGCCGAGGGCCTCGACCAGGTCTTCCGCGACGCCGGCTTCGACTGGCGCGTCGCGGGCTGCTCGATGTGCCTGGGCATGAACCCGGACATCGCGGCGCCCGGCGAGCGCGTCGCGTCGACCTCGAACCGCAACTTCGAGGGTCGACAGGGCCGTGGCGCCCGTTCCCACCTCGTCAGCCCGCAGATGGCCGCCGCCGCGGCGATCGAGGGCCGTTTCGTCGACATCCGCGACTGGAGCTGAGCAGCGATGGAGCCTTTCGAGACGATCACCGCGAGACCGTCAGCGCTCATGCGCGACGACGTCGACACCGACCAGATCATGCCCAAGCAGTTCCTCAAGCGGGTCGAGCGGACCGGCTTCGGCGAGTTCCTCTTCTACGACTGGGCGAAGGAGGACGGCTGGGACCTGCCGAGAAGCCAGGTCCTCGTCGCCGGCCGCAACTTCGGCTGCGGCTCCTCGCGCGAGCACGCCCCATGGGGCCTGGAGGACTACGGCTTCAAGGCGATCATCGCCGAGAGCTTCGCCGACATCTTCCGCTCCAACTGCACGAAGATCGGACTGCTGCCGATCCAGCTCGACCGCGCGACGGTCGACTCGATCGCCGGCTCGGACTCCGTCCAGGTCGACCTCGCCTCGCAGGAGGTTCGCTGGGAGGGCGGCGTCGCGAGCTTCGAGATCGACGAGCAGATCAAGCACCGTCTGCTCAACGGCCTCGACGACGTCGCGATGACGATGCAGCAGGAAGACGCGCTGTCGGCCTACGAGTCCGAGCGCGAGCGCTTCGGCCCGGTCACGACCGCCCTCTAGCCCCCTCGACAACGGATCGACCAGGACCAGATGACCAAGACGATCGCGCTTCTCCCCGGTGACGGCATCGGGCCGGAGATCACCGTTCCCACCGTCGAGCTGCTGAACAAGCTTGGCGACTTCGCCTTCGAGGAGCACCTCTTCGGCGGCATCTCGATCGACGCTAACGGCATCGCGCTCACCGACGAGGTGACGCAGGCTTGCCAGGCGTCCGACGCCGTCCTGCTCGCCGCCGTCGGCGGCCCGAAGTGGGACACGACCGACCCGGCCAAGCCCCGCCCCGAGCAGGGCCTGCTCGGCCTGCGCAAGGCGCTCGGCCTGTACGCGAACCTGCGCCCGGTGCGGCCGCTGCCGGCGCTCTACGACGCCAGCCCGCTCAAGCGCGAGGTGATCGCTGGGACTGACCTGCTCGTCGTGCGCGAGCTGACCGGCGGCCTCTACTTCGGCAAGCGCGGCCGCGAGGGCGACAGCGCCTACGACACGATGGTCTACTCGGTCGCGGAGATCGAACGGATCGTGCGGACCGGCTTCAGAGCGACGAGAAAGAAGCTGACGAGCGTCGACAAGGCGAACGTCTTGGAGTCCTCCCGCCTGTGGCGCGAGGTCGTCAAGCGGATCCACGCCGAGGAGTTCCCCGAGATCGAGCTCGAGCACGTGCTCGTCGACAACGCCGCGATGCAGCTCGTCTCCAACCCGACGAGCTTTGAGGTGATCGTCACCGAGAACATGTTCGGCGACATCCTCAGCGACGAGGCGGCGATGCTGACGGGCTCGATCGGCCTGCTGCCAAGCGCGTCGCTGGGCGGCGAGGGCCCCGGCCTGTTCGAGCCCGTGCACGGCTCAGCACCGGACATCGCGGGCCGGGGGATCGCCAACCCGTTGGCGATGTTCCTCTCCGCCGCGCTGATGCTGCGGCACGGGTTTGACATGGAAACCGAGGCGGCGGCGGTAGAATCGGCCGTCGATCGTGCGCTGGCCGAGGGCCTGCGGACGGCGGACCTTGGCGGGAAGGCCACCACGGCCGAAGCTGCCGCGGCCGTCCTGAACTACCTCTAAGGAGCAGTTGTGGAGCAAGCGGACCTCATCTGGATGAACGGGGAGCTCGTCGCCTGGGAGGACGCCAAGGTCCACGTACTCACGCACGCGCTGCACTACGGCACAGGCGTGTTCGAGGGCATCCGCGCGTATGAGACCGAGCGTGGGACGGCGATCTTCCGCAACCAGGACCACATCGAGCGGCTGTTCAGATCGGCTGCCTTCTATTACATGGAGATCCCGTTCTCGCCGGAGGAGATCCGCGCGGCGACGCACGAGCTGGTGATTCGGAACGGCCTGCCGTCCTGCTACATCCGCCCGATCGTCTATCGCGGCGCCGGCGTCATGGGCCTCAACCCGCTCGACGCTCCCGTCGAGGTCGCGATAGCGGCGTGGCCGTGGGGCGCCTACCTCGGCGACGAGGGCAAGACGAGAGGCGTGCGCGCGAAGGTCTCGAGCTGGCGGCGCATCAGCAGCGACTCGCTGATCCCGCACGCGAAGGCCTCCGGCCAGTACCTCAACAGCATCCTCGCGAAGATCGAGAGCCATAAGGCCGGCTACGAAGAGGGCATCCTGCTCGACGACAACGGCTACGTCTGCGAGGGCACGGGCGAGAACCTCTTCCTCGTGCGCGACGGCAAGGTCATCACGCCGTGCGAGACGAACGGGATCCTTGACGGCATCAACCGCCGCTCGGTGATGCAGATCGCGCAGGACGAGGGGATCGAGCTGCAGGAGCGCAACATCGCGCGCGCCGAGCTCTACCTCGCCGAGGAGATCTTCATGACCGGCACGGCGGCTGAGCTGACGCCGATCCGCGAGATAGACGACCGCGCCGTCGGCACCGGCGAGCCGGGGCCGATCACGCAGAAGCTGCGGAGACTGTTCGACGACGCGCTGCACGCGCGCGACGAGCGCTACCTGCCCTGGAACGATCTCGTCCCGGTCCCGGTGAAGACCGCGTAGACTGCACAGCAGTCATGGCTTTCCACTCGTTCATCAAGCGAATTACCGGCGCGGCCGGCTGAGGGCGCGCATGTATGCGCGCCGGCCGGTCGCCGCATCGCGCATATTCGCCCTTTGAACGAATGGACTTCGACCGACATGACCGCCATCCAGCTGTACGACACCACCCTCCGCGATGGAATGCAGGGCGAGGGGATGTCGCTTTCCGCCGAAGAGAAGCTGCGCGTCGCCCATCGGCTTGACGCGCTCGGCGTCGACCTGATCGAGGCCGGCTTCCCCAGCTCCAACCCGAAGGAGCTGGAGCTGTTCGACCTGCTGGGGCGTGAGCGCTTCGAGCACGCGCAGATCGTCGCGTTCGGCATGACCCGCCGCCGCGACGCGCGCGCCGAGGACGACGCCGCGCTGCGCGTGCTGGCCGACTCGTTCGCGCCGGTCTGCGCGATCGTCGGCAAGACGTGGAGCCTTCACCTCGAGAAGGTTGTGAAGGTCGACCGCGACGAGAACCTGCGGATGATCGCGGAGTCGGTCGGCTTCCTTGTCGCGCAGGGCAAGCGCGTCGTCTACGACGCCGAGCACTGCTTCGACGGCTGGCATGCCGACCGCGACTACGCGCTGCGGTGCCTGCGCGCGGCCGCCGAGGCCGGCGCTGAGACGGTCGTCCCGTGTGACACCAACGGCGCGCACCTGCCCGGCCAGGTCGCGACGGCGATCGCCGACATCGTCGACCACCTCGCCGACACCGGCGTCCAGGTCGGGATCCACACGCATGACGACGCCGGCGTCGGCGTCGCCAACGCGCTCGCCGCCGTCGAGGCCGGCGCGACCCACGTGCAGGGGACGATGAACGGCTACGGCGAGCGCTGCGGCAACGCGAACCTCGTCTCGATCGTCCCCAACCTTCAGCTGAAGATGGGCCACGACTGCATCGGCGACGACCAGCTCGCGTCGCTGACCGAGACGGCGCACTACCTCGACGAGCTGCTCAACCGCACGCCGAATCCCGACCAGCCGTACGTCGGAAAGAACGCCTTCGCCCACAAGGGCGGCATGCACGTCGCGGGCGTGATGGCCGACGCGACGACCTTCGAGCACATGGACCCGGCGCTCGTCGGCAACAAGCGCGAGCTGCTGATCTCCGAGCTCGGCGGCAAGGGAACGGTCCAGGCGCGTGCCGAGGAGGTCGGCATCGCGCTCGACGACGACGCTTCGCGCAGGCTGATCGACCGCGTCAAGCAGCTCGAGCACCTCGGCTACCATTTCGAGGCGGCCGACGGCTCGTTCGAGCTGCTGCTGCGCAAGGAGGCCGGCGCCTACGAGCAGCTCTTCACGCTCGAGTCGTGGCGGGTGATCGTCGAACAGCGCGCCGACGGCAAGGTCGAGACCGAGGCGACGATCAAGATCTGGGTCGACGGCGAGCGCTATGTCCGCACTGGCGAGGGCAACGGCCCCGTCCACGCCCTCGACAACGCGCTGCGCGCAGTCTTGAGCGACACCCACCCGCACCTCGACGACACCGGTCTCGTCAACTTCAAGGTCCGCATCCTCGACGAGACGAAGGGGACCGAGGCGATCACGCGCGTGCTGCTCGACGCCTCCGACGGCCAGCAGGTGTGGGGCTCGATCGGCGTCTCGGAGAACGTCATCGCGGCTTCGTGGTACGCGCTCGTCGACTCGCTCGAGTACGCCGTGCAGCCCGGTCGTGACGTCGGCAGAGCCGCGAGCGACGCGGCCGGCTCGGGCGCAGCGGCGAGCTGACGATGAGCGTCGAGACCGAGACGATCCCGCTCGCACGGCCCCACATCGGCGCCGAGGAGGAGGCGCGCGTGCTGGAGGTGCTGCGCTCTGGCCAGCTCTCGCTCGGCCCGCGCCTGCAGCAGTTCGAGCGCACGTTCACCGCTCGGCTCGGCGTCGCCCATGCCTCGGCCGTCTCGTCAGGCACGGCCGGCCTCCACCTCGCGCTGCGCGCCGTAGGCGTCAGCGAGGGGGATGAGGTGATCACCAGCCCGCTGTCGTTCGTCGCTTCGGCCAACTCGATCCTGTTCGAGCGGGCGAGACCGGTCTTCGTCGACATCGACCCGGTCACGCTGAACCTCGACCCGGCCGCCGTCGCCGATGCGATCACAGAGCGCACGAGCGCGCTGCTGCCGGTCCACATCTTCGGCTACCCCGCCGACATCCCGGCGCTCGAGGCCCATCGCCTGCCGATCGTCGAGGACGCCTGCGAGTCGCTCGGCGCCGTCCACAGCGACGGCGTGCTTGTCGGCGGTCGCGGCCACCCGGCCGTCTTCGCCTTCTACGCCAACAAGCAGATCACCACCGGTGAGGGCGGCATGGTCGTCACCGGCGACCAGGCGCAGAAGGAGCGCATCGACTCCGAGCGAAACCAGGGCCGCGCGCCCGACATGGGCTGGCTCGACCACGACCGCCTCGGCTTCAACTACCGCCTCTCCGACATCGCCTGCGCGATCGGCACCGTGCAGATGCAGAAGCTGGACCTTCTGCTCGGCGAGCGGGAGCGGGTCGCCGCCGCCTACCGCGACGCCTTCGATTCCGCGCCGGTCGACGACCTGACGATGCCATGCGAGGACGCCGACGGCAACCGCCGCAGCTGGTTCGTCTTCGTCGTGCAGCTCCCACACCGCGTTGACCGTGATGCGACGATCCGCGCGCTGGCGGCGCGGGGGATCCAGAGCAAGCCGTACCTGCCCGCGATTCACTTGATGAGCTTCTACCGCGAGCAGTTCGGCTATCGCGAGGGGATGTTCCCGGTCTGCGAGGACGTTGCCGCGCGCTCGATCGCGCTGCCGTTCTTCCCGCAGATGACCGAGGCGCAGGTCGCACGCGTGTGGCAGGAGCTGCGCACGGTGCTCGGCGCCTGAGGCTCGTCGCGCCGTCGGGCCGCGCCCCGCTCAGGCGGCTGGCCGGCGTCCGCGCCGCGTAGACTCGCCGGCCATGTCCCGCTTCTCCGAGCCCCAGCATCCCGTCTTCCAGCAGCTCAACGCGTCGATCGGCTTCGACTGGCGGCTGGGCCCTTACGACGTCGACCTGTCGCGCGCGCACGCGAAGATGCTGGCGGCCCAGGAGATCATCGAGGCGGGGGACCGCGACGAGCTGCTGAGAGCGCTCGACGCCGTCGAGCGCGAGCTGCAGGACGGGAGCTTCCCGTTCGAGCCCGGCGACGAGGACATCCACATGGCGATCGAGCGGCGGATCACGCAGCTCGCCGGCGCCGTCGGCGGCAAGCTGCACACCGCCCGCTCGCGCAACGACCAGGTCGCGACCGACATGGCGCTGTTCACGCGCGCCCACGCCCAGGCTGCGCAGAGCGCGGTCAAGTCGCTGATGGCCGCGCTTGTCGCGGCCGCCGAGCGGCACATCGACTGGCGCATGCCGGGCTACACGCACCTGCAGCGCGCGCAGCCGGTCTATCTCAGCCACCACCTGCTGGCATACGTCTGGATGCTCGCGCGCGACTTCGAGAAGTTCGCCGCCGTCGAGCGCGCGACCGCGAGACTGCCGCTCGGCGCGGGCGCTCTCGCCGGCGTCAACTTCGACACCGACCGCCGCATGGTCGCCGCCGAGCTGGGCTTCGCGACCGTCGCGGAGAACTCGATCGACGCCGTCTCCAACCGCGACTTCGTGCTCGACTACCTCGCCGCCGCGGCGACTTGCGGCACGCACCTCTCGCGCCTGGGCGCGGAGATCGTGCTGTGGTCGAGCTCCGAGTTCGCCTTCGCCGAGGTCTCCGACGCATGGGCGTCGGGCTCCTCGATCATGCCGCAGAAGAAGAACCCCGACGCGGCCGAGCTGCTGCGCGCGAAGGCGCCGCGGATCGCCGGCCATTTCGTCGCGCTCCAGGGCGTGATGCACGCGCTCCCGCTGACCTACAACAAGGACATGCAGGAGGACAAGGAGCACCTCTTCGACGCGGTTGACACGCTCGAGCTGTGCCTTGCGGCCGCGGCCGGCATGATCGCGGAGATCAGGTTCGACCGCGAGCGGATGGCCGACGCGGCCAGCGACGAGTTCCCGGCGGCGACCGACATCGCCGACCTGCTCGTGCGGCGCGGCCTGCCGTTCCGCCAGTGCCACGGCGTCGTCGCCGGCTTGGTGAAGAAGGCGGTCGACAGCGGCCGCACGCTCACGCAGCTGACGCCCGAGGAGATCCGCGAGCAGTCCGAGCTGCTCGACGAGGAGTACTACGAGGTGCTCCGCGGCGAGCGTTGGCTGGAGTCGAAGGACTCCGAGGGCGGCACGAGCCAACGCCGCGTGCGCGAGCAGCTCGACCGCGCCCGCGCCCTGCTCGCGTGAGCCCGGCTCGCGCTCGCGACTAGCGCTGCCCACCGCCCGCCTCGCGTTACGTGGATCCCGTCGCCACCACCCCGCCGCTGCCCCGCTCGTTCTACGCGCGGCCCGTCGTCGACGTCGCGCGGGACCTCGTTGGCTGCGTCGTCTCGCACGGCGAGACGGCCGGCGTGATCGTCGAGACGGAGGCCTACCACGAGTCCGAGCCGGCGAGCCACTCCTACGGCGGCCTCACGGCCCGCTCGCGCCCGCTGTTCGGCCAGCCGGGCCACGCCTACGTCTACCGCTCCTACGGCATCCACGCCCTGCTGAACGCCGTCTGCGACGTCGAGGGCGTCGGCGCGGCCGTCCTGATCCGCGCGTTGGAGCCGGCCGCGGGCCTCGACACGATGCGCGCCCGCCGGCGCCTGCAACGTCCCGAGGACCTCTGCTCAGGCCCAGGCAAGCTGACGCAGGCGCTCGACGTCGAGCTCGACCTCAACGAGGCCGACCTCACGACCGGCCCGATTCTGATCGCCTCGCGCCCACCGGAATGGCAGCACGTCGAGCTGATCGCCTCCACGCGGATCGGCATCACGAAGGCGGTCGAGCTCCCCTGGCGCTTCTCCGCCCGCGGCAGCCGCAGCGTCTCCAAGCCGTGGCCGAAGGGCTTGCTGGCGGTGAAGTAGAGCCGCGCGCGGCTATGCCGCCAGCGCCCGGCCCTCCTGAGGGGAGATCGCCGAGTTCCGGGAGTGGCATACCGCGAGAACAGCCGGCCCCAGCTGCCGCGGCCGACGGTCCTTCGCGTCGTGCTCGACTACGGCGTCGGCGCCGCGGCGCCGCCACCCTCGGTGCCGCCGGTGTCGCCACCGGTGTCACCGCCGCCAGCAGGCGGCGTAGCGGGCGGGGGCGTCGCGGGCGGCGGCGTGGCCGGAGCCTGGTCCCCGCCGCCGGTGTCGCCACCGCCGGTGTCGCCACCCGTGTCACCGCCACCGGCCGGTGGCGCGGAAGGCGGCGGTGTCACGGGCGTCTGCCCGCCGGTGTCGCCGCCCCCGGTCGTCCCGTCAGTCGGAGCGCCTGTGTCGCCGCCGCCGGTCGTCCCGTCGGTCGGGGCGCCCGTGTCGCCGCCGGTGTCGCCCGTCGTCCCGTCCGGCGCGCCGGTCGTCCCGTCGGTCCCATCGGATGAGGAAGAGGAGGACGACGAGGTCCCCGGACCGGTGAGCACGCCGCTGTCAGGGGAGTCGCTCGGGGTCGTCGAGACCTGGCTGTCGTCGCCGCTCTTCGCCGCCTCGGCCTCAGCTCTGCGCTGGTCGTCGACCGCCTGCGCAGCGACCATGAAGTTGTGCCAGATCTCGGCGGGGTAGGTGCCGCCCGTGACCGGCCCGCCGTCGAACTGCGTCAGCATCGGCGTCGCGGTGTCGGGGTAGCCGACCCAGACGGCGACGGTGTACTTGTCGTTCCAGCCGACGAACCAGGCGTCCGCCTCGTTCTCCGTCGTGCCGGTCTTCCCGGCCGCGAAGCCCGGAAGCCGCGCCTCGGTGCCGGTGCCGCCGTTGACGACGCCCTCGAGCATCGTCGTCGCCGTCGACGCGACGGCCGGCGGGACGACCTGCCGCGTTCTCATCGATCTGGCGTTGCTCGCGATTACCTTGCCGCTGCTGTCGCGGATCTCGTGGATCCCGATCGGGCCCTCGTGCGGCGCGCCGAGTCTCGGGTTGAAGACGCGCTTGCCGCCGTTGGCGACCGTCTCGTAGGCGTGCGCCATGTCGAGCGGCGTGACGCCCTCTCTGAGGCCGCCGAGCGTCATCGAGGGGTTGGTCGAGATCGGCGTGCGGATGCCGAGCTTTCTGCCCGTCGCGGCGATGTTTCTCGTGCCGACCTGCAGCCCCAGGCGCGCGAAGACGGAGTTGTCGGAGGCCGCGATCGCGTTCGACAGCGACGTCGTCCCCGCGTACTCGTCGCCAAAGTTTCTGACGTCGAAGACCTCTCTGCCGCTCGTCCCGGGGACCGGGAACTGAACCGGCTCAGAGGTCCACTCGCTGTAGGGCGAGATCCCCTTCTCCAGCGCCGTCACGAGCGTGAAGAGCTTGATCGTCGAGCCGGGCTGGCGCTGGCCCTGCGTCGCGAGGTTGAACGGTCTCGACGCGTAGTCGGGCCCGCCGACCATCGCGCGCACTTCGCCAGTCTTGTTGTCGATTGCGACGAGCGACGCCGATGGCAGGCCAGAGCCGGTCGGCAGCATCTGGCTGATCGTGTCCTCAGCGGCTCTCTGCAGGTCGAGGTCGAGTGTCGTCGTGATCTGCAGGCCGCCGTTGAACGCCTCGAACGGGCTGAGCTGGTCGACGACCTGCTGGCGCACCCAGCTGGTGAAGTAGGGCGACTCAGAGGTCTCCTGCGGCGGCGTCAGGTCTCTGTCGGTCGGCAGCGGGTCGACGCGCGCTCTCTCGTACTGGGAGAGGCTGATGTAGCCCTGGTCAAGCATGTCTCTGAGCACGACGTCGCGGCGCCCTCTGGCGGCTTCGGGATGCTCTATCGGGTCAAACGCGCTCGGCGAGGCGACGACGGCGGCGATCAGCGCCGACTCGGCCGGCGTCAGAACCGAGGCGCACATGATCGCTCTCGTGGAGCCACAGCCGCCCGGTCTGTTGAAGCCGTGGCGTGTGCCGAAGTAGACGCGCGCCGCCGACTCGATCCCGTTCGCGCCGTTGCCGAAGTAGATCTGGTTCAGGTACTCGGTGAGGATCTTCGACTTGCTCCACTTGCGCGTCAGGTGGTACGCGAGCGCCGCCTCCTTGAGCTTCTCGAAGAGCGTGCGCTTGTCCTGAGCGGCGAGCGCGTTCTTGACGAACTGCTGCGTGATCGTCGAGGCGCCCTGGGCAGCGGAGCCGCCGGTGACGTCGGCGACGACAGCACGCGCGATACCTCTTATGTCGAAGCCGTCGTTCGCGTAAAAGCGCTTGTCCTCGATCGAGATGATCGCGTGCTTCATCGCGGGCGCGATCTGTCTAGCGGAGACGAGGACGACGTTCTCGTTGTTCTGCAGGATCCCGAGTCTGCGCCCGCGGTAGTCGAGCAGCACCGAGTTGTTCTTGTTCACCCGGTATTGCTGCTTGTTCTCGAGGTCGGGCAAGTCGGACGCGACCGCCATCATCATCCCGAAGACGGTCGAGACGATCGCGAGGAGGCCGAGGCCCCCGAGTATCGAGAAGAGCCGCAGCTTCTTGATCTTCGGCTTGTCCCGCTTGCGCCGGCGGCGAAAGGGGACCAGCCTGAAGCGGCGGGCCGGCGGAGGTGTGTTCCCTTCGAAGCTCATTCCGTATTCCGGCGCCTTAGGCCTCGTGCGCTCCAAAGCCATCGTGCCGGTACGGCGGACCATGACGGCAGGGCCTCACCGGTCGGGGCAGTCTAGCATTGGGGTGCCATGGCTCCCGAAACCTCAACCGCCGCGACGTCGGCGGCGTGGCTCGCGCGCAACGCGGTCGACTGCCTGCCCGCGGGCGGGTTAGAGAGAAAGCTTCAAGCGGCCGACCGTGAAGGGCGGCCGTTACGCGTGAAGCTCGGAATCGATCCGACCGCCCCAGACATCCACCTCGGCTTCACCGTCGTGCTGGGGAAGCTGCGGGAGTTCCAGGACCTCGGCCACACGGTTGTCCTGATCATCGGCGACTACACCGCGCGGGTGGGGGACCCGAGCGGCCGCTCCTCGACGCGGCCGATCCTCACGGGCGAGCAGATCGACGCGAACGCGCGGACGTTTCAGCAGCAGGCGTTGAAGGTCCTGGACCCTGAGCGGTTGGAGGTCCGCCGCAACGGCGAATGGCTCGACATGAGGACCGAGGAGCTGTTCCGGCTCGTGCGGACCACGACGGTCGCGCGGATCCTCGAGCGCGACGACTTCGCCACGCGGTACGCGGCGCAGGCGCCGATCTCGATCCTCGAGCTGCTCTATCCGCTCTTACAGGGGTACGACTCGGTCGCGGTCGACGCCGACGTCGAGCTCGGCGGCACAGACCAGAAGTTCAACTTGCTGCTCGGGCGTGACATTCAGAGCGCATACGGGAAGCCTGAGCAGGTGATCCTCACCATGCCGATCCTGCCCGGCGTCGACGGCGAGCGGAAGATGTCGAAGTCCTACGGGAACTACATCGGTGTCACCGAGCCGCCTGAGGAGATCTACGGCAAGACCTTGCGGCTCCCAGATGAGGCGCTGCGGACGTGGTACGAGCTGTTGGCGGGAGAGCCGCCGCCACCCGATGTCGGCCCGCGCGACGCCAAGCGCGCTCTCGCGCGCAAGCTCGTCGCGCGCTTCCATGACGAGCACGCCGCCGAGGAGGCGGAGCGCGGCTTTGACCGCGTCCACCGTGATCACCGGCCGCCCGAGGAAATGCCAGACGCGCCGTTGGCCGTTGACGGGGGTGGGGAGGTCCACCTTCCGGCGCTGCTCTCGACCGCCTTCGGGGTGAGCAGCTCCGAGGCGCGGCGCTTGTTGAGACAAGGCGGAGTGAAGCTCGACGGCGATGTGCTCGACCCGGAGCCACTCGACCGACCGGTGAGCGAGTTGGATGGGCGCATCCTCCAACTCGGCAAGCGGCGGTTCGCCCGCCTGCGGAGCAACTGACCGAGGCGATGATGGTCTTCGACGCGACATCACCGCGACCGAAGGCCCCCGTCGACTGCCGCGTCCGCCCGGACGCCGACCGCCTTGCGCGCCGCCGCTCGAGCGCGCTGAACAGCTTCTCCCTGACGCCGCCCTCGTTGGCGGCGTTTTTCGTGGTCGACGCTTCGGCGCCGGCTCAGCGGCCGCTCGCGCGCATACGCGCACACGCGCGAGCGCGCCCCGCCGGGTGCGCGCAACCGCGCCCAGCGATCGAGGGCCTCAAAACCCAGGAGAGGACCACTCAGACCCTCGCCTGACGCCTCCACGACGCCGTTTCGAAATTTCTTTGGCCCGAAAACGCCCGTGATCGCGGGATGCTCTGTGATCCAGCGTGGCCCAAGACGAGCGCCGACGCGCCAAAACCGGCTCCAAACCGGCCCTTGAGCACCCCTTGAGGGGCCGAAAACCCCGTAACCACGGGGACTTCCGGGGTCCGTTCACACCGTGGATGCATCTCCGAGAGGCATCTGTATAGTTCTCGACGCGGCGCAGGACGGGCCGCCCGGACAGACCAAGCGAAAGGGTCGCACCGGGGAGTGAAAGCAAGCACTGCTTCCACTCCGCGCCCGAGTGCGCTATACTTTCGCGCCCCGCACTGAGAGCAAATAGCACTCAGCGCGTGTCAGACGGAGGAATCCCCTCCCGAGAGGCACGGCGGTCTTTGAAAACTCAACAGCATGTGCATTCGATCCTTTGGGCCTCGGCCTAAGAGATCGGTGCGTCCAGGTTTTGTAAGTGACCTGCTTCGTTTACGTCAGCGTGGCGAAGCAATTAACGGTCACACAGAGTCATTTGATTTACCTGTCCGGTGCTCCGGATGCCCGATTGTGTACGTGGGTATCCCTCGAGTGAGCATCGCGACACTCTCTATGAAGTAACGAAGTTCTTCACGGAGAGTTTGATCCTGGCTCAGGACGAACGCTGGCGGCGTGCCTAATACATGCAAGTGGAGCGACGAACCAGGGCTTGCCCTGGGGCAAAGCCGCGAACGGGTGAGTAACACGTGGGTAACCTGCCCTGATGATTGGGACAACCCGAGGAAACTCGGGCTAATACCAAATGTGCTCTTCGGCCTCAAG
>DASYEC010000079.1:0-125171 GCA_036499225.1 Conexibacter sp.
GACGACCTCCCGAGAGGGGTCGGCGTCTGGCGTCGCGCGTTCCTCGGCGAGCAGGTGTGGGACGAGGTCTTCGACGGCTACGAGGCGACCGTCGACTGGCCCGCCGCCTACCACTGGCGCGAGCTGATGGAGCACTACCCCGACTCCAAGGTCCTGCTCAGCGTCCGCGACGGCGACTCGTGGGCGAAGTCGATGAGCGACACGATTGTGCAGATCTACTTCGGCGACTCGCTGATGCGCGCGATGTGCCATGCCCGCTATCGCGTCGACCCCGACTGGGCGTCGTGGATGGACCTCAACATCGACACGATGTGGAAGGGCCCGCGCGGCGCGCTGGCCAACAGCTTCGGCGAGCGAGCGGCGCTGGTCGAGGGGATGGAGCGCTGGAACGAGGAGGTCAAGGCGACGGTCCCGGCCGACCGCCTGATCGTCTGGAAGCCGCAGGACGGCTGGGAGCCGATCTGCGAGGCGCTCGGCCTGCCGGTCCCGTCTGAGCCGCTGCCGCACGCGTTCGACACCGACGTCTTCACGAGCTCGATCACGGGCGGCGCGATCGAGGCGGTCAACGCCTACTGGAAGCGCACGAACCCCGAGGCCTGACCCTCGGAGTCGTCGCTCTCGTCGCCCGGGGCCTGCTGCCCTGTGACGTCGAGCTCGACCCATGGCGGCGTCGCGAGGGCGGCGCCGTCGTAATGGCCTGACAGCATGAGCAGGTCGACCTGCGGCGGCGAGGCGAACGCGCCGACCCAGATCCGCCCCAGCTGCTCGGTCCGCCCGCCGCCGTGCTCGACGCCGCACGGGGCCAGCAGCACGTCGTTGGGCTGCAGCCGCACGATCCGGCCCTCGAGCTCGATGCCGGCGTGATCGCCGTCGAAGAAGATCAGGCACTCGTCGGAGACCGGATGGGTGTGGCGGCGAATCGGTCGGAGGGGGTCGATCACGCTGACGTGGAAGGTCGCGCTGCGGCTGCCGTAGCCGGGCCAGAGGACAAGCAGCTCGTCGACGCCGCGAGCAGCGAACTCCGCGCCGCGGAAGATGTTGAAGAGCGCCCCGCGCTGGCGGATCTCTTCAAGCCCGAGGTTCCACGCGCGTGCCTCAGGCTCCGCGTGGGAGAGGCGCAGCTCCGATGCCGTCGCCAATCTCCCCGGAAGCGCGGTGCGGCGTGCCCGCTCGACCACCTCGAAGCGCATCGAGCCAGCGGTGCGGTCGTAGAAGCCGGCCGGCTCATAGAGGTCGAATGGCGGCGGCGTCAGCTGCGTGACGAGCACGAAGTCGCGCTCGCTGTCCTGCGCGTTGCGGGTCGCGTGCTCGACGCCGGGCGGCCAGAAGGCGAGGTCTCCGGGCCCGACCGCCACCCAGCGGTCGTGCAGCCAGACCTCGCCGCGGCCTTGCAGGCAGATCGCCGCCTCCTCGCCTATCGGGTACGTGAAGCGGTCGCTCTGCTCCCCCGGGCGGTGCGTGACGACGTGAACGCTCTGCGTCTGAAAGCCGTTGCCCGGCCACGCGATCAGCCGTGTCGACAGCCCGTGGATCTCAACCGCGATGCCCTCGTTGAGGTTGCCGAGGCCGCCGTGACGGCGGATCTCGTCGTGCGTGCGATTGCGAGGATCGTTCATCTCACTTCCGGGTGACGCAAACGGCGGCTGCCCACCGTCATCGGCACGACGGCTGGCGGCTTGACACGCTCGTGAGCGATCCGGAAACGCGGCTGTGCCTCGCCGGTTTCCGGGGTGACTGCGGCGCCATGCCGCCTGCCGGCGGCGCTCAGCGCGTCAGCGCGCGCGCCTGCGACAGCTCGCCAGCGGCAAGGCCGTCGGCGGGCGCCCAGACGTAGAGGCGGTCGCGGCCGCGGCCGAAGCGCCAGCCGAGCGACTCGTCGACGGTCAGCTGCAGCAGCAGCCGCCAGCGTCTGGAGACGTCGAGGAACCTATCCGCTTCGGGATGGGCGGCCGGCGGGCCGAAGCCGACGTCGATCCCGCGCTGGGCAAGCTCGAGCGTCAGCGCCATGTCGTCGCGCTCGGCGTCGGCGTCGCCGAGCAGGCGGTGGATCGAGCGCAGCGGCATGTCCGGCACCCACGCCTCGACGCCCTGCAGCTCGGCGAGGTCGCGGCGCGCGAGCTCCCACGCCTCGCGCTCCTCCTCGTCGAGCCCGAGCGCCCGCACCGCGCGCGACCAGACCGCCGGCAGCGTCAGCTCCGAGGAGAGCTCGAGCGCGCGCGCGCTGGCGGGCTGGCCGGGCTGCGCCGGGTCGGGCGCCGGCTGCGGGCGCATGCTGCCGGGAAGGCGCAGGACCTGCGTGCCACCGGCGTCGAACGGGCTCGTGCCCGACGGCGTGCGGTCGAGCGAGGAGAAGAGCGCGAGCACGCCGCTGGTCGGCAGCAGCGGGTCGACGCCGATCGCGTGCGCCTCCGCGAGGTCGAGCTGGGCGAGGAAGGTCATCGGCTGCTCGTCCCAGCGCGGCCAGACGGTGCCGGCCGGCAGGTCGGGCGTGCCGCCCAGGCGCGAGCGGCTGCCGGGCGGCGGCGGCCCGTCGCCGGGGACGATCCGCAGCGTGCGGCGCGACAGCGCGACGGCGGCCTCGACGTGGCGGATCAGCCCCGCGTCGGCGGCGACGCGCATGAGGTCTTCCTCGCTGACCGGCGTCAGGACCGGCTCGGCGGGCAGCGGGTCGGCCTCGCCCTCGACCCGCTCGGCGGGCCGGGTGTCGTAGACCTCCTCGGGAAGGTCCTGTCCGGGGATCGCATCGCGCGCGGCTCTCGCGGCGCGCTCGAAAGGGATGATCACGGCATCGACGCGTCTGGCGCCATGCGCGGCGCCCTTGCCCAGCATCGACTTGAAGAAGCCGCGACGATCCACCTCTGCCAGCGTAGCTTTTCGCGCGAGCTCAGCGCCCCGAGCGACGGCAGTGACCGACCTCACACACACATCGGGGGACGAAGCGCATCATGTTCTTCAGCAGGTTGGTGGGCAGCACGCAAGACAAAATCTTCCTCCACCGATCACAGCATCACCACACATAGACACATCTCTCTCCTCCGGAAACGGCTCGCTTAGGCGGGCCGTTTCCATTTAACCGTCCACCCCTCTGCGGCCCGGGCCTCGTACCCTTCACCACTGATGCATTGGCTCGTTGACGGCATGAACGTAATCGGGACCCGCCCGGACGCCTGGTGGCGCGACCGCCACGGCGCGATGGTGCGGCTCGTCGACCTGCTGGAGCGCTGGTCAGCCGAGAGCGGCGAGGACGTCACCGTCGTCTTCGAGCACCCGCCGCGCCCGCCGATCCGCTCCAGCGTGATCGAGGTCGCCCACGCCCCGAGAGCGAAGGCGAACTCCGCCGACGACGAGATCGTGCGCCGGCTGAGAGCGATCGAGAACCGCGGCGCGACCTGGGTCGTCACCTCTGACCACGGCCTTGCTGACCAAGCCCACGCCCTCGGCTGCGCCGTCGTCTCCTCGGCGACCTTCCGCGCCCGCCTGGAAGGCGACTGACCCCGTGGCTGCGAGACCGGGCGCGCTCGAGCTGAGCGCCCCCGGCACGGCGTTGCTGGACGAGCCGCTGGTGGTGCGGGTGCGTGGGGCCGGGGAGAAGCCCCCCTCCCTCCTCTGGCGCGCGCGCGTGCGCGACGACGACGGCCGCGTCTGGCGGGCAACGGCGAAGAGCCCCGGCGAGCTTGCCGCAGCATGGGATCCGGCGAAGGACACGACTGGCGATGTCGCCGCGCTGCAGTCGATGCGCCCGGTCCAGCTCGACCTGCGTGTCGAGGCGAGCGACGGTCGCGGCGCGACCCGCACGCTGACGCGCCGTCTGCTCGCCGACGGCGTCCGCGTCCGCCGCTGGCGTGAGGGCGTCACCGCGACGCTGCTGCTGCCGGCGGTCCCGCCGACCGCGGCGATCGTCGCTGCCGTCACTCCGGCCGGCCTCCCCGCCGCGGCTCTGCTCGCCTCGCGCGGCGTGCTCGTCTTCGCCGTCCGCGAGCCCAGGCAGCTCGACCGCGGCATCGAGCTGCTTGCCGATGTCCCGGCTGCCGCAATGCCGGAAGGGGCTCGCCGCTTCGACGACCCCCTTCCGCTCCCTCCAGGCCTCCCCGCTCGCACGACCCCGGACGACGCCGCCTGGGACGCCCTCCTCGCCGAGCTCAGCGCCACGCCGCGCGAGCTCGGCTAGCCCCTTCCTACGCCGTCTGCAACAGGTGCCGCAGCTCCCGCGGGGGGCGCGGGTCGGCGGCGAGCAGGTCGGCGGCCAGGGTGCGCAGGGCGGCGGTCCGCTCGGCGGGGCGCAGCGCGAAGGCGTAGGCGAACGGCTCGTGCTCGTCCTCGCCGATGCCAAGCGCCTCGCGGTGGCCGGGCGCGACGTCGCGCAACAAGCGACCGAGCAGGTAGGCGTCGAGCGAGGTGGCGCGGATCTCGGCCTCCTCGTCGCCGGCCCACTCCGACCCAGGCCCCCCAGCGCCGCCAGAGCCAGCAGCGCCGGCACCCGCGCCAGCCCCGTGCCCCGGCTCGGCAGCGTGCCCGCCCGACTCCCACTCGCGCTGGTCGGCGTCGGTGTCGTCTGCGCGCCCGCCGCCGGCCTCTCTCGCCCGTCTGGCATCCCAGCGGGCCTTGTCGAGTTGGGCCGAGAGCTCGTCGTACCCCTCGGGCTTCGTCGGCACGTAGCCGACCGCTCTTCTCAGCTCGCCGGTCGTCAGCTCGCCCTCGGCGGCGCGCCCGGCCAGCTCGACGCCCTCGGCCTCGCTGACGCGGCCGGTCGAGATCGCGCGGCGGACCATGTCGGCTGCCGTGAAGGCAAGGTCGCCAGCCTCGACGCGCTCGGCGATCGCCGGCAGGTCGAGCAGCTTCAGCGCGCTGCGCGTCCACTCGGCCGGGGCACCGGTCACACGCGAGACCTCAGCGGCGGTCAGCGTCGGGTCCTCGATCATGATCTGGCGCACCGCGCGCGCGAACATGATCGGCTCGGGCTTTCTCTGATGGAAGTTCTCGGCGAACTGGAGCGTCAGCGCCTCGCGGCGGCTCATACCCTCGCGCACGTCGAGCTCCCACTCGCGCGGCTCGCCGGTCGCCTCGTCGACGAGCCGCATCGCGGCCAGCCGGCGGAAGCCGGCGACGAGCTCGTAGGGCGCCTCCGCGTCGCCGGTCTCGCGCACGAGCGGCGGGTGCAGCAGCCCGGTCTCGATCAGCGAGACGGCCAGGTCCTCGACCTCGGGCAGCGGGCCCTCGCGCATGTTGGTGGCGGTGCGCACGTGGTCGAGCGTCGCGGTGACGCGCCGCCGCGGCTTGCGCGCGGTGTCGGCCAGCGGCGTTCTGCGCAGGTCTTCGACGACCTCCCTGTGCCGCGCGTCGGCGGCCTCCTGGCGCAGCTGCGCGACGACTTCTTCGGATCTCTGGAGCGAATCGACGTCTGACATCGCACACCACGATGCACGGTCGGGCGGACGCCTTGACCGCGGGCATGGGAGATCGTCCGTGACCTCAGACACATACGTACAGGGGTCTACCATCAGTTGCCTGCACCTGACCGCTCCACGGTGAGCGAACGGGCGGGCCGCCCCACACGGCCCAAACGAGCCAAAGCCTCAAGACGCCCACGTCCGACAACATCGCAGTGCGCCTTCACGCCAGAGCGCGCGAGTGGTCCGATGCCCTCATCGCATCAGACCCCGGTCTTAACCGTTTCTTGACGGCCGTCGAAGCTGTCGTCTCAATTGCGGTTGCGATCGCCGCTGTTTACGGCGTCATGCAGTTGACGCGCGTGATGTGGATCGAGCCGCCAAGCGGTGGCGCGCTCGACCCGCGGCAGCTCGCCGCGCTCGCCGCTCAGCATCATGGCGCAACCCTGCTGGCGATGGTGCTCGGCGGGGTCGTCGCGCTGCTGGCCGCGCTCTCCGTGCTCGACACGACGCGCGTGGAGCAGGCGAAGACGATGGCGCTGATGCCGCTGCCGCTGCTCGCGACGATAGCGCTGTCGGTCGCGCTCGCGCCCCACCGCGCCGTCGGCCTCGTCGTGATGGCGCTGATCATCGGGCTTGGGACCTATCTGCAAAAGCTCATCCCACGCGTCGGCTCGCGCGCCTTCCTGTACGGGGTCCTGCTGTTCATCGGCTACCTCTTCGGCTTCCTCGGCAACGGCACGCTGACGGAGCGCCAGCTCGGCCCGCTCGCGCTCGGCTGTCGATCGCGGTCGTTGTCGTCTTCGTGCTGAAGGCGGCCGTCTTCCTCCCCCTCACGCACGGCCGGCTGAGACGCTCGGGTCGCGCTTTCTCCGCCCGCTGCCGCGGTGTCGTAAGAGCAGCCGTCGAGCTGTTCGACGCCGCCCCCGGCCACGAGCGCGAGCGGGCAAGCCGCCGCCTGAGACGAAGGCTTCTGCGCGTCAACGAGACCGCCCTCGTGATCGACGGCCTGCTCGCCGAGCCGCTCGCGCTTCCCCGCGGCTCCGCTCCAGAGGCAACCCACACGCGTCTGTTCGAGCTCGAGTTGATCGTCCAGAACATCGGCCGCCTGGCCGATGCCCTGGCCGCATCCGACCTCCCTGCCGACCTGCGGTCGCAGGTGCGTGACGCGCTCGCCGCTGCGCGTGACGGCACGAAGGAGCCCGCCGCGGCCCTCGCTCCCGCCGCTGTCCTCGCCCAGCTTGACGAGACCGTGGCCACGCGGCTCGAGCGGCTGGGGGGCGCTTTGTCGCAATGGTCGTCGGCGCTGGAAACCCGGCTGCAGCAGGCGCCCGAGCCGCAAGGCGGCACCGGCGCGGTCCCCTTCGAGTCCGCGGTGACGCTGGCGTCCGGCAACCTTCCCGGCTCGGCGCTCGTCGGCGCCGCGGCCGCCGGCCCCGCGGGTCGCGCTCGCGACAGCGTGTGCGGGTGGCTTCACCTCGACGCCCCGGCGCAGGCGGCGATCCGGATGGCGATCGCGGTCGGCGCCGCAAGCGCGCTCGGCTCGCTGCTCTCCGACCGCCGCTTCTACTGGGCGGTGATCGCGGTCTTCATCGCCTTCACGGGCACGAACACCTCGGGTGAGCAGATCCTGAAGGCGTTGAGCCGCGTGCTTGGAACGGTCGTGGGGATCCTGGTGGGCTCGCTGCTGGCACACGCGGTCGGCCACAGCACATGGTCGGTCGTCGTGATCCTCGCCGCGCTAAGCGTCGGCGTCTACTTCATACCCGTCAGCTACATCGTGATGGTGATCGCCATCACCATATCGGTCTCCCAATTATACGAGCAGCTTGGCGAGTTCAGCGATCACTTGTTGGTACTGCGAGTTGAGGAGACAGCAATCGGCGCCGCCGTCGCGATGGCCGCCGCCCTCCTGGTCTTTCCTGTCCACACCCGAGCAGCGACAACGCTCGCCACACGCAACTACCTCACGGCGCTCTCGAGTCTGCTCGAGCAGCTTGGCAGCCGCATAAGCAACGGCGCCCCGGCCGCGCCCCTCGTCAGCGCCACCCAACCCGCCCCAGACGCGCCCCTGGCCAGCGCCGCCGACATCGCGCCGGAGCCGTCCCTCAGCGGCACCGCCGACACGGCCCCGCAGATGCCGCCCACGGTGGTCGAGAAAGGCGTCTCGCAGCCGCCGCTGACCGCCGCCGCCCGCACGCTCGACAGCGCGAGCCACCAGCTGCTGAGCACCGCGCGACCGCTCGCGCGGAGCCCCTTCCGGCGTGATCGGATCGAGCACGACCTCGGCCTGATCGGCGAGGCGAGCTACCACGTCTGCAGCGTCGTCGCCGACGTCGAGCACCGCCTGCCGCTTGACCCCGGCATACGCGCGAGCGCCGTGCGCGCGCTCCAGGCGCAAAGCGCCGCCACCAACGAGATCGCCGGCACGCTCAGCGTCGGCCACCAGGCCACGCCGCACGCATCACCCACGCGGCCCGCCGAGCTGCGAGCCCGCCTCGACGCCTTCTGCGACTCCGACGGCGCCCCGGTCGACGGCGATCAGCGACGGTTCCTGAGCCACCTCGACCGCCTCGACGAGACGATATCCGAGCTCCGGGGGTGGCGAGCGAGCGAGCCGCCTAAACCTGGATCCACCGTTTCGTCCGGGGTGTGAGGCAGACTGAGCTCCCAAGTCGGGCTTGGTAGCGACAGATTGCGGCTGTCGCGGCCCCGTCTCGGGAGTTCACCCTCTCCAGCCTGACTGCGTGCGGG
The DNA here is from genome assembly GCA_036499225.1 of Conexibacter sp. Classification (GTDB taxonomy): domain Bacteria; phylum Actinomycetota; class Thermoleophilia; order Solirubrobacterales; family Solirubrobacteraceae; genus Conexibacter. The sequence continues at coordinate 8,142 of DASYEC010000079.1, forward strand.
GCGGCGGTCGGAGCGCGGCGCGCGCCGGTGGATCGGCTCGCGTGTCACGTGCGGGCCATCACGGCCAGCAGCGAGAGGCCGGCGCCGATCCTGCGACCGCCGCCGATGATGCCCGCTTCTGCGCGCAGAGGCAGCTCGAGCAGCGCGTCGAGCGCACGCGGGGTGATCGCCAGCTCCGAGGGGGCGGGGCCGGTCGCGGCGTCGCCGTCGCGTTCGCTGTTGTCGGCGCCGGCTCGGCGCCTCCGCGCCAGCCGCACGACGGCGGCCGGCGGCAGCAGCAGAGCGTTGAAGTGCGTGTCGCGCAGGACCGACCAGCCGCTCTCGGCCGCCGCCGCGCGCAGGCTCGCTGCGCGGTAGCGGCGGAAGTGCCGGTTGCGCACGTCGTGCGCCGACCACAACGACGGATAGGCCGGCACGGTCACGACGAGCAGGCCGCCGGGCCGCGTCACGCGCCGCAGCTCGGCCAGCGATTCGCGGTCGTCGGGCGTGTGCTCGATCACGTCGAGGCAGGTGACGAGGTCAAAGGTGCTGTCGGCGAACGGCATCCGCTCGATCGCCGCCCGCTGGACGTCCGCGTGACCGCGCGCGCGTGCACAGTCCACGGCGACCGCGCTCACGTCGACCCCGCTCACGCGGCCGCGAGCCGCCAGCTCGTCCAGCTCGCGGCCGGAGCCGCAGCCGGCGTCGAGCAGCCGTGCGCCGGGCGGCAGCGGGATCGCGTCGATCACGGCAGCCAGGACGCGCCGCCGACCCCGGTACCACCAGTGGTGGTCGGAGTAGTCGAGCATCGCGGCGAGCTCGGACGCGTCCATCAGCCGATGACCGTCTGTCGTGCGCGGCGCAGGGCGATCAGCTCGCACAAGGCGCGTGCGATCACGGGCAGTCTGGCGCCGCTCTGCCGTCCCGCGAGGCGGGGTCGGTGATGGACGCCGAGCTGCCGCACACGCGCGCCGTTCGCGAACGCCTTCACGAGCAGCTCGGCGCTGATCGTCGCGCCCTCGGAGGTCAGCCGCAACGGTGCGACGGCGTCGGTGCGCATCAGCTTGAAGGCGCAGTCGACGTCGCGCACGTGCAGGTCGAGGGCACGCGCGACGAGCCAGTTCCACGCCGCCGCGTTGGCCTTGCGCACGAGTGGATCGTGCCTGGCAAGGCGCCAGCCGATGACGAGCTCGGCCTCGGTGGCCAGCGGCACGAACGCGTCGAGCTCGGCGAGGTCGAACTGCAGGTCGGCGTCGGTCAGGAAGATCCAGGGCATCCGCGCGGCGTCGATGCCGCTTCGCACGGCGGCGCCGTACCCGCGGTTGCGCGCGTGCCGCACGATCCGCACGTGCGGATCGCGCGCCGCCCACCATCCTGCGATCGCCGCCGTCTCGTCGCTGCTGCCGTCGTCGACGACGACGACCTCGTAGGCCAGCGAGATCCGCTGTGCCTCCCATGTCGCGCCCTTGATCGCTGCGGCGACGTTGGCCGCCTCGTCGAAGCAGGGCAACACAATCGTGACGCCGTCGAGAGGGTGGGCGACGGCCCGTCTTGCGGGCTGAGGGTCCGTCGCAGCCGACGGGCCCGACACGGCCGGCGCGGGCTGGGGACGTTCCCCGTAGCGGACGTCTTCCGCGCTGCTCACAGCAGCAGCCAGTGGACGTGGGTGACGATCACGTAGGCGCAGAACGCTACGGTCGCGAGTAGCAACGGGCGGCTGCGGGAGAGAGCCGCGAGCGGCAGCAGCCAGACCGCGTACCACTCGACCAGCCAGGCCGTGGCGAGCAGCAGCGCGAAGGTCGCCCAGCCGGCGCCGGCGATCCAGTCGAGCCGCCCGCGCCAGACCGCCCACAGCAGCGTCGCAACCGTCGCGGCGAAGGCGCACGCGATGAGCGCCCGCAGCCCTGCCGGCAGGTGGTCGTAGCCCAGCAGCGAGGCGAGTCGGCTCGGCACGCTGTCGTGCGCGACGAAGTCCTGCTGCTGGCGCAGCTGACGCGTGAGGGAGAGCGCGTTGCTGCTGAACGTCGCGATGCTCACCACCAGCACCGCCGCGCCGGCAGCGGCTGCCCCGGCCAGCGCACTGCGGCGCGGTCTGCTCGCCAGCAGCACGAACGGCAGTGTGAGACCCGCCGACGCCTTCGCGCCGAACGCGAGCACGGCGCTGGCTCCCGCTCCCGCCGGTCGCTCCCGCATGACGAGCAGGATCGCCAGCAGCACCAGCCCGACGGGAAGCATGTCGTTGTGGCCGCCCCCGACCTCGTACGCGAGCAGCAGCGGATTGAGCCCGACGAAGACGACCGCCGTCGCGGGATTCACGCCTCGCGCCGCCGCGATCCGGCCGACGAGCCCGACGCAGGCGAGGCTGCCGAGCGCCGCCAGCGCCTTGCACGTCCAGAGCGCAACCGGCACCGAGACCCACGCCAGCGGCAGGCTGACGAACGTGAACAGGGCCCCGTACGGCGTCGCGATCCCGTGCCACGTGACGAACGGACGGACCGGGTCCAGCGGCGCCGCGTCGGCGCCGTGCAGATACGGGTCGATCCCGTGCAGGACGAACAGGCGCGCGTAGCCGGCGTAGGCGAAGACATCGGCCGAGAACATGGGCGGCGCGAGCACCATCGCGAGATGCGCGGCGACGACGGCGGTCCAGACGACGCGCGGCGAGAGCGCGCCCGCGGTGGCGAACGCGCACAGGTAGAACGCGAGCATCGCGACGAGCAGCAGCGCCCCGGTGCGTGGCGCGATCGCGACGCCGAGCCCGTGCAGCGGGCCGGCGAGCCAGTCGGGGAAGGCGTGGCGGGAGGCCGGTATGAAGAACAGCCGGCGTGCGCCCGCCGCGCCGATCGCGAGCATGAAGGCCGCGAGCGTGAGCCCGGCGACGGCGATGGTTCCGATGGCTGTGGAGAGGCCGGTGCCGTGCCGTCCGTCTACAGCGATCGCGGTCGCCGGCGGGCCGCGACTGGGCAGTGCAGTCGCGCTCGGCGGACCCGCGACGTGCCGATCGATCCTCATGTCGATCGTGCGGATCCTGGCAGCCAGAGCGTGAAGACGGGCGCGGGGCCGCTGCGGCTGAGCACGAGCCGGCCGCCCTCGGCGTGCGCGAGCGATCGTGCGAGCGCCAGCCCGATGCCGTGTCCCTCCACCACCGCGATCGACGCCGGCTGGCGCGGGCCGCGGCGGGCGAAGATCTGCTCCGGTTCGCCTGCGATCCCTGCGCCCTCGTCGGCGACGTCGAGCGCGAGCGCGTCGCCGCTGCGGCGGATCGTGACGGTGACGGCGCCCGCGCCGTGCCGGTGGGCGTTCGCCATGAGCACCTCGACGATCTCGGCGACGACGGGCTCCGAGGCGGCGGCGCGCGGCAGCGCGACACGCGGCGCCTCGGCGACGACGTGCAGCGACCGGCCGTCCTGCGCGAGCGGCTCGCGCCAGTGCGCGGCGACCGCCTCTGCGACCGCGGTCAGGTCGATCGAGGCGTGCTCGCGCGGCACGTCGCGCGCGACCGACAGCAGCGTCTCGACGGTCGACTGCAACCGCTCGACCTGCGCCTGGGCGGCGCTCAGCTCCTCGCAGGGCCCGTCGCGCAGCTCCAGCGCCTCCAGCTCCAGCCGCAGCGCAGCCAGCGGCGTGCGCAGCTGGTGCGAGGCGTCGGCGCTGAAGGCGCGCTCGCGCGAGACGAGCGCGTCGAGCCGTTCCGCGGTCGCGTCGAGAGCGACCGCGACGGCGTCCAGCTCCGGCACCCCGGAACGTGGCGCGCGGGCGGCGAAGTCGCCGTCGCCGAGCCGGCCGGCCGCGATCGCCAGCCGCTCGGTCGGGCGCGCCAGGCGGCGCCCGAGGACGAGCGCCGCGAGCGCGGCGAGCGCGATCACGCCCGCGCCGGCCGCCAGCAGCACCAGCCATGCGCCGTGCGCGTCGTTGCTGGCGGCCGCGCCGCTGCGCTGCGCGCGGAGCGCGCCGCTGACCTGCTCCCCGGAGAGCAGCGGGACCGCCGCGACGAGGCGGCCGTCGCTGGCGCGGTCGGCCGGACTGGCGCCGCGCAGCGCGGCATCGACGGCCGCGTCGGCGTGGACAGGCCCGCGTCCGGCGACGCGGCGGCCGCTGCGGTCGTAGACGGCGAGCGCATCCCTGCTCGGCGGCAGCTCCACCCGATTGCGCGCGTCCCGCCCGCGGAGGTCGATCGTGCGGGTCGCGGCGACGGTGTCGCGCTGCAGCCGCAGCAGCTCCTCGTCGCGGTAGGAGCGGTTCAGCGCGACGCCGAGCGGGATCGCGAACAGCGCCACCGCGGCGGCTGCGACCGCGACGATCGAGAGGATCAGACGCCGCCTCACGAGGCGCGCTCCAGCGGTGGCGACGTGGCCCGGTCCGCCTCCAGCCGGTAGCCGATCCCACGCAGCGTCGTGATCGGATCGGGGGCGCCGAGCTTCTGCCGCAGCGTCAGCATGTGCGTGTCGAGCGTCTTCGTCGAGCCCATCCAGTCGGTCTGCCAGACCTCGCGCATGATCCGCTCGCGCGTGACGGCGCGACCACCGTCACGCACCAGCAGCGCGAGCAGGTCGAACTCCTTCGGACGCAGTTCGAGGACCCGCGTGCCGCGCCATGCCCGCCGCGCGGCGGGGTCGACCCTCAGCTCGCCCGCGCGCAACGAGCGCTGGCCGTCGTCGGCGGGCGTCTCTGCGGCGACGCGGCGCAGGTGGGCGCGCACGCGCGCGAGCAGCTCCGCGAGACGGAACGGCTTGACGAGGTAGTCGTCGGCGCCGGCGTCGAGTCCGGCGACGATGTCGAGCTCGCGGTCGCGTGCGGTCAGGATGAGGATCGCCAGCTCGGGATGGTCGCGGCGCAGGTGCCGGCAGACATCGAGCCCGTCGACGTCGGGCAGCCCGAGGTCGAGCACGACGAGCCCGCACTCCCCGCGCGCCTCCGCGACCGCCGCGATCGCGGGCAGTCCACGCGCGTGCCGCCGAGCCGCTTTGACCTGGCGTTGACCTGACGCCAGCCGGCCGAGCAGCGACGCGGCCTACGGTCGCCGGCGATGCGATCACGACCGATTGGAGCAACGATGCGCCGCTGTCTCGCCGTCCCCCTCACTGCCCGGCTGCTCGCCGGCCTCGTCGCCCTCGCCGGCTGCGGCGGCACCTCTGGCGGGGGCTCCACGACGACCGCCGTCGACCCCAGCGCCGCCGAGGTCAACCCGGCCGGCACGCCCCAACACCGGCGACGACCAACCCGATCACAGCAGCCGGTGGATCCAGGCTAAAACGCAAAAGCCCCGCTTTCGCGAGGCTTTCGTTTATCGGGGAGACAGGATTTGAACCTGCGGCCGCCCGGCCCCCAGCCGGGTGCGCTACCAGACTGCGCCACTCCCCGTGGCCCTGCTGTGTGGAGCGAGCGGCACTGGGGGCGAGCCGCGCGCGTACGGGATGATACCCCTGTCGGGCGCGAGCCGGCGGCTCAGGGGTGGCGGACCGCCGGATCAGGGGAACTTGCTGGCGAGCACGTCGAGCTTTTCGATCGTCGGCGCCTCTGCGAAGAGGTCGGCGGCCTTCTCTCCCAGCGCGGAGGCGACAGGGCCTCTGAGGTGCACGTCGCGGCCCTCGTCGGCCTCGAAGGCGTCGAAAATCCCAAAGGTCGTCGGGCCCAGACGCAACGCGAACCACGTCGTCGTCTTCGGCTCGGCGTCGACAAGGTCTTGCGCCGAGATCAGGAACGCCGCGACGTCGTCTTCGCGGCCGGGCTTCGCTTCAATCCGGACCCACAGACCAACGCTCACATTTGCCATTGCTTGCCCCTCTTGTCGAAAGCCGTCCTCCCGACAAGCCTGCCCGCTCGGGTGCAGCGCCAGCAGAAGCGAGGACAGCTGGCGCACCCGCAGGCGCCGGCTGGCAAAACATCCAGATGCCGGGCTGCGCGGCCTCCGAGAGAGCGGGCGACGGGAATCGAACCCGCCCTAAGAGCTTGGAAGGCTCCTGTGCAACCACAACACTTCGCCCGCGGGTGCGCCGATGATACCGGCGCGTGCGCTCGCGAGGGCCGCGCCGCGCACGGCGGGCCAGCCGCGAGACGCGCCGTGCGCTCGCGAGGGCCGCGCCGCGCACGGCGGGCCTGCCGCGGCGCCCTATCGCGTCGCGGCGGGCCTGCGCTGTTCGGTCGGGACGTCGCCGCCGCCGTCGGTCAGGCCGGGCGGTGGCCAGGGGCCGAACCAGTTGTCGCGGGCCCCGTCGAGCGTGATCACCGAGCCGCTGAGCGCGCGGCCCAGATCCGATGCGAGCAGCGCGACGAGCCAGCCGTGCTCGGCCGGCTGACCGAGCCGCTGGAGCGGGACCGTTCGCGCAACGCTCGCGCGCACCGGCTCGGGGTACTTGTCGAGTGCGTCGGTCCGGAAGTGGCCAGCCGCGACTGCGACGACGGCGATCCCGTCCCCGGCCCATCTGCGCGCCCAGCCGCGCGTCAGCGACTCGACCGCGGCGCGCGCCGCGCTCGAGTGGGTCATCCCGGCCAGCCCGTTATGCGGGGAGAGCGTCACGTTGACGACCGTCCCCCGCCCCGCCGGCTGCATCACCCGCTCGACGACCAGATCGGTCATCCGCTCGGTGCCGCCGACGTTGAGCCGGAAGACCGCCTGCCAGCCCTTCGTCGCGATCGCCTCCGCGGGCGTGAAGTACTGGCCGCCGGCGTTGTTGACGAGCAGATCGATCCGGCCGTGGCGCTCGATCACCGCCTCGACGATCCGCGCCGCGTCCGCGTCATCGCGGATGTCCCCGGCCACGCAGCTCGCCGCCTCGCCGATCCCGGCCGCCGTCGCCTCCAACACGTCCAACCGCCGCCCGGCCACGACGACCCGCGCGCCGCACGCGACGAGCTCGCGCGCCGCCGCCCGCCCGAGCCCCGTCCCGCCGCCCGTGATCAACGCGACCTGCCCGTCGAGCAGGCCCGGCGCGAAGATCGACGAGGACGCTGAAGCGATCCCGCTCACGCGGCGGATCCTACGTGTGCGGCGCGGGAGACGAGCCGGCTCTCAGCAGGGCTGCTTGCGGACCATCGCCCGATAGCGGTTCATGTCTGCCGTCGGGAAGTCGGAGTGGGTCTGCGTCTGCAGCGCGGCGACGCGATCTCTGTGAAACGGCGAGGTGAGGCTCTCGGCATGTCCGATCACGTCTCTGACCGGGATTCTGTACGTGCAGCGCAGGTATCGCGTCAGGCGCAGCGACGCGTTGAGCTCAGCAGGGTTGTTGAGCACGTCACTGTCACTGAAGCCGACGTGCTCGATTCCGATCGCGGCCCAGTTGAGCCCGACCGTATGGCGGCACATGAACGTGATCGGCGTGAGCTGGACGATCCGTCCGCTCTTTGCGATCACAAACTGCGAGCAGGTCGCCGGCAGCTCGTGCAACTCGAGGTCAGGGACGTCAGGCGCGAACGTGTTCCAAGTCGCGTCGACCGAGTCGTTCTCGGTGAAATGCTCGACGATCACGTGCGGCTGGACGACGTCGGTCCGCAGCCCGTAGTGACGCTGCGCGTACGCGACCGTCTCGCGCCGCCGCTTCGCCGGCAGCGGGATGAGCCGTCTGGTGATCGCGGGGCGTGAAACGACGCCAGCAGCCCCCACCGAAGCGCCCAACTCAACATGCGCGGCGGCCCCGAAGGCCGCCGCCACCATCACTGCCAGCGCGCCGATCACCCGAACGTGAACGAGTAGGCGTCGGTTCCGTCGTCAGGCTGCAGGTGCAGCACGTGGTGACCGACTCTCGGCAGGTCGACCAGCTCGTACAGTCTCTGCCCCGTGACGGTCACCACGCCATTGTGCGCGTCGGCGCCGTCGTCCTGCGCCGGCAGCGGTCTGCCGTCGAGCGTCAGCCTCACCTGGCGCGGCTGGCCGGGCGAGCCGAGCACCAGGTAGACGTGCTTGGCGCCGAAGCTCAGCGTCAGCCCGCCGCCTCTCGCTATCACCTGCTGCTCGCCGATCTGCCATCTGCCGTCGTACGACAGCTGGTTGGCCTTCGGCGTCTGCGGCGCGCCGTAGTCGTGGCCGCCGATCATGATCGGCCCGTTGGCGAAGGCCGCGCCGGCGCGCTCGGCGCCAAGGTAGCTCTCGGGCGTCGTGATCCCGTTCGAGGCGGTCATGCCGTGCGCGCCGGAGAGCCCTCTCCCGACGCTGTGACCCGCCTCCGCCAGCAGCGCCCGGATCACTCGCTCCTTCTTCGCGTAGTCGCCCTCGCCGAAGTGGGCGAAGCGGACCTTCCCTCTCGCGTCGACGAAGTACTCGGCCGGCCAGTACTGGTTGCCCCACGCGGTCCACGTCGCGAGGTCGTTGTCCTGTGCAACGGGATACTTGATCCCCTCGCGCTTCACCGCCGCAGCGACGTTCGAGGCGTCCTTCTCGAACGGGAACTCGGGGCTGTGGACGCCGACGATCGTCAGCCCGTCGTCGCGATAGCGCTGGTCCCACGCCTCCAGATACGGCAGCGTGCGCAGGCAGTTGATGCAGCTGTAGGTCCAGAAGTCGACGAGCACGACATGGCCTCTGAGCTGTGACAGCGACAGCGGTCTGTCACCAGGCGTGTTGAACCAGTCCTCCGTGCCGGTGAAGTCGGGCGCGGTGCCGAGCACCGGCAGGTCCGCTCTTCTGCCCGGTCTGAGGTCCGAGGTCGAGCCGTTGGAGATCGCGTTGCGCCCGGCGATCGAGCCAATGCTGTCGGCTCTCGCGTGCCGCACGCTGGCGAGCGCCGTTCTCGCCGCCGCGCTCGACTCGAGGCTGCTCGTCGGGTCGACGAGGAAGGCGGGCAGGTCTTTCGCGATCGATCTCTGGAAGTCGAGGTCCCAGTTGGCGAGCATCGCGATCGCGACGATCACCATCACGCCGCCCATCGCGATCTGCAGCGTGCCGCTGCGGCGCGACAGCGGTGCGGTCAGGCGCCGGCCGCCGAGCATCAGCGCCCACAGCACGAGCGCCGAGCCGATCGCGTAGGCCAGCGCGACCGCAAGCCGGCCGGCGGTGAACGGCTGCGCGGCGGAGACCGTGATCACGCCGGCCAGCACCGGCCCGGCGCACGGCGCGTAGACGAGCCCGAGGCTCGCGCCCACGAGCACGCCCGAGCCGAAGCCGTCGCCTCTGCTCGCGGCGCCGCCGGTCGCGCCGGTCGCGTTGGCGAACCGCGTCAGATATGCCTCCAGCCGCGCGGCGAGCGGCGGCACGATCAGGATCGCGCCGAAGGCGAGCAGGATCACGATCGCGACCGTCCGCAGCAGCGTGTTCGGCAGCCCGAGCGCGTTGAGGACGTAGACGAGCGCGACGGTCGCGAAGGTGAACGAGGCGACGAGGCCGATCACGATTCCGAGCGGTCGTCGGCGGCCGCCGGTCGCGCCAGCAGCAAGGACGATCGGCAGGACCGGCAGCACGCAGGGCGACACGGCCGTGCCGGCCCCCGCGATCAATCCGAACAGCAGCAGCAGGACCATCAGCAGGCCAACGCGGGAGCAGTCATCGCGTCTGATCCTAAGCGCCGAACCTTTAGGCCACCCTTACGGCTTCGTAAGAACTGGCGTCGGCGCGGAGCGCGCCAAGGCGCCCCGCGCGGGCACACCGAACGTCGGTTAAGCCCGCCGGAACTGGGCGATGGCGATCCACAGCATCACGACCGCGGTGACAGCGACGAGCCCGATCTCGGCGGCGATCGGCACATGCCAGCCCCACCAGTTGACGCCCGGGTTGAGCTTCAGCCGCGCCGCATCGCTGATGTCGAGCTGAGCGAAGACCGTGTGGCGGATCGGGTCGACGATGTACGTCAACGGATCGACCCGGTTGAGCACCTCAAGCCATTGCGGCAGCCCCGTCACAGGGAACAGCGCTCCGCTCAAAAACAGGAGCGGCATCAGCAGCATCTGCGTCAGCGCCATGAACGACTGCATCTGCGTGATCCGCGCCGCCGCCATCACGCCGAACGCTGTCACGGTGAACGCGAGCAGGATCAGCAGCAATATGAGCTCGACGATCATGCCGAAGCTGTACGGCACGTGAACGAGCGGGGCGAGCGCGATCACGATCAGCCCCTGTATCCCCGCGACGGTCGCGCCGCCGAGGCATTTGCCGATCACGATCGAGCCGCGCCGCACGGGCGCGACGAGCATTTCGCGCAGGAAGCCGTACTCGCGGTCCCAGACGACGGAGGCGGCGCTGAAGATCGCCGTGAAGAGGACCGCCATCGCGAGCGCGCCGGGGAACATGAAGGTGCGCAGGTCGACGCCCTCGGTCCCGCCCGAGGCGATGTTCGCGAGGCCGCCGCCGAGCACGAAGAGGAACAGGAACGGCTGAAACAGCGAGGTAACGATCCGCAGTCTGTCGCCCTTGTAGCGCAGCAGCTCGCGCTTCCAGACGATCCGCACGGCGCGCAGATCCGAGCGCCAGCCGCCGGCCGGAACGCGAATGCGGGCCGTCGGGGCAGGGAGCGCCGTGGCGCCAGCACCAGCGCCTGCGGGAGCGGGAGCGGGTGCGCCCGGGCGGGCCGGGTCGGACGTGGTCGAGGCCATGACTCCGTTCTACCTCCCTCTGCGCATCATGCGCGCCATCGGATCCATCCCCGGCGCGCCAGTCTCCGCGTCGCGGATCGTCGTGCCGGTGTACGACATGAAGACGTCGTCGAGCGACGGGCGCGACACCGAGACGCCGCGGATCGGCATTCCCAGCTCCGCGAACAGCCGCGGGACGAACTGCTCGCCGCCCTCGACGGCGACGGTCACCGCGCCCTCAGAGACGGTCGCCTCCAGCCCGAAGCGCGCCTTCAGCGCCTCGATCGTCGCGGCGTTGTCGTCGGTCTGCAGCTGGACGCGGTCCTTGCCGACGCTCGCCTTCAGCGCCTCGGGCGTGTCGAGCACGATCACCTGGCCTCTGTCCATGATCGCGATGCGGTCGGCCGCCTCCGCCTCGTCCATGTAGTGAGTTGTGAGGAAGATCGTGATCTCCTCGACCTTCTTCAGCTCATGGATGTAGCGCCAGATCGACGCGCGCGTCTGCGGGTCCAGCCCGACCGTCGGCTCGTCGAGGAAGAGCACGCGCGGGGAGTGCAGCAGGCCGCGTGCGATCTCCAGCCGGCGGCGCATGCCGCCCGAGAAGGTCGAGACCTTGCTCGCGCGCCGCTCCCACAGGCCGACCATCTCGAGCACCTGGCGCATCCGCTCGGGCACGAGCTGCTTCGGCACGCCATACAGCTCGGCGTGGAACTTCAGGTTCTGCTCGGCGCTGAGGTAGCTGTCGAGCGTCGGGTCCTGGAAGACCAGGCCGATGTTGCGACGGACGTCGTCGCGCTCGCGCACGACGTCGAAGCCGGCGACGCGCGCCGTCCCGCCGGTTGGCGGCACGAGCGTGCAGAGCATCCCGATCGTCGTCGACTTGCCGGCGCCGTTCGGTCCGAGGAAGCCGAACGTCTCGCCGACGTGCACGTCGAAGTCGACGCCGCGCACGGCCTCGACCTCGCCGAAGCGCTTGACGAGCCCGCGGACGGAGACCGCGGGCTCGTCGTGGCTGTCGGCGGAGCGGCGGGAAGCCTCCGCCGCCTCGCTCACTGCTGGTCCTGCTCGTCGTCCGTGCGGGTCTCGCCGGTGGCGTCGTCGGCCTCGTTGCCGAGGTCGTCGTCGCCGTCAGCGAGCAGGCGGTACAGGTCGCGGCGCGCGCGGGCGAGGACTCTCTGCGCCTCCTGGCGCTGGGTCTCGCTGCCGGTGCGGACGACCTGCATCATCGCCATCGCGACCTCACGGCCGATGTTCAGCAACGCCCACGTGTCCTCGGAGACGTCGCCGGCCATCTGGTCCCACGGGTTGGCCGCGTCGGCGCCGCGGCGCTCGACGTAGGCTCTCCCCTCGTCGGTGAGGTGGAAGAGCTTGCGCCCGTCGCGCTCTTCGGCGCGGACGAGCCCTTCGTCCTCGAGCTGCTGAAGGGCCGGGTAGACCGAGCCGGGGCTCGGCCGCCACGCGCCGCCAGAGCGCTCCTCCAGCTCCTGCATGATCTGGTAGCCGTTGCGCGGCTCCTCGGCGAGGAGCAGGAGCGCAGCGGTGCGGACGTCGCCGCGCCGCGCGCGGCCACCGCGCCGGCCGCCGCCCCAGGGGCCTGCGCCCCACGGGCCGCCACCGCCGGGACCGCGTCCCTCGAAGGGGAAGCCGCCGCGGCCGTAGCCGCCACGGCCGCCGGGCCCGCCAGGGCCAGCGCCCTGTCCTCCGTGGCGAATGCCGGCCATGGCGCGCCACATGTCTGCGATATCGAAGCCACCTCGATGACAGCCGCCTGGGCGACCGGAGAAGGCGGCGAATTGGGCAGTGCGATGCATGCCGTTCTCCTTGGTTGACCTTTCTAGATGCTTCAACGATATATCGGAATAGTCTTTTGTCAAGGGCGCGACTTCGGATTGGCGTCTTCGTGCTCGAGTCGGCGGCGCGTTCACGATCGCCTGCGGTTCGCGCGCCGACACGCGTAGCCGTGAGCGCAACCCAGCATCCCACTGGGCGTTATGACGACCAATGGCCACGCAAGAATTGCCGTTCAAGCCGCCATCACACACGCCGCGCAACCCAGAAGCTGCCCGCCGCGCCGCGGTGCTGCACCACGAGATGAGCAAGGCGCCGGCCGGCTCTAAGCAGCGCCGTTTCCTGCGGCGTGCCGCGGAGCGCGCACGCGCCCGCGCGAAGCCCGCGCGCGGGTCGTCCTAGGACCGCTCGAACACGAACGCCCCGGCGCGGGGCGGCGCCGGGGCGTTCGGTGCCCCCTGCCGCCGGGGGGTGCCGGCTTAAGGGGCTTCGCACCAGGGCGCCGCGGATGCCGAACGTGGTGCGCGCAGAAGGGGGAATCGCGCGCAGGTCAGCATCCCACTGCCCGTGGCGGGAGCGACTATACCCAAGAAAACCGTCTACAGGTGGAGAATTGCCGCCGCTAGACGGTGCTTTACCACCGTTAGCGGGTGGTGTCAGGCGCGCCAGTAAACGAGGTTTCACCGCTGGCCATGCGCGACCCTTCCCCAGAGCTCAGATCGCTGGCGCGCGTGCTCAAACGTCAACGTCGCGCGCTCGACCTCACGCAGGAAGCGCTCGCCGATGCCTCCGGGGTCAGCGCCAAGCACATCGGCGAAATCGAGCGCGGCAACAAGGATCCCCGCTTCACGACGGTGATGAGGCTCGTCAGCGACGGTCTCGGCACCCCCGCGGAGGAGTTCTTCTCGGAGGTCGAGGACGGTCGCGGCGAGCCACGATGACTTGCCACGTATGCGAACATATGTTCGTGTCCGACCGTCGACTTCCTCCTCCACCGCTCGCGCGCACGATCCGGCAGCTGCGCCGTGATCGCGAGCTGTCGCAAGAGGCGCTCGCACACGCGGCCGGCATCCACCCGAAGCATCTGAGCGAGATCGAGCGCGGCAACAAGGACCCGCGAGCAACCACCGTCGGCCGCCTCGCCGAGGCGCTGGGCATCTCCGTCGGAGCGCTCTACAGCCGGAGCGACAACGCCGACGCCGACCACCTACAATGAGCCGCCCGCAAGGGGGACTGGTGTATCGGTAACACGACGGTCTCCAAAACCGTAACGCGAGGTTCGACTCCTCGGTCCCCCGCTTGTGATGCCCCGGCTACGGGGAGGGATGCCCTTTCTGGCTCCCCCGTGGCCGCGTGAGCTCGTCGTTCTCTTCGCAAGCCACAACTGGCGCATTCGCGCGCTTCAGCGCCTAAGACCGGCGGCGGCAAGACCGCCTTCGAGCGCGCGGCGCAAAGAGCAGAGCAGGCTGCGGGGTAAGCGTTCAGGGGGCGCCGGCGACAGTGCCGTCACGCCCGCTCGACGCGTCGACGGCCCGCGGAGGGACCGCGCCGCGTGGCGCTAGGCCGGGACGGTCTCGCGCGCGGGGGCGAGCGGCGAGGGCTGGACGGCGTCGTCGGGGACGACTGGGGAAGCCGGCTCGCCGCTGAGGGCGCTGGCGGGGGCGGCGGCGTGGAGGACCGCGCCGAGCAGGCCGGGGAAACGGGCCTCGAGGTCCTCGCGGCGGAGCGAGAGCAAGCGGCGCTTGCCGTCGACACGCGTCTCGGTGATACCGGCCTCGCGCAGCACGCGGAAGTGATGGGAGGCGGTCGCCTTGCTGACGCCGAGGTCGAACGAGCCGCAGGGGCGCTCGCCGCCACAGGCCAGCTCGCGGACGACGGACAGGCGCGCGCTGTCGCTCAGCGCGTGCATCACAGCCGTGAGCTGGATCGCGTCCGGAAGGGGTTGATCAGGTACACCCATCCTTCTCATTCTAAGACGCCCGTCTAGACATTGCGCGATTTACAGATAAAACCTGGCACAACGGGCGTTCGGGCGCCAGATCGGCGATGCGGGCGGAGGGATTCGAACCCCCAAGGCCTCTACCTGGCCACCGGTTCCTAAGACCGGCGTGTCTACCGTTTCACCACACCCGCGGGGAAGTGCGTCATGCGACCGTTCAGGATTGTAGGGTCCCTTCGGGATGGAGGACAGCTACGTCATCGATCGGCCGAACCGTGCGAAGGCGTCGTCGAAGACGACCCGTGCGATCATCGCCACGCTGCTGCTCGTCTCCGCCGCCCTGATGACGGTCATCATCGTCGGCGGCTGGTCGTCGCTGCAAGGCAGCAAGTTCAACCAGGTCGCGTACGTCGCGCTGTACGTGCTGATGGCCTTTCTCGTCACGAGATGGAACCGCGGCGTGCTGCCGGTCGCTGCCTCGCTGGCCATATTGCTGCTGATTTTCGCCGCCGTCTCGGGCCCTGAGTGGATCGAGCGCGACAAGACCGGCTTCTCGACGCCGGACGCGATGTTCGGCGGCACCGGCCTCGAGGCGCAGATGCTCGGGTTGCTCACCTACCTGCTGATCCCGCTTCAGCTGCTGCTGATCGCCTTCGCCGCGCAGGGCTTTCGCCAGGACTGGCACGTCGAGATCGAGGTGCCCAAGAGCCGCGCCAAGTGGCCTGGCGCCGCCCCGCGCAAGCTCTCGACGCGCCCCGGCGCCCGCCGCGGCACGACGAGCGGCGCGACGCGCGGCTGAGCGAGCGCGTCCGGCGGGGCGCGACGCGCGGCTGAGCGAGCCCGTTCGGCGCGGCGCGACGCGACGCGCGGCTGAGCGAGCCCGTCCAGCGCGACGCGACGCGACGCGACGCGCGGCTGAGCGAGCGGGTCCGATTCGCGCCGGCCCAAGCGCGCCGTCGGGCGCGAACCGCCACGCCAGTAGGCTGGCCGCCAGGCGTGCCAGCCGAACGGGCCCCGGCACGCGCGGCCTCGGTCAGGGAATCAGCACCAGCTTGCGACCGTGCGTGCCGGCCTTTTGGCGCTCCCATGCCTGCTCGACCTCGCGCAGCGGGAGGCGGTCGATGTCGACCGTCAGCCTGCCTGCAGCGGCGTGGGCGGTCATCGTGCGATGGGCCTCGGCCTTGACCTCGTGCGGCACGAGGAAGTTCGTGTAGCCGCGAATGTCAACGAGCTTGCCGCGGATCGCCGCCGAGGCGACGCTCGCGACCGCGCCGGCCGACTGACCGATCTGGACCGCGCGCCCGCCGGTGCCGAGCGCGCCGATCGCGGCGACGGCCGGCTCGCCCCACAGCGGGTCGATCACGACGTCGACGTCGCCGCCGGCCGCGGCGCGGAAGGCACCGGTGAGGTCAGTCGAGGCGGTGTCGTCGGCGAAGCGGACGGTCGCGTCTGCACCAAGCTCCTCGGCACGCGCGAGCGCGTCGGCGTCGCGCCCGGCCGCCACGACCCGGCCGGCGCCGAGCAGCTTTGCCGCCTGCACCGCAACCAGCCCGAGGACGCCGGTCGCGCCGAGCACGAGCACCGTCTCGCCCGGCTGCAGCTGCGCGCGCCACGCCAGTGGCAGCCATGCGGCGAGGCCGGAGACGCCGAGCGCCACGGCGAGCGCGTCGTCGCAGCCGTCGGCGACGTCGGTCAGCTCTTCGGCGCGCGCGAGCGCCAGCTGCGCCATCGATCCGAAGGGATGGATCGTCGCGTCGAAGTACACGCGGCGGCCGCCGTCAACCGTCCCGACCCCCTCGCCGCCGGCGACGAACGGGACTCTCGCTCTGCCTTCGTAGAAGGTCCCGGCCGCCTTCGCCAGGTCGACCGGGTTGACCCCGGCGGCGTGCACCTTGACGACGACCGCACCGGCGCCGGCGACGGGCTCGTCGAACGAACGCCAGCGCGGCGTCCCGTATTCCTCAATCACTGCTGCATCCATTTGCGGCACGATACCGGCGTTAGCGGGAACCCCCGCGGCCTTCAGAAGGTGACGCCGGCCGTGGCGTACGCCTGGTCGACCGGGACTATCTCGCGCCCGAGCGGCAGCAGCGAGACGGGGATCAGCTTGAAGTTCGCCAGTCCGAGGGGGATCCCGATGATCGTTATGCAGAGCGCGATGCCCGTGATGAGGTGGCCGAGCGCGAGCCACCAGCCGCAGAGGATCAGCCAGATGACGTTCCCGCTCCCAGACGCGATCCCGGCGTCGCTGCGGCGCACGACCGTCTTGCCGAACGGCCACAGCGCGAAGACGGCGATCCGCAGCGCCGCGATCCCGAACGGGATCGTGATGATCAATATGAAGCAGATCAGGGCGGCGAACGCGTACGCGATCGCCATCCACAGACCGCACAGCAGGAACCAGATGATGTTGAGGATGAGGCGCATCGTCCCTCCGGCGTCGCGTTGCGCCCAGTCTCTCACGACCCGCGGGTGTGAATCGTACGAGTTCACCCGCCGGCCATCTGCCAGGTGAGCCTGTCGGGCGTCCCGCCGTGGCGGCCGTCGCCGACCGCGGGCGCGCCGGCGCAGAGTGCGCTCCCGCCCGCAGGCACGTCGCCATGCCAGCAGGAGGAAAGGCGAGTGCTTGTGGACGTTGATACGGCGGGTGGGACTCGAACCCACACGAGGTTGCCCTCAGCGGCTTTTGAGGCCGCCGCGTCTACCATTCCGCCACCGCCGCGTGGGGATCGGGATGAGTTTACGTGGCGTCGGCTTTTGCGGGAGCCGACAGTCGGTGGGTTAGGCGGCCGGTGCCGTCGCGGCTGCGGTCAGCTCGTGCGCCGCGCGGTGGCCCTGCGCGAAAGCGCGGACGGCGTCGAGGCCACCGCTGCGGAGGGCGCCGCCGACGACGCGGTGCGGGATGTCTTGCCGGGCGAGGGCCGCGCTGAGAGCGTCGTGCGGCTCCTGGCCCGCCGCGATTACGACGGTGTCCGCGGCGATCAGCTGCTCGTCGCCCTCGGCGGTGGCGATCACGACGCCTTCGGGCGTGATCTCGCGGTAGGTCACGCCAGTGTGCCAGCGGACCTCGGCTCGGCGCAGGGCATCGAGGACCGCCCAGCGGGTCGTGATCCCGATCCCGCCGCCGACCCGCTTGCTGCGGCAGAGGAGGGTGACGTTGCGAGCGGCCGTTGCAACCACCGTTGTGCTCGCTCCAACAGCCTCCGCCGCGAGCGGGTGTTCGCTGAGAAACGACGCGTGACCGCCGGTCAGGCGATGGGCGAGGTCGACGGCGATGCCGCCGGCTCCGATCACGACGACGCGGTCGCCGAGCTCATTGGCGCGCTCGATCGCGTCGGGGTAGGACCAGACGTGCGGGAGGTCCGCTCCGGGGAGGTCGAGGGCGCGCGGGAGGACGCCGGTCGCGACGATCACGCCGTCGTACTCCGCGAGCGCGCCTGGGTCGCTGACCGGCGTGTTCAGGCGGACCTCGACGCCGAGCGCTTCGAGGCGGGTCGCGAAGGACCGGATCGTCTCGCCGTAGTCCTCCTTGCCGGGGATCAGGCGGGCGAGGCGGAACTGACCGCCGAGCTCTCGCGTCGACTCGTACAGGACGACGCTGTGGCCGAGGCGGGCAAGCTCGTGGGCCGCCTCGAGGCCCGCCGGGCCGCCGCCGGCGACGGCGAAGCGGCCGCCACCCGCTGCGGCAGCTGCTGGACCGGGTGCCGACGGGGCTGCGTCTGCCAGCGAGGCGGTCACGGCCTGCGACGAGGGCGCCTCGAAAGGCGACTCCAGCTCGTGCCCCGCCCGCGGGTTGACCATGCAGGAGACCCGGGCGTCGATCAGCGAGCGGTCGATGCAGGCCTGGTTACAGGCGATGCAGAGGTTGATGGTGGCGCTCCTGCCGCGGGCCGCTTTGGCGACGATTTCGGGGTCGGCGAGGAACGGGCGGGCCATTGAGATGAAGTCGCAGGCGCCTGAGGCCAACGCTTCGTCGGCTTGCTCGAGGCGGTTGACGCGGTTGCTCGCGATCACCGGGGTGTCGCCGACTGCTGCCTTGACCGCCGCCGCCAACGGGATCCAGGTGCCGGGCGGGACGAGCGTTTGGACCGTCGGCACCTTCGACTCGTGCCAGCCGACGCCGACGTTGAGGGCCGCCGCCCCGGCGCTTGCCAGCGCTTGGGCGAAGGCGAGCGTCTCGGTGCGAGTGGTCGAGCCGTCCATCAGGTCAGCACCTGAGAGGCGCATGATCACGGGGAAGTCCTCGCCCGCCAGGGTGTGGGCTCGCTCGACGACCGCCACGCCGAAGCGGCGGCGGCGGGCGGGGTCTCCTCCCCACTCGTCGTTGCGCTGGTTTGTCAGCGGGGAGCAGAACTGATTCACCAAGTACCCCTCCGACGCCATCACCTCGACCGCGTCGAAGCCGAGCTCGCGGGCCCGCAGCGCGCTCCGCCCGAACTGGTCGATCACCTCGACGACCTCGTCCGACGTCAACGCGTGCGGCGGCTCCTTCGAGAAGCGGCTGGGAATCGCCGAGGGGGCGACCGCGCGGACGTCCCCTCTCCCCATCACCGCGTACCGCCCCGCATGGAACAGCTGCAGCGCGATCCGGCCGCCCGCCGCGTGGACGGCGTCCGTCACGCGCCGCAGGGCACCGGAGCGAGCGGGGTCCTCGATCAGCGCATATGAGGAACCGGCGGTGCCCTCGGGCGAGACCGCCCAGCCGCCGGTGACGATCAGCGATGCGCCGCCACGCGCGCGCTCGGCGTAGAACGCGGCCAGTGCGCGGCCGTCGTCGTCGAGCGTCTCCAGGCCCAGGTGCATCGAGCCCATGACGATCCGGTGGGCCAGGTGGAGCCTGCCGATCGTCCCTGGGCGGAGGGCGTGGTCGAGCGCGCGAGGCGCGGCCGAACGCTCGTCGCCGGAGCCGGAGCCGGAGCCGGAGCCGGAGCCGGAGACGGAGCCGGCGCCGGAGACGGAGCCGGCGCCGGAGACGGAGCCGGACCCGGAGCCTGACCCGGACCCGGACCCGGAGCCAACCGCGCGCTCGCCCGACACCGAGGCCCTACCCCTCCGCCACGAACGGCGGCCCGGCGTCCTCCATGAACGGGGGCGAGACCACCGTCAGGCCGCCGTCGACGACGAGCGTTTGGCCAGTGATGTACGCCGCACCGGGGGTCAGGAGGAACTGCGCGGTGTCGGCGACCTCCTGGACGGTGCCCATCCGGCCGGCGGGGATCTTCGGCAGCACCTTCTCCAGCGGCGGCATGCCGTTGACGCCGTAGAAGTAGGCGGAAGAGTCGGACTCGATGATGCCGCCGTTGACGCCGTTCACCGTGATCCCGTTCGGCGCGAACTCGAGCGCCATGTACCGGACCCATGCCTCAAGCGCTGCCTTCGCGGCGCCCAGCGCGGCGTAGCCGGGGTACGCGCGGATCGAGCCGTAGCTCGACAGCACGACGATCCGCCCGCCCTGGTCCATCAGCGGCACCGCCTGCTGGGCCCCGAGCACGAAGGCGCGGACGTTCATCGCGTAGGAGCGGTCGAGGTGGTGGACCTTCATCTCCATGATCGGCTTGAAGGCCGCCGCCGCCGCATTGCTGACGAACCAGTCGAGCCGGCCGTACTCGCGCCGCGCCCGCTCGAACAGGTAGACGATCTGCTCGGGATCCTCCATGTCGGCCTGGATCGCCATGCCGCGTCCGCCGAGCGACTCGATCTCCGCCACCGTCTCGAGCGCGAGCTCGGCGTTCTTCTTGTAATTGACGACAACCGACGCGCCGTCTCTAGCCAAGTTCAAGGCCAGCGCGCGCCCGATGCCGCGCGAGCTGCCGGTGATCAACGCGACCTTGGCGCTCATGCGAACAGCTCCCGCGCGACGACGGTCTTCTGGATCTCGTTCGTGCCCTCTTCGAAGCGCTGGGCGCGCGCGTCGCGGTAGACGCGCTCGATCGCTGACGGCGCGAAGTAGCCGATCCCGCCATGCGTCTGCAGCGCCTTGTCGGTCACGCGCGCGAGCATGTCGACGGCGTTCATCTTCGACATCGACGACAGCGCGGCCGCGTCGGGCGCGCCCTGCTCCCAGCCGCGCGCCGCGTGCAGCACGAGCTGGCGGGCGGCTTCCAGGTCGGCAGCGTTCTCGGCGAGCGAGAAGGCGATCGCCTGGCGTCTGCTGAGCGCCTTGCCGAACGTGACGCGCGTCTTCGCGTGCTCGATCGCCAGCTCCTGCGCGCGACGGGCAAGGCCGACGCAGGTCATCGCGACCGCGATCCGGCTTGGGACGAGGAAGCCGCCGAGCGCGACCTCCAGCCCTCTCCCCTCCTCGCCGAGGCGGTTGGCGACGGGGACGGGCGTGCGGTCGAAGAACATGTGCGCGTGGTCGGTGCCCCGCACGCCGAGCGACTCGCCCATGTCGTCGGCTCTGACGCCCGGCGCGTCGCGGTCGACCATCAGCGCGACGATCCCCTCAGCGCCGACGCTGCCCTCCATGCGCGCGAACAGCAGCCACCAGTCACACGTGAGGCCGAACGTGATCAGGTGCTTCTCGCCGCTGAGGAAATACGTGTCGCCCTCGCGCGTGACCGTGCATCTGAGGTCGGCGCCGCTGCCCGCCGTCGGCTCGGTGAGGGTGAACGCGATCGTCTTCTCACCAGTGACAGCCGGCTTCAGGTAGCGCTCGACCTGCTCCTCGCTGGCCCAGTCGACGACCGAGCGCCAGACGCCGTTGGCGACGTGGACGATCATCCGCAGCGAGGCGTGTGACATCGCGAACAGCTCAAGCAGCTCGAGGTAGCGCGAGAAGGGAATCCCGCGTCCGCCGTGCTCGACCGGGCCCGCCAGCGACAGGTAGCCGCGCTCGGCCAGCTCACGCCGCAGCTCCGGCGGGACGCTCCGCTCAGCCTCGATCCGCTGCGCCCATACCTCGCCGGGACCGGCGACGTACTCTGCGATCTCCTGCTTGAGCGCGGCGAACGCCTGCTCGTCCAGGGCC
This sequence comes from Conexibacter sp., assembly GCA_036499225.1. Lineage (GTDB taxonomy): Bacteria > Actinomycetota > Thermoleophilia > Solirubrobacterales > Solirubrobacteraceae > Conexibacter. The sequence goes on from DASYEC010000079.1 coordinate 29,315, forward strand.
GGGGCGGCGGCGGACGGTGCTGTCATGTGACGGTCTCCTTGGTGGGCAGCGCCGCCAGCTCAGCGGCGCGTTCGCGCAACACGAACTTCTGGATCTTGCCGGTTGCGTTGCGGGGCAGCGCGTCGACGAGCTCCAGCCGCTCGGGCCAGTACTGCTTGGCGACCCTCGCCTCGTCGAGGTGCGCCAGCATCGCGTCGAAGTCGAAGTCGGCGGCGCCGTCGGCGAGCACGACGTAGGCGCAGGCCTGCTCGCCCAGCCGCTCGTGCGGCATCGCGACGATCGCGACGTCGTCAACCGCCAGGTGCTCGTGCAGCAGCTGCTCGATCTCCGCGACCGGCACCTTCTCGCCGCCGCGGTTGACGACGTCCTTGACGCGGCCCGTGATGCGCAGGTAGCCGTCGACGTCCCACACGGCGAGGTCGCCGGTGCGGTACCAGCCGTCCTCGGTCATCACCTCGGCGGTCAGGTCCGGGCGGTCAAGGTAGCCGTCGAAGACGCAGCGGCTCGTCAGCTCGAAGTTGCCCTCGACGCCGCGCTCGAGCACGTTGCCGTCGTCGTCGGTGATGCGGATGTCGACGCCGGCGAGCGGGCGGCCGTCGGTCCCCCACACCTTCTCCGGCGGGTCGTGCGGCGCCGCGAGCGTGCCAAGGCAGGTCTCGGTCGAGCCCCAGGCGCCGCAGACGGCGGTGTCGAGCACGCGCGTCGCGCGCTCGGCCAGCACGCGCGGGACAGTCGCGCCGGTGACGACGAAGATCCGCAGCGTGTCGGGCGCCTCGGCGCCCTCCTCGACGACGTTGACGAGGTCCGACAGGAACGGCGTCGCGGCCTGCACGAACGAGCCGCCCCACTCGCGCAGCGCAGCGGCGGCGCGGTTGGGCTCCCACGTCGCCTGGACGATCTGCGGCACGCCGAGGAACCAGGCGAGCCACATGCCGTACAGGAAGCCGGTCTGATGCGCCAGCGGCGAGGGGATGAAGATGCGGTCGTCGCGGCCCAGGCCGAGGTGCTCGATCTCCATCGCGACCGCGCGCGTGAGCGTGTCGAAGCGCTGGATGACGCCCTTGGGCTCGCCGGTCGTGCCGGAGGTGAAGAGCAGCTGGGCCGGCGCGTCGGCGGCCGGCGTGCGGGCGTCGAGCGCGTCAGCGTCAACGGTGATGTTGTCGACCGCTGCCGCCCACCGCTGCCAGCGGACGTCGCCGTCGTCGGGCAGCTCGCTGCCGGGCGTCGGGTCGACCGCGACGACGAGCGCGTGCTCGACGGTCGCGGCCTCGTCGCGCTCGAGCAGCGCCGCCGTCTCAGCGACGGTGTCGCGGCCGCGGAAGCCGTCGGAGACGATCAGCACGCGCGCTCTGGAGCGCTCCAGCGCAAGGCCCAGCTCGCGCTCGCGGAAGATCGGCATCAGCGGGCAGCAGACGGCGCCGATCCGCAGCGCGGCCAGCGCGATCACGACGAACTCGCCGACGTTCGGCAGCTGGAAGGCGACCGGCTCGCCCGGCTGAACGCCGAGCTCCAGCAGCAGCGCCGCCGCGCGGTCGACGTCGTCGCACAGCTTGCGCCACGACCAGGCGCGCGCGACCGGGCTGTCGACGTCGACCAAGGCGAGCTCGCTCGGGCGCTCGCGCGCCCAGCGCCGCACCTGCTCGGTGATCGGCACGCGCGCGGCGCGGTCGATCGCGACGCTCGCCTTCGGGCGCGTCGAGGAGGACCGTCCCCTCGCCTCGTCGCGCTCGACCTCCATGTCCAGGCCGATCTTCCCCATGTCGTCGAGGAAGCCCGGATAGGAGATGCGGTGGGCGTTGGGGAACGTCAGCGTGCTGTCGCCGCTGGCGGCGCTCGCCGCGACCGCCAGCGCCATCAGCACGCGGTGGTCGTTGTAGGAGGAGAGCGGCGCGGCCGTCAGCCTGCGCACGCCCCTCACGACGAGGTCGTCGCCGCGCATCTCGGCGTAGGCGCCCATGTGCGCCAGCTGCATCATCGCCGCGACGCGGTCGGACTCCTTCAGCCGCACGTGCGCGACGTTGCGGAAGGTCGTCTCGCCCTCGGCCTGCGAGGCGAGCGTGGCGAGCACCGGCAGCATGTCCGGTATCTCGCGGCAGTCGATGTCGATGCCGCGCAGCGGGGCGCCGTCGTGCGCGACGGTGAGCGTGCGCGACTCCGGGTCCGAGGACATCGGCAGGCCCATCTCGCGCATCACGTCGAGGACGTGCGCCTCGGGGTGGTCGACCGCCTCGCCGTCGACGATCGTGAAGCCGCGGAAGCGCACGTCGGCCGGGTGCAGCGCGGCGGCGGCGAGGCCGAAGGCGGCCGAGCCGACGTCAGGCGGCAGCACGACCGTCGTCGCCTTCGCCTGTTGGCTGGGCTCGATCACGAAGCGGCGCCAGTCGGGCGCGACGTCGACCTCGAGGCCGAACTGGCGCATCATGTCGACGGTCAGCTCGAGGTACGGGCTCTCGTTGAGGACGCCGTCGACCTCGACGACCGTCTGTCTCTCCGCGAAGGGCGCGAGCAGCAGCAGGCCGGAGATCCACTGCGAGAGCGTCCCGGGGATCACGACGCGGCCGCCGCTCGGGCGGCTCGGCTGGACGCTGATCGGCGGGCGGCCGTTGTCGGAGCTGAGCTTGACGCCCATCGACTGGAGCGCGTCGAGCAGCGGGCCGACTGGGCGGCGCTGGAAGTACTTCTGGCCGGTGATCGTGACCGGTCTGTCGGCGAGCGCCGAGAGGCCGATCATGAAGTAGAGCGTCGTGCCGGAGCTGCCGACGGAGACCGACTCTCTGACTGGCGCGTAGGCGCCGCCGAGGCCACCTGAGACGGTGAAGCCGTCGTCATCGGCATCGACGGTGATGCCAAGCCCGCGCAGGACGCTGACCGTCGACTGGACGTGGCGCGCGTCGCACGCTCCCACGATCCGGCTCGTGCCGGGGGCCAGTGAGGCCAGCATCAACGCGCGGTGAGCATGGTACTTCGAGGTCGGCACGACCAGTTCACCGGTCGCCCGCCCCGTCGTGCCTCGGACACGGAGATGCACTGTTGTTACCCCTCGACTTCGACGGTTGGGCCGCTGCGGAACTTTAGTCGGCGGGCGGTCGGATCGCTCCCGCGCCCCCCCATTCGTCGGATGCGATCCCGACGGGCGCCGCACTTCGCTCTTGCGCTCGGACGCCCTCGGGCCTGCGCGCTCATGCAACGCTCACGCGACGACAAGCGCATGCAAATGGTCGACCAGCGCGGGCGGCGCGACGACCAGGCCGCCCGGCAGGCCGGCTTCCTCTTGCAGCCTGTGGACCGCGAGCCCCGCGCGCTGGCAGATCAGCGCCCCAGCGGCGAAGTCCCATGGGTTGATGCCGCGCTCGTAGTAAGCGTCGGTGCGCCCGGCGGCTGCCCACACGAGGTCGAGCGCGGCGGCACCGCCGCGCCGTATGTCGCGCACTCTCGTGATCAGCAGCGTGACGACCTCGGCCTGCCGCGCGCGCACGCGCGAGTCGTACGCGAAGCCGGTCGAGACGAGCGCGAGACTTAGGTCGCTCTGGGTCGAGGCCGCGATCGGCTTGCCGTTGAGCGTCGGGACGGTCGTGCTCGTGGCAGCGAACTCCTCGTCGCGCAGCGGGTCGAGGACGACGCCGACGAGCGTCTTCCCCGTGGCGTCCTCGGCCGCGACGCTGACACACCACTGCGGGTGCTGGAAGAGGTAGTTGACCGTGCCGTCGAGCGGGTCGACGACCCAGCGGATGCCCGTGTCGCTCGTCGCGGCGGTCTCGCCGCCCTCCTCGCCGAGGATCGCGTCGCCGGGGCGGCGCTGCTCGAGCAGGTCGCGGATCGCGCGCTCGGCGTTGACGTCGGCCTCGCTGACGAGGTCGGTGTCGGTGCTCTTCGTGCGCACGCCCCTGGCGTCGCCGTAGTAGCTGAGCAGGACCTTGGCGGAGGCGCGCGCCGCCGCGCGGGCGACGTCGAGCAGCTCGGCTTCGAGGGCCGGGCGGGCTTCGACGGCGTCGCGGTCTTCGCGGTCCTCGCGGTCTTCGCGGGCGGAAGGGGTCTGGTCGTCAGGCGCGGAGGTCACACCGCAAGCGTAGGCCGGCGGTCGGCCCACGGTCGTGCGGCCTCGAGCTGCGCTGAGAGCGACAGCAGCGTCGCCTCGTCGCGCGGGCGCCCGACGAGCTGGACGGCGAGCGGCACGCCGTCGGGCGTGAAGCCGGCCGGGACCGACGCCGCCGGCTGGCCGGTCACGTTCCACGTCGGCGTGAACGGCGTGAAGCGGCCGACGCCGTTGAAGGTCCAGAGCGCGCCGCGGCCCTCGTATCTGCCGATCGGCAGCGGGAGCCCGCCGAGCGCCGGCGTCAGCAGCACGTCGTGATCGGCAAGCAGGCGGTTGAGCGCGACGGTCGTCTGCGCCTCGTGCTCACGCGCCCAGCGGATCGCGGCGGCAGGGAGCATCCGGCCCATCCGCGCCATCCCCTTCGTGCGGCGCTCGAGGCGCTCGGGGTGCGGGAGCGCCTGCGCGTCCTCGGAGATCCCGCGCAGGTAGCGGATCACGAGCTGTGGCAGGATCGGCTCGAACGGCAGATGCGCGGTCTCGACGGTATGGCCGAGGTCTCTGAGGAGCGCGATCGTTGTGTCATAGGCCTCGCGCTGCTGCTTGGCGACGGGCGCGAACAGCGGGTTGCGGGTCGAGCAGGCGATCCGCAGCTTGCGCTGCGGGGGCGTCGCGGCGGCGAGCGCGAACGGCTCGGCGCCGGGGGCTTGGTCGGCGGTGACGTCGAGCCAGAGGGCGGTGTCGGCGACGGAGCGGGTGAGGCAGCCGAGCGTCGAGAGGCCCTGCCAGGAGTCGCGGTTGGGCGCGAGCGGCACGCGGTCGCGCTGCGGCTTGAGGCCGAACAAGGCGCAGCAGGCGGCGGGGATGCGGATCGAGCCGGCACCGTCGCTGGCGAGCGCGGCGGGCGCGAGGCCCGCGGCGACGGCGGCTGCTGAGCCACCGCTGGAGCCGCCGGGGCTGCGGTCGGTCGCCCATGGGTTGCGCGTGACGCCCCACGTCGCCGACTCGGTGAACGGCCACTGCATCAGCTCGGGCGTGTGCGTCTTGCCGATCACGATCGCGCCGGCGGCGCGCAGGCGGCGGACAGCCTCGGCGTCGCGCGGAGCGGGGCCGTCGTAGGCGGCGCTGCCGTACGTCGTGATCTCGCCCGCGACGTGCGTGTCGTCCTTGATCAGGACCGGAACGCCGAGCAGCGGGCGGGTCTGCTTGAGCTCCTCGGCGTCTCTTGTGGCGGCGCGGCGTGCGGCGGCCTGATCGGCCTCGGCCAGCGCCTCCTCGTCGAACGTGACGCGGACGCTGTTGAGCAGCGGGTCGATCCGCTCGATCCGCTCCAGATGCAGCTCGACGAGCTCGCGCGGGCTGACCTCCCCCGCGCGGACCAGCTCGGCCTGCCGGGCGATCCCTGCGAAGGCGAGGTCGGTGGGGTTCATGCGGCGGAGCGTAATCGGGTGGGCGGATCGCGGCGCCGGGTGGCAGCGGGCCGTGGGCGGCGTGGCGCGCCCGGCCTGTGGGCTGAGGCCCGACCAGCTTCGCTGGCTCGTCGGGAGCGGCGGCTTGTCATGATCGCTCGCGGATGGAGGACGAGCCGACCCGGTTCCCGCCGCTGGCGGGCAGCGACGCCGAGCGACGCGCGGCCCTCGCGCTGGCTGGGCGGTTGCGCGACGACGGGCGTGACGTGTCAGTCGAGGCCGCCTGGGTACGGCCGCGGTGGCAGCTCACGTACGCGCTCCACGCGGGGATCGGCGTCGCCGCAAGCATCGTCGCCGTCCCGGCGCCAGCAGTTGGGATTGGCCTTGCGTTGTTGGCCCTCGTCTCGCTTGTCCTTGACCTCAGCGGGCGGCTCTTTGTTCTTCGCCGGCTGACCCCCCAGCGCGCGACCCAGAACGTGATCGCCCCCGCGCGTGTGGCCGGCGAGCCGCGCCTGCGGGTCGTCCTCGTTGCGGGATGCGATGTCGCGCGGGGCGGGATAGCGGCTGCGATTCGACGGCGGTTTTCGGGAGGCAGCGGCGCTCGGCTCGGGCGCCGTGGGCGCGCCCTGGGGGCTGAACAGCACCGCACGCGCGTCGGCAGGCCGGGGCCGATGGTTTGGGTTGTTCTGTCGTTGGTGGTCGTGTTGGGGTGTTCCGCGGCTCGGCTCGCGAGCGATGACGCAGAGACCGCGGTCGGGATCGTCCAGCTCGTGCCGACGCTCGTGCTGCTGGTTGCGCTCGCTCTTTTCCTCGACGGGGCGACAGCGCGGCCGCTGACGTTCGACCCGATCGCGGTCGACACGCTCGTTGCTGCCGCATCGGTGCTTGACGCGGCTCCGCCGCGCCGGGTCGCGGTCGACATCGTGATCGCGGGCGCGGAGACCGGGCAGGGGGTTGGCTTCCTCAAACTGCTGCGCCGCCACCGGCTCTCACGCGCGAGAACGGCCGTGATCGAGTTGAAGCGCGCGCCCACAGCCGGATGGCAGACCTCCGACGGTCCCCTCTTCCCCCTCCGCTACCACCCCCAGCTCATCGCGCTCGCCGCGATGGCGGCCGCCGAAGAGCGCGAGCTCGGCGCCACCCCGTCGGCGGGCCACGCGTCAGGCGCGGCCTTCCGCGCCCGCCAACGCCGCCTACCCGCGATCCGCCTCGGCGCCCCCGACGAGCCAGCCCTCCTCGCCCTCCTCCTGGCCATGATCGAGTCCCTCGACGCCGACCTCGCCGCCGAGCCGCGTTAATTTGATGGTCATAGGGACCACTGGATTACCGCGGGTCGGGTCGAGCGGCGCGGTTTGGGGCGAAGGGGCGTCGGCGCGGGCTCGCAAGGCGGCCGGGGGTCAGCCGAGCGTTGGCATCAGCGCTGACGCCGGGCGGGTGGCCATGGCGCGGGGGGATGCGAGGCGCTCGAGGACGACGGCGGTGTCGGCGAAGGGGACGCCGGTGAGGAAGGCGTCGCGGGCCTCGAAGTCGGAGACGATGTCCCGCAAGGCGGCGGCGTAGGTGTCGGCATCGCCATGGGCGATGGCGTCGATCGCGTCTGCGGTGCGGTTGAAGGCGGGGTCTTCGGTGCGCATGCCGGCGGCCGCTTCCCTCGCGAGATGGTCGTCGCCTTGGACGAGCGCGGCTATCGCAAGCGCGTAACAGCCGGGCGGGGAGTCGCATCTGTCGTCCAGCGCGCTGCGCACGTACGCCGCCTCTTCGCCGCCGTGGCCCGCCAGCACGCCGGCCTTCACCATCCCGACGAGCCGGCCGAAGCTGCGCGGTGGCGCCGACTCCCATGAGGCGCGGTACAGCTCGGCCGCACCTGCGAACCGCCTGCGGGAGACAGCGGCGTCGCCGCGCAGCAGCGCCTGCTGCGCGCTCGCCTCAGCGCGGATCGCTTCCTGCAGCAGCGCTCTGTGCTCGGGCACCATGTCGGCCACGCGCCAAACCCTAGCTCGCGTCGCGGTCGGTCGGCGGAACGCGGTGCGGCATCGTCGGATCCTCGCCCCGATCGGCCCGCGCCCACAACGACCCCCTCGCCGGAGGCTCAGGGATCCGCGGCTGCGGGCGGGTGGGCGCTTGCTCGGCTTCGCGCTCGGGCGGCTCTGGCTCGTGGCGCCTGGCTTCAGCGTCGCCGCTCGCTCTGGCAGACGGTTCGACGACCGGCTCCTGCGGGCGAGTCGGCGCCTCGCCAGCTCCGCCGGCGGGCGGCTCTGGCGAGGCCGCAGCCTCCGCGAGCGCGGGCTCGACGGGCTCGGTCGGCGCTTCGCCCGCGCCCTCGCGCGGCATCGGCTCGGTCTGCTCGGTCGGCGCTTCGCCCGCGCCCTCGCGCGGCATCGGCTCGGTCTGCTCGGTCGGCGCTTCGCCCCCGCCCTCGCGCGCCATCAGCTCGGTCTGCTCGGTCGGCGCTTCGCCCGCGCCCTCGCCCTCGCGCGCCATCAGCTCGGTCTGCTCGGTCACCACACGCCGTTCCCCAGCGTTGGGTTGGACCGTCGCGGTGTCTTGAGTCGACGGCTCCGCCAACGGATCGTCGGTCTGTGGAGGCGGCGTAACCGGCGCGGCGAATCCGGGGGTGCTCACGGGCGGCGCAGGCGCAGGCCCGCGGGGCGCAGGCTCTGCCGAGCGCGGCCTCACCGGCACCACCGGCGCCGGCCCCCTGCCGTCGCGCGAGGGCTCGGGCGGGAGCGGCTGGCGGGGCCTCAGGCCGATGGCGATCATCGCTGCGCCGACGACGAGCAGGACGAGCGGCCAGAACCACAAGGACGCGCCGCGCCCGCCGGTGGTGCCGACGAGCACGATCCACGCGAGCAGGTTCGCGAAGCCGAGGTACCCGGGGCCCGGCTCTCTGTCGACGCCGGAGTAGGCGACCAAGCCCAGCCCGCCGGCGAGCAGCACGAGCTTCCACCAGCCGCTCGGGCCGCCGACAGCGCCAAGCGTCGCGCCCGTGCTCCCCAGCAAGGCCGGGCCGAGCAGCAGCGTCAGCAGGTAGAGCAAGCCGATCGTCAGCAGCGCGACGCCAGCCGCGTCAATCAAGTACACCGAGTTGCGGCGCTGGCGGTCGCGCAGCAGCAGCGCGCCGAGCACCAGCCCGATTGCGGCAAGCAGCAGGGTCCAGCGGTCGGTCGCCGGCCCATCGGGCTTGAAGACCCAGCCGACGAACGAGAGCAGCGCGAACGTGCCGACGATCCCGGCCACCAGCGTGCAGATCTCGCTGCGGCGCTCACGCGCGAGCCACGCCGCGAAGCCCGCGACGATCGTGAGGATCCAGAAGGCCGCGCCGGAGGCGTTGAGCGGCGCGTTGACGCCGAACACCTGCGCGAGCCGCAGCAGCGTGACGAACAGCAGCGCCAGCCCGCACAGCTGCAAGACCACCTGGTAGGCCCGCGGCCTCTCCTGCTCCAGCGGCGCGAGCACCCCCATCCCGAGCACGAGCCCGCACGCCAGCGCGTCGAGCACGAGGAAGATCCCCGTCCCCCACGCGGCGTCCATCCGGAGGTTGATCAGCAGCAGCGCGACGGTCAGCGGGACCGCCCCGGCGGCAATCAGGTCCCCGCGGTGCGGATGAGGTCGGATCAGCTCAGTGAACGCGGCCGCGCGCTCACGCAGGTCGGTCGTCTCGCCCATGGCGCCAGCCTACCCGTGCACGCGGCCGTCCCGCCCGTGGCATCGACCATCCAGGGCCCCTAACATCGACTGAGAGATGAGCGAGAGGCCCGATCCGAGGCTGCGCGCCTCTGACGAGGAGCGGGAGCGTGCCGCGACGCAGCTGCGCGAGCATTGCGCGGTCGGCCGCATCACGCCCGAGGAGCTCGACGAGCGGCTCGACCATGCCTACGCCGCCCGCACCGTCAGCGAGCTGCAGTCGTTGCTGAGCGACCTGCCGGCGCTCCCCGCCGCGCCGCCGCGCGCCGGCCACGATCCGGCGCGCGAGGAGGCCAAGCGCGAGGTCCTGCACGGCGCGGGCGTCTGGCTGCTCGTCTCGGTCGCGGCGATCGCAGTCTGGGCGGCCTCTGGCGCCAACGGGTCGTTCTGGCCGATCTGGCTGATCCTGCTCGGCGGGATCCGCTTCGCCTTCTTCGGCTGGAACCGTCTCTCTCCCGGCGCCGAGGAGCGGCTGCGGATGCGCAACGGCCGCGGCCACTCGTCGCGCCCGCGCGAGGTCGAGCGCGGCCCGCAGCGCCCCCGCCGCGCGCCCGCCGACGACGGGCAAGAGGCGCGGCGCGCGCCCGAGCAGCGATAGCCTGGCGCCCGTCCGTCAGCCTGACGCCGCACTGGAGAGCCGATGCCACTCGTCGAGACCGAGGACCGCGGCGCGGTCCGCCATCTGATCCTGAACCGGCCCGAGAAGCGCAACGCGATGCACGGCGAGCTGGTGCTGGCGATCGGCGCCGCACTGCGCGAGGCCGCCGCAGCGGAGACGGTCCGCGTCGTCGTCGTGCGCGGCGCCGGGCCGATGTTCTCGTCGGGGATGGACTTCGCTGCGCTCGCCGCCGTCGCTCAGGCGCCGGCCCAGCTGCGCACCTTCCGGCGCGAGTGCATCGAGGCATGGAACGTCGCCGAGGAGATGACGAAGCCCGTGATCGTGCAGATCCACGGCGGCTGCATCGGCGGGGCGGTCGAGCTGGCGATCGCGGCCGACTTCCGCGTGATCGCCTCCGACGCGCTGATCGGGATGCCGGAGACGCGCGTCGGGCTGATCCCGGACGTCGGCGGCTCCTCGCGCCTGCCTGCGCTCGTCGGCCTCGGCCGCGCGAAGGAGCTGATCATGACCGGCAAGCTCATCAGCGCCGAGGAGGCCGAGCGGATCGGCCTCGTCACGCGGGTCGCGCCTTCCGAGGAGCTCGACGCGGCGACGAAGCAGCTTGTCGACGAGCTGCTCTCATGCGCGCCGATCGCGGTCGGCCTCGCGAAGCGGGTGCTCGACGGCGCCGCCAAGCCCGCGCTCGCGCTGACGCTCGAGCAGGAGGTTGCCGCGCAGCAGCTGTGCGCCCAGTCCGAGGACTTCGCCGAGGGCGCGAAGGCGCTCGCCGAGAAGCGCCTGCCGCGCTTCACCGGCCGCTAAGGCGCGCCCTCCTTACCGACCCGCGGTCGCTCGCTGTCGCTCAGCGACAGCAGGTGGCGGCAGTGGCGGCAGAGGCGGCGCCGAATCGGCCGCGGCTCATGGCTGCTGCGGGGCCCCGCCCCACTCGACCGGCCCAGCGACCGACACGTGCGATCCCAACGAGCGGCCGAGGATGTCGCGGACCATGCCCGTCGCGACGATCAGCGACGGCAGGTCGATCCCCGTTCTGACGCCCATCTCCTCGAGCATCGAGACGACGTCCTCGGTCGCGATGTTGCCGGTCGCGCCGGCCGGCACCGGGCAGCCGCCCAGCTCGCCGAAGCTCGACTCGAACGAGTCGATCCCGGCGTGCAGCGCCGCCAGCACGTTGGCGAGCCCCTGGCCGCGCGTGTTGTGGAAGTGGGCCGTCAGCTCGACCTCGTCGCCGAGCGCCGCGCGCCACAGCGGGAATAGCTCGCCGACCTGTCTCGGGTTGGCCATCCCGGTCGTGTCGCCGAAGCCGATCTCCTGCGCGCCGGCATCACGCAGCTCTGAAGCGATCCAAGCGACGCGCTGCGGGTCGACGCGGCCTTCGTAGGGGCAGCCGAACGAGGTCGCGATCACGGCCTCGCAGCGCAGGCCGGCCTCGCGCGCGCGGCCGAGCACCTTGCGCAGCCCCTCGAGCGACTCGTCAACCGAGCGGTTGACGTTGTGCTTGTTGTGCGTCTCGGAGGCGGACATGAAGACCGACACCTCCTGGAAGCGGTCACGGTGCTCCAAGGCGCGGTCCAGCCTGCGCTCGTTGGGGACCAGGACGCTCAGCGAGACGTCGTCAGGGACGTCGACCGCCTCCAGCACCGCTGCCGCGTCGGCCAGCTGCGGGATCACGTCGGGCCGCACGAAGCTCGTCAGCTCGATCCGTCTGATGCCGGTGCGGGCAAGCTGGTCGATCAGCCGCACCTTGTCGAACGTGGCGATCGTCTCGGGCTCGTTCTGGAACCCGTCACGCGGGCCGACCTCGCGGATCTTGACCTGTGCTGGGAGCGTCGCCATCGGCTCGAGTCTATCTCCGCCCACCGTCAGCGGACCGCCACTAAACTCGCCCGCCATGCCTTCCTCAGTCACCATCGTCGGCGCGACCGGAGACCTCGGCTACGGGCTCGCGCTGCGCCTCGCCAAGGCCGGCACGCCGGTCGTGATCGGCTCGCGCGACGGCGGCCGCGCCGCTGAGGCGGCGGAGCGCGCCATCATGCAGGTTCCTGGCGCGACGGTCACCGGCCTCGCGAACCCCGATGCCGTCGCGGCGAGCGACGTCGTCGTGCTCAGCGTCCCGTTCGCGAGCCAGGCCTCGACGCTGAGATCGCTGAGAGAGAGCTTCCAGCCCGGCACGCTGCTGATCGACGTGACGGTCCCGCTCGCGACGGCCGTCGGCGGCCGCGCGACGCGCGTGCTGGGCGTCTGGCAGGGCTCGGCCGCGCAGGCGGCGCAGGAGCTCGTGCCCAGAGGCGTGACGGTCGTCTCAGCGCTGCACACGGTCGCCGCCAGCCACCTCGAGAACCTCGACCACGAGTTCGCCGAGGACACGCTTGTCTGCGGCGACGACAGAGACGCCAAGCGCCGCGTGGCCGAGCTGATCCGCCAGATCCCCGGCCTGCGCCCGGTCGACGGCGGCCGCCTCGAGACCTCGCGCATAACCGAGCAGCTGACCGCGCTGCAGATCGGGATCAACATTCGCAACAAGGCGACGGTCGGCATGCGGATCGTCGGGCTGCCGGACGACGCGTGGCAGTGATCGCCAGACCCGTCGTCGTGCTCGCGGGCGGGACCGGCGGGGCGAAGCTCGCGGCCGGCGTCGCGGCGGCGCTCGCCGACCCCGCTGAGCTGGTCGTCGTCGCCAACACCGGCGACGACGTCGAGCTGTACGGCGCGCACGTCTCCCCCGACCCCGACCTCGTCAGCTTCTGGCTTGCGGGGCGCATCGACGCGCGCGGCTGGGGCCTGGACGGCGACACCTTCAACGTGATGGACGGGCTGCGCGAGCTCGGCGTCGAGGTCTGGTTCAACCTCGGCGACCGCGACCTCGCGTACGGGATCGAGCGCGCGCGCCGGCTCGCCGAGGGCGCCCGGCTGACGGCGGCGATCAGCGAGCTGACGGGCGCGCTGGGGATCGCCCCGCGCGTGCTGCCGATGAGCGACGAGCCGGTGCGCACCGTCGTGCGCGCGCATGGCCGCGAATGGCCGTTCCAGGAGTTCATGATCCGCGCCAGAGCGCAGGGCCCTGTCGAGGGGCTGGAGTTCCGCGGCGTCGAGACGGCCCGGCCGACGCCTGAGGTGCTCACGGCGCTCGCGAGCGCGCGGGCGATCGTGATAGGCCCCTCCAACCCGCTGCTGTCGATCGGCCCGATCCTCGCCCTGCCGGGGATGCGCGAGGCGCTGCGCGCGACCGACGCGCCGGTCGTCGCGGTCAGCCCGATCGTCGCCGGCCAGGTCGTCAAGGGCCCCACCGCCGCCTTCCTCGAATGGGCCGGCCAGCCGGTCTCCGCCAGCGGCGTCGCTGCCCTCTACGGCGACGTTCTCGACGGGATCGTCGCCGACGAGCCGATCGCCCCGGTGGCATCCGGCGAGCAGGGCGGGCTGGCCCGCGATCTGCCCGCGCACACGACCGGCCTGCTGATGGCGGACGCCGCCGGCCGCCTGCGGCTTGCCCAAGAGACGCTCGCGTTCGCGGGCTCGCTCGCGCGCTGAGCGCGGGACCTTGGGTCTATCCGTTCCCGTGAGTGGTTACCGTTCTGCGCCGATGCCCACCTTCGCGATCCTTCCGGTGAAGCGCTTCGAGGCGGCGAAAAGCCGTCTCGACCCGGGTCTGCCTGCTGGCCCGCGCCGGGCCCTGGCCGAGGCCATGTACGTGGACGTGCTGACCGCGCTGCGCCGCACCAGAGGCGTCGACAGAGTGCTCGTCCTGACCGCCGACCAGGGCGCCCAGCGGGTTGCCGAGGGGTATGACGCGATCCCGCTCGAGGACCCGGGCGAGAGCGGCCAGAACAAGGCTGTCCTGCGCGGAATCGCTCACGCGCGCGAGCTCGGCGCTACGCGCGTGCTGTGCGTCGCGGGCGACACGCCGATGATCGACCCGGCCGAGCTCGACGCGCTGCTCGGCCGCCCGCGCACGAACGACCGCTACGCGATCGTCGTCCCCGATCGCCATGGCAGGGGCACGAACGCGCTGCTGCTGCAGCCGCCGGACGTCATGCCGCCGGCCTACGGGATCGACAGCGTCCACAGACACCAGGCGATCGCTGAGGACGCCGGCATCCCGGTCGAGGTCGTCGAGATCGAGTCGATCGCGCTCGACGTCGACACCCCGGACGACCTGACGGCGCTCAGAGAGCTGATCGCCTCCCGCCGCGGCGGCGCCGCCCACACGCGCGGGATGCTGAACCAGCTGATGCGCACGAACGCCGACCGCTGATGCGCCTGCCCTCTTCCACTCGGCCGCTCGCCCGTGCGCGCCGCCGCCGTGCGGCAGCCGTCCGTCCGACCCGGCCGCTCGCGCCGGCCGTCACGACCACGCGCTAGCCGCGAGCGACCACGATGGGATCGTTCGCCGCCCACGCCGTTGAGGGGCTGCCTGAGATCGTCGCGGGCGCTGACCTCGGCGAGCTGATCGCTGCGCGGCTGCCCGCCGCGCTCGACGGCGGCCTCGCCGACGGCGACGTGCTCGTCTGCGCGCACAAGGTGGTGTCGAAGGCGGAGGGGCGCGTGCGGCGGCTGGCCGACGTTGTGCCGAGCGAGCGCGCGATCTCGCTCGCCGCCGAGCAGGGCGGCAAGGACCCGCGCCACGTGCAGGTCGTGCTCGAGGAGACGCGCGAGATCGTGCGCGCCGAGCGCGGCGTGCTGGTCTGCCTGACGCATCACGGCTTCATCTGCGCCAACGCGGGCGTTGACGCCTCCAACGCGCCAGAGGGCGAGACGGACACGCTGATCATGCTGCCGCGCGACCCTGACGCCTCGGCCCGCGCGCTGCGTGCCCGGCTGCGCGAGCTGACCGGCGCGACGGTCGGCGTGATCGTCACCGACTCGTTCGGCCGCGCCTGGCGCCACGGCCAGGTCGACGTCGCGATCGGCATCGCGGGCGTCGCCCCGCTCGACGACTGGCGCGGCCGCAACGACAGCGTCGGGCGCGAGATGCGCGCGACCTGGATCGCGACCGCCGACGAGCTCGCCGCCGCCGCCGACCTCGCCCGCGGCAAGGACTCCCGCCAGCCCGCCGTGATCGTCCGCGGCCTCGGCCACCACGTCGGGCCCGACGACGGCCCCGGCGTCAGCGCGCTGCTGCGCCCGGCATCCGAAGACCTCTTCCGCTGACAGCTCGCGCTCAGCGACTTCGCGTCCCGGAGCGGCCCGCGCTCAGCTCACGCGGAAGCTGAGCCGCTTGGCGGCGCTGCGGCTCCCGGCGGCGTCCGTCGCCCGGATCGTGATGCGATAGCGGCCGGACCGCAGCGCCTTGCCGTGCAGGCGTCCGCTGACGGCGAGGTGGCCGGCGCCGGCGGCGCTGCGGTGCGTGAGGGTCCCCAGGACCTTCGAGGAACCCGATCGGGTGATGGTGACGGTGACCGTCGCCCGCTCGTTGAGCCGGTAGCGCAGGGTCGTGCCGCGCGGCAGCGTGTGTCCGTGCCTGGACGCGGCGCCGATGCGGAACTGGGCGTGCGTGAGGGCGACCTTGCTGAGGACCGGCGCCCGGTGGTGGTCACCGGGCGTGGGCGACGGCGTCGTGACGGACAGCACCGGCGGGATGAGCGGCGGCGCATCGCCGATCGTGAAGGTCACCGCCGCGCTCGTCCCACGGTTGTCGACGTCGTCGGCCTGCGTCGCCTGGGCGGTGTACGTCCCGGCGGCCAGCGCGAACGGGGCCGTGACGCTGAAGGTGCCGGTCGCCGGGTCGCGCGTAGCGCTGAGCGTCTGGACGAGCGTTCCGCTCGTCTTGGCGCCGGTCCAGACGGTCACGGTCGTGGCGGCGCTGTCGCCGGGCGCGGTGCCGCCGATCCCCGCGAAGGTGGGCGAAGGACCGGCGCCCGGCGCCGGGGCCGTGAGCGATATCGCGGGCGCCGTCGTGTCGACCGTGAACGTGCGCGGCGTCGTGGTGCCCGTGTTGCCGGCGGCGTCGGACTGGGCCGTCTGGACCGTGTAGGTGCCGTCGGCCAACGGCGCTGTGGCGGTCAGCTCGTAGCGCCCGTCGTGATCGCCGCGGCTGCCGTTCAGCGTGGTGACGGGCGTGCCCGAGGTCGTCGTGCCCGAGAAGACGCTGACGACGACCCCGCTCGCATCGCCGCCAGCCGTCCCGCCGGTGCCGGCGAACGTCGGCGTGGCGTCGTTCGTGCGCCCAGCGGCCGGCGCGGTCAGCGTCGGCTCGGGCGCATGCATGTCCACCGTGAACTGCACCGCCGTCGAGCTGGCGCCGACGTTGCCAGCGGCGTCGGATTGGCTGGCCGCCGCGTTGTACAGGCCGTCGCCCAGCGCCGGCGACGCCGGGAAGGCGTAGGCGCCGGTCGTGGCGTCGCGCGGCCCCGTCACGGTCTCGACGAGCGCGTCACCGACGACGGCGCGGACCTGGACGGTGACGCTCGCGCCGTCTCCGGCCGTCGCGCCGGCGACGCCCACGAGCTGCGGCGTCGCGTCGTTGGTGATCGAGTCGTTCGCCGGCGCCGTGATCGACACGACGGGCTCGGTGGCGTCGTAGACGAAGGTCCGCGCGACGCTGATGCCCACGTTGCCGGCGCCGTCGACCTGCGTCGCCTGAGCCGTGTACTGACCGTCCGCCAGGGCGGGCAACGGCGCGGAGTAGTCGCCGTTCTCCGTGCGGGTGCTCGCGGGAACGGACGCGACGGGGACGCCGGTCGCTGCCGGGCCCGCGTACACCTTGATCGTGACGTCGCCGTCGCCGAGGATCGTGCCGCTGCCGCCGGTGAGCACCGCTGCCGCCCCCGCTCGTGCGGAGACCGCGTCGAGGCTCACGACGGGCGCGGCGCCGTCGGCGAAGGCCACGGTGATGCTGGGCAGGCGGGTCGCGTCGGTGGCCGCGCTGCCGCCCGCTGGGACGAGGTTCGAGCCGCCGCCCCCACCGCCGCCGCCGCGGGCCGTGCCCTGGTTGAACACGACGCCGCCACCGCCACCGCCGCCGTTCAGACCGCCGCCGCCACCGCCACCGCCACCGCCGAAGGAGAAGTAGTCGATGCCGAACACGGTGCTGTCGTAGCCGCCGCCCACGCCGCCGCCGTTGTAGCCCCCGGGCGCCGGCGCGTGGAAATCGTCGATGTAGGCCCCGGCGCCTCCGGTGCCGAGCGCTCCGGACGCCCCGGGCGCGCCCCAGCCGTCGACGGCGCCGGCGGCGCCGCCCGCGCCGGTTCCCGTGGGGAAGCCGGCCGCTCCGCCGCCGGACGTGGGCGATCCGCCCTGCCGGGAGGCGCCGCCCACCGTGTTCCCGTTGCCGCCGATCCCGGCCGATCCGGCAGCGCCGTTGGCGTAGCCGCGGCCCGAGCCGCCGCCGCCGGCGGCTATCAGCAGCCGCGAGTCGGTGGGCGTCAGCCCCGACTCGGCCGGCAGCGTGCGCACGTCGGACGCGCCGCCCCCGCCGCCACCGCCGCCGTAGTTCTCGCCGGAGGTTCCGTTGCCGCCAACCTCGAGGTAGCGACGATCGCCCGGGAGCACGGCGAGGTCGCCCGTGACCTTCGCCCCGGAGCCGCCGTCGACGAAGTACGTGCCCTGTCCCCCGGCGCCGCCCACGGCGGCGACGTGCAGCGTGGTGACGCCGCTGGGGATGACGATCGCATGCTCACCCGTATCGCTGAAGACGACCGCCGCGCGGCGGTCTGGGTCGCGGGTCGTGGCGCGCGGCGCCCATAGACCGCGTTCGACAGCTCACCGGGCTTGACAAGCAGGGCGGCGTCGACCGCGTCGCACTGGCGACGCGGGCCGAGGCGCTGCTGAGCTCGGCGCGAGAGGGCGGTGCTGGGCCGCCCACTCGCGGTCTGGCCCCGTGCCCTGCGCGCGCTCAGCGGGCGCAGGGCAGGCGCACGCTTGTCGTGCGCCACGAGCTGGCGCTGACGCGGCGCGAGCAGCGCGGCTGGCCGTCGGCGCGCACGACGTAGACGCCCGGCAGCACGGCGAAGTCGGCGGCCTGGCGGTTGCCGACGACGCGGCCGTCGACCTCGTGCCCGTCGAGCGTGCGCACGACGACGCGCCCGGCGACTGCGCGGCCGTGCCGGCTGCGATGAATCGAGACCGATATGCGCGCATTGGAGCGAATCACCTGGCGACGGATCGCCTGCGGGCAGCTTGTGTAATTCGCGACGTCGTACGGGATCTCACGCTGCGCCATCAACAGCACGCGGACGCTGTAGCGGTGGGTGAGGTAGCCGCTGCGGCTTGAGGAGCAGTCGAACAGGATCTGCGGCGTGAGGTCGTCGGAGCGGCCGAGCGACGGCGCGACGTGGTGGGACCTCGCGGCAACCGGCGCCTTGTGCTTGGCAGGCTTGGCGAACGACTGAGCGGTGCCGACAAGGCAGGCGGTTATGGCCGCGCAGGCGATAACGGCCGCGCCGACGGCGAGGATGCGTCTCATCATTGAACCCCTTCGATTGACTCAGGTGGAGGTGTGAGCGCGCGCTCTCACACCACTCAACGAGCGCTCAGCGGAGGGGTTGCGCAAACCGCGCCAGGAAATTCACGGCGCGGCCGCGGGCGCTACGCCGGATCCCAGGCCTGCACGCCCTCCTGGTGCGTGATCAGGCCGTCTCTCACGTCGAGGACGGCTGCCACCTCGACTCTCATGCCGTCGGAGTAGCGGCACGCGACGGTGTACGCGGCGCCGCCGGGACCGCAGACGGCGTGGGTGACCTGGTGGGTCATGTCGCGTGCGTAGACGTCGTCGAGCATCGCGCGGATCGCCGCGGCGCCCTCTAACGTGATCGGGTTGGCCGGCGGGTGCTCGTTGTCGATCATCGTGATCGTCGCGTCAGGGGCGTACATCGCCGCCTGCGCCGCGATGTCCTTTGCCTCGATCGCGCGTCTCAGCGCGTCGATGTCGAGCTGGCCTGCGGTGGCGCTCATCGAATCGCCTCCTCGGGGGGGATCGCCAGCGAGCGACGCTACTCCCCCGAGGAAGGATTCTGGTGTGACGGCTGGCCGCGAACGCCGGACGCTACGCGTCCGCGCCAAGCAGCGCGGTGCCCATCGCGTGGAAGCCGCCGTCGACGTGCACGACCTCGCCGGAGATCGCCCGCGCCCAGTCGCTCAGCAGGAAGCAGATCGTCTGCGCGACCGGCTCGGGGTCGGCGACGTCCCAGCCGAGCGGCGCCTGGCGCCCCCACGCGTCGGCGAGCGTCTGGAAGCCGGGGATGCCGCCCGCGGCGACCGTCTTCAGCGGACCGGCCGAGACGAGGTTGACGCGGATCTTGTCCGGCCCCAGGTCACGCGCGAGGTAGCGCGAGGTCGACTCCAGCGCCGCCTTCGCGACGCCCATCCAGTCGTAGATCGGCCAGGCGACCGTCGCGTCGAAGTCGAGGCCGACGATCGCGCCGCCGCCGGCTCTGACCATCAGCGGCCGCAGCGCCACGCCGAGCTCCTTCAGCGAGAAGGCGCTCGTCTGGAAGGCCGTCATCGCCGACGCAGCCGGCGTGTTGAGGAAGTTGCCCCCCAGCGCGTCCTCGGGCGCGAAGGCGACCGCGTGCAGCACGCCGTCCAACGCGCCCCACTTCGACTCGAGCGCGTCAACGAGCGCCGGGTAGTCCTCAGCGTTGTTGACGTCGAGCTCAAGCACCTCGACGTCCCCCTCGAGCCTCGCCGCCACCCGCTCGGTCAGCCGCCGAGCGCGCCCAAAGCCCGTCAAGACGATCGAGGCCCCCAACGCTTGCAGCTGCTGCGCGGTGTGGAAGGCGATCGAGTCCTTCGTCAGGACGCCGGTCACCACGTACCGGCGTCCCTCCAGCGTCAGCATCAGTCGATGCTCCGGGTCGCGCGACGGTCGTCCATCGCGCTGAACGCCCAGGCGAGCCGGTGGCGCGTCTCGTGCGGCTCGATCACCTCGTCGACGAAGCCGCCCTGCGCCGCGACCTGCGCGCCGAGGTGCTCCTCGGCGTACGCGGCGGCGAGCTCGGCTCTCAGCGCGGCCGGGTCCTCGGCGGCTGCGAGCTCGCGGCGGTGGATGATCCCGACCGCCGGCTGCGCGCCCATCACGCCAAGCTCGGCGTTGGGCCATGCGAACACCATGTCGGCGCCGAGGTCCTTCGAGTTCATCGTGATGTACGCGCCGCCGTACGCCTTGCGCAGCACGACCGTCACGCGCGGCACCGTCGCCGCCGCGAAGGCGCGCACGAGCTTGGCGCCGTGGCGGATCACGCCGGCCTGCTCCTGCCGCGTGCCGGGCATGAAGCCGGGCGTGTCGACGAGCACCATCAGCGGGATCCCGTAGCGGTCGCACGTCTCGACGAAGCGCGCGCCCTTCTGCGAGGACTCCGCGTCGAGCACGCCGCCCATGTAGCGCGGCTGGTTGGCGACCACGCCGACCGGCCGGCCGTCGATCCGCGCGAACGCGGTCACGATCGATCTCGCCCACCGGGGCGCGATCTCCAGCAGCGAGCCGCCGTCGACGATCCCGCGCACGACCGTGCGCACGTCGTAGACCTGGCGGGGGTCGTCCGGCACCGCGGCGCCGGGGTCGCCGAACTCGGGGTCGGTCGCGAGGATCCGCGGCAGGCGCCCGCCAGCGTGCTGGGGCAAGTACGAGAGCAGCCCGCGCGCGACGTGCGCGGCGCCGACGTCGTCAGCGGCGACGAGGTCGGTGACGCCGTTCTTCTCGTGGACCTTGCGGCCGCCGAGCTCGGCAGCGCTGACGTCCTCGCCCATCACGTCTTTGACGACGCCCGGGCCGGTCAGGAACATCGCGGCGTTCTCGGTCATCACGACGAAGTCGGTCAGCGCGGGCGAGTAGCAGCCGCCGCCGGCCGAGAGGCCGCCGATCACCGATATCTGCGGAACCACGCCGGTCAAGAGGACGTTCTGCCGGAAGATCCGGGCGTAGCCGCCGAGCGCCGCGGTCCCCTCCTGCATCCGCGCGCCGCCCGACTCGATGAAGCCGACGACCGGCACGCGCGCGCGCCCAGCAAGCTGCATCACGCGGTTGATCGTGTCGGCGTGCGCCGCCCCGAGCGAGCCGCCGAGGAACTTCGCGTCCTGCGCGTAGACGGCGACCGGGCGGCCGTCTATGCGGCCGAGGCCGCCGACGACGCCGTCGCCCTCACGGGCACGGCTGCCCAGCTTCGGCGACATGACGCCGGAGCGGACCTGCTCGAAGGACCCCTCGTCGCAGAGCAGCTCGATCCGCTCGTGCGGGGTGAGCCGCTCGTCGGTCGCGGTTGCCGCTACTGCACTCATGCGCTTCCCTCCAGACACAGCACTACGTTGTGACCGCCGAATCCAAAGGAGTTCGACAGCGCCTTCGGCTTTCCGTTCCGCGGCGTGAAGCTGCGCGACTGACCGGGCACGTAGTCGAGGTCGAGCTGCGGGTCCTGCTGCTCGAGCCCGAGCGTCGGCGGGATCGTGCGCGCGTTCATCGCGAGCACGGTCGCGATCGCCTCCACGGCGCCAGCGGCGCCGAGCAGGTGGCCGGTCGACGACTTCAGCGACGAGACCGGCACGTCCTTGGCTGCGTCGCCGAAGACCAGCTTGATCGCCGTCGTCTCAGCCGCGTCGTTGAGCTCGGTCGAGGTGCCGTGCGCGTTGATGTAGTCGATGTCGCCGGGCGTCAGCCCGGCGTCGGCGAGCGCGCGCTCGATCGCCTTCGCGGCGTAGGTGCCCTCGGGCAGCGTCGCGGTGATGTGGTACGCGTCCGAGGTCGTCGCGTAGCCGACGACCGTCCCGAGGACCGTGGCGCCGCGCGCGAGCGCGCGCTCCTCGTCCTCGAGCACGAGCACGCCGGCGCCCTCGCCCATCACGAAGCCGTCGCGGCGCGCGTCGAACGGGCGCGAGATGCCCGTCGGGGACATCGCGCTCGCGGCGACGAAGCTCGACCGCGCGAGCGGCGTCAGCGTCGCCTCGGCGCCGCCCGTGACGACCGCCTCTGCGTCGCCGGTCTGGATCATCCGCACGGCCGTGCCGATCGCATGACCGGCAGACGCGCAGGCGGAGCCGACCTGGAAGGACGGCCCGCGCAGGCCGTGGCGCATCGACAGCGCGGCGGTGCCGGCGTTGACCATGAACAGCGGGACGGACAGCGGAGAGACGGCCTTGGGGCCCTTGTCGCGCAGGATGTCGTGCTGGTCCTCGAGCGAGCCGAGCCCGCCGATGCCGGTCGCGAGGATGCAGGCGATCCGGTCGGACTCGTACGGCTTCTCATCGATCCAGCCGGCCTGCGCGAGCGCCTCGTCGCTGGCGATCATCGCCATCTGCGCGAAGCGGTCGTTGCGACGGGCCTCCTTGACCGAGAGGTGCTCCTTGCCGACGAACTCGCGGCAGGCGCCCTCTCCGTCCTGGATGCCGACCTCCCCTGCTGCCCAGCGTCGCAGCAGCGGCTCGGCTCCGACCCCCAGCGGGGACACGGCGCCCACGCCGGTGATGACGACGCGTCGCTTCATCAGGAGGCCCGCGCTACCACGAGGTCGATCGCGTCGCCGACCGTCTTGAGGCCCTTCATGTCGTCGCCCTTGAGCTCGACGCCCCACTCGTCTTCGACGATCTGCGCGAGCTCGACGAGGTCGAGCGAGTCGATGTCGAGCTCCTCGAAGGTCGCGGTGCGCGTGACCTGCTCGACGTCGGGGCCGAACGAGGCGAGCGCCTCGACGATGCGGCTCTCGACGGCCTCAGGTGTTGCAGTTGCCATGTTGTTGTTCTCCTGTGGTGGGGCGAATAGGTCTATGCGGACATACCGCCGTCGACGCTGAGCGTTGCACCCGTTACGTAGCTGGCGCCGTCGGAGGCAAGGAAGCGAACGCATGCCGCGACCTCCTCAGCGGTGCCTTGCCGGCGTGCGGGGACAACTTTCAGCAGGTCGCCGTCGAGCTCAGACGTCATGTCCGTGTCGATCAAGCCGGGCGCGACGGCGTTGACCGTCACGCCGCGGCGCGCGACCTCGGCCGCGACCGTCTTCGTCATCGCGATCAGGCCGGCCTTGGAGGCGGCGTAGTTCGCCTGGCCGGGGTTAGCGCGCAGGCCGACGACCGAGGCCATGTTGACGATCCGGCCGTGCCGCGCTCGCAGCATCTGCGGGACGGCGCGGCGGGTCATGCGGAAGGCCGCGCTGAGGTTCGTCTCGATCACGGTCGCCCAGTCCTCGTCGCCGATCTGCGGCGAGAGGTTGTCGCGTGTCACTCCGGCGTTGTTGACGAGCACGTGGACGGTGCCGAAACGCTCCTCGAGCGCCATGAAGTAGGCGTCGGCGGTCGCCGGGTCGGCGATGTCGCCGCCAAGCGCGATCGCCTGGCCGCCCGAGGCCTCGATCTCGCCGACGACCGCCTGGGCCGCCTCCACGCCGCTGTGGTACGCGACGCCGACGGGCCAGCCGTCTTCGGCGAGGCCGCGCGCGACGGCAGCGCCGATCCCGCGAGAGGCTCCGGTCACAAGGGCGCAGCCCCTACGAGGTACAGCGGTCTGGCTCAAAGGGTTCCTCCCCATTCGATCACGCCGCCGCCCCAGGTCAGGCCGGCGCCGAAGGCGCTCAGCAGGACACGTGAGCCGGGACGAAGGCGGCCGTCGGCGCGCGCCGCGTCGAGCGCGAGCGGTATCGACGCGGCCGACACGTTGCCGGTCTTCTCGATGCAGTTGACGACCCGCTCGGGGTCGAGCCCGAGCCGCTCGCCGATCGCCCGCACGATGCGGCTGTTCGCCTGGTGGTAAGCGAACAGGTCGATCTGCTCGAGCGTCAGCCCGGCCGCGGCGACCGCTTCGCGCGTCACCTCGGTCATCCGGTTGACGGCCTGCTTGAAGGTCTCGTGGCCGTCCATCTGCAGCGTTCTCTCGTCGTGCGTCGCGCGCAGGATCGACGGGTCGCTGCCGTCGGCGCGCAGCAGGATCGGGCCGATCGAGCCGAGCTCGGCGACGTCACCGGGCGCAGCTGCCGTCACGACGACCGCGCCGGCGCCGTCGGCGAACAGCATCGCCGTCGCTCTGGAGTCGTGGTCGGTGATGCGGCTGATGAAGTCGGCGCCGATCGTCAGCACGCGGTCGGCGCGGCCGCTCTCGATCTGGGCGGTCGCGAGCGCGAGCGCGGAGAGGAAGCCGGTGCAGGCGGCGCCGACGTCGATTGCGCCAGCGGCGTCGGCGCCGAGCGCGTGCGCGACAAGCGGCGCGGCGTTCGGCGTCAGCTCGTCGGGCGTCATCGTCGCGACGAGCACGAGGTCGACCTCGCCGCCCCTGATGCCGGCGCGGTCGAGCGCGAGCTGGCCGGCGGCCGCGGCGAAGTCCGACAGGCGCTCCTCGGGCCGTGCGACGCGGCGCTCACGGATGCCCGTGCGCGTGTAGATCCAGTCGTCGCTCGCGCCGATCCGCTCGCCGACGGCGTCGTTGCCGACGACCGTCTCGGGCAGCACCGTCGCGACCGAGCGCAGCGCGGCGCCGCGCCCGTTCGCCGCCGACGGCGCGCCGAGGCCGGCGAGCAGCGCGGCAGCGGCCTGGTCAGGCACTCGCGGCCTCCAGCTGCTCGCCCGTCAGCGCCTCGGCGTCGGCGACGGTGCGGCGCACGAGGCCGGTGAGGACCTTGCCCGGGCCGGTCTCGACGAAGCGGGTGACGCCGTCGGCGTTGAGCGCGAGCAGCGTCTCGCGCCAGCGGACCGGCTTCGTCAGCGCGTCCGCGAGGCGGGCGGCGACGTCGTCGAACGGCTGCGTCGTGATCGAGCTGATGGCGGCGATCTGCGGCTGCGCGAACTCGACGGCGGCAAGGGCGGCCTCGAACTCTGCAACCGCCTCGGCCATGTAGGGCGAGTGGAAGGCGCCGGTGACCGGCAGCGGCACGGCGCGCAGGCCGAGGCCCTTGGCGGTCTGCGTCGCGGCCTCGAAGGCGTTTCTGCTGCCCGACAGCACGACCTGGTTGGGCGCGTTGTCGTTGGCGACCGTGAGGTCGTGCGGCTCAGCGACCTGGGCGGCGCGCTCGGCGGCGCCGGAGCCCAGCAGCGCGAGCATCGAGCCATCGCCCTTGCGCTCGCCCGACTCCTGCATCAGGCGGCCGCGCGTGGCGACGAGACGCAGGCCGTCCTCGGCGCTGAGCGCTTCGGCGGCGACGAGCGCGGCGAGCTCGCCGAGCGAGTGGCCGGCGACGACGTCGGCCTCGATCCCGCCGGCGGCGAGCTTCTCCCATGCGACGACGCTGGCGCAGTAGATCGCGGGCTGCGCGAAGCGGGTGCCGTCCTCGACGCGCGCGAACGGGTCGTCGCCGACGACTTCGATCGCGAGCTCGAGCAGGTCGGGCCGGGCCGCGGCGACGAGGTCGCGCATCTCCGGGGTCTGGCTTCCCTGGCCAGGGAAGAGCACAGCGGTCTTCGGGTCGCTCACGGTCCGCATGTTTCAGTGGCCCCCTGGCACCTTCCAGGCCCGTCGAACTTCGCTCCCCCCGGGTGGGGGGGTCACGACGGACCGCCGTGGGGCTTATGTGACGTTTGCAGGGAGAAGGTGTAGCGTCGGCGCGAGGCCGCTCAAACGAGGCCCAAAAGGGCCTCGCGCACCCTCAGCCGAGCAGCCCGATGCGCTGCGCGCGCTGCACGGCCTCGGCCCGGTTACGGGCCTTCAGCTTGCGGTAGAGCGCGCTCGTGTGCTCCTTGACCGTGTGCGGCGAGAGGTACAGCTCCTCGGCGATCTCACGGTTGGTCGAGCCGGTCGCGATCAGGTCGAGGACTTCCCTTTCGCGCTCGGACAGGAGCGTCGAGGGCTGGTCGGCCTGCGGCGGGAACATCGTCATCCCGAGGCCGACCATCCGCACCGCCATCGCGACGTCGTGGGCGCCCCAGTCCTTGGAGACGAAGCCCGACGCCCCAGCGGCCTTCGCCGCGTGCGGGGAGATGCGGCCGGCGCCGGAGATCAGCAGCACGCGCGTCTCGGGCGAGGAGGAGCGGATCGACTCGCAGATGTCGGCGCCCGACTCGTCGCCGACGAACAGGTCGACGAGCGCGACGTGCGGCCGGTAGCGCTTCGTCAGCTCTAGCGCCTCGCGCGCGTTTCTCGCGGCGACGCAGCGCTCGACCCACTTCTGCTCGCCGAGCAGCAGGCGGAAGCCCCAGTGGACGACGTCGTGGTCGTCGACGACGAGCACGCGCAGCCGCCGCTCGGAGTCGATCCCGGCCGGCAAGCTCGTCGTGCTCATCGAGTCACCTCGCCCGCGGGCGGGAGCCCCTTGCGAGCGCTCGCCCGGAAGGCAAGCCCCCGGGGCGCAGCCTTTCGCATGCTCATGCGTCCTCCAGTTCGATGTCGGACACGACGGGGACGACGAGCCGGACCCGCCAGCCGGGCGGCGTAGCGCCCTGCTCGGGGCCGAACTCGACGAAGCCGTGATGCTGCAGCGCCTCGAAGGCGGCGAGCCTGAGCCCCATGCCGCCGCTCTTGGCGACCCCGCCGTTGCCGTTGGCGACGACGCCGTCGTTGCGGACCTCCAGGGAGAAGAACTCCTGCTCGCAGTCGACCGTCACCGCGACGCGCGAGGGGTCGGCGTGCTTGCGCACGTTGCGCAGCGCCTCGCCGAGGACCGACTGCGCCAAGCCTTCCAGCTTGCGCGGGACCTCGACGCCGTCGTCCCATCTGAGCACGATCGGCAGCGCCGTCTCACGCGCGTGGCGCTCCAGCTCGGCCCGCAGCGTCGTGCCGGTCTCGTACGCCATCGGCGCGAGCGGCCGCTCGAGCGCCGAGCGCAGGTCGGCGAGCGCGTCGCCCATCTCGGTGCGGCAGCGCTCGCGCAGCTCGGGCGACAGGTCGCTCTCGGCGCTCAGCACGAGCGAGACGCCGAACAGCCGCTGCATCACGCGCTCGTGGATCTCGCGCGCGAGGTCGATCCGCTCGCCGAGGCGGCGGGTGCGCTCCTGCTGGCGGGTCGCGTTGCGCGCGGTCGCGGCGAGCGCGGCGGTCTTGCCAAGCGTCCACATCAGGTGGCGCTCGCCGTCGCTGAGGTCGAAGTCGCCGGCGCCGCGGTCGGCGACGATCACGCCGTAGCGGTGGCCGGCGGCGGCGAGCGGCGTGCAGACGAGCGCCGTGATCCCGAGCAGCTTCGCGTAGTCGGGCGGGACCTGTCTGTCGATCTCGTCCGAGGTCACGACGATCACGCGGTCCTCCAGCAGCGCGCGCTGGGCGATCGGCGCGTCGTGCAGCGTCGGGCGCAGCTTTGCCAGCCGCGTGAAGGAGATCCCGTGCGAGCCGACGGCGCGGACGCGCATCCGGCCGGCGTCGTAGAGGAAGATCGCCGCGCGCGTCATCGTCGTGAGGCGGCAGATCGCCTCGCAGATGCGGTGGTAGAACTCGCTCGACGTGGTGTCGCTCTCGATCTCGGAGAGCAGGTCGACGAACACCTCAAGCGGCTCGACGCCGGCGAAGAGGCTCGGCTCGTGGGCTGGCCGTGGCGGCAGGGGAGCCTCGCTGCTCAGAACGCGGTCAGCAGGTCGGGCGAGTGGAACGTCAGGTCGAGCGGGCATCTCCGGTGGAGCGACAGGCGCAGCGCCTGTTCGGGCGTGAGGAAGAGGTCACGCTCGTGACCGCAGACCGTGCAGGCGCATGTCGCCCAGCGATCGTAGCGCCCGCCGGCCAACGACCACCGGACGGCCGAGGAGAGGCATGCCGGGCAGGCGAGCGCCGCGGCGACTAGCGCGCCGCTGTCGGCGGGCAAGAAGCAGGCGGTCTCGCACGGCATCGCGATGAGGATCCTGCCCGCATCCGGCCATGAGAACCCACAGCGCACCGCTTTCCCCCCAGATGGGGGCCCGATCACGGAGCTACGCCGCCGCGACGAGCCCGTGCCGCGCGCGGATCTCGTAGAGGGTCGTGCGCTCGGCGGCCGGGCGGCCGGCGCGATGCGCGGCGTCGATCAGCTGGTCGGGGTCGAGCTTGGTGCCGTGCTGGCTGCCGGCGAGGCGGCTGATCGACTCCTCCATCAGCGTCCCGCCGAGGTCGTTGACGCCCCAGCGCAGCGATTCGGTCGCCACCTCGAGGCCCATCTTGACCCAGCTTGCCTGGACGTTGGGGATCGTCTGGCCGAGCGCGAGGCGGAAGACGGCGGTGTGCTTGAGGTTGTCCTCCCGCGTGATCTCCTCGACGCCGTGTGTGCGGCCCAGCAGCGTCTGGAAGGGGATGAAGGAGAGCGGCACGAACTCGGTGATCCCGCCCGTCCGCTCCTGCAGCTCGCGGATCACGCGCATGTGCTCGGCGAGCTCCCACGGCTCCTCGATGTGGCCGAACATCACGGTCGAGGTCGAGCGCATCCCAGCGGCGTGCGACGCCTCGATCACCTCGACCCAGCGCGCGACCGGCAGCTTGTTCGGAGAGATCCGCTCGCGCACGCCGTCGTGCAGCACCTCGGCGGCGGTGCCGGGCGTCGAGCCGAGGCCGGCGTCGCTGAGGCGGGCGAAGATCTCGCTCAGCGGCAGCCCCGAGATGTCCTGCATGTGCGCGATCTCCATCGGCGAGTACGCGTGCAGGTGCAGCTGGGGCGCGACCCGCTTGGCGACGCGCAGCCAGCGCAGGTACTCGTCGAAGTCCCAGTCAGGATGGATCCCGGACTGGATGCACAGCTCGGTCGCGCCGTACTCGACGGCCTCCTCGACGCGCCGCACGAAGTCGGGCTCGTCGTGCTGGTAGGCGTCAGGGCTGCGCTTGCCCTGGCCGAAGCCGCAGAAGGCGCAGCCGACCGTGCAGACGTTGGAGATGTTGATGTTGCGGTTGACGACGAAGGTGACGAGGTCGCCGGCCAGCTCGGCGCGCAGCTCGTCGGCCGCGATGCGGATCTGTTCGACGGCTTCGGGTCGCCGCTCGGCGAACAGCGCCGTCAGCTCCCGCTCGTCGAGTGCCTTGCCGTCGCGCGCCTTCTCGACCGCGGGCCCGACGAGGTCGCTGTTGATCGCGAACGGCGCCTCGGTACGGCCCGAGCCGCGGCGCGGGATGAAGCTCCAGTACTTCGCCTTCACGACGTCGAGCACGCCCTGTGACATCCACTCGCTGTCGATGTACTGCGGGTAGACGCAGAGGCGCTCGGTCAGCGCCATCCCGCTCGCCTGAAGTCTCTTGCGGATCTGATGCGGGCTCGGGAAGGGGTGCTCGGGGCTGATGTGGTCGCCGTTGGCGGAGAGGCCGCCGAGGTCGGTCGCGCCGGCGGCGAGCAGCTCGTCCCACCAGTCGGCGAGGTTCGGCGGGATCTGGATGCCGACGTCGGGCATCAGCCGCCGCGTCTCCTGCACCAGCCGCTTCATGTCCCGGACGGTCACCGGCGAGGCCCACTCGGGCAGCGGCAGGTCGGGCCGGCCGTCCGCGACGCCGGTGCGCCAGTAGTCCTTCGCCGCCTGGTCGGCGATCGCGCCGACGTCTCTGCCGTAGTAACGGTCGTGCGGGACGAAGTTCTGAAGAATGATCTCCTGGATGTGCCCGTGCTCGGCATGAACCGCGGCGAGCGCTTCCAGCGACGCGATCCGCTCCTCCTCGGTCTCGCCGATCCCGACGAGGATCCCGGAGGTGAAGGGGATTCTCAGCGCGCCCGCGTCGCGGATCGTCTGCAGGCGGACCTGCGGGTGCTTCGTCGGCGAGCCGGCGTGAACGGTCTCCATCAGCCGCTCGGAGATCGACTCGAGCATCAGTCCCTGGGAGGCGGTCACCTCGCGCAGGCGGCCGAGGTCTTCGCGGCTGAGCACGCCGAGGTTGGTGTGCGGCAGCAGCCCGCGCTCGAGCGCGCGCTCGCAGGCCCAGACGACGTAGGAGGTGAAGTCCTCATGCCCGTAGTCGGCCAGCCTTCTGGCGACGAGCGGGTTGACCTCGGGCTTC
This sequence comes from Conexibacter sp., assembly GCA_036499225.1. Classification (GTDB taxonomy): domain Bacteria; phylum Actinomycetota; class Thermoleophilia; order Solirubrobacterales; family Solirubrobacteraceae; genus Conexibacter. The sequence continues at coordinate 58,824 of DASYEC010000079.1, forward strand.
TCGCCAGTGAGGACCAGCAGCTCCTTGACGTTTCGCCGTGCGGCGCCGTCGATGATCCGCTCGACCTCGTCTGGGTCGTGCAGGTGAGCCTGGTGCGTCGAGAAGGCGCAGTACTTGCAGTAGCACTGGCACGAGCGCGACAGCGAGAGCGTGAGGTTACGGCTGAAAGTGACCCGGCGCGGCATGCGGGGAGTCTAGAACCGCGGCGCCGTGAGCCCTCTCCCCCGTGGCGCACCTGCCATCCTTCGGGCCCCGATGCGCCGTCTGATCCCGCTCCTCCCGCTCGTCGCGCTGCTTGCCGCGTGCGGCGGCGCGGGCTTCCCGGACCGCCCGAACGCTGACGCGACGATCGTGCTCGCCGGCGCCCCGGACGCGCTCGACGCCCCGCTCGCGACGACGGTCCAGCGCGGCTTCGACGAGGCCGAGGGCGTGACGCTGACGTTGAAGCGACCGCGCGCCCCCGACGCCGGCCTGCGCGCGCTGGAGAGCAACAGGGCCCAGTTCGCCGCCCTCGACGCCGCGACGCTGAGCGCCCACAGAGACCTCGTCGGCGTGATGGCGCTGCGCGCCGACACCAGCGGCGCCCGCGCTCCGTCGCTGGTGCTCACGACGACTCGCGAAGACCTCAGAGAAGACCCGAGCGTCGCGCGCGCCACCGTCCGCGGGCTCGTGCGCGGCTACGCGACCGCCCAGGTCGACCCGCCGTCGAGCCTCAGCGACCTCAAGACGATGTTCCCCCGCCTCGACCAGGCGACGATCGAGCGCCAGTTCGATGCGAACCAGCAACAGGTCTTCCCCCCAGGCCGCCCCCTCGGCGGCCTCCCTCGCGAAGACCCCCGCTACGACCCCACGATCGCCAACAACGCCCAAGCCGCGCTCAGCGACGACTGAGCGAGCCCACCCGCCGCTCAGTGCACCACGCCGCGCGCCAGGGTGCGGCGGACCAGGCCGGGGGCGACGACGCGGAGGGCGGCGGCGAGCGCGTAGGGGCGCGGGACGTAGCGCTCCGCCTTGCCGCCAGGGCCGGCGTCGATGATCGCCTGCGCGACCTTGTCGGGGCTCGAGACGATCCAGCGGGTCGTCGGCTTGTCGACGAGCTGCTTCTGCGGGAAGCCCTCGGTCGCGACGAAGCCCGGCAGCACGAGGCCGACGTGGACGCGGTTGGGCTTCTCCTCGTAGTAGAGCGCGTCGGACCAGCCGGCGAGCGCGAACTTGCCGGCCGAGTAGGCGCCGTTGCCGCCGCGCGCGACGCGGCCCGCGGTCGAGGAGACGTTGACGATCGACGACGGCGCCGAGGCGCGCAGCAGCGGCAGCAGCTCCTCGGTCAGCCGCAGCACGGCGTCGAAGTTGAGCGCCATCACCGAGCGGACCTCGGCGAAGCCGTTGCCGGGGTCGCCGAAGTTGGCCCGCGAGCCGACGCCCGCGTTGTTGACGAGCAACTCCACTCTGCCGCCGTGGTCGCGCTCGACCGCCTCGCGCACCTGCGCGGGCGCGCCGTCCTCAGTCAGGTCGACGGCGACGACGGTCGCGCCCCCCACCTCGCTCGCGAGCCGCTCAAGCCGGTCGGCGCGGCGCGCGACGAGCACCAGTCTTGTCTGCGGGTCGCGCGCCAGCCGGCGCGCGGTCGCCTCTCCTATGCCGCTCGAAGCACCCGTCACCACGGCGATCATCCGCACACTCTCCGTTCACGATTCCCTCAGCGCGTCGAGCAGCAGTAGACCGCAATCGCGCGGCCAGCGTCGCGGTTGCCGGCGGGCGCTACTGGGCGCGCAGCTCGCGGAACTCGCGCCGGACCGACTCCGGGCGACCCCACATCTGCGTCACCTCGACGCGGCCGCTGCGCACCTCGCGCAACGCCAGCTCGCCGCCTATGCCCGCGTCGTCAAGCAGTCTCAGGGCGCCGTGGACTGCGGGCACCGCCGCCGCGTGGCCGAAGCGATGCGCGACGAGCAGCCGCCAATGCCAGTCGTGTCTGGAGTACGGCTGGGCGTTGCACGTGACGAGGTAGGTCGCGGCATCGACGTAGCGCGTCTCGTCGACAAGCCGCAGGTCGAGCTCGAGGTCGGTCCAGTCGTCCGGAAGCGAGTCGACGATCTGCTGGAAGGTGTCCGCGAGGGGCATGGGGCGAAGACTACCCTCCGCGCTCCGCGACGGGCCGCGCAAAACCGCTAGCCGAAGAAGGTCTGGTACAGCAGGAAGACGTTGAGCGCGATGACGGCGCCGGCGATCGCCCAGCCGACGACCGTCGTCATGCGGCGGTTGACGAGCGTTCCCATCACCTCGCGCCGGCTCGTCAGGATGATCAGCGGCACGAGCGCGAAGGGGATCCCGAACGAGAGGATCACCTGGCTGATCACGAGCGCGCGCGATGGGTCGACGCCGATCGCCAGCACGACCAGCGCCGGCGTCATCGTGACCAGCCGCCGCAGCGCGAGCGGCACCGTGCGGTTGATGAAGCCCGACATGATCACCTGGCCGGCGTAGGTGCCGACCGACGAGCTGGCGAAGCCCGATGCGAGCAGCGCGAGCGCGAAGGCGAGCGCGGCGCCGCCGCCGATCAGCACGTCGAAGCCGTGATAGGCGCCCTCGAGGGAGTCGACGCCGGCGAGCGCGGAGCCGTGGAAGAGCGCCGCGGCGATGATCAGCATCAGCATGTTGACGATGCCGGCGACGCCCATCGCGAGCAGAACGTCAGCGGTCTGGAAGCGGAAGAGGCGGTGGCGCTCCTCGTCGTTCTCGACCGGGATGCGGCGCTGCGTCAACGCCGAGTGCAGGTAGATCACGTGCGGCATCACGGTCGCGCCGAGGATGCCGCAGGCGAGCAGGACCGAGTCGCCGCCGGCGAAGCCCGGGAGGAAGCCGCTCGCGACGCCGCTCGCGTCGGGGCCGACGCGCAGCGTGTCGTAGAGGAAGCCGAGCAGGATCACGCCGAGCATCCCGCCGATCACCAGCTCGAAGCGGCGAAAGCCCCTCTGCTGCAGCGCGAGGATCCCGAACGCGATGACGCCGGTCAGCAGCCCGGCGACGAACAGCGGCACGCCGAACAGCAGGTTGAGCGCGATCGCCGCGCCGATGAACTCGGCCATGTCGGTCGCCATCGCGATCAGCTCGGCCTGTATCCACAGCCCGACGCTCGCGCGCTTGGGCAGCCGCTCGCGGCACAGCTCGGGGAGGTTGCGCCCGGTCGCGAGGCCGAGCTTCGCCGACAGCGTCTGGATCAGCATGCCGACGAGGTTGGCGGCGAGGATCACCCACAGCAGCGTGTAGCCGTAGCTCGCGCCGCCGTCGATGTTCGTCGCGAAGTTGCCGGGGTCGACGTAGGCGATCGCCGCCACGAAGGCCGGCCCCAGCAACGGGAGGATGCCCTTCAGCCCCCGCCTCGAGCGGATCCTCTGCAGCGCCGTCGGCGCGGGGAGCGCGACGGCGCCGGCGGCCTCCCCCGGGGCAATCGACGGCGGCGGGGGAGGAGGCGGGGGCGGGCTCACCTGGCGACCTCCACCCGCATCGCGGCGGCAAGCGCGCCGCCGAGCACGTGGACGTCGGCCGTGGCGGCCGCACCTGCCCTGGCGGCCTCCGCCCTCCCTGTCGCTGGGTGGAAGCGGACGAACAACGGGCCGCCGAACGGCTGCTTGTCGACCACCACGAAGTCGTCGCCGGGGCGGATCCCGCGGTTGGAGAGGTAGCGCAGCATCGCCGGGTCCTGGTCGGAGATGCGCGTGAAGCGCCCGCGCGCCCCGACCTCCAGCGCCGCGAGGCTCTCGCTCGGCGACTCCTCGAGCACCAGCTCGCGCGTCGGGATCGGGTCGCCGTGCGGGTCGTGCGTCGGGTTGCCGAGCTTCGCCGCGATCAGCTCCTCGAGCTCCTCTGAGATGTGGTGCTCAAGCACCTCCGCCTCGGCGTGGACGCGGTCCCACGGCAGCCCGAGCGACTCGGCCAGGTAGAGCTCCAGCAGCCGGTGGTGGCGCAGCATCTCGAGCGCGACCTTGCGGCCCGGCTCGGTCAGCACGACGCCCTTGTACGGCACGTGCGTGACGAGGCCGAGCTCGTCGAGCTTGCGCACCATCCCCGACGCCGATCCGGGCGTCACGCCCAGCCGCTCGGCGAGCGCGTTGTTGGAGACCGCGCCGCCGGAGCGAGTCTCCAAGGCGTAGATCGCCTTGGCGTAATCCTCGACTGCGGTCGAGTGCGGTTGCGATGCTGGTGAGACCACGAGCGAGATTATGGCATGCCTAAACCTCAGGCGTCGACAAACACCGAAATGGGCGCCGTATGACCTTCGTCCTACGAGCGTCCGCCCGCCCGTTCTATCCTGCTCTCGCATGTCGACCACCGAGCAGATGAGCGACGAGGAGCGCGCCGTCCGCAACGGCGCTGGGCTCGTCGACCGCTCCGAGCGCGGCAAGCTCGCGCTCAGCGGCGGCGAGGCGAAGAGATTCCTCCAGGGCCAGGTGACCCAAGAGGTCGAGGCGCTGCAGCCCGGCCGCGGCGCCTACGCCGCCTTCCTCACCGCGAAGGGGAAGATGCTCGGCGACCTGCGCGTGCTCGACGCCGGCGACGAGCTGCTGCTCGACACCGAGCGCGTCGCGCTGCAGGAGCTGTTCACGATGATCCGGCGCTTCAGCATCGGCTTCGACGCCGAGCTGCACAGACGGACGCTCGAGCGCGGCCTGCTGTCGCTCGTCGGCGGCCAGTCGCGCGCGGTGCTCGGCGACGCGGCAGGCGCGCTCGGCGAGGCGGAGCACGACCACGTCGTGGCTGCGATCGACGGCATCCCGGCGCGCCTGATCGCGACCGACCTCGGCGTCGACCTGCTGCTCGACAGCGCGCAGACGGAGGCGCTCAAGCAGGCGCTCGTCGCGCGCGGGGCGCTGCCGGTCTCGGAAGAGAGCGCCGAGGTCGTGCGCGTCGAGCACGGGCGGCCGCGCTACGGCATCGACCTCGACGACGCGACGATCCCGCAGGAGGCCGGCCTCAACGAGCGCGCGGTCTCCTTCACGAAGGGCTGTTACGTCGGCCAGGAGACGGTCGCGCGCCTCTATTACAAGGGCAAGCCCAACCGGCGCCTGTGCGGCCTGCGGCTGAGCGAGCCGGTCGAGCGCGGCACCGAGCTCGAGCTCGGCGGCAAGCGAGTCGGCGTCGTCGGCAGCGTCGCGGCCTCTCCCCTCCACGGCCCGATCGCGCTCGCGCTCGTCCGCCGCGAGGCCGCGCTGGGCTGCGTCGTGACGGCCGGCGCGGCGCGCGCCGAGGTCGTCAAGCTGCCGTTCTGATCCAATCGCGGCCGCGCCACCGTACAAGCAGACATGCCGGCTTCATCCGCTGGCACCGATGTGGCAACCGTGACGATGGGTACGATGTGAACAGCACGGGGGCACCATCGAAGGAAGGAGGCGCCCGATGACGACGTTCGCAGCCGACCACGAAACCGACCGCCAGCTCAGAGAGCTGGACGACCGCACGCGCACCGCGTGGGCCGACTACCGGCAGAGCATTCACGACCTCGACGGGTCTGAGTACGAGGATGCCGAGCTGATCTCGTGGGAGCGCCTTCAGCAGGCGTTGCATGACGTTGCCGGCGAACGGGAGCGGCTCGTTGGAGCCACCCGCTCGACCGACGACGGTGGCGCTTAGCCGCACTCCCGCTCGTAGCGCTGACAACAGCTCCCGCGACGCTCCAGGGGTCGCGGGAGCTGTTGCGTTTCTGCGCTCGCTCACGACGTAGACGTCGCAATCGCCGCGTATCGCCGTACGGACCCGGTGGCGCGTCGGCGCGCTGCCACATATTGCGGGCAATTGCCACGATTCCTCGGTATACCGCGAGGATTGGCTAGCGATTGACTGGTCAGTCGGCTAAGGTTCGCGCACCGCCGCGGGCGGTGCGGTCCCGCAGACGGAACGAAGGGCCGGACGGGAAGCGAAGAGGAGATCAGTGCCACGATGCGGAAACGGATGGTGGGAGCGATGGGGGTCGCCCTGCTGCTGGTCGCCGGCTGCGGCTCGTCCAGCGACTATGCGAACGAGCGGCGGCCCCCGAGACCGCGCAACATCGCCGTCAGCGTCACTGACGGGCGCATCGGCGTGGCCCCCGGGGAGATCGGCGCCGGGCCGGTCGTCCTGATCGTCACCAACCAGAGCGAGCGATCGCGTGACCTGCGCCTCGCGGCCCCCAGCGGCAGCGGCACGGCATGCGTCGACGCCGACACCTCCAGCGGCCCGATCAACCCGATGGGAACGGCGCGAGTTTCGGTCACGCTCGTGCAAGGCGCCTGTGTGCTGACGACCGGCTCTGCCAGCGGACCTCGGCCCGCGACGTTGCGCGTCGGCCCTGAGCGCCCGAGCGCGCAGGCCGACTTGATGCAGCCATAGCACGGCCAGATGGCCATCCGGCTAGCTGGCGCGGGATCGTCCGTCGAGCGCTCTACCGTGCGCGAGCGTCATGTACATCCTTGACGCGATCGACGAAGGACTGCTCGGCGAGCTGACGAGAGCCGGCCACTTCTTCTGGCTCGACGTCGTCTCCCCCAGCGACGAGCAGATCACCGATCTCGCGAGAAGGTTCGGCTGGCACCCGCTCGCGGTGCAGGACACGCGCGAGTTCAGACAGCGCCCGAAGATCGACCGCTACGGCGACCACATGATGGTCGTCTTCTACGGCGCTGACGGCATCGGCCACGGCCGCGAGGACGAGGAGACGCGCCCGTCGCTCGTCGAGGTTCACCTGCTCGTCAGCGGCAACTGGGTCGTGACGGTGCGGCGCGACCACTGCGGCGCGATTAACGACCTGCAGGCGCGGATGAGGCAGGAGGACGAGCCCGAGAGCGAGGAGTTCGTCATCTACCGGATCCTCGACGCGCTCACCGACACCTTCTTCCCCGTGCTCGAGGAGATCGACGACAAGATCGACAGCCTCGAGGACACGATCATCCTCCGCGCCAGCAACGAGCAGCTGCAGGAGGTCTTTCACCTCAAGCGCTCGCTCGCCGCGCTGCGACGGGTGCTGACGCCGCAGCGCGATCTCGCCCAGCGGGCGATCGAGCAGATCGAGGAGCTGCCGGGGCTGTCAGTCGGCTCGCGCCCCTACTTCCGCGACGTCTACGACCACCTGATCCGCGCCTCGGACCTCGTCGACTCCTACCGCGACCTGCTGACCGGCCTGATGGACGTCTACCTGTCGGTCACGTCCAACCGCATGAACGCGGTGATGAAGCAGCTGACGCTGGTCGCGACGATCTTCCTGCCGATCACCGCGCTGACCGGCTTCTTCGGCCAGAACTTCGGCTGGCTCGTGAACCACATCACCTCGTTCGGCGCCTTCGCGGTGTTCGGCGTCGGCGGCGCGCTCGCGGCAGCGCTCGCGCTCGTCATCTGGTTCAAGCGCGAGCGCTTCCTCGGCTAACGCGGCGGGTGGGCCGTGGCGCGTCGCGCGCGCCGCGTGGCGCTCCGCGTGGCGCGCGCCGCGTGGCGAGCGCCGCTGGGCGAGCGGCGCGCGACGTCGCGACTGCCGCTGAGCGAGCGGCGCGCAACGTCGCGACTGCCGCGGCTTAGGCCGCTCGCAGCGTGACGGCCTTGCTCGCCGTTCTCGCCTTGCCGCCGGCGAGCGGCGCCGCGGTGACGCGGACCGTCAGCGCGAGCTTGTGGTGCGCGCTGAGCGCGCGCTTCGCCGCGGCGCCGAGCTTGACCGTGAACGACACCGTGCCGCTGCTCGCCGTGCCCTTGCTGAACGTGCCGACGACCGCCTGGCCGTGTCCCTTCAGATGCAGCGACGCCTTGCTCCCCAGCAGCTCGACGCGCAGCTTCGCGCGCGCCTTGCCGAGTCTGACTGTGCCGCTGACGCGCGCGCCGTGCTGGCTGCGCGTGACGTTCAGCGCGACGGTTCTCAGCGTCGCCGTCGGGTTGGAGGGGCCGCCCGTGGAGGGCGCGGCGCCCGTGCCGCCGCCGGTGCCGCCGCTGTTGCCGCCGGCCGGGCTGCCGCCGCCCGCCATGCCGCCGCCGCCCGTCGTGCTGCCCCCGGTCGACGGCGTCGTTCTGCTCGGCGTCGTCTGCGTCGTTCTCGTCGGCGTGGTCTGCGTCGTTCTGGTGGGCGTCGTCGGGATCGTGTTGCCCGGGCCCGTCTGGGTCGTACCCGGGCCCGTCGTCGTCGGCGGCGCCGTCGTGGTGTCGTCGCTGACGACGACCGTCCCCGTCATCGAGGGGTGGATGTCGCAGACGAACGTGTACGTCCCCGGCGTCGTGAACGTGCAGCTGCCGCTCCAGCTTCTTGAAGTCGACGTCGTGGATCGTCTCCCCGCTCGGATAGGAGAAGCTCACCGTCCCGCCCGGCGCGATGGCCACGCTTCTGGCGCCGGTCGGATCTTTGAAGCCGAAGTCGTACGCCTCGAAGCTCGCGGTCGACGGCGGCGTGTCGCCGGTGGCCAGCTCCGGCACGACCGCGACGCCGATGCCCGCGACGCCAGCGAGGCACGCGATTGGGAGGAGACGTTTGCGCATACCCCTCAGATCCCAGGCCCGGCCGATCCTTCCCGATTGACCGAAAGTTCACAAGATGGCGGGAAGGTTGGGCGGGATGCGGCGTCTAGGAGGGGTGAGGACCCGACTGCAAAAGGAGTTGCTAGATGTCACGACTGTTCCGCCCCGCCGTGCTCACCGGCGCTGCCGCCGTGTGCCTCAGCGCCGTCGTCGTCGCTGGCGGACGTGCGGCCACGCCCCCGGCTTCGCCCGCTGGCGGCGATGACGCGGCCCCGCCGATCGCGCATGCGGCCGCGACGAGAACCGTCGTGCTGAAGAACATCGCGTTCTCGCCGGGAACGGTGACCGTGAAGCGCGGCAGCAAGGTCACGTGGAGCTGGCAGGACCACGGCATCGCACACAACGTCACGGGCAGCTCGTTCCACTCGGGCAACCGCAGCAGCGGCAAGTTCACCGTGGCCTTCAACAAAGCGGGGACGTTCAGCTACCGCTGCACGATCCACCCTGGGATGACGGGCAAGATCGTTGTGAAGAAGTAGCTGTTCGAGGCGGGGCGGGCGCGCAGTGGCCGGCGCGCCCGCAACGCCACAGCGCGCGGTCGGCGCGCCGGCGACGCCACCGATGGCGGAGCCGGCGCGGCGCGTTGCTTGCGCTACGCGACGGCCCGGCGGCGGAAGCCGAGCAGCCCGATCGTCCAGAAGACGACGAGCGTGACGACAAGGCCGAGCGCGATCCAGCCGCCGCCGAGGTGCGGCAGGTCGGTCACCGACGAGCGCATCCCCTCGCTGACGTACGTCATCGGGTTGAACAGCGTCACGATCTGGAACCACTGCAGGCTGCCGAGCGACTTCCACGGGTAGAAGGTCGCGCCCGTGAAGATCAGCGGGGTGAGGATCAGCGCGAACATGATCGAGATCCGCTGCGGCGGCACGGCCGTGCCGAGCACGAGCCCCATCGCGGCCGCGGTCAGCGCGCCCGGCACCGCGACAGCGAGCAGCAGCCCCCACTGGATCGCGCCGACGTCGACGCCTCCCGGCAGGATCAGCGCGCCGAGCGGCAGGATCAACGCCGCCGCGACGATCGCCCGCAGTGCCGCGATCAGCATCTTCTGCGCCCCGACCCACGCGACGCCGATCGGCGCCAGCAGGCGGTCCTCGATCTCCTTTGTGAAGGAGAACTCGATCACGAGCGGCAGCGCGGTGTTCTGCAGCGCCGTCAACACGAGCGTCAACGCCATGATCCCCGGCAGCAGCGCCGTGCCGTAGTTGCCCTGTGCCGCGCCGATGTCGGGCAGCACGCGGCCGAAGACGAAGAGGAAGAAGAGCGGCTGCAAGAGCGCCTGGATCAGGAACCCGGCCGGCTCATGCCGCACCGTCACCCACACGTCGCGGGAGCAGAGCGCGAGGAACGTCCGCAGCTGACTCGCCTGGGTGTTCACCGGCGACCTCCCCCAGGGAAGGCGAGCCCGTGGGCGAGCGTTCCCAAGGGAATCAAGGCCCCCGGCCGCAGATCCCCCATCACCGGGAAGGCGAGCCCTTGGGCGAGCGTTCCCAAGGGAATCAAGGCCCCCGGCCGCAGATTCCCCATCACCGCATCTCCCGTCCTGTGAGGTGCATGAAGACGTCTTCGAGGCTGCCCTCGATCCGGCGCAACTCGAGCAGCGAGGCGTCGGTCAGCGCGCCGTTCTGGGCAACGGCGAGGGCGCCCTGCGCCAGGCGCGGATGCTCGCCGTAGACGCGCACGCGCCAGCGGCCCTCGCCGGCCGACCCGACCTCGACCTTCTCCGCCCCGTCGATCGACTGGAACGCCTCGGCGGGAGGCTCGACCTCGCTCTCCAAGACGACGTCGATCCCGGCGGTCGCCGGCAGCACGCCGCGCAGGCCGCGGGGGGTGTCGAGCGCGATGATCGAGCCGTGGTCGACGATCGCGATGCGGTCGCAGAGGCGGTCGGCCTCGGACATGTCGTGCGTCGTCAGGACGAGCGTCGTCCCGCGTCCGCGCAGGTCGAGCATCGTCTCCCACAGGAACAGGCGCGACTGCGGGTCGAGGCCGGTCGTCGGCTCGTCGAGGAACAGCACGAGCGGCTGGTGCATCAGCGCGCGGGCGATCATCAGCCGCTGCGCCATGCCGCCGGAGTATCTGCCGACCTTCTCGTTCGCGCGGTCGCCGAGGCCGAAGCGCTCGAGCAGCTCCATCGCGCGGCGGCGGCGCTCACGACGGCCGGCGCCGAAGTAGGCGGCGTGGAAGGTCAGGTTCTCGATCGCGGTGAGGCTGCGGTCAAGGTTGGAGAGCTGCGGCACGACCGCGATCCGCCGCTTCGCCTCGACCGGCTCGCGGGCAACGTCATGGCCGTCGACGAGCGCCGTGCCGCCGGTTGGCTTCACGCGCGTGGTGACGATCCCGATCGTCGTCGTCTTGCCGGCGCCGTTGGGGCCGAGCAGGCCGAAGATCTCGCCCTCGCGTACAGCGAAGTCAATCCCCGCGACCGCCTCTGGCCCTTCGGCGCGATAGCGCTTGCGCAGGCCCGTGACCTGCACGATCTCCCGTGACTCGTCCATCCAACGGGCGAGAGTAGTCGTTTCAGCTCGTGGCCGAGGCGCGGATAACCCGTCCGCACGGGGTCCCGCGACGACGAGTTGAACCGGCGTCTGTGGCGTGAGGGCGGCTCTACGATGGCTCGCCAGTCCCGCGAGTGGAAGAGGTGGTTGTGGCTGTTGACGTGAGCCAGATCGCGAGTGTCGAGACCGAGCCGGGGACGCTGCCCGCGACGATGACCGCATGGGTCATCCGCGAGGAGCGCCTTGGCGAGCCGGTCGACGCATTCCAGCTGGAAGAGATCGAGACGCCCGAGCCGGGTGCGTTCGAGGTCGTCGTACGCGTGATGGCCGCTGGCGTCAACTTCAACAACGTATGGGCGGCGCTCGGCCAGCCCGTCTCGGTGATGAAGTACGGCGACCACCCGCAGTACGGCCACCACATCGGCGGCTCGGACGCGTCAGGGGTCGTCTGGAAGGTCGGTGACGGCGTCACGCGCTGGAAGCTCGGCGACGAGGTCGTCATCCACTGCAACCAGGCCTCCTACGAGGATCCCGAGGTCCACGGCCTCGACCCGCTCGCCGCGCCGTCGCAGCGGATCTGGGGCTATGAGACGACGTGGGGCTCCTTCGCGCAGTTCACGAAGGTGCAGGCGCAGCAGCTGCTGCCCAAGCCCGCGCACCTGTCGTGGGAGGAGGCCGCTTCCTACGGCCTCACCTACTTCACCGCGTACCGGATGCTGATGGACCAGGCGAACCTGCAGCCGGGCGACCGCGTGCTCGTGTGGGGCGCGGCCGGCGGCCTCGGCGTCTTCGCGACGCAGCTCTGCAAGATCGCGGGCGCGCAGTCGGTCGGCGTGGTGTCCTCAGCGGAGAAGGGCGAGCTGGTCAAGCAGCTCGGCGCCGTCGACTACATCGACCGCAACGACTTCGTCGGCATGATGCGCAAGGGGGGCGAGACGCCCGAGCAGGAGAAGGCGCGCTTCAAGGAGTCGCGGCGCTTCTGCAAGGCCGTCGAAGAGCGTCTTGGCGGCGCGCCCGATATCGTCTTCGAGCATGTCGGCAGAGCGACGTTCCCGACGTCTGTGTTGTGTGTCAAGCCGTTTGGGAAAGTCGTCATCTGCGGCGCGACGTCGGGCTACCAGCTCGACTTTGACGTTCGGTACCTGTGGATGAAGCAGAAGCAGATCATCGGGTCGCACTTCGCGAACGCCTGGGAGGCGACGAAGGCGAACGAGTTGATCGAGCAGTCGCTCGTCCGGCCGGTGCTGTGGCAGACGATGGGCTTCGAGAAGGTTGCGGACGCCCATCAGCTTCTCCGAGACAACAAGCACCTCGGCAAGATCGCGATCCTCGTCGGCGCCACTGGCGAAGGACAGGGCAAGACAATCGATGATCCCGCCCGCCCCGGTGCGATCCGAGCAGAGGTGGGCGCCTAGCGCTCGCCGGGAGGTTCCTGATGGCCGGTGTCGTTCACATTCCCTGGTATGCGACGGTCTTCCGTCACGAAAGACTCGCCACCGCGCTGGAGGAGATCGCTCCGATCGCGTTCAAGTACGGCGCCACGGAGGTGATGGTCCACCAGTTCCTCGACGACGCGTACAGATTCGACCATCAGATCTGGTTCGAGTCCAGAGAGGCCTTCGAGGTCTTCTGGGAGGGCCCGGAGATGATGCTGTTCCGGGCCAGACACTCCGGCTGGTACCAGGTTCCAGTGCTCTACGGCTGGAGCAACGTGATCGCCCGCTACGAGCTCGACGAGAGCGAAGAGCGGGAGACCACGACCACGGCTGAGCAGCCCGCCGCCGCCGAAGACGAGCAGTCGGCCGCGTAGCTTCTGAGGAGCGTTGAGCTGGGGGCGCCCCACGCCCCCGTCTTCACGCTCCTGCTTGATGTCGGCCCGCCTTGGCGGGCTGCATCGCGCCTTCGGCGCGCAGCGCGAGCTCGAGCTCGAAGCGGCGCGTCGGGTCGTCCAGCGCGGAGCCGAACAGCTCGCGCAGCTGGCCGAGGCGGTAGCGGGCAGTCTGCGGATGGACGTGCAGCTGCTCTGCGACGACCTGCAGCCGTCCCTGCGCCGCGATCCACGCGGCGAGCGTCGCGCTCAGCCGGGCGCGCACGTTCGGCGCGAGCGCGTCGAGCGGCGCCAGCCGCGAGCGGACCAGCTCCTGCGTCAGCCGCCGGTCGCTGTGGACGATCAGCGCCGCGAGGTGGTCGTCGGCAACCAGCAGCCCCTGCGCCGGGACCGTCTCGTCGTCGGCCAGCTCAAGCACGGCTTCCGCGCGCGCGAGACTCAGCGCCGCGTCGCGCCAGGCGACGGCGGGGCCGAGCGCGCCGAGGTTGCGCGGGCCGATCGCGCGCTCGAGCTGGTGGCGGCGGTCCGCGCGCAGCGGGTCGGGGACGATCGCGACGACGAGGTCGCCGACGCTCTCGACGAGCACGTCAGCCGGCAGTCTCGCGACGGCGCGCGGCCGCTCGACGCCCAGCAGGGCGAGGGCGGCGAGCTGGTGCGGCAACGGCCAGCCGGCGTCGCGCGCGCTCTGCTCGAGGTCGATCGGGTCGGCCGGCGGGTCGCGCACGAGCAGCCGCACGAGCCGCTGGCGGCGGGCGCTGCGCTCGCCGGCGTGGGCCGACTGCTCGCGCGCGTACCCCTCGGCCGACTTCGCCGAAAGCTCGTCGATGTAGGCGAAGATCGACTCGGCGAGCGCGTAGAGCGTGCGCGGCGGCAGGCCGGCCTCCTCTCCGGCGGCGGCGAAGCGGCGCCAGGCGACACGCGCGCCGACGCGGTAGGCGTTCAGCAGCGAGTCGAGCGAGCGGCCGGCTCGCATCTCGCCACGGCCGAGGTCGACGTAGACGCGGCCGCGCGACATCCCACTGCCGGTCCGGATCCCGACGAGGAACTGGCGCAGCGCCTGCTCGACGCCCGCGATCAGGCCGCGGCCGAAGGCGCCGTCGAGCCGTCGCGCGTAGACCGGCACCTCCTCGCGCACCGCGTCGATGATCTCGCGCGCCAACTCGGGCAGCTGCGGCCGCAGGACGTCGGCAAGCTCAGGCGGGAGCTCATGCCACGGGCGCATCACGGGCGAGGCCGGCATCTTGTACGAACCTTACAAAGAAGCGGCGCAGAGACGTTGACCACAGACGAGGACAGGGTCCCGTTTGCGTCGTAGGGTGCAAAGCCATGAACGGCAACGCCCGCATCTACAACCTTCTCGCCGTCTTCGTCCCGGTGATCGGCATCTTCGCGGCGATCGTGCTGCTGTGGAACTCGTGGATCAACTGGACCGACGTCGCGATCATGGCGTTCTTCTATCTCGTCACCGGGTTCGGCGTGACGATCGGCTACCACCGCCTCTTCACGCATCGCTCGTTCGACACCTCGACCCCGCTGCGCGTCGCGTTCGCGATCGCGGGCTCGATGGCGATCGAGGGCAGCGTCATCGTGTGGGTCGCCGACCACCGCAAGCACCACGCGTTCGCGGACGAGGACGGCGACCCGCACAGCCCCCACCTCGGCCACGACGGCGGCTTCATGGGCTCGATGCACGGGCTGTGGCACGCGCAGGTCGGCTGGCTGCTCGACGGTGAGAGCCACGGCCGCGCGTCGGGCCACCGCTACGCGCCGGACCTCATCAAAGACAAGCCGATCCGCTGGGTCAACCGCATGTTCCCGCTGTGGATAGCGCTGTCGCTGGCGCTGCCTGCGCTGGCCGGCTTCCTGCTCAGCGGCTTCAGCGCCAAGGGCGCGCTCGAGGGCTTCATCTGGGGCGGCCTCGTGCGGATCTTCCTGATCCACCACGTGACGTGGTCGGTCAACTCGGTCTGCCACTTCTTCGGCACGCGCCGCTTCGACATCGAAGACAAGTCGACGAACGTGATCTGGCTCGCGATCCCGTCGCTCGGCGAGGCGTGGCACCACAACCATCACGCCTTCCCGACCTCCGCCTCACACGGGCTGAAGCGGTGGGAGAGAGCGGCCGACCCCTCCGCGCTCGTGATCTACGGGATGGAGAAGCTGCACCTCGTCTGGAACGTCAGAACGGTCAGCGAGGAGAAGCAGCGCAGCAAGGAGAGCGTGCTGGCGACCGTGTGAATTTCCTGCGGACCGCAACCTTCGCGCGGTCCGCCGGTTCTCACCCGTACCATTCCGGCTCCGCCGCAGCACGCAGTTTGCTTGCGACGGAGCCTTTGCACGTATGCGTCTCCCCCGTCTTCCGCTTCTCGCACTTCTGACCCTGCTCGCCGGACTCGTGACGGCCGCCCCGGCTTTCGCCGGCGGCGTCGTCTCGATCGTCAGCGACACGCCGGCTCCGCCGGCCGTCCCCCCGACCGCCTGCATGCCGGGGACCCCGGGGCCCAGCAGCGGCACGACGACGCCGGACGGCTCGACCAGCCCGACCAGCCCGACCGCCGGCACGGGAACGACCGTCCCCGGCGCGACGACGACCAACCCGGACGGGACGACGACGACCCCGCTCGCCGGAACGCCGACGACGTGCACGAGCCCTGACGGCTCGACGACGACTGTCGACCCGGCGACGGGGACCGTCACGACGACCGCCGCCGACGGCAGCGTGACGACGACGCTGCCTGACGGCACGACGACCACGGCGCCGGGCGGCGGCGCGGTCCTGCCGCCGAGAGCGACGCTCTTCTACAGAGGCGACAGCGTCGAGCCGGTCAACGTCACCGTCTCCGAGTCCGGCGACGCGATCACGCTGAAGGAGCAGGGCAGCCGCATCTCCACCAGCGACCCGGCCTGCACGGTCAGCCGCGACGGGTACAGCGCGAGATGCGAGGCGCCGAGCGTCACGAGGCTGAGCGTCAGCACCGGCGACCTCGGCGGCGACGTGCGGATCAAGGCCGACCTGCCCGCGCAACTGCAGGGCGGCGCCGGCGACGACGTGCTGATCGGCGGCCCCGGCGACGACGCGATCGACGGCGGCGCCGGGATGGACGTGATCGGCGGCGGCGGCGGCGCCGACCAGCTGCACGGCGGCAGCGGCGTTGACCTCGTCAGCTACTTCGACCGCATCGGCTCCGGCGGCACGCTGCTGGCGCGCACGACCGGCGTGACGCTCAGACCGGGCGCCAGAGGCGGCAGCGGCGGGCGCGGCGAGGGCGACACGGTCTTCAGCGACGTCGAGCAGCTCGAGGGCGGCAACGGCGCCGACCGCTTCAACCTCCGCGACGGCCACGCCCAGTCGGTCGCGTGCGACGGGGGGCGCGACACGGTCACCGCAGACCCGCTCGACGACCCGTCGATCGACTGCGAGACGACGACCGTCGCGGCCGCCCCTCGCGGCTCGATGACGACGCCGACGCTCGTCTTCCCCTTCCCCGGCCGCGAGGACAACAACCGCAGCACCGTCCACGTGCAGCCGGTCCTCAGACTGCAGGGCAACGCGGTCGCCGTGCGCGTCCGCTGCCAGATCGCGGTCGGCATCCTCACCCAGTCGGGCGCGGGCTGCAGCGGCACGCTGCGGATGGCTCGCGGCGGCACGTTGATGGCGACCCGCAGATTCGTCGCCGCCCGCGGCGCCTCGATCGTCTGGCGCGTCCCGCTGACCTCCTCGCGCGCGCTCGCCCGCCGCGCTGGCGGCCTGCCGGTCACCGTCAGCGCGCTGCCGCTGCGCGGCGAGGGCGTGCGGCGGGACCTGTCGTTCACCGTTCGCGGCTGAGGAAGCCGCGCGCAAAGCGCTTGCTTCCTTTAAGCGAGCTCGCCTAGCGGCTCGCTCGCTCGGTCACCGTCGCTCTGTGGGTGAGGAAGCTGCGCAAAGCGCTCGCTCCCGCGCTCAGCCCTGCTCGAGCGGCGCCATTGTCAGGCCCGCGCCCTGCAACTGCTCCCAGTACAGCTCGGCGACCTCTCTCTGCCCGCTCCAGACGATCGCTTGGCCGCTGCGGTGGATGCTGTCGGCGAACTGGAAGCCGACCTCGACGGTCACACCGGGGATGTAGCGGGCGAGCGTGTGGGCGACGTGGTCGAAGGTGTTGTGGTCGTCGTTCTTGACGATCACGCGCCAGTTGCCGCCCAGCCCGGAGCCTGGCCCTGAAATCCGTTGTCGCTCTATCGTTTGCGGCATCTGAGCCGCACCTTAGCGCGGCTCCCCCGCTGCCTGCGACTCGCGCTCGGCGCGCTTGCGCCAGTAGCGGTCAAGGCCGAGGAAGAGGTGCGACGGCGGCACGGCGGCCTCGTACGCCTGCACCGTCGCGGGCCCGTCGGCCTCGCGCTCGACCGTGCTGCGTATGCCGTTCTCGACGATGTCCGGATCGCCGCGCCGGGCAAGGCCGGCGAGGTCGCGCAGCGAGGCGCGCGTCGCCTCGATCTGGGCGCCCGCGTCCGCGACTGCGCCGAAGTGGGTCAGGCCGAGGCTCGTCGGCTCCCACGCGGCGATCAGGTCGAGCGAGGCCTCCCACTTCTCGACGTCGATGTCCGGCGGCGGCGTCGGCGCGATCACGAGGTCGGACGGCGGGATCCGCACGCCCGCGACGTCGCCGACGAAGGCGCGGCCGCTCTCCTCGTGCAGATACGCGACGTGATGGGAGGCGTGGCCGGGCGTGTACGCGACGCGCATGCCGCCGGAAAGCGGGATCGTCTCGCCGCCCGCAAGCGTGTTGACGCGCTCGGCCTCGACCGGCAGCACCTCGCCCCACAGCCGCTGCATGTTGTCCTCGCCATAGAGCCGGCCGGCGCTCGTCATCAGCTTCGAGGGGTCGATCACGTGCGGCGCCCCGCGCTCGTGCACGTAGACCTCGACGTCGGGCCACAGGCGCGCGAGCGCGCCCGTCGCGCCAGCGTGGTCGAGGTGGATGTGGGTCAGCAGCAACGCGCGCGGCTGCCAGTCGCCGAGCGCCTCCAGCAGCGTCGGGATGGACGGCTCGGGGCCTGGATCGACGAGCACGTCGCCGACCTGCCAGCAGCAGATCACGCGCTCGAGGCCGAGATGATGGACGTCGATGGGTCGCATTGGCTGGGCCTACCCCAGGGGCCGTTCAATCGGGGGTGATCGAGGGGGGCGAACCCTACACTCGGGGGGATGAGCGACGTGGAGCCGAGACCGCATCGATTGGCGCAGCCCGACCGTCCGTGGATGATGCGGACCTACGCCGGGCACTCGACGGCGGAGAAGTCGAACGAGCTGTATCGACGCAACCTCGCGAAGGGCCAGACCGGCCTCTCGATCGCGTTCGACCTGCCGACGCAGACGGGCTACGACTCCGACGACGAGCTCGCTCGCGGCGAGGTCGGCAAGGTCGGCGTCCCGGTCGCGCACCGCGGCGACATGAGAGCGCTGCTGCACGGCATCCCGCTCGACAAGATGAACACGTCGATGACGATCAACGCGACCGCCGCCTGGCTGCTCGCGCTCTACATCGTCGAGGCGGAGGAGCAGAGCGTCGCGCCCTCTGAGCTCCAGGGAACCACGCAGAACGACATCATCAAGGAGTACCTGTCGCGCGGCACGTACGCGTTCCCGCCGGCCCCCTCGCTGCGGCTGATCGCAGACATGGTCGCGTACACCGTCGAGGAGGTTCCGAAATGGAACCCGATCAACATCTGCTCGTATCACCTGCAGGAGGCCGGCGCGACGCCGGTCCAGGAGATCGCCTACGCGATGTCGACCGCGATCGCGGTCCTCGACGAGGTGCGCGAGCGGGTGCCGCAGGAGCTGATGGGGAGGGTCTTCAGCCGGATCTCCTTCTTCGTCAACGCGGGTGTTCGCTTCATCGAGGAGCACGCGAAGCTGCGTGCGATGGGCAAGTTGTGGGACGAGCTCGGCCGTGAGCGATACGGCGTCGCGGACCCCAAGCAGCGGCGCTTCCGCTACGGCGTGCAGGTCAACTCGCTCGGGCTGACCGAGGCGCAGCCGGAGAACAACGTCCAGCGGATCGTGCTCGAGGCGCTCGCCGTCACGCTCGGCCGCGACGCGCGCGCCCGCGCGCTGCAGCTGCCGGCGTGGAACGAGGCGCTCGGGCTGCCGCGGCCATGGGACCAGCAGTGGTCGCTGCGGCTGCAGCAGGTGCTCGCGTTCGAGACCGACCTGCTCGAGTACCCGGACATCTTCGAGGGCTCGGTCGTGATGGACGGGCTTGTCGGCGAGCTGCTCGCCGGCGCGCAGGCGGAGATGGCGGTCGTCGCCGAGCAGGGCGGCGCGGTCGAGGCGGTCCCGTACATGAAGGCGGCGCTGGTCGAGTCCCACCGGGAGCGGATCCGCCGGATCGAGGCGGGCGAGCTGAGAGTGATCGGCCAGAACGTCTACACCGAGACGGAGCCCTCCCCTCTCACGGCTGACGGCGACGGCGGCATCATGGTCGTCGACGCCGAGGTCGAGCAGCACCAGCGCGAGGCGGTCGCCGCGTGGCGCGCGAGCCGCGACCAGGCCGCGGTCGACGTCGCGCTCGCCGAGGTCGCGCGCGTCGCGGGCAGCGACGAGAACATCATGCCCGCGACGATCGCCGCCGCCCGCGCGGGCGCGACGACCGGCGAGTGGGCGCAGACCCTGCGCGACGCCTTCGGCTCTTACCGCGGGCCGACCGGCGTCGGCGAGGCGGCCGGTGCCGGCGTCGGCGACGACGCCGCGCTTGAGCAGATCCGCGACGAGGTCGAGCGCGTCTCGGAGGGCCTCGGCCGGCGGCTGAAGATCCTCGTCGGCAAGCCCGGCCTCGACGGCCACTCCAACGGCGCCGAGCAGATCGCCGTCGCCGCTCGAGACGCCGGCATGGAGGTCGTCTACGAGGGCATCCGCCTGACGCCGTCGCAGATCGCCGCCTCGGCGTTGCAGGAGGGCGTCCACGTCGTCGGCCTGTCGATCCTGTCGGGCTCCCACCGCGAGCTGATCCCGTCCGTGCTTGCCGCGCTGCAGGAGTCGGGCATCGGCGACGTGCCGGTCGTCGTCGGCGGCATCATCCCGCCCAGCGACGAGCGCGAGCTGCGCGCCGCCGGCGTCGCCGCCGTCTACACCCCGAAGGACTTCAACATCAGCCGCATCATGCGCGACATCGTGGCGCTGGTGGCGGAGCGCGCGGAAAGCCTCGCCTGAGCGCTCGGCTTTCCGGTGCGAGAACTCGCCAGAGGCTCCTTCTCGCGCGTGCCGGTCATCCGTCATGGCTGCTGACGCATCACGTGGCTCCGCGCTGGCCGCCCGCCTGCGCGCTGGCGACCTGAGCG
Source organism: Conexibacter sp. (assembly GCA_036499225.1). Classification (GTDB taxonomy): domain Bacteria; phylum Actinomycetota; class Thermoleophilia; order Solirubrobacterales; family Solirubrobacteraceae; genus Conexibacter. The sequence continues at coordinate 78,987 of DASYEC010000079.1, forward strand.
CGGCGCCGGCGGTCTGCAACCTCGTCGAGTCGCGCGCGGCGCGGGATCAGGCGGGGATTGCGGAGCTGCTTGCCGGGGTGTCGCCCGCGACGCTTGGCGGTGAGGCGCCGGGGCATGTCGTCGGCGTGACGGGGCCGCCGGGGGCGGGGAAGTCGACGCTGCTTTCGGCGTTGCTCCATGGATGGCGGGAGCGTGGGCGGTCGGTTGCGGTGCTGGCGGTCGACCCGTCGTCGAAGCGGTCGGGCGGGGCGCTGCTCGGCGACCGTGCGCGGATCGACGTCGACCCGGCCGACGGGCAGGTCTTCATCCGCTCGATGGCTGCCGGCGAGCGGCTCGGCGGGCTTGCTCCCGCGACGCGCGCGGCGGCGCACGCGCTCGCGGCCGCCTTCGACGTCGTCGTGATCGAGACGGTCGGGGTCGGGCAGTCGGAGACCGAGGTCGCGGAGGTCGCCGACACCGTTGCGGTCGTCGTGCAGCCGGGCTCCGGCGACACGCTTCAGTTCATCAAGAGCGGGATCATGGAGATCCCCGACGTGCTCGTCGTGACGAAGGCCGACCTCGGCCAGGTCGCGACCCGCGCCCGCCGTGACCTCCACGCCGCGTTGCGCTCGCTCGGCGCGCGCGACACCGCTGTCGTCGCCGTCAGCTCGCTGGGGCCCGGGCAGGGGATCGACAGACTGCTCGACGCGCTCGACGCCCACCGCGCCCGCAGCGACGTCGCCGCCCGCCGCCTCGACGCCCGCCGCCTCCACGCGCTCGCCGACTTCGTCGAGGAGCACGGCGCCCGTGGCCTCCGCGCCCTCGGCGGGCGCCGCACCGCCGTCAAATGGCTCGCCGCCCAAGAGCCGTCGCTCGACGTCGCCTCGCTCGAGCGGGCGCTGGCGGAGCGGGCGCAGGCCGGCCGCTGACGCGTCCCCGAGCCCGCCGCGCGGCCCGAGCGGGCGGGCCGTGAGCTACTCCGCGGCCCGCCGGCGCAGCGAGCCGACGACGACCGCTCCGACGACGGCCGTGAGGATCCCCACGACGGCGAAGCCGCTGTCGGCGGCGGAGACGAAGGCGTGGAGGACGACCGCTCTGTCGGCGGCGGTGTGGACGGAGGCGAGCGCTTCGGCGACGGTGTGGGGCGGGTCGCTGCGGTCGCGCAGCGAGGCGGGCAGGCCGGAGACAAAGCGCGAGGTGACGATCGTGCCGACGATTGCGACGCCGAGCGCCGCGCCGAGCTCGCGTGTCGTCGCCTGAAGGCCCGATCCGACACCGGCCTGATCGGGCGGCAGCGAGCCGGCGATGTCGGCGGAGAGGCCCGGCAGCGCGAGCCCCAGCCCGAGGCCGATCGCGACGATGACCACCGCGTAGACGGCGTACGGCGTCGCGCCGGTGCAGCGCGACAGCGCGAGCAGGCCGACACCGACGAGCGCGAAGGCCACAGCGAGCGTCGCCGCCGCGCCGACGCGTGCGGCAGCCCGCCCGGCAAGCCGCGACCCGACGATGATCGCGGCCGTCATCGGGACGATCGCGACGCCGGTCAGCAGCACGCTCCAGCCGCGGCCGTACTGCAAGAACGACGCGTTGAGGTAGAAGAACGAGAAGGTCGCGAGGAACAGCCCGAGCAGCCCGGTGCAGGCGCGGCGCAGCCTGCCGATCCTGAACAGGCGGGGGTCGAGCAGCGGGTGCGCGGAGCGCAGCTCGTGCGTCGCCCATACAGCCAGCAGCACGGCCGCGAGCGCGAAGCCGGCGATCACCGTCGGGCTCGTCCAGCCGTCTTCGGGCCCCTGGATGATCCCGATCAGCAGTGCCAGGCAGGCCAGTGTCAGCAGCAGCGCGCTGAGCGGCTGCAGCGGACGCGCGTGGCGCGAGGTCGTCGGCGCAGCAAAAGCGACCCAGCCCGCGCAGGCGAGCGCGATCGGCACCGCGGCGAGGAACAGCCAGCGCCACGAGCCGGCGGTCAGCAGCGCGCCGCCGACGACGTTGCCGAGCACGCCGCCGAGGCCGGTCATCGACGCCCACGCCGCGATCGCTCTCCCCCGCCGCTCGACGGGTACTGCGACGACGAGGATCGCGAGCGTGTTCGGCAGCACGAAGGCGCCGCCGATCCCGGTGATCGCACGGCCCACGAGCATCACCGGCACGCTCGGCGCGACGCCGCAGACGAGCGAGCCCACAGCGAACAAGCCGAGGCCGCCGAGCAGCACGCGCTTGCGGCCGAAGCGGTCGCCGGCCGCGCCGCCGAGGATCACGAGGCAGGCGAACAGCACGACGTAGGTGTCGACGATCCACAGCAGCGCCGAGGCCGAAGGGTGCAGCGAGCTGGCGCCGAGCGACGGTACCGCCAGGTTGATCGCCGTCACCATCCCGATCACGACGGCGACGCAGGCGCACATCGCGCCGACGACGCCGGGGTGAGCGGGCGGCTCGCCGCTGCCGGCGGGGTGGGCGCCCGGCGGGCGGTCAGGTGCGGTCCTCGACATGCGGCTGGCAGCACCGTATCCGCAGGGAGCCTGCGCTTGCGGCCTCCTCGCGCGCCGTCGGACCGCAGCAGGCCGTGGCGCGTGGGCGCGCTAGATGGAGCCAACGAGGCGCCGATCGAGGAGACGCCTTCGGCCCCACGCTCTACCGCCAGCCCGACGAGGCCGACCGCGAGGCGGCCGCGCCGGGACCTGGGGCGCCGGGACCTCGCGGGCGCGGGGACCTGGGGCGCCGGGGACCTGGGGCGCCGGGACCTGGGGCGCCGGGCGCTTGCGGCCTCCCCTACCCGCCGAAGCGCCCTTGCAGCGCCAGGACGTTGTCGACGTAGCGCTGCGTGTCGGGCAGGATCCCGACGCTCGCGACCGATCCCGGACCCTGGTAGTAGCTGGCGATCGCGGTCGCGGTGTCGCCGCTCTGGCTGAGCAGGTGGCCGAGGTAGGCCGAGCCGGCGGTGACGTTCGCGAGCGGGTCGCCGGGGTCGAGCGGGCCGGTGCCGAGGGTGTCCTGCACGTATTGCCACGTGTCGGGCATCACCTGCATCACGCCGCGAGCCCCGGTGCTCGACACCATCCCGTTGTTGAACCCGCTCTCCTGCCACGCGACGGCGGCGGCGAGCGAGCCGGGCACGCCGTGCTGGGCGGCGACGTCGGCGATCTGCTGCGAGGAGAGCGAGCCGCCCGTCGACACGGGCGTTGACGAGACATCAGAGGGCGACGGGCTCGTGCTGGCCGCGGCGTCCGCGCTCAGGGGCACGGACGCCGTCATCCCAGGGCTGGTCTCGCCGCTCGACGACGCCGAGGCCGTCGTCCCCGAGCCCGCAACAGGGATCGTCAGCGCGCTGCCGGCGATCAGCTGCGCCTCGCTTGAGAGGCCGTTGGCGGCGGCCAGCTCGGCGACGGTCAGCCCGTCAGTCGCGGCCACCGAGGTCAACGTCTCCCCTGGCTCGACGGTATGGGTGACGGCCAGCGCGGCTGGCGCGAGCGCGAGCGCGGCGGCGGTCGTGGCGAAAGCGGACGTGGCGGCGGCTGAGACGACAAGCGTGCGCATGCGCTGGGTTGTCACCGTGAGGCGGGCGGCCCGAAACGGCTGCAAGCACGCGTGCACGCTCACCAGTCGAGGCGTTGCGGGCAGATCGCACAAGCGGCGCTGCGGCGGCAGCCGCCGCCGCGCCCTCGCCCTCGCCCCGGCTGCCGCTGCCGCCCTCGCCCCGCTGCCGCCGCAGCCTCCGCCCCCGCCGCCGGCCCCGCCGGAAGGCCTACTCCGATTCGAACGCGGTCGCCCGCGAGACGTCCTCCCAGCGCGCGACGTCGGCGAGGAGGCGCTCGGCGCTCGTGCGGGCCCGTTCGATCGCGTCGGAGCCGAGCACGAGGTGCAGCGGCGGGTCCGCTGAGGCGACCGCGTCGACGATCGCGGCCGCCGCCCGGGCGGGATCGCCGGCCTGACGGCCGCTCGACTCGTCCAGTCTGTCGATCCGCGCGGCAGCCGCGCTGCCCTCGTACGCGGGGCTGCGGCGCTCGCCGACTCGCATCGAGGTGCGCGCGAGGAAGTCGGTGCGGAAGGAGCCCAGCTCGACCAGCGTCACGCCGATCCCGAACGCCTCGACCTCCTGCGCGAGCGAGCCGCTGAAGCCGTTCACCGCGGCCTTCGTCGCCGCGTAGACCCCCGAGCCGACGGTCGGCGCGAGCGCGGCGATCGACGAGATGTTCACGATCTGCGCGCCGCCGCCCTGCTCGCGCAACAGCGGCAGCGCCGCCCGCGTCACGTTGAGGACGCCGAAGACGTTCGCGTCGAACAGCTCCCGCGCCTCGTCATCGGCGGTGTCCTCGATCGCGGCGAGCAGCCCGTGGCCGGCGTTGTTGACGAGCACGTCGATGCGGCCGGCGCCCAGCTCGTGCGCGCGCTCGACGACCGCCCGCGCCTGCGCCTCGTTCGTGACGTCGAGCGTGAGCACGTGCAGGGTCCCCGCACCCGGGTCAAGGTCGCTCGTGCCGGTCCGGGTGGTGCCGATCACGGTCTCGCCGCGGTCGAGCCCGGCGCGGGCGATGGCGGCGCCGATTCCGCGTGAGATGCCGGTGATGAGCCAAGTGCGGGGCATACGGGAGTCTCCGTTGAGTGCGACAGGTGGACCTGCCCAGTGAAGCACCGCTGCCCGAAGCCGCCCCCCTGCCGCACCGGCGCCCGGACCGCACGGCCAGCGACCGCCGTGGAGCCGCGACGCACTGGCCGGCCAGCCAGTTAGGCTCCGCCGATGCCCGCACCGATGCCGTCCATCCCGCAGCTCGAAGGGATCTCGCACCGTGATGTGACCGTGCGCGGGGTCCGCCTCCACGTCGCGGAGGGCGGCCCGGCCGACGCGCCGCCGGTGCTGCTGCTGCACGGGTGGCCGCAGCACTGGTGGATCTGGCGCGACGTGATCACGGACCTCGTCAGAGACCATCGCGTGATCGCGCCTGACCTGCGCGGCCTCGGCTGGAGCGCGGCGCCGCGGCGCGGCTACCGCAAACAGCAGCTGGCCGACGACAACCTCGCGCTGCTCGACGCGCTCGGCGTCGAGCGGGCGGCGCTGATCGCCCACGACTGGGGCGCTTTCGCCGGCTTCCTGCTCTGCCTGAGCGCGCCCGAGCGGGTCTCAGCCTTCGTCGGCTGCTCGATCCCCCACCTGTGGCCGCCGGCCGAGCGGCCGAGCGTCAGACGGCTCTCGCAGCTCTGGTACCAGGTCGTGCTCGCCGCCCCCGGCATCGGCCAGGGCCTGATGCGCCAGGGCGGGCTGACGAAGAAGGTGCTCGCCTCCGCCCGCACGAACGGCCGCTACACCGGCGAGGAGCTTGCGCTGTACGCCAACGTGCTCCGCCAGCCGAAGCACGCCCGCGCAAGCGCCCAGTACTACCGCTCGTTCCTGCTCCACGAGCTGGCGCCGATCGCCCGCGGCGGCTTCCACGACCGCCCGCTGACGACCCCGACACGCCTGCTGTGGGGCCGCGAGGACCCGATCCTCCAGGGCGCCCGCGACGACGAGCACCGCGCCTTCGCGCCCCAGATGGAGATCGAGTGGGTGCCCGAGACCGGCCACTTCCTCCCCGAGGAGCGGCCGCAGCTGGTGGTCGAGCGGGCGCGGGCGCTGTTCGCGACCGTGCCCTGACCGCCGCGCCGCCGTGCTCAGCTGCTCGGCGGCTTCCCGCTCATCGCCGCCTCGACCGCCTGGCGGAACTCGTCGACTCCGAAGGCGCCCTCGAGGCGGTCGACGATCTTGCCGTTCCTGTCGATCGCGAACAGCCACGGCTCGGTGCGGAGGCCGTACGCGAGCAGCTGCGGTCGCAGGCCCTTCGCGACGTTGTTGTCGACATAGACCTCGTTGTGGATGAAGTCGACTCTGTCGCCGTAGGCCGCCTTGAGCTGCTCGCCGATGTCGGTGACCGGGCCGCAGACGCGCGACTGGCACAGCAGCGGCGTCGCGAACAGCAGCGCGACCGGTCTTCTGCCGAGCACGTCTCTGAGGTCGTAGTCGTGCATCGTGTCCGGCGGCGTGCGCGTGTCGATCTTTCTGACGTCGTCGCCGACCGAGGCGAGCGTCGGCGTGTCGACGCTCGGCGCCATCTGGCCGACCGATGGGATGCTCGTCTGCGCGACGACTCTCACGACGCCGGTCGCGCCATACGTTCTGTCGCCGACCCTGGTCGCCACGAGGATGTACCAGCGGCCCGTCGCCGGCAGGTCGACGTTCGCGTGGTAAACGGCCTTCACGTCGCCGGCGACGCTGTTGCTCGTCTGGCTGCGGAAGGCCGTGCGCACCTCCAAGGAGTCGCCCGGAGCGAGGAACGGGCCTCTCGCGGGCGCGTTCGGCCTACGCGCGACATAGACGGCCGTTCTGCCGTACACGAACGCGTTTCTGGCGTCGATCAGCCCGAACGCGACGCGGTTCTCGCCCGGCGTGTACAGCGAGGTCGCGAGGCCCGCCTGCGGGCCTGCGGTGAGCGTGTCGCCGATCTCGCGCAGCGTTCTCCCCTGCACCGGCGGGAACTCGCTCGCAGCCGGATGTCGCGCCGCCTCAAGCGCCGGCGAGGAGGCCGGTGCAGCGGTCGCGTTCGGCGAGCTTGAGCCGCCGCCCTCGCTCGAGCTGCCGCAGCCGGCAAGCGCGAGCGCGCCACAGAGCACTGCGGCACCGATCACGTGACGAGGTCGCATGCGGTCACGGTACAAGACGGCCGACCTCGGCTTGCGGGGTTGCGCCAACTGTGCGCCCCGCCGGTCGGCGTGATTCGATCACGGCGTGATCGCTGGGACGATGCCGCCGTGAGCAAGCGGCCCCACCACCCGCTCGGCGAGCGGCTCGAGCGCACGATCGAGGACCGCGTCGACGTCGAGCGCGAGCTGTCGAGCGCCGAACGGCAACAGGACCCCTCAGTGCGCCGCCGCGTCGTGCGGGCGGGCATATGGCTCACGCTCACCGCGATCTCGCTCTACCTCGTCGCGCCGAGCCTGCTCGACGTGCTCGGCTCGTGGCGCCAGGTGCGCCAGTTCCAGCCGCTGTGGCTGCTCGCGATGCTCGTCCTGCAAGGCCTCTCGTTCGCGTGCATGTGGGCGTTGCAGCGGCTCGCGCTGCGGCCCGTGGCGCTCGCGCCGGTGATCACCTCGCAGCTCGCCGGCAACGCGCTCGCGAAGATCGCCCCGGGCGGCGGCGCGCTCGGCGCGGCGCTGCAGTACCGGATGCTGGTGGCGGCCGGCGTCGGCCGGGAGAAGGCGGTCGGCGGGCTGACGGTCGTCAACCTGCTGACGTTCGCGATGGTGCTCGCGATGCCGGTGCTGGCGATCCCGACGCTGCTGCGCGGCGGCGTCGACCGCGACCTCGTCGAGGTCGCCGCGCTCGGGATGGCGGTCTTCGTCGTGCTGGCCGCCGTCGGCGCGGTGCTGATCTCGTTCGACAGCGCGCTGCGCTGGGTCGGGCGGCTCGTGCAGCGGATCGGGCACAAGCTGCGACGCAACGGCCCGGCGATGGACGGGCTGCCGGCGCGGCTGGTGCGCGAGCGCGACCGGATCCTGCGGACGTTCGGCCCGCGGTGGAAGCTCGCGCTGGCAAGCACGGTCGGACGCTGGATGTTCGACTACGGCACGCTGCTCGCCGCGCTCGCGGCCGTCCACGCGACCCCGCGCCCGTTCCTCGTGCTGCTCGCCTTCTGCGCCGCGCAGGTGCTCGCGCAGATCCCGCTGACGCCGGGCGGCCTCGGCTTCGTCGAAGCTGGTCTGACCGGCATGCTGTCGCTCGCGGGCGTCGCCCCCGGCGACGCGGTCCTCGCGACCTTCGCCTACCGCCTCTTCTCGTACTGGCTGCCGCTGCCGCTCGGGCTGCTCGGCGCGCTCGCCCATCGCCGCGTGATCGCCACGATGGAGGCGGCCGCGAGCAGGGTCAGGGGGCGCCCGGGCTCCCCGGACGGTCCATCATCGCTGCCGCGGTGAGCAGGTCCTCGGGCCGGTTGACGTTGAAGAACGGGCCCTCGTCGTCGAGCTCCACGACGCGCGGCGCGATCGCCTCGACGATCTCGCTCAGCGATCCTGGGTCGGCGGACAGCGCGTCGCTGAGCGGCGCGAGCGCCGCGGGCTCGTAGCGCGCCAGCAGCGGCTGCAGCCGGCCGGCCGCCCGCGGGACGAGCGCCGGGGCGCCGATCGTCGGCACGGTCGCAAGCTGCATGACGAGCGGGACGGTCAGGAACGGCAGGTCTCCGGCCGCGATCAGGACCGCGCGGCCCTCGGCGGCGGCAAGCGCGTGGACGAGGCCGGTGAGCGGATGGCGCGGCTCATCGGGCTCGAGCCAGATCTCGACGCTGGGCAGCCCAGGCAGCTCCGTCGCGGCCTTGGCGACGACGACGACCTGCTCCAGCGCGGCCTGCAGCACGCCGACCGGGTAGCTCAAAAGCGGGCGCCCCTGCAGTTCCACGATCGCCTTCGAGCCGCCGATCCGGCGCCCTGCGCCGCCTGCGAGCACGGCGCCGATCGGTGCGGTTTGCTCGCCCATCGCGCTGCTCCTGGTCCCGGGCGGGTGCTCCCGCCGCACCCGGGAGCATAGAATCAGAAGAGATGGAAGGTTCCACTGATCAGGAGACTGTCCGCAGCTGGCTGCGCTGCTACCGCTGTTGGTCGCAGAACCTCGAGGTGCAAGTGCACTACGAGGGCATCCATAGGATCGACCCGGCAACGGGCGAGCGAGCGGAAGTCGTCGACGAGATGCAGGAGGCCGTCGTGCAGTGCCTCGACTGCATGCACGACCAGCCCCACCTGGGATTCCACAACGGCCGCGTCGAGCCGGTCGAGGACCGCTGGGAGCGGATGGTCGCCGGCACGCCATGGGTCGCCTCGTGCACCGTGACGGTCGACGCCGACGACGTCGAGACGTGCTCGGGCCCCGAGGCCGGCGACGCGCTCTCCTACGCCGCCTTCGGCGACTTTGGCACGCGTGAGTTCTTCACCCACGTGCGCTTCCACAAGCACGACGACGACCAGATCGTCGTCCACCTGCTCGTCGAGCTGTACGCGCGCTCCAGCGAAGAGGCGACCGACGTGCTCGAGACCGCCGCACGCGGGGCCCTCGCCATCACCTCCCTCGCCGAAGAGTCCCGCCCGCCCGCTTCTAGCGGCGACGACGTGCACTAGCGCGACGCTCGGGTCGGACGTGCACTAGCGCGAGCGCTCGGGTCGGACGTGCACGAGCGCGAGCCATCAGTCCGGCTCGCTCTTGCCAGCGGCGCGCCGGCTCGGCCGCTCGAGGCGGGCATCGTGCGCTCGCGTCGCCTACGAGGCTTGCGACGCGGTTTGGCGGCTATCGTGGCCGGCATGTCAACGAACGAGAAGCCCACGGTCGAGGTCCCGGCCGACACTCCGCCCTCCTTCGAGCTTGAGCTCGACGACATCGTCGTCGGCGAGGGCGACGAGGCCGCCTCCGGCCAGATCGTCGAGGTCCACTACGTCGGCGTCTCGTGGTCCAACGGCAAGCAGTTCGACGCCTCCTGGGACCGCGGCGACACGTTCAAGTTCGCGCTCGGCAAGGGCCAGGTCATCCAGGGCTGGGACCAGGGCGTCGCAGGCATGAGAGTCGGCGGTCGCCGCCGCATCACGATTCCCCCGATGCTCGGCTACGGCAAGCGCGGCGCCGGCAACGTGATCGGCCCCGACGAGACGCTCGTCTTCGTGGTCGACCTGATCGGCGTGCGCTGAGCTATCGGCTGACCAGCTGACGCCTGGACCGCGGCGCGGATGTAAGAAGAGAAGCGATCCCGCAAAGGGATCAAAAGCCCCGCCCCGGCCGAGCGCCGGGGCGGGTGCGGGTTAGGAAGCGGCGTCGAGGCGCGCTTCGAGCTGCTCGACCTGCGCCGTCATCTCGGCGGGCAGGCGGTCGCCGAACTTCGCGAGGTGCTCGCGCAGCGAGGGGAGCTCGGCCTTCCACTCCTGCGCGTCGACCTTCAGCAGCTCGGCGAGGTCGGACTCTGACACGTCGAGGCCGCTCATGTCGAGGGCGTCGGGCGTCGGCAGGATGCCGATCGCGGTCTCGACGCCCTCGCCGGTGCCGGCGGTGCGCTCGAAGACCCACTTCAGCACGCGGCTGTTCTCGCCGAAGCCGGGCCACAGCCAGCGGCCGTCCTCGTCCTTGCGGAACCAGTTGACGTAAAAGACCTTCGGCAGCTGCGCGCCCTCGCGCCGCCCGATCTCCAGCCAGTGGCTCATGTAGTCGCCCATGTGGTAGCCGGCGAACGGCAGCTGCGCGAACGGGTCGCGGCGCAGTCTGCCGACGGCGCCGGTCGCTGCGGCAGTCGTCTCCGACGCCATCGTCGCGCCGAGGAAGACGCCGTGCTCCCAGTCGAACGCCTCGTGCACGAGCGGCACGACGCTGGAGCGGCGGCCGCCGAACAGGAAGGCGTCGATCGGCACGCCGGCCGGGTCCTGCCACTCAGGCGCGATCGCCGGGTCCTGCGAGGCGGCGACGGTGAAGCGGGCGTTCGGGTGCGCGGCCGGCTTGTCGGACTCCGGCGTCCAGTCGTTGCCTCTCCAGTCGGTGAGGTGCGCCGGCGGTGCCGACATCTCCTCCCACCAGATGTCGCCGTCGTCGGTTCTCGCGCAGTTGGTGAAGATCGTGTTCTTGGCGACCGTCTCAAGCGCGTTCGGGTTCGTCTTCGCGCTTGTGCCCGGGGCGACGCCGAAGAAGCCGGCCTCGGGGTTGACCGCGTAGAGCTTGCCGTCCTCGCCGAACTTCATCCAGGCGATGTCGTCGCCGATCGTCTCGACCTTCCAGCCCTCGAGCGTCGGGATCAGCATCGCGAGGTTGGTCTTGCCGCACGCCGACGGGAAGGCGCCCGTCACGTACTTGACGACGCCGTCGGGCGAGGTCAGCTTGAGGATCAGCATGTGCTCGGCCATCCAGCCCTCGTCACGGGCCATGATCGAGGCGATCCGCAGCGCGAAGCACTTCTTGCCGAGCAGCGCGTTGCCGCCGTAGCCGGAGCCGAACGACCAGATCTCGCGCGTCTCGGGGTAGTGGACGATGTACTTGTTGTCGCGGTTGCACGGCCACGCGATGTCCTGCTCGCCGTCCTGCAGCGGCGCGCCGACGGAGTGGACGCACGGCACGTAACGACCGCTGTCGCCGAGCACCTCAAGGGCGCCAGCGCCCATGCGGGTCATGATCCGCATCGAGACCGCGACGTACGCCGAGTCGGTCAGCTGGACGCCGATGTGCGCGATGTCGGAGCCGAGCGGCCCCATCGAGAACGGCACCACGTACATCGTGCGGCCGCGCATCGACCCCTTGAAGAGGCCGTCGAGCATCGTGCGCATCTCGGCCGGGTCACGCCAGTTGTTCGTCGGCCCGGCGTCTTCCTCGGCCGCCGAGCAGATGAACGTTCGGTCCTCGACGCGCGCGACGTCAGCAGGATCTGACAGCGCCAGGTAAGAGTTCGGGCGCTTCGCGTCCGAGAGGCGCTCGAACGTGCCGGCGTCTACCAGTTCCTGGCAGAGCCGGTCGTACTCCTCTGCGCTGCCGTCGCACCAATGGATGCGATCGGGCTGCGTCAGCGCTGCAATCCTGTCGACCCAAGCCAGCAGTTCCTCGTGTCGGGTCGGCGGTGCGTCGGTCTCAGTGATGCTCACGTGCACTCCCTCGGTTGGCTCGCGGGGCATCCGCGGCAGTATTTCATCCACTTCGGAAAGCTGCTTCCACAAGGAGGATTCGCGCAGCCCCGCGAGCGCCTGGAGGGAACTTCCGTGAAGGGCCTAGGAGGCAGCCTCGCCGGGCTCGCGACGCGGCACGAGCACGAGCCGTCTGAACTCGGCGACGAGCACGCCGTCCTGGTTCAGGACACGCGTGTGGACCTTGACGAGGCCGCGATCGGGCTTGCTGCGGGACGGTCTCACTTCCAGCACCTCCGTCTCGGCGAACAGCGTGTCGCCGTGGAAGACGGGGTTGGGGTGGCTGAGGCCCTCGGTCGCGAGGTTGGCGATCGCCTTTCCGGAGATGTCCGAGACGGACATGCCCAGCGCCAAGGAGTAGACGTAGGGGCCGACGACGACGTTGCGGCCCTGCTGCGACTGCGACGCGTACACGTCGTTGATGTGCAGCGGGTGGTGGTTCATCGTGATCAGGCAGAAGAGGTGGTCGTCCGCCTCTGTCACGGTCTTCGCGGGCCAGTGCTTGTAGACCGCGCCGACCTCGAACTCCTCGAGGTAGCGGCCGTAGGTGTGCGCGCCGGACGCCTCACGCGTGGCCTGGTCGGTGTCGACGTGCTGGGTGGTCTCGCTCATGCGGCCAAGCTTGCCGTATCGGGGTCTGAATGAACGCCGGATGCCTACGATCGGTCGCCCTTCTTCAACGAGGAGACCTGACCCTGTGCGCAATCCCCGTGACTTCGGAAAACCTCTCGCCGTCGGCGCCCCGCAGCCGGTGCTGGAGGTCCCCGCGACGCCGTCGCGGATGATCCACTTCTTCGATCCCAGCAACGAGAAGATGGCGGCGAAGGCGCCCGACATCGCCAAGCAGACCGACGTGCTGCTCGGCAACCTCGAAGACGGCGTCCCGGCCGACCGCAAGGAGGCGGCCCGCGAAGGCCTCGTGCGGATCGCCAACGAGGTCGACCTCAGCGGCACTGCGCTGTGGACCCGCGTGAACTCGCTCGAGTCGCCGTGGGCGCTCGACGACATCACCGAGCTCGTTCTGAAGGCCGGCGACAAGATCGACGTGATCATGCTGCCGAAGGTCGAGGGGCCGTGGGACATCCACTACGCCGACCGGCTCGTCGCCCAGCTTGAGGCGAAGGCCGGGATCGAGCGCCCGATCCTCTTCCACGCGATCCTCGAGACCGCGCTCGGCATGACGAACGTCGAGGAGATCGCGACCGCTTCCCCGCGCATGCAGGGGATCAGCCTCGGCCCGGCCGACCTTGCGGCCTCGCGCCGCATGAAGACGACGCGCGTCGGCGGCGGTCACCCCGGCTACCGCGTGATCGACGACCCGGATCCTGCCAACCCCGAGGCGCCGCGCGCCTCCGCGCAGCAGGACCCGTGGCATTACACGCTCGCGCGAATGGTCGACGCGTGCACCTCGACCGGGATCCTCCCGTACTACGGCCCCTACGGCGACATCAAGGACGTCGCCGGCTGCGAGGCCCAGTTCCGTGCCGCCTTCCTGCTCGGCTGCGTCGGCACGTGGTCGCTGCACCCCGTCCAGATCGGGATCGCGAAGAAGGTCTTCAGCCCCGATCCCGACGAGGTCGCCTTCGCGCTGAAGGTGATCGAGGCGATCCCGGACGGCCGTGGCGTCCACATGATCGACGGCAAGATGCAGGACGACGCAACCTGGAAGCAGGCGCAGGTGATGGTCACGCTCGCGCGCTCGCTCTCCGAGCGCGACCCGGAGCTGGCCGAGGCGTACGGGCTGTAGGGCCCGCCGCGAGCGGGCGCCGTCGCGCGCCCGCTCGCGATCTTGACCCCGTGGCGCGCCCAGCGCCGCCGACCGGTCCGGCGAACGGCGCTAGGCCGCGTACCCCGCCGCGCGGCCGGCCTCAGCGACGCGCTCGGCCATCTTGCGGTTGGCCTCGTCGATCATCTCGCCGTCGAACATCGCGGCGCCGCGGCCGCCCTCGTCGGCCGCCTCGCGGTAGGCGGCGAGCATCGCCTCAGCGCGCTCCCACTCCGCCTTCGACGGGCTGAAGACCTCGTTGACGACCGCGATCTGGCCAGGGTGGATCGTCCACTTGCCGTCGAGGCCGAGCGCGCGGCTGATGCGGGCCCGCTCGCGCAGCCCCTCCTCGTCCCTGAAGTTGCCGTAGGGCCCGTCGATCGCCTGGATGCCGGCCGCTCGAGCGGCGACGACAAGGCGCGTGTAGAGGTAGTTGAGGTGGTCGCCCGGGTAACCGTCCGGGGTCCCCCCGATCGTCGTGATCGGGATGCCGATCGCCGCGGAGTAGTCGCCAGGGCCGAAGATCAGCGTCTCCATCCGCGGCGAGGCGGTCGCGATCTGCTCGCAGGCGATCAGGCCCTTCGCGTCCTCGATCTGCGCCTCGATCCCGATGCGGCCGACCTCGTAGCCCTTCGCCAGCTCGATCTGCGTGATCAGCTTGTCGGTCATCTCGACGTCGCCGGGCGTCATCACCTTCGGCAGCATGATCGCGTCGAGCTTGTTGCCGGCCTGCTCGACGACGTCGATCAGGTCGCGGTAGTAGTGCGGCGTGTCGGTCCCGTTGACGCGCACGACGACGGTCTTCGTGCCGAAGTCGAGCTCGTGCAGCGCCGTGATCACCTGGGCGCGGGCTCTCGCCTTCTCGCTCTGCGCGACGGCGTCTTCCAGGTCGAGGAAGACCTCGTCGGCGTCGAGGCCGGTCGCCTTCTCAAGGAATCGCTCGTTGGAGCCAGGAACGGCGTGACAGCTGCGACGGGATCGGTTCATGCCGGCCATGCTGCCAGAGGCGGCGCCGCGCGGACCCCGATTTACGTGCCCGCGGATGCTGGCTTTGCCGGCCGCTCGACGAGCGGCTCGTACGCGTCCGGGCGGCGCGTCGTGAGGAAGGGGAACAGGTCCAGCCAGTCGCCGCGCTGGTCGAGGTCGAGGTCGGCGACGAGCACCGCCGGCCGGTCGCGCGGCCCCTGCACGAGCACGCGGCCGTACGGGTCGGAGATGAACGACGAGCCGTAGAAGGTCAACGGGCCCTCGTCTCCGATCCGGTTGACCGCGACCATGAAGGTGCCGTTCGCGATCCCGTTTCCGACGATCACGCGCTCCCACAGCGGCTCGGTGTCGAACGCGGGGTGGTCGGGCTCTGAGCCGATCGCGGTCGGGTAGACGATCACCTCGGCGCCGGCCAGCGAGTACGCCCGCGCGAGCTCGGGGAACCACTGGTCCCAGCAGGTCGGGAAGCCGAGCTTGGCGTCGCCCAGCGCGAGCACTGGGAACGGGCCGCCCGCGAGGATCGGGGCCTCCGACCCGCTCGGGCCCGACCCCGCGCCCACGGCCTCGCCGCCGGGGGCGCTTGCGCCCTCCCCCACGCCAGCGCCCCCGTCGACCGGGCCGGGCCGGAAGTATCTGTCCTCGTAATAGCCGGCGGTCACGGGGATGTGCAGCTTGCGCGTGTACGCGACGAGCGCACCGTCCGGAGCGACGACGATCGCGGTGTTGTAGCCGAGGCCGTCGGGCCCGTCGGCACGCTCGTACAGCGACGCGTGGACGTGGATGCCGGTCTCGCTCGCCATCCGCCGCGCGAAGGCCGCCGTCGGCCCGTCCTCAAGCGGCTCGGGCGCCGCGCCGGCCGCCGCCGGGCCGTCGGGCGTGATTGCGAAGTACTGCGACAGCGTCAGCTCCTGCAGGCAGACGAGCTGCGCGCCTTCGCTGGCGGCGAGCCGGATGCCGGCCGCAAGCGCGTCCTGGTGGTCGCCCGGGTTGAGCCGCCAGCGCTGCTGAACGGCGGCGATCCGGAACGGCGCACGGCGCGGCTCGCGGACGCGAGCCAGCGACGGCGGCGGGTCGTAGGCGGTGACCAGCACGTAGTCGCTCATCGCTCTCCCTTACGACAGCCCGTACGGCAGCAGCTCCGGCCCGGCCGGCACCTGCTGTGTGATGCAGTGAACGCCGCCGCCGCCGAGCGCCAGCACGCGGCCGGGGACCGGGACGATCTCGCGGCCCGGCATCAGCGCCGCGAGCCGGCCGACCGCCTCGTCGTCCATGTCCTTGTCGAGCTGGGCGACCGGGACGATCGCGGCGCCGTTGCAGAGATAGAAGTTCGTGTACGGGATCACGACCGGCGTGCCGTCGGCGCGGCTCGTGCGCGGCAGCAGGTCGAGCTCGAACAGGTCGATCCCGGCAGCGGCGAGCCGCTCGGCGTTCTCGCGCATCGGCGCGAAGTTCGGGTCGTCCTCGTCGGCGACGGTCTGCAGCAGCGCGCGGCCGGGCTCGATGAACGCGCAGACGTTGTCGACGTGGCCGTCGGTGTCGGCGTCCTCGGCCAGCCCGTCGCGCAGCCAGGTGATGTCGCTGACGCCGAGCGCGTCGATCAGCGCCTGCTCGAGCTGCTCGCGCGTGCGGCCGGCGCCGCGGTTGGGGTTGAGCAGGCACTGCTCAGTCGTGACGAGCCGGCCGGTCCCGTCGACCGCGATCGAGCCGCCCTCTATCACAAGGTCGACGGGCCGCCGCGCGAGCGCGAGGTGGTCGAGCAAGAGCGCGGCGAGAGCGGCGTCGCGGTCGTAGGGCGTGAACGCCTCGCCCCAGGCGTTGAAGGCGAAGTCGACGCCCGCGCGGGCGCCGTCGTTGCCGGTGACGACGATCGGCCCGTTGTCGCGCAGCCACGAGTCGTCGATCGGCAGCCCGACGACGTCGACGTTCTCGACCGGCACACGGCTGCGCGCGTCCTCGACGTCAGCAGGGTTGGCGACGAGCGTGACCGGCTCAAACGCCGCGACCGCTTCGACGACCTGCGCATGAGCCTCCCGCGCTTCCTCGATCGACGAGTCGCGCCACGTCTCGGCGCGCGCCGGCCAGGCAATCAGCGTCCGCTCGTGCGGCGCCCACTCCGCCGGCATCGCCAGCCCGTCCTCACGCGCGGTTCTCGCCATGCGCCCCACCATATCTGCGCGCGGGGCCGGCGTCATCGCGGCCGGTGAAAGCCGCGCGTGGCGGCGCGTCTGAGCGGCGTGTGACAGCCGCTGGCTCTCTGTCAGCCGCGGGCTGGGCGTCAGCCGCGGGCTCTGCGTCAGCTGGGGCTGGGCGTCACCGCGGGCTCTGCGTCAGCTGCGGGCCGGGCGTCAGCCGCGGGCTCTGCGCGTGCGCGAGCGCTCTTCTTGCTTCTCGACGACCTGGCGGATCAGTCTGATGATCTGCTCGACGCCGGTCACCTTCGCGTCGCCGTGCTCGAACGCGGCGCGCCAGTTTCTGACTCTGCCCTCCGTCGCGAGGTCGTTGAAGACCGCGCGCGGCACCTCGAGGCGGACTCTCGCGTCGGAGGCGATGTCTCTCGCGATCACCGGCCCCGGCAGCTCGACGCGGTACATCTGGATGTCGCCGCGACCGCGCAGCTCGAGCCCAAGCACCAGTCTCAGCGGAACGAGCGCAGGCACCTCCGCAAGGAAGTGCCTGATGGCCTGATCGATCAGCGCTCTGGTGTCCTTCGAGGAGCTCAGGCTGCGCAGTCTACCCGGCCAACGCCCGCGCGCCTCCTTACAGCGCGGCGAGCAGCTCGACGTCCTCCCCGGAGCCGCCAGCCAGCGCCACCATCCCTGCGTCAAACGGCGAGCGGCTTCCACGGGAATCGGGCTCGGGAGCACCTTCGTTTTCGGCGTGGCTTAGATCTTGTGCCGCTCCAGCAGCTTCTTGCCGATCACCATGCGCTGGATCTCGGAGGTGCCCTCGCCGATCAGCAGCAGCGGGGCGTCCCGGTAGAGGCGCTCGATCTCGTACTCCTTCGAGTAGCCGTAGCCGCCATGGATGCGAAACGACTCCTCGACGCAGAAGCGGCCGGCCTCAGAGGCGAACAGCTTCGCCATGCCGGCCTCGAGGTCGGAGCGCTCGCCGGCGTCCTTCATCCGCGCGGCGCGGATCGTCATCAGGCGGGCGGCGTCGACCTGCGTCGCCATGTCGGCGAGCTTGAACTGGATCGCCTGGTGCTCGGCGATCGGCCGGCCGAAGGCCTTGCGCTCCTGCGAGTAGCGCAGCGCCAGCTCGAGCGCGCGCTGGGCGATGCCGACGCCGCGCGCGGCGACGTTGACGCGGCCGACCTCGAGCGCGTCCATCATCTGCGGGAAGCCCTTGTTGAGGCCGGCTTCCTCGCCGCCGAGGACCGAGTCGGCCGGGGTGCGGTAGCCGTCGAAGACGAGCTCGGTCGACTCGACGCCCTTGTAACCCATCTTTCTCAGCTGCGGCGGGACGTTGAGGCCGGCGTACTGGCCGGTGTTCTCGTGCGCGCCCGGCTCCTTCTCGGCGATGAAGCAGGTCATCCCGCGGTGGGGCTTGGAGGCCTCCAGGTCGGTCCGCACGAGCACGAAGACGAGCGTCGAGCGCAGGCCGTTGGTGACCCACATCTTCTGGCCGTTGATCTCGTAGTCGCCGCTGTCGAGCTTCTTCGCGGTCGTCTTGATCGCGGCGACGTCCGAGCCGAGCTCGGGCTCTGACAGCGAGAAGGCCGCGCGGACCTCGCCGGTCGCCATCTTCGGCAGGTACTTCCGCTTCTGCTCGTCAGTGCCGAACTTCATCAGGAGGTAGGAGCCGATGAAGTGCGTGTTGATCACGCCGGAGATCGAGATCCAGCCGCGCGACAGCTCCTCGACGACCATCGCGTAGGTCGTCAGGTCGAGGCCGAGCCCGCCGAACTCCTCCGGGATCGTGATCCCGAAAAGGCCGAGCTCCTTCATCTGCTCGACGATCGGCTCCGGGAAGGAGTCCTCGTGGTCGTAGTGCTCGGCGTTCGGAAGGATCTGCTCGTCGGCGAACTGCCGCACCATCTCGCAGATCGCCTTCTGCTCGTCGGTCTTGTCGATCGCTACGGCCATCGCTGTCAACGCTCCGGGGTCAAGGGGGTACGCGGTGCGGCGAGGATAACTCCGGCTCTCGCGCGAGAACCCCAATCGAAAAGTGGCTGCCGGGCGGCTAGGCCGCGCTTGCGAACGGCTCGGCGCTGTTGCCGGCGGCGGGCGCGGGAGCGGCGGCGGCCGGTGGGATCTGGCTCATCGCGTGCTCGGCGAGGGCGGTGATCGTCAGGCTGGGGTTGACGCCGACGTTGGCGGGGACGGCGGCGCCGTCGCAGACGAGCAGGTTCTCGTAGCCGAACGCCCGCTGCTGGGCGTCGACGACGCCGGTCGAGGGGTCGGCGCCGATCACCGCGCCGCCGAGGATGTGGGCGGTCGAGGGGATGTTGACCGTCTCCATCAGCGACGACTGGGCGACGCCGCCGGTCCGCTCCGCGAGCCACTCGGCCGCGTCGTTGGCGACGGGGATGAACGTCGGGCTCGGTCTCGCGGGGTCCTGCTCGGTCTGCAGCCGCACTCCGCCGAACAGCGTCCGTCTCGCTCGCAGCGCGATCGCGTTGTCGAGCGTCTGCATCACGAGCACGATGATCGTGCGGCGCGACCAGCCGCCCGGCCACAGCACCTTCGCGAACCGCCCCGGTCGGCGCAACGCGGCGCCGATCAGCTTGAGCGGGCGCGTCACTCTCGTCCCGTCGCCGACCAGCAGCGTGTACATGAACGACATCGCGTCGCCGGCTCTGCCGTAGGTGACCGTCTCGATGTGAGTGTTCGCGTCGGGGTAGATCGAGCCGGTGATCGCGACCCGTCTGGTCAGGTCGTCGGCGTACTCCTTCGGCACGGTGACGGCGAGGATCGCCTCGCTGTTGGTCCGCACCAGCTCGCCGAGCCGGTCGGACAGTCTCGGCAGCGAGCCGCTGAGGCGGCAGCGCTGCAGCAGTCTGTTGGTCCCCAGCGCGCCGGCCGCGACGACGACGCCGCGGGCGGTCAACGTCACCTTGTCGCGCTCGCTCCACGCGCCTGACGGGACGTGCGTGACCGCGTAGCCGTCGCTCCCGTCGGCCGCTCTCAGCGGGCGGATGTCGATCACGGTGCGGTCAGGGACGACCTGCGCCCCGCGCCGCTCGGCGAGCCACAGGTAGTTCTTCACGAGCGTGTTCTTCGCGCCGACCGGGCAGCCGACCATGCAGCGGCCGCATTGGGTGCAGCCCGTGCGGTCCGGGCCCTCGCCGCCGAAGTAGGGGTCGGGGACGGTCTTGCCCGGCTCCCCGAGGAAGACACCGATCGGGGTCTTTCTATAGGTCTCCGCGACGCCGATCCGCGCGCCGTACTCGCGCAGCAGCTCGTCGGCCGGGTCGTCATGGTCGTGCACGACGACGCCGAGCATCCGCTGCGCCTCTCTGAAGTGGGGCGCGAGCTGGCGCTCCCAGTCGCCGAGCGCGGCCCACTGCGAGTCGACGTAAAACGGTCTCGGCGGCACGTAGAGCGTGTTCGCGTAGCCGAGCGAGCCCCCGCCGACGCCGCAGCCGCTGACGACGACGACGTCCTTGAACGTCGACAGGCGGAAGAAGCCGCGCAGGCCGAGTCTCGGCACCCAGAAGTAGCGGCGCAGGTTCCAGTTCGACTTCGGGAAGTCGCGGTCGTGGAACCGCCGCCCGCACTCGAGCACGCCGACGCGATAGCCCTTCTCGCTCAGCCGCAGCGCTGAGACGCTGCCGCCGAAGCCCGAGCCGACGACAAGCCAGTCGTAGTCGAGCCGATGCCCGTTCTCCTCCATCAGCGGTCCCTTCCCGGTGGGTGCTCTCTGGGACTCCACCGTACACGGAGATGACGCAGGCGTCACGTTTGAACTGCGCGACGAGCGCGATCCCCTCGCGACTACATTGGAGTGATGCCCAAGCGTCCCGTGATCGGCGTCCTGACGGCCCTCGAGCGCGCCCGCTGGAGCGTCTGGGACCAAGAGGCCGTGCTGCTGCCCACCAGCTACCTCGACGCGGTCCGCCGCGCCGGCGGCTTCCCGGTCTTGCTCGCCCCCGACCCGGCGCTGGTCGACGATCCCGACGAGGCGCTCGACCTGCTCGACGGGCTGATGCTCGCCGGCGGCGCCGACATCGACCCTGCCTCCTACGGCGCCGAGCGGCATGCCGAGACGGTCGAGACCGTCCCCGCGCGCGACGCCTTCGAGCTGGCGATGGTCCGCCGCGCGCTGGAGCGCGAGCTGCCGTTGCTGGGGATCTGCCGCGGCATGCAGCTGATGAACGTCGCTGCTGGCGGGACGCTGCGACAGCACCTGCCCGAGGAGTTCGGCCACCACGAGCACCGCAAGGCGATCGGCACCTTCAACGGCGCCGACCACGACGTGCGGCTCGCTCCCGGCTCGCTTGCCGCGCGCGCCGCCGGCGAGCAGCTGCACGCGACGAAGTCCCACCACCACCAGGGCGTCGGCAAGATCGGCGACGGCCTGGTCGTCAGCGGCTGGGCGACGGTCGACGAGCTGCCTGAGGCGATCGAGGCGCCCGACCAGCGCTTCGCGCTCGGCGTCCAGTGGCATCCGGAGGCCGACGAGACGAGCCGGCTGATAGCTGCGCTCGTGGCGGAGGCGACGGCTCACATGGCGGGCGAAGGCGCCGGCGCCACCGTCGCGCGCGCGACGTAGGCGACCATCCGGTTCGTCAGCGCAACGACCCGTTCCAGGCCTTCCTCGTCAGCCAGCGGAAGCTCGTCGAGGCGCTGGTCGGCGTCGGCGAGCAGCTCGGCGGCGCGCGCCCGGCCGTTGCCGAGCAGGATCCGCGCGGCCGCGCGGACCGGCTCCGGCGCGACCGTCCAAACAGCCTCGTAGACCCGCTCGATGTGGGGTCCGGCGCCGCCGGGGACCTCCCATGCGGCGAGGCAGGCGGCGCAACCGGGCGCATCGACCACCACTGCCCATTCGCGCCGCAGCGGCGCGTCGGGCTCCAACGGCAGCTCGAGCGGCGCCCGCGGCGGGCTGGCCGGGGCCGCGAAGTCAGCCAGCACCGCGGCGAGGCGGGCGGTCCGGGCGAGCTCCGCCCAGCGCCGCTGCGACTGGCGGTAGAAGCGCTCGCGCTGGAAGGCGGCAAGCACGACCGCGCGCTGGGCGCAGGCGAGCGCCTCGTCCTCGATCGCGCGGCTCATCGCGACGAGCGCCCGTTTGGGCAGCCGCTGCGGCGAAAGCTCGGGCAGCGCGCGGCGCAGGCTCGCGAACAGCGACTCCTCCGCCCCGGACGGCAGCCGCGCCCGCGCGATCGCCGCGCGCAGCGCCAGGCCCCTGTCGCGGTCGCGCACGACCTGGCGGATCAGGTCGACGTCGCGCTCGCTGTAGCGACGGGCGCCGCTGTTGGCCCGCTCAGGCTCCGGGAAGCCGTAGCGCTGCTCCCACATCCGCAGCGTCGCCTCGCCGACGCCGGTCCGCACGGCGACCTCGCCGATCGGGATCATCATGCCGCCTCCCCCAGCGCCTGGCGCGCGTGGATCAGGCCGAGGCGGATGCGGCTCTTCGCCGTCCCGACCGGGACCTTCATCACCGCGGCGACCTCGCGCGCGGTCAGGCCGACGCCGTAGGCGAGCAGGACCGCGTGCCGCTGCTCGTGCGGCGCGGCCCTCAGCGCCTGTATCGCGACGTCGACGCGCTCATGCCACAGCGCCGCGTCGGCGACGCTGCCCTCGCCGAGCAGGTCGGCGTCGTGGCGCATCCGCTCGGTCGCGGCGTCGGATGCTTGGCGCGAGCGCCAGCGGTCGAGCGCGCGGCTGCGCGCGACCATCGCGACGTAGCCCGCGAGCGACCCGCGCGCCGGGTCATAGGCTGCCGGTCGCTCCCACAGCCCCGCGAAGACGTCTTGGGCGACGTCCTCGGAGGCGGCGCGGTCGTGGAGCACGCGCTCGGCCGCGCGGATCGCGACCGGCGCGAGCCGGCGATAGGTGTCGGAGAACTCGTGCGAGTCCCACATGTCGTAAGGCTCCTTCAACAGCTCGTTGAAGATGCTTATACGACCGCCTTCTAGTTTCCTAACGTCCGACGCGCCGAGTTGGCGCACCGGCGCGTGGGCCGTCCTTGGCGGCGGCCGATCATCACGGCGGCGCCCGACGCGCGTGTGCGCGAGCAAGCGGCGGCCCGTGCCCTACCCCAGCGTCGTCACCTCGTAGCCCGCCGCGACGATCGCGTCGAGCACCTCGCGGGCGTGCACGGCGCCGCGCGTCTCGAGCACGAGCTGGACGGCGGTCTCGCGCACGTGAAGGTCGATCCCCTCGCGCACGTGCGTGATGTCGACGAGGTTGGCCGCCTGCGCGCCGACAAGCGACAGCAGCCCAGCGAGCGATCCAGGCCGGTCGGGCAGCCGCGTCTGCACGACGAGCCGCCGCCCGGCCTGCGACTCGTGCCGGCGCGCGACAGACGCGAGCAGCCCAGCGTCGACGTTCCCGCCCGACAGCACGACCGCGGTCGTCCCCTGCTCCGCGGGCGTCACCTGCCCGCCGAGCAGTGCCGCGACGCCGACCGCGCCCGCCCCCTCCACGACCAGCTTCGCGCGCTCCAGCAGCAGCACCATCGCCTCCGCGACGCTGTCCTCGGGCACAACGACGACCTCGTCGACATACCTGCGGATCAACCCGAGCGTCAGCTCGCCTGGCCTTTTGACGGCGATGCCATCGGCGATCGTCGGCGTCGTCGAGGCGACCGTGACTGGGACGCCCTGCTCCAGCGACCCTGGCAGCGGCGCGAAGCGGTCGACCTGCACGCCGACGACGCGCACGTCGGGCTTCATCGCCTTGACCGCGATCGCGACGCCGCTGATCAGCCCGCCGCCGC
The DNA here is from genome assembly GCA_036499225.1 of Conexibacter sp. Lineage (GTDB taxonomy): Bacteria > Actinomycetota > Thermoleophilia > Solirubrobacterales > Solirubrobacteraceae > Conexibacter. The sequence continues at coordinate 102,250 of DASYEC010000079.1, forward strand.
CGACCGGCACGAGCACGAGCGAGAGGTCGCGCACCTGGCGCGCCAGCTCCAGCCCGACGCCGCCCTGGCCGGCGATCACGTCCGGGTCCTCGAACGGGTGGATGAACGCCATCCCATGCTCGCGCGCGTATGCCTCGGCAGCCGCGAGCGTCTCGTCGACCATCTCGCCGACGAGCTGGACAGTCGCGCCGAACTCGGTGCAGCCGTCGATCTTCTGGATCGACGCGTGGATCGGCATGAAGACGACGCACGGGATCCCGCGCGCCCGCGCGGCGTACGCGACCGCCTGGCCGTGGTTGCCGGCGCTGCCCGCGACGACGCCGGCCTCGCACGACGCAGGGTCGAGCGTCGCGATCTTCGCGAGCGCCCCGCGCAGCTTGAACGAGCCGGTGCGCTGCAGGTTCTCGGCCTTCAGCGCGATCTGCCCGCCGCCGATGCGGTCGCTGATCGTGCGCGAGCCGAGCACCGGCGTCTCGCGCACGACGTCGTCGTCAGCGACCGCCGCGCGGCGGATCTGGTCGAGGTCTATTCGCGGTAGGTCGGCCACGGGCTCTGCTCAGTCCGGCAGCGCGACGATCGCGTCGACCTCGACGCGCGCGCCGCGCGGCAGTCTCGCGACGGCGACCGCGACGCGCGCCGGCGGGTCCTTCTCGAAGAACGAGCCGTAGACCTCGTTGACCGCGGCGAAGTCGTCCATCTCGACGAGGTAGACGGTGATCTTGACCGCGTCGCCGAGCGAGCCGCCCGCGGCGGCGCAGACGGCTTGGAGGTTCTCCAGGCAGCGGCCGGCCTGCTCGGCCGTCGTCTCCCCGACCAGCTCGCCGGTCTCGGGGTGAAGCGGGATCTGGCCGGAGCAGTAGAGCATCCCGCGCGAGCGAATCGCGTGGACGTACGGACCGATCGCGGCGGGCACGCCGGTGGCTGTGACGGGCTCTCGCTGGCTGGGCACGGAAGGTTCGCTCCTGGTCGAGGTCGAGTGATGGACGTTAGAGGTTGTCGCCCCGACGCGCCCGTGGGTTTGCCGCGCATCGCCTGACGCGGGATCGCCATCGCCTCTGGGTAGGCTCGGGCGTATGGCCAACGCGCTCGCACACGAGACCTCTCCCTACCTGCTTCAGCACAAGGACAACCCGGTCGACTGGCGGCCGTGGGGCCCGGAGGCGCTCGCCGAAGCGCGCGAGCGCGACGTGCCGCTGCTGATCTCGATCGGCTACTCGGCCTGCCACTGGTGCCACGTGATGGAGCGCGAGTCGTTCGAGATCCCCACGACGGCGGCGCTAATGAACGAGCGGTTCGTCTGCGTGAAGGTCGACCGTGAGGAGCGGCCCGACGTGGACGCGATCTACATGGACGCCGTGCAGGCGATGACGGGCAGCGGCGGTTGGCCGCTGAACGCCTTCGCGACGCCTGACCAAGTCCCGTTCTACGCCGGCACGTACTTCCCGCCCGAGCCGAGTCACGGGATGCCGAGCTGGGTCCAGGTGCTTGAGGCGGTCTCCGACGCCTGGCGGAGCAGACGCGACGAGATCGAGGCGCAGGGCGGCCGGATCGTCGACCACCTCAGCGCGGGCGCTCGGATGGAGGCGTCCGACGCGATGCCCGACCCGGGGCTGCTCGACGACGCCGTGCGCGCGCTGCTGGAGGCGGCCGACCCGGTCAACGGCGGCTTCGGCCGCGCTCCGAAGTTCCCGCAGGCCTCCGCGATCGAGCTGCTGCTGCGGCGCGGTGAGAACGAGACCGCGCTGAGAGCGCTGCGCGCGATGGCGAGCGGCGGGATCCACGACCAGCTCGGCGGTGGCTTCTCGCGCTACACGGTCGACGCCGCTTGGGTCGTGCCGCACTTCGAGAAGATGCTCTACGACAACGCGCTGCTGGCGCGCGCCTACCTGCATGGCTGGCAGGTCAGCGGCGAGCCGCTGCTGCGCGAGGTCGTCGAGGACACGCTCGACTGGGCGCTGCGCGAGATGCGCGGGCCCGAGGGCGGCTTCTACTCGGCGCTCGACGCCGACTCGGAGGGCGTCGAAGGGAAGTTCTACGTCTGGTCGCTCGACGAGCTGCGCGCCGCCCTGCACGACGACGCGCTGTTCGCGACCGCCGTCGACTGGTACGGCGCGAGCGTCGAGGGCAACTTCGAGGGCGTGAACATCCTCGTGCGCCCGCACGGCGAGGCACCGGAGCCCGACACGCTCCACCCCATCAGGCTGCGGCTGCTGCTGGCGCGCGAGAAGCGCGTGCGGCCGGGCCTCGACGACAAGCGGCTGACAGCGTGGAACGCGCTGATGATCGCCGCGTTGGCGGAAGCCGGCGCGGTGCTCGAGCGCGAGGACTACCTCGACGCCGCCCGCGCGGCGGCCGGCTTCCTGCTGACCTCGATGCACGAGGACGACGGCCGCGTGAAGCGCAGCTGGAAGGACGGCAAGGCGACGCTGCAGGGCTACCTCGAGGACCACGCCTTCCTGCTCAACGCGCTGCTCGTGCTGTACGAGTCGACGCTGGAGGAGCGCTGGTTCCTCGACGCCCGCGCGCTCGCGGACACGATGATCGCCCACTTCGGCGACCGCGACCGCGGCGGCTTCTTCTCGACGGCCGACGACCACGAGCAGCTCGTCGCGCGGCGCAAGGACCTCGAGGACTCGCCGATCCCGTCGGGCAACTCGTCGGCCGCGTTCGGGCTGCTGCGGCTGTCGCGGCTGACCGGCGAGGCGGAGTACGAGCGCTGGGCGCAGGGCGTGATCGCGCTGCTGCACCCGCTTGCCGCCGCCCACCCGCTCGCGTTCCCGGCGCTGCTGGCGGCGATCGACCTCGACGTCTCCGAGGTTCACGAGGTCGCGATCGTCGGCGAGATCGAGGGAACGACTGCGCTGCTGCGGCGCGTGCGGGCGGCGTACCGGCCGCGGATCGTGCTCGCGGGGCGGGTCGGCGACGAGGCCGGCGACGGCCAGCCGAGCGCGGTGCCGCTGCTGGAGGGCCGCCACCCGGTCGACGGGAAGGCCGCGGCGTACGTCTGCGAGCGGTTCGCCTGCCGCGCGCCGGTGACCGAGTCGGACGCGTTGGACGCGCTGCTGCGCTGAGCGCCGGGCCGGTTGCATCAGCGCCGTCCGACGGAGCGCGGGGCCGTCCCACCACGATCCAAGCGGCGCCGTTGCACGCGTCGCTGGGCTGATACTTGAGCGACGCGCCGCCTCATCCCGACCCCGGAGCCCCGCATGCCGATTTACGCCCTGCACGACCTCGAGCCGTCGATCGACCCGACGGCGTACGTCCATCCAGACGCGGTCGTGATCGGCGACGTCCACCTCGGGCCCGAGGCGAGCGTGTGGCCGACCGCCGTGCTGCGCGGCGACTACAACCGGATCGAGATCGGCGCGCGCACGAACATCCAGGACGGCACCGTGATCCACATCGGCTCCGAGCGCGCGACGATCGTCGGCGAGGACTGCATCGTCGGCCACAACGCCTACCTCGAAGGCTGCGTCGTCCACAACCGCTGCCTGATCGGCTCGATGTCGGTCCTGCTCCACGACGTCGTCGTCCACGACGACGCGATCGTCGCCGCCGGCGCCGTCCTCACCCAGCGCACCGAGGTCCCGCGCCTGGCGATGGCGATGGGCGTGCCGGCCCGGGTCAAGCTCGACGCCGCCAGAGCGGGCGCACAGCGGCTCGGCGCAGAGCGCTACGTCGCCAACGCGAAGTCGTTCGCGGCGGGGCTGCGGCGCCTTGCCTGAGCCGCGCGCTCGCGCACGAGTCGCTGGCGCGCCACGACCTTCGTGACTACGCTGAGGGGTATGTCTTCAGCACAGCGAGTCGCCGTCATCGGGGCCGGTCCGGCCGGGTTCTACACGAGCGATTTTCTGTTAAAGGCCGACTTCGACGTCGACCTCTTCGACGCATTGCCGACGCCGTTCGGGCTCGTGCGGGCGGGCGTCGCGCCGGACCACCCGAAGATCAAGAGAGTGACGCGGGCGTACGAACGGACGGCAAGCCACCCGCGCTTCCGCTTCTTCGGCGGCGTCTCCTTCGGCGACGACGTGCAGCGCGACGAGCTGCTCGCTCGCTACCACGCGGTCGTCTACGCGACCGGCACGCCGACCGACAACCGCCTTGGAATCCCCGGCGAGGACCGGCCCGGCTCGCATGCGGCGACCGAGTTCGTCGCTTGGTACAACGGCCACCCCGGCCACACCGAGCACAGCTTCGACCTCAGCGCGAAGCGCGCGGTCGTGATCGGCAACGGCAACGTTGCCGTTGACGTCGCACGGATGCTCGTGCTCGACCCCGACGAGCTCGCCCCGACCGACACGGCCGACCACGCGATCGCCGCGCTCGCCGAGGCGCAGGTGCAGGAGGTCGTCCTGCTCGGCCGGCGCGGGCCCGCCCAGGCGGCCTTCACCAACCCGGAGCTGCTCGAGCTCGGCGAGCTGAAGCGCGCCGACGTGATCGTCGATCCCGCGGCGATGGAGCTCGACGAGCACTCCAGCGCCTGGCTCGCCTCCGACGCGGCCGACACGACCAACCGCCGCAACGTCGAGATCCTGCGCGACTACGCCGCGCGCGTCCCGGCCGGCAAGAGCCACCGGGTCGTCTTGCGGTTCCTGCGCTCGCCGCTGGAGATCCTCGGCGATGCCGACGACAGCGTCGCCGGCCTGCGGGTCGTGCGCAACGAGCTCGTCCCCGACGGCCGTGGCGGGCTGCGCGCCGTCGCGACCGACCAGCAGGAGACGATCGACTGCGGCCTCGTGCTGCGCAGCATCGGCTACCGCGGCGTGCCGCTGCCGGGCGTGCCGTTCGACGAGCAGCGCGGCCTGATCCGCAACGACGACGGCCGCGTGCTCGCCGACGACGGCTCGCGCGCGCTCGGCGAGTATGCCGTCGGCTGGATCAAGCGCGGGCCCAGCGGCGTGATCGGGACGAACAAGAAGGACGCGCACGAGACCGTCGAGAGGCTGCTCGAGGACCGCGACGCCGGCCGCCTTCGCGACCCCGACGCCGAGCAGTGCACGGCCGAGGCGGTCGACGCCTGGCTGCGGGGGCGCGTCCCCCACCTCGTCACGTGGACCGGCTGGGGCACGATCGATGCGCACGAGCAGGCGCTCGGCGAGCCGCACAACCGCCCGCGCGTGAAGCTCGTGCGGATACCCGAGATGCTGGACGTCGCGCACAGCTCATAGGGCGGGCAGACCGCTCGCCCGCAGCCGCCTCACCCTCGACTTGAGGGTGAGGCGTGGCGCTTAGGCGCTCACAGGATCGGCAGGTAGCGCTGCAGCTCCCACTCGGTGACCTGCGCGCGGTAGTCGTCCCACTCCTGGCGCTTGATCTCGACGAAGCGGTTGAACATGTGCTCGCCGAGGGTGCGCAGGACGAGCTCGGAGTCGGCCGTCAGCTCGATCGCCTCGCCGAGCGTCGAGGGCAGCTGCTCGATGCCGAGCCGGCGCCGCTCGTCGGGCGACAGGTGGTAGAGGTTCTTCTCCATCGGCTCCGGCAGCTCGTAGCCGTTCTCGATCCCCTCCAGGCCGGCCTGCAGCAGCACGGCGAAGGTCAGGTAGGGGTTGCACGCCGGGTCGGGGCAGCGCAGCTCCATCCGCGTCGTCTGCTCCTTGCCGGGGTGGTACATCGGCACGCGCACGAGCGCGGAGCGGTTGCGGCGCGACCAGGCGACATAGACCGGCGCCTCGTAGCCGGGCACGAGCCGCTTGTAGGAGTTGACCCACTGGGCGAAGATCGTGCTGATCTCGCGCGCGTGGCGGAGCTGGCCGGCGATGAACGCCTTGCCGATGTCCGACAGGAAGTACTGGTCGTTCGCGTCGTAGAAGGCGTTGCGGCCTTCTCTGAACAGCGACATGTGCGTGTGCATCCCCGAGCCGTTCTCGCCGAACAGCGGCTTGGGCATGAAGGTCGCGTGGAGGCCGTACTTGCGCGCGTACTCCTTCACGGCGATTCGGTACGTCATGCAGTCGTCGGCCATCTTCAGCGCCGGCGCGTAGCGCATGTCGATCTCGTGCTGCGAGGGGCCGACCTCGTGGTGCGTGTACTCGATGTGGATCCCGAGCTGCTCGAGCGCGAGGACCGTCTCACGGCGCAGGTCCGAGCCGGCGTCGAGCGTGGTGAGGTCGAAGTAGCCGCCCTCGTCGATCGGGGTCGGCGACTTGCTGTCTCTGAAGTAGAAGTACTCCAGCTCCGGGCCGACCATGAAGTCGTCGAAGCCGAGCGCGCTCGCCCGCTCCAGCGCGCGCCGCAGGACGTGGCGCGGGTCGCCCTCGTACGGCGTCTGCTCGGGCGTCTGGATGTCGCAGAACATCCGCGCGACGCCCTGCTCGGAGGGCCGCCACGGCAGCACGGCGAAGGTCGAGGGGTCCGGCAGCGCGATCATGTCCGACTCCTCGATCGCGTTGAAGCCGGTGATCGAGGAGCCGTCGAAGCCCATCCCGCCCTCGAACGCGTCCGACAGCTCGCTCGAGTTGATCGAGAACGCTTTCAACTGGCCGAGGATGTCGGTGAACCACAGCCGGATGAAGCGGATGTCCCGTTCCTGCACGAGGCGCAGCACATCGTCGGGAGTCGGCGGCGTGGCGGCGGCGGTCATGGTTTGGGGCTCCTGGTGCTGATCGTGGTGCGTTCGCGACGGGCCTGGAGACTACCTGCGCTGGTGGTCAGCGCAGGCGGGCAGCCAGCGCTGCGCCCACGTCTCCAGCGCCGCGAGCGCCGGCTCCAGCTCGCGCCCCATGGGCGTGAGCGAGTACTCGACGCGGGCGGGGCGCACGGGCACGACCGTGCGAGCGACGACGCCGCGCGCCTCCAGCTCTTTCATCCGCTCCGACAGCAGCCGGTCCGACAACTGCGGGACGGCGTTCGCGATCTCGCTGAAGCGAAGCGGCGAGCGGTGCATCAGCACCCGCACGATCGCGCCGGTCCAGCGCTTGCCGAGGAACTCGATCGCCTCGTGGTATTGCGGGCAGCAGGCAGCAGCCAGGTCGTCGTCGGGACGGCCGGCGGGAGCGCCTGCGCGCGCCGTCGCATCGAGGCTCATTGCCCGATGGTACGGCGTTTGCGGCGATTTTTCAGGTGCTCCGTCAGGCAGCGCGCAGCGTGCGCGACTGCTCGACCGAGCCGTCGACCGGCACTTCGCCGGCGACGTTGACCATCGCGGCGAGCGACTCGAGCGCGACGATCGCGATCGCCTCGAGGATCTGCTCGTCCTCCCAGCCGGCCTCGCGCGCCTCCTCGTGGAGGTGCATCGGCGGTCTGCCCTCGACGACGAGCGCGCGCAGGTAGACAAGCAGCGCGGCCTCGCGGGGGTCCTTGCTGGTGAACTCACGCGCGAGCGCAACCTCGTCGAGGCCGAGTCCGGCGGCGCGCGCGGTGCGCGAGTGCATCGCTATGCCCGGCGCGGAGCCGTGATGCTCGGCGATCGCGAGCGAGATCCGCTCGAGCGTCGGGGCCTCGAGGTTGCCGTGGCGCAGCTCGGAGCGGAAGCGGACGTAGCCGCGCAGGGCGGCCGGCGACCCTGCCAGCGCGCCGACGAAGTTCGGCAGCTGGCCGCCGGTCGACAGCGCTCCCCGCAGGACGGGGGCCGACGCCTCGGGGGCGGTCAGCTCGTCATGAATCTGGAACCGGCTCATCGGTGTCTTCATGCGATCACCTGTGGTGTGAAAAGCCGGCCGCGCCATTGGTGAGAGGGGAAGCGCCGCACGAGCTCGAGAAATGGGGGGAAAAGGGCGCACTTCTTATACGAAGGCGACCTAAACGCCCCCTCACGGGCTGGTTTACGCAACATGTGGGGGTTGGCCCACATGTCGACGGCGAGTTCTCTAAACGCCGGAAGCGGTGAGGATCGCGACGGCGATCAAGAAGAGGCCCATCAGCACCGCCCACATCGCAGCGCGGTCGGGGCGGTTGCCGACGATCCGCTCGCTGGCACGGCGCGGACGGTGGCGGCGCGCCTGCGTCTCGTACTCGTAGTCGTGGCGGCGCGATGGCGGCGGGGCGACCTGGCCCCTGATCACGATCGTGCGGCGCTCGCCCTGCTGACCGTCGTCTCGCCCGCGGCGGGGCGAGGCCTCTGCTGTTGGCATCTTTGGCTCGATCCTCTTTCTCGGGCTTACGGGGTTAGCTGACGGGCTCGCGCCGAAAGAGCGGCGCTACGCGCGCGATGCGCGACTCGCCCCGATGTCATGGGTCCCCCGTTTCCCGCGCGGCAGACGGGAATTCAGCGACGTGACGCGGTGATCCTACCAACGGCTTGCAGCGTTGCGCTGGCATCCGGTCGATCTTATGAAAACCAGCGGTCAGAAGACGCGGGAGCCGTGGCGCTTGCGGTGGCGGGACGGCGTCGGGCTGAGGCAGCTGTTGCGCGTGGCAGGCCGGGGCGGGGCGGGGCCGGGGCGGCGCGAGGCGGGTCGGGGCGGCGCGTGGCCGGGGCGGCGCGTGGCGGGGCCGGCCGGCGCGTGGCCGGGGCGGCGCGTGGCGGGGCGGCGCGGGGCGGGGCGGGGCGGGTCTATGCGCGTCGGTCGTGCGCGGCTTGCTCGTCGACCGTGCGCTCGGCCCACGGGACGACGCGCAGGCGGGCGTCGGGGATCGGCGCGCCGCTCTCGACCGAGAGGCCGTACTTGCCGTCGGCGAGACGCTGCTCCGCCCGAGCGATCGCGTCGAGGTCTTCCTGCAGCTGGTCGGCGACGCCGCCGTCAATCTCGCGCTCGAACAGGTCGGTGGCGTCGTCGAAGTGCTGGTCGACGTGCGACAGCTCTTCGGACTCCCCGTCGTCTGCGCCGAGCTCGACGAGCTCCTGCTCGATACGGGCGCGCTCTCTGGCGAGCAGCTCTCTGGCCTCAGCGACGTTCATGGCTTTCCTGTACCCCAGGGTCCGGTCCAGTATCCGATGCGACCGCGCCCGCGAGATGCGACCGTGCTCGCTCGCGATGGAGCCTACCGGCCGGCGGTCGCTGCGACGAACGCGGCGACGGCTCTCGCGTCGTTGCCGGTGAGCAGGCCGGCGGGCATCGTGCCGCCGGGGCCTTGGATGCCGTTCGTGACGGTCGAGTAGACGAGGCTGGCGGGCGGCTTGAGCTGGTCGAGGTTAGGCCCGACCGGGCCGGCCGATCTCGCCGCGGCGAGCGTGTGGCAGCTCGCGCAGTTCTCGCCGAACAGCGCGCGGCCGTTGACCTCTTGTGCCGTGAGGTGGACCGACGTGTCGTTGACGCGGGCGTTGACGCTGTCGCCGTTGCCGAAGCCGAGCAGCAGCGGGATCGCCACGCCGAAGGCGATGTAGAAGACGCCGAAGGCGACGAACGCCGCCCGACGGCCTCCCCTCCCCTGTGCCTCCGACGTCGACCGCACACGACGCCGGTCGCCCCGCAGCGCGAGAAAGAAGAGCGTGAGGCCGAGCACGACCCAAAAGGCGATGAATGCGACCCAAGCGAGCATCGGGACGACCCTATCCGGAACACACCATGAAATGGAAGCGTGAACCGTCGGCGGCGATCGAGCGCCGCGCCCAGCCCGCCCGCGCGACAGCCCCGATCCCGGTCCGCTGTCATCGGGATCGCCCCCGGCCGAAGTTCATGACGGCCGGCGCGACCGCGCGGAAGTCGTTGGAGCCGCCCCCGCCGGCTGCCGCCCGCTGCGCCTCGACGGCGTGGCGCTCGGCCTCGTCCAACGGCGAGAAGTCCTTCACCGCGATCACTTGGGCGAGGCGGCCGTCCGGCACCTCGAGCGGCACGATCCGGTCGAGCAGGATGCTGATGCCGCCACCCGCCGCCGGGTGGCGCTCAAGCGTCCCCTCGACGAGCACGAGCGGCTCGGTCCGCACGGTCAGCCGGCTTCTCTCGTATAGCTCCGGCCGCACGACGAGGTTGACCGTCCCGAACTCGTCCTCGATCAGCAGGAAGACGATCCCTGCTGCCGTCCCCGGCCGCTGGCGCGCGACGACCATCCCGCCGACCTTCACGCGCGACCCGTGCGCGAGCGTCGCCAGATCGCGGCTGGAGACGGCGCCCGCTGGCATCGTCGGGCGCAGCAAGCCCAGCGGGTGCGCGGTCGCCGTCAGGCCGGTCGTGTCGTAGTCGGCGAGCATCCCGTCCCACGCGCCCAGCTCCCGCAGCCGCGGCGAGGCCGGCAGCTCGAGCGGCAGCGCCAGCTGGGTCCCGCCCGGCACCCGCCGCCCCGGCACCGCGACGCCGAGCCGCCACAACGCGACGCGCCGGTCACCGCCCGCGAGCGCGTCACAGGCGCCCGACCAGGCGAGCGCCTCCAGCGCCGGCCGTCCCGCGCCGGCGCGCGCGGCGAGGTCGGCGACGTCAGCGAACCGCCCGCCGCTGGCCAGCCGCGCCGCAACGAGCGCCTCGGCGTCGTGCGCCTGCACCCCGCGCACGTAGCCGAGCCCGATCCGCACCGCGACCGGCCCGCCGATCCGCCGCCCGATCATCGCGGCGAGGTCGTCGTCGCCGGCGACGCTGTCAGCTCCCGCTGGCTCGACCACGCCCGGGAGATCGCCGCCAGGCGAGCTCCCAATGGCCTCGCCGCCAGCCGAGACCACGCCCGGGAGATCGCCGCCAGGCGAGCTCCCGATGGCCTGGGCGCCAGCCGAGACCACGCACTCGACCTCGCTCGTGTTGACCTCGGGTGGGAGCACCGTTATCCCTCGCCGCTGGGCCTCGTGGACGAGCGCGTCGGGCGGATAGAAGCCCATCGGCTGCTCGTTCAGCAGGGCGCAGAGGAACTCGGCCGGGTAGTGGACGCGCAGCCAGGTCGACTGGTAGGCGAGCAGGCCGAAGGCGGCGCCGTGGGCCTTCGGGAAGCCGAAGCCGGAGAAGCCGCGGATCATCTGGAAGACGCGCTCGGCCAGATCGGGCGTGACGCCGTGCTTGGCGACCGCGCCCGCGACGAATCTGCGGTGGTGGGCCTCGATCGCGGCCTCCGAGCGCTTGCGGCTCATCGCCCGCCGCAGCCCCTCCGCCTCGCCCGGCCGGAAGCCGGCGAACGCCATCGCGACCTCGATCACCTGGTCCTGGAAGATGATCGTGCCGAGCGTCTCCTTCAACGGCTCGACGAGCGAGGGATGGTCGTAGGGGACCTCGTAGTCGGGGTTGGCGCGCAGCTTCTGCAGCCGGTCGATGTAGGGGTTGACGGCGCCGCCCTGGATCGGCCCCGGCCGCACGATCGCGACCTGGATCGTCAGCTCCTTCAGCGTCGAGGGGCGGGTGCGCAGCAGCGACGCCATCTGTGCGCGGCTCTCGATCTGGAAGACGCCGGTCGTCTCCGCTCTCTGGATCGCCTCATAGGTCGGCTTGTCGTCGAAGTCGATCCGCGAGAGGTCGATCGGCTCCCCGCGCGTCGCCGCGATCGCGTCGACCGCGCGCTCGACGGCCGACAGCATCCCGAGGCCGAGCAGGTCGATCTTGAGGAAGCCGGCGTCCGAGCAGGAGTCCTTGTCCCACTGGACCATCTGGCGGCCTTCCATCGCTGCCGGGACGATCGGGCAGCAGTCCATCAACGGACGGGTCGCGACGACCATCCCGCCCGAGTGCTGAGAGAGGTGGCGCGGCAGGCCGTGCGCCTGCTCGGCGAGCCGCGCCAGCCATGCCCAGCGGCCGCCGCTCTCGATCCGCCGCTCGCCGAGCGCGGTCGCGACGTCTCTGGCGACGTCCATCGCCGACCATCCTTCCGAGCCGCGCGCGACACGCTCGATCTCGCCGGGCGGGAGGCCGAGCGCCTTGCCCAGCTCCCGGATCGCGCCGCGCGCGCGGTAGGTCGGGAAGGCCGCGACGAGCGCCGAGCGGTCATGGCCGAAGACCTCATGGATGCGCGGGATCAGCGCGGCGCGCACGTCACGCGGGAAGTCGAGGTCGATGTCCGGCAGCGAGGAGAGCTCCTCGTTGAGGAAGCGTCCGATGAAGAGGTCGTTGGCGACCGGGTCGACGTGCGAGAGGCCGGTCAGGTAACAGACGATCGAGGAGACCGACGAGCCGCGGCCGCGGCCGGGCGGCAGCATCGCGCGCGCGGTGTCAGGCCCGCGCACCTCGACCGCGACGTCGCGTGCCAGCTCGAGCATCTCGCGGTGGAGCAGGAAGAAGCCGGAGAGGCCGAGCTTCTCGATGATCCGCAGCTCCTCCCGCAGCCGCCGGTCAGCCTCGGTGCGGTCGGCGGCGCTCGCTTGCTCGTAGCGCCCGACCAGCAGCTCGTTGCAGATCTCGCTCAGTCTGCGGTTGGCGGTCTCGTCCTCGGCGCCCGGGTAGCGGTAGCCGAGGCCCTGAGTGAGGTCGAAGCGAAGGCGGTCGGCGAGGCGCTTGGCCTCCGCGACCGCGTCCGGGTGGTCGGCGGCGAAGCGCGCCTCCATCGCCTGCGGCGTGGCGAGCACGTGGCTGAAGTTGCCGCGGCGGCCGGGCTCGGAGGCGTCAAGCGTCGTGTGCAGGCGGATCGCGACGAGCGCGTCCTGCAGCGGCCCGCGCGAGCGCGCGTGGGCATGGACGTTGCCGGTCGCGACGCAGCGCAGCTCCAGCTCGCGCGCGAGGCTCGCGAGGCGGCGGTTGCGCGCGCGGTCGTCACGCAGGTAGGGGCGCTGCAGCTCGATGTAGAGGTTGTCGCGGCCGAAGGCAGCGCGCAGGCGCAACAGGCTGTCGCGGTCATCGACGCCGTGGGTCGCGCAGCCGCTGAGGCAGACGAGCCCTTCGGCATGCTCGACGACCTGGCCGAGCGAGACGAACGGCTGGGTCGCCTGGCGGGTGCGGATCGCCGGCCGCCCGCCGACGCCGCCGCCGGTCGCCGAGCGGCCCGGCAAGCTCGCCGCGACAAGCGGGTCGTCGCGTCTGACGACGCGGGCGGCGACCTGCCGCCGGCTCGCGCCGGGGGCGGGTGCCTCCGCCCCCGGCAGCCCGAGCCACTCCGCCGGCTCTTCCCCGCGCGTCTGCGCGAGCCGCTCGGCCCCGCGCGTGTGCGCGTGCGCCTGCGTGATGAGCCGGCAGAGGTTGCGCCACCCCTGCGCGCTTTCGACGAGCAGGGTGAGGTGGCGGCCGTCGTCGAGCGTCAGCTCGGCGCCGTGAATCGCCCGCAAGCCGACCGCCTGCGCCGCGTGGGCGAACTCCATCGCCCCGCAGACGTTGTCGTGGTCGGTCAGCGCGAGCGCGTCATGGCCCAGGTCGCGCGCAGCCGCCGCCAGCTCGTCTGGCAGCGAAGCGCCATCGAGGAACGAGAAGGCGGAGTGGGCGTGCAGCTCGACGTAGGGCACGAACGTATGTTCGCATGCGGGGCGGACGGGGAGGCGCCGGCCTCGGCCCGGTCAGACGACGTCCTCGCCGTCGGGAGCCGGTGGCGTGGAGGCAGCGGGCGCGGCTGCCCCGCCGACCACGCCGTCGCCGTCGAGGTCGATCCCAAGCGCCTGCTCGGCCCGGGCCATCGCCTCCCTCACGCGCTCGGGGCTGGCGTTGCCGATCACTATCGGCGTGATCATCGTCCCGCCGGGCACCGGCGCCTGCCCGTCGCCCGCGACGCCCTCCCCGCGCAGCTGCGCGGCGAGCTGGTCCGCGTGCATCCGCGCCGAGTCGGCGTGGCTCATCACCTTGTCCCATTGGATCTCCACGCGATCGGGCTTCTCGCGGTCGAAGACCACCGGCAGGTCGTCGCCGGGCGTCGGCCACTGCCGCGTCCACAGCTCGAACACGTGCTCGCCGGAGAACGCCGCGATCCCGGGCGCCTGGATCACGTAGGTGATGTGACACGGCGCGCGCATCTCATCGGGGTCGATCGCCGTGGCGCCGACGACATGCATCGAGCCTTCGACCGGATGCTTGATCCGCCGCAACAGGCTCATCCGCCGATCACCTCGGCGCTCGATCCAAACAGTTCCATCCAGCCTCCTTCCAAAGCCACGCGACAGACGGCCGTCGACCATATGGCCGCCATCGCGATGCCTCTACAGGAGGGGACACGGTGATTTGCCCTCGGCGCACGTGGGACCCAGCCCCGCCCTACCGCTGTCTGAACCAGCCGCCTTCGCGGAGGTCGTGGAAGACGACCTGGTTGCGGCCGCAGGTGGTGACGATCTCCCAGTAGCGGCGGCGCAGCGGGGCGTCGCTCCACCAGCGATCCTCAATCAGCCACGACTCGCGCACGGCATCGACGACACGGCCGTCGACGACGAGCGGACGGCCGTCCTGCTCGTTGGCCTGGACGCGCGCGCGGCGAGGGGTCGCGAGGCGGTGGCGGCGGGCGGAAGCGGGCGCCAGCCCGCTTCCGCCCTTTCCCCTTCCGGGCCCCCTGGCCCCTCCCCCGTTTTTGAAGCTTGTTCGCGTGCTCATTCGAACGGGGTCAGGACGGCGCGACGCTCGGGGACGCGGGAGTCTGGGTCGACGGCGAGGACGCGGAGGGCGGCGTCGGGGCCTGCGGCGGCACGCGCCTGACGGACGCCCTCGCGCAGGCGCGCTTTGCGCTCAGCGGCCGCCTCGTCCAGCAGCGAGCGCTGATCGCTCGCAGCGGGGCCGAAGCGGACGACCGCGAGCCGCAGCTTTTCCGCCGGCGCCGGCAGCAGCGCCAGCCGCGAGGCGAGCGCGAGGCGCATCCGCGTCGGATCAGACAGCGCCTCGCGGAAGGGGACCTGCTCACGCCAGGTGCCGCCCTCGACCAGCGTCGCCGCCAGCACGACCGCGCGGAAGGTCCGACCGCGCCGTTCATGGCGCGCCAGCAGGCGGTCGATCAGCAGGCCCAGCGCGCGGTCAAGCTGGGCGCCCGAAAGCGCCTCCGGCAGCTCCAGCTCCTCCTCCATCCGCTCCGGCACCTCACGCGGCCGCAGCGCTCCGTCACGCCCGTGCGCCAGCTCCCAGGCGAGCAGGCCGGGAGCGCCGAAACGGTCCGCGACCGCCGCCCGCGGCAGCTTCGCCAGCTCGCCGAGCGTCTCGACGCCGAGCCGGCCCAGCGCCTCCGGCAGCGCCACCGTCTCCTCGCGGCCGCGCAGCAGCGCGACGGGCAGCGAGGCAAGGTAGGCGCGCGCGGCGCGCTCGTCCCCGACCACGATCTGCGGCTTGCGCGGACGGGCGCGTGTCGCGGCCGCGAGCGCACAGAAGCGCGACGGGCCGGCGCCGATCCGCGCCGGGTGGCGCAGCGCCGTTCGCGTCACCGCCAGCAGCCGCTCAAGCGTGCCGCCATGCAGTCGCACGAGGCCCTGCGCGGCGAAGCTTGCCAGCCCCGGCCGCTCCGGCTCGACAGCGGCGCCGATCGACTCCAGCCGCACGAGCAGGCGCTCCCACGCGTCGGCGACGCCGGCAGGATCGGGCGGCACGAGCGCAAGCGTGGGACAGCGCGCCAGCGCCTCCCCCAGCGGCATCCCCGCCCGCACGCCAAACGCCTCAGCCGACAACGACACCTCGCCGATGCGCGCCTCCCGCCCCGGCTCAGGCGCCAGCGCAGCAGGCGTGCCCATCAGCTCCTCACGGTCGCCGGCAGCGACCGTAAGCTGAAAGCGCGGGATCAAAACGCAGACGACCATCGACACGAACACATGTTCGCATCGTTGGCGGCGGAGCGCAAGGCTTGCGATACGCCGGGCTGCCGCAGCCCCGCAGCCCGAGCAAACAAAAAGGGCGCCGCAGAAGCGGCGCCCTTTCAAGCGATGGGGGTCTAAGGAGCCCGGCGTTATCTGCCGGCGACCGCCGAGACGTATCTCGAGACGTTGTCGATGTCGGTTCTCGACAGGGTGCCGCCGAAGGCCGGCATGCCGCCACCGCCGTTGATGACCTGTCTCTGGACCGTCGGGAGGTCGGGCGCGAGCTGGTCGAGGTTCGGGCCGATCGTGCCAGTTGAGCCGGCGTCTCTGAGCGTGTGGCAGCTGGCGCAGTTCATCGTGAAGACCGTTCTGCCGGCCGCGAGCGCCGCAGCGTCGCCACCGCCAGCGGCACCGCCACCGCCACCGGCAGGCGGCGTGGCCGACGTGGAGGTCGGGGGCGCAGCGGACGTGCTCGGGTCGGGGGCGCCGGTCGCGGCGCCGCTCGTGCTCGGTCTCGGTCTCGTGACGCCGACGCCAGCGGCGCGGGCGACGTAGGCGGCGACGTCCGCAGCGTCGCTGCCGGAGTAGAGGCCGGCCGGCATGACGCCGACGGGGGTCGTGAAGCCGTCGTTGATCGCCGTCAGCACAAGCGCTCTGTTCGGTCTCAGCTGGTCGAGGTTAGGCCCGACGGTGCCGGCGGAGTGCGAGGCGGCGAGCGTGTGGCAGCTCGCGCAGGTCTCGCCGAATAGCGCTTGACCATGGGCTTCGGCCTTCGTCAGCTTGACCCCGTCGGCGATCTTCTGATCGCTCGGATCGCGGTCATGGAATATCACGAAGAGGATCACCGCCAGCGCGACGATCGTCAGCACGGCCACGGAGGCAATCGTCAGCCCGGTCGTTCCACCCCCCGAACCGCTTCCTCTGCCTGCAGCCTGCTGGTCCGTTCCCACTGCGCCTCCTAGACTCCAATATCGAGAGAAACGAGAGTCAAGGTCTCATTTCGCAGGGCAGCGTACCAAGGCATCGCCGTGGATGGCCCTCCCGCGAAGGGCTCGTGTCTAGAACGCGCGGCGGCTGCGCTTGGGGCGGAAGGCGTGCTCAAGCGCGTCGGCGTGGAAGCCCGCGACGACCTGGCCCTCGGTCGCGAAACGGTAGAGCGCAACGCGGAAGATCGCGTTGAGGGTCGATCCGAGCAGCGCCCCGATCACGATCACGACGACGGCGATCCCAATCAGGATCCCGCCGAGCGCGGGGCTTGAGCCAGTCGCGGAGACGCCGATCGCGCCGACCACGATCGCCGGCAGGATCAGCAGCAGGAAGACAAGGCCGGTGATCGAGCCGGCGCCGACGAAGCCCTCGCCCCAGCGCGCCTTGATGACGTGGGCCGAGCGGCTGAGCGCCTCCTTTGGCCCGACGCCTTCCAGCGCGAGGATCGGGACGACGAAGAAGGTGATGACCGACCACGCCGCGCTCAAGAGGCCGGTGATGACCTGCGCGACGATCCGCCCCAGCGGCGACTCCGACAGCAGCCCCTCGAGCGCCTGCAGCAGCAACCCGACGATCAGCTGGACGACCGCCCAGCGGGCGATCACGCCGGTGCGCTGGCGCGCGACCGAGAAGCCGTCGGAGAGCGTTGTGTCATGGCCGTCGAGCGACTTCGACGCCGCCGCGGCGAGCGCGACGTTGAACCAGATGCCGATGAACGTGAGCAGGTAGACCGCGATCGCCCAGAGGACGTATGCGACTGGCTTGGCGGTGTCGGTCGCGAGCAGCACGACACCAGGGCCGGCGACGATCAGCGCCGCCGCCAGCAGCACGCACGCCGAGACGATCGGGAACAGCAACAGCGATCTGTCGGCCCGCAAGACAGCCCAGCTCTGCTTCGCGAGCGCCCATCCGCGTCCTATCCGGCTCGTACCAGTCATGTGCCGTGTATCGGCGGGACGATCAGGTTTCTGAAGCGCTGCCGCGCCGGGATCGCGATTCGGGCGTGCGCGCATCCGCGCGCGCGTGATCAGGCGCCTCGACGCTCCGCGCGCCGCCATGGCATCGCCACCCGCTCCAACAGCTGCACGAGGCCGAACAGCGCGATCCCGATCAGCGCGAGCACGACGATCGCGGCAAACATGTCTGCGGTCGCGAGCTGGTTGTTGAGCGTCAGGATCAGGTAGCCGAGGCCGGCAGAGGAGCCGACCCACTCCGCGAAGACGGCGCCGATGACCGCGAGCGCGGCGGCGACTTTCAGACCCGAGAAGAGGAACGGCAGCGCGCTCGGGAACTGCGCGGCGGTGAAGCGCTTCCAGCGCCCGGCGCCGAGCGTCCGCAGCAGTCTCAGCAGCTCGGGCTCGGTCGCCTGGATCCCGTCGATCGTGTTGACCGCGATTGGGAAGAAGCTGACGAGCGCGATCACGATCAGCTTCGGGCGGATGTCGAAACCGGTCCAGATCACGATGATCGGGGCGATCGCGACGATCGGGATCATCTGCGAGACGACCAGCCACGGGTAGACCGCGCGCTCGACGTGACGCGAGCTGGAGACGAGCACCGCCAGGCAGACGCCGACGACGATCGCGAGCAGGTAGCCGAGCGCGATCTCCTCGACCGTCACGCGCGCGTTGTCGAGCAGCAGCGTGCGGTTGTGCCACAGGGAGCTGAAGACGTCGCTAGGCGCCGGCAGGATCGACGGGCGCACGTCGGTGATCGCGACGAGCGCCTCCCAGACGGCCAGCACGACGATCAGCAGCAGCAGCGGCGGCAGCACGCGCACCGCGATCCGGCGAGCGCGCATCAGGCGATCAGCTCGTCGAGCTGGCGTCGTGCCGCGTCGCGCAGCGGGCCCAGCAGCCGCTCTTTCAGCGCGACGAGCTCGGGCGCGCCGTGGATCGCCGCCGCCCGTGGGCGCGGTAGCTCGATCGCGATCGACTCCGCCACCCGGCCCGGCCGCGCCGACATCACGTAGACGCGGTCCGACAGGAAGAGGGCCTCCTCGACGTCGTGGGTGACGAACAGGATCGTCTTGCGGTCGGCCTGCCAGACCTCGAGCAGCCACTCCTGCATCGTCTGGCGTGTGAGCGCGTCGAGCGCGCCGAACGGCTCGTCGAGCAGCATCAGCTCGCGGCCGGCGAGGAACGTCCGCAGCAGCGCGGCGCGCTGGCGCATGCCACCGGAGAGGCTGCTCGGCCAGCGCGACTCGAAGCCGCTGAGGCCGAAGCGGTGCATCTGCTCTCGCGCGCGGGCGCGCGCGTCACGCCTCGCCATGCCGCCGACTTCGAGGCCGAGCGCAACGTTGTCGAGCACGCTGCGCCACGGCATCAGCAGGTCCTTCTGGGGCATGTAGCCGACGCGGCCGAGCAGCGTGTCGGGCTGCTCGCCGTCGAGCAGGACGCGGCCCTCGGTCGGCGGCGTCAGCCCGGCGACGATGTCGAACAGCGTCGACTTGCCGCAGCCGCTCGGGCCGACGAGCGAGACGAACTCGCCGGCGGCGACGTGCAGGTCGACCCCGGCGAGGGCGACGACTGGCGCGCCGTCGTCGCCCTCGAAGCGCTTCGCGACGCCCTCGACGGCGAGCTTCGCCGGGACTGTCGCGGGAGGCGTGGCGGGCGCGCCGGACGGGCCGGACACGTCGCCTCCGGCCTCCGGCGCAGTGCTCACGAGCCGCTGTCCTGCGGCAGGAGCTCGTTGCCGCCGAACTGCTCCGGCGTGAACAGCCTTCTGATGAGCCCGTTCGCACGCATCCACTCGGCGAGCTCCTGGATGTGCTCGACCTCGATCTCGCCGAACTGCTGCTCGCCCTGGAAGAGCGGCTCGTAGGCGTCGAGCTGCGCTCTCGTGATGTTCTCTCTGAGCGACTTGTTCTGCGACAGCAGGTCGTCGAGCGCCTGCTGCGGGTCTCTGATCGCGTCCTCGTAGCCGTGCGCGGTCGCGGCAGCGAACCCTCTGACGAGCTCGGGGTCCTGCTCGATGTGCTTTCTCGTCGAGAAGGCGATCAGGCCGGGGTAGTCCGGGCCGCCGCTGGCGTCGAGTCTGAAGTCCCTCGTCGGGGTGCCGTCGACCTGGACCTGGACGCCGTCGGCGGGCCAGTAGCCGGTGAAGCCGGCGATTCTGCCGCTCTCCAAGTCCTGCACGCCGTTGAAGCCGATCGTCACGACCTTCACCTTGCTCGGATCGCCGCCGTCGTTTCTGACGATGGTATTGAGCACTGCTCTGTCGGACGGAACGCCGGTGATGCCGACGGTCTTGCCCTCAAGGTCTCTGCCGCTCGCGATTCTGTCGCTGGCGCGGGTGATGACGCCGCCGTTGGGGTGCTGCGTGAGCGCCATGAACGCCTGGATGTCGAGGCCTCTGTCGATCTGGCCGGCGACGTCGAGGCCGTCCGCGAGGCCGAAGTCCGCCTTGCCGGCGTCGATCAGCCGCAGCGTGTCGGCGGTCGAGGTCGGCTGGATCACCTTCAGGTCGATCCCGTTGTCTCTGTAATAGCCGGCCGCGAGCGCGCGGTAGATGCCGGCGTGGATCGCGTTCGGGACGAAGTCGAGCACGAGTGTCGTCTTCGTCATCGTCTTGGGCTGCCCGTCGCTGGCCGTCGTGCTGCTCGAGACGGTGGCGGCGGGCTGCCCAGAGTCGCTGCCACCGCAGCCGGCAAGGGCTGCAACGAGCGCGACAAGCGCGATGGCGATCGTGGCGAGTCGCCACGGCTTCCTCTGTCTCATGGGTTCTCCAGCTTGTTGGGGCCGGCGCGCTTGGCCGGCTGGTGTGGGGGTTTGGGGGAAGTGTCAGCTGCGGTCGCGCCGCGGGCGCGCGTAGGCGTCCCGCTCACGGCGGACCATGTCGGCGACGCTGCTCGCGCCGACCGACTCGGCGCGGGCGATCTCGGCGTGGAAGCTGTCGCGTGCCTGCTCCGGGCGGCCGAGCTCGCCGAGCGCAGCGGTCGTGCCTCGACCTCGCCGCAGAGGAAGACCTCCGTGAGCACGCGCGTAACTGTGACGCACGCGCGGGCTTCATGCCACGCTGCGCTGCGTCCGCCGGCGCCGCTCCAGCCGGTCACGTCGATCAACAGCTTCGCGTCGGACGGGAAAGCGTCGCCGCCGCTCGGGCTTTCGCCGGGCGATCGAATCCCGGCTCAAACCGCGCGCGCAAACGCACAACGGAGCGTGCGCGCCATTGCATGGCGGTTGCACGGGCGTTGCGCGAAGGCGCGCGCGGATCGGCCAGCTTGCTATCTCAGCGTCATCACCGGCTCGCCGCTTGCGTTGAGGCCGTTGGCCGTGCGGGTGCACGTGCCGCCTCTCGGCGAGCCGCTGTTGTACGCCTGGCGCAGGCAGTTGCGCAGGGCGAGCTCGCCCCAGTAGTTCGGGTGCAGCGACTCCTGGATGTAGAAGTCGGTCCCGATCGTCGTGACCGTGCGGATCATGTTGACCCACTCGCTCTTGTCGACCGCTCCGCTCGATCTGTAGCTCGACAGCCCCTCCTCTTCGAGCAGGCCGACCGTGTTCTCGCACAGCCGCCGGCCGTTGAAGGCGCTCGACAGCTCGAGGCTCACGACGTTGGCCAGTCTCGTCGCGGTGACGGCGTTATGGACGGCGTTGTCGATCGTCGGCAGCGCCGTCCCGTTGGCCCAGTTGGCGTCGTCGTTCCAGAAGCCGCAGCCGGCGACGCTCTGGCGTGTGTAGCCCGACTCGGAGTAGCGGAAGCCGGAGCCGTTGGGGACCGGCGACTCGTAGTCCTGGACGGCGATCTTGTAGTCGCTGTCGCTGTAGCCCGCGTTCGTCATCGCCGTGTGGACGTTGAGGATCGCGTCACGGATCGCGTTCGTCTGCGTCGTCACGTTGCCGGAGGTGAAATTGGACGTCACCGACGAGTCGTCGTTGCAGTAGTCCGGCCACCATGACGGTGACAGGAGCCAGTCCTCGACACAGCTCTGAATGATCGACGCAAAGTTGAAGTTGTTGCCGCCGATCGAGACCGCGACCATCTTGACGTTGTTGGAGGTCGCGAATCTCTGCAGTCTCAGCGCCTGGCCCTCGTTGCCGCCGGAGCTGTAGAAGTCGAGGCCCGGCTTGAAGTTGCCGTCGGAGTCGGTGAACGTCGCGGTGCGCGCTCCGGAGCAGGCGAGGTTGACGCTGTTGACGCCCCCGCCGATGAACGCCTCCGCCGCCCATGAGCGATGGCAACGCGTGATCTGCTCGGCCGTTCTCGACGCGTTGTCGTCATAGGCCGTCGAGCCCAGCGCGTCGATGTTGGAAGCGCTCGTGTTCGTGTTCCCGGCCCAGCGGCCGGCCTCGCCCGAGATGTAGGAGTCGCCGAGCGTGGCGACCCATGGCGTTCCGACCCCCGGCCCGTCCGCGTACGCCGGGCCCGTCAGCGCGACTGCGGACAACGCCGCGGCAAGCGTCGGCACCGCGGCCGCGAGCGCACAGGCCCGCCTGGACACGATCGTGGACATGCTCTCCCCCTTCGTTTCGCGGGACGGTCCCATCCGCCCCGTCGAGCCGAACCTATCCGCTTTCCGGTCGATAAGTGACCGGAAAGCCGACCGCACGGTGCGAAACCCGGCGACGTTGGGCCTCGCCGCGGTCAGTGTCTGCTGCGCAGGAGGGTGGGGAGCTTGGCGAGGCCGCGGGGGATGTCGCTGCGGGCGTGTTGGAGGGCCGCTTCCATCGCCTCGGCGGCGTTGGCGTGGAGGCTTGGGCCGTGGCCGACCAACAGGTGGTCGGGCGCGTAGCAGCGCAGGCTGTATGGCGGGGTGAGGCGCAGCAGCGGGTGGACGCCGAGCGGGCGGCCGAGCGTGAAGCCGGGCGCGGTGCCGAGCGCCTCGGGGACGACGAGCGCTCTTCTCTCCGGCCACCACAGCACGACCTCGCGCCACCATGGACGGTCGATCAGGACGGCGGGACGCAGCGGGGAGCCCGCCAGCTCGTGCGGCAAGCGCATCAGCTGGACCCCAAGGCGATGGGCGACGAGGGCGCTGTCACGGTTATGGCGGTCCAGCAGCTGGACCACGCCGGCCGGCTCCCCGAGCGCGGCGGCGCGCTCCAGCGCCGGCTCCCATGCGATCGGGTCGATCAGCCAGACACGGCCGTCGTGGGCGAGCGCGTGCGACGCGCGCTCCATCCGCTCGTCGGCCAGCCAGGTGAAGCCGCCGTCGAACTCGCTCGAGATCCTCGCCTCCATAGTGGGCGTACTTTGTCACGTCGCGCAGGCGGGCCGGGTCGGCACAATGAACGCGGGCGCTCGCGGGCCCTACAGCGGGAGTCGAGACGGGCGCCCGTCGAGCGCCCGCCCCGCAACCGTGTCGTGGCTAGTACCCGTGGCCTCTGTGGACCCTGCGCGGGACGTGATGCCCGGCTGCCCTCTTGCGCAGGTCGGCGATCGAGGCGGCGACGTCGTCGGCGAGCGCGTCGGCCAGCTCGCGTGACTGGTTGACCTTCACGAGGATGCGGATGATCTGCTGGTCCTCGTT
>DASYEC010000080.1:0-1528 GCA_036499225.1 Conexibacter sp.
TGGGCGAACGGATTCCTGCACGAATGCTGCGGCGCGGCGCATTGCTCGCCGCTGTCATCACTCTCGCGGTGCCGGCGGCGGCCGGCGCGAGCCTCCAATCCGCGTACGTGTTCACGGGCAACGGCGGATACAGCGCGGACGGCCTGGGGACGACGGCTGAGACCGGCGGCACGATCCAGGCCGAGATCCCCGCGGGGTCGAAGGTCGAGCGCGCCTTCCTGTATGCCAACAACTACGTCTCGG
Organism: Conexibacter sp.; assembly: GCA_036499225.1. Taxonomy (GTDB): domain Bacteria; phylum Actinomycetota; class Thermoleophilia; order Solirubrobacterales; family Solirubrobacteraceae; genus Conexibacter. The sequence goes on from DASYEC010000080.1 coordinate 244, forward strand.
GCGCGGCGGCCGTCACGATCACGCTCGACGGCCGCCAGGTGCCGACCACGCTGCTGCCCGTCACGGGTCCGAGCGGCGGATTGACCACGAGTCGCGCCGACGTCACCGAGCAGGTCGCCGCCAAGCCGGCGGTCGGGAGCATCGCGAGTTTCACCGCGTCCTACAGCTCCACGGTCGCCGACGGCATCGCGCTCGTGGTCGTCTTCTCGAACCCGTCGCTCCCGTACCGGCGCGTGACGCTGTTCGACGGCGCCGCGAATCCCGCCGGCGACAAGACCGGGATTCCGCTCGGCGCCGGCGTCGATCCGGGCCTGCCGGGCTTCGCCGCCCAGCTGTCGCTCGGGATCGGCTTCTCGACAGGCTGCGATGTCGCGGGCAACGTCCAGTTCAGCACGGTCGACGTGAACGGCCGCAGGCTCGCGAGCTGCGCGGGGGGATTCGACGACGGCGCGAACGCCGACGGGTCGCTGATGACCGTCGGCGGCGTCGGGGACTCGCTCGCCAACCCGGCCGCGACGGACGACGAGCTCTACGACGTCGGCTCGCTCATCTCGCCCGGCGACCAGGCGCTGACGCTCGACAGCTTCAACCAGAGCGGCAACGACAGCCTCTTCCTCGCCGTCCTCCAGACGAGCGTGACGCCTCCGCCTCCGCCGCCCCCGCCGACCCCCACACCGACTCCGAACCCGCCCGTCATCACGGCCTCGAAGCCGCGCGACGCGGACGGCGACGGAATTCCCGACAGCGCCGACAACTGCCCCGACAAGGCCAACAGCGATCAGGCCGACGGCGATAAGGACAAGGTCGGCGACGCCTGCGAGGTGCTGCCGCCCGGCGACGTGCCGCCGGTGGCGGGCGTCAACGCCGTCGTCAAGCTCGTCAGCGGCGAGGTCTTCATCAAGCTGCCCGCGCACGCGCCGGCGGGCTTACGCGACCTGCGCTCGCCGTTGCAGGAGCGAGACTTCGTGCCGCTCAAGGGCGTCGCGTCGGTGCCGGTCGGCTCGCAGGTCGACGCCCGCAAGGGGTCGCTGACGATCGCGTCGGCGGGCAACGCGAGCTCGCCGGCGAGCAAGGGCGCGGTGCGCCAGCAGGCCGACCTGCGCGCCGGCATGTTCGCGATCAAGCAGGCGCGCGCGAAGAAGCACGCCAAGAAGTCCGCCAGGATCGCGACCGACTTCGCGCTCGTCAGCCCGCCCGGCGCCGAGGCGGCGTGCGCGAAGGCGACCGCCGCGTCGCGGCCGATCGTCGTGCGCAGCCTGTCGATGGCGCTCAAGGGCGTCTACCG
>DASYEC010000081.1:0-34882 GCA_036499225.1 Conexibacter sp.
GACCAGGCGCGGGCATCTGCGGCAGTCGATCACTTCCGCGCTGAGCGCGCGCAGGCCTGCGGCGTCGCCGGCGCGGCGATCACCGGCGGAGCGGCCGGCACCTGCGCCCGGCCCGCTCACGAACCAGCGGGCGGCGCGCTCTGACCGAGCAGGCCGACCGCGAACCGCTCGATCACCGGCTGCAGGTCGAGCGGGTGCGCCGGCTGGCCGAGGCGGACCTGGCGCGAGGCCAGCTCGACGATCGCGCCGACGATCGCGAAGGCGTCGTCGGGCGAGGAGAAGCGCGGCAGCTCGGTCGTTCTCGCCATTCGCTCGTTCTCGCGGTCGACGACGCGGGCGAACCGCTCGAGGATGTCGTCGCGCCGCTGCGCCGCCGCCGGGCCAGCGCCGATGATCTCGACCAGCAGCGTCTGCGCCTCGTTTGGAAATTCGACAAGCGCCATCAGGAAGGCCCTCATCCCCTCCCGCTGGCGCGCGAGCGGGTCGGTGCCGGCGGCCGTCGCCGCTCTCACGATGCGCGACAACAACACCTCGGTGGCGTAGTCGAACAGCGCGATGATGCACTCCTCCTTGTTGGCGAAGTGCTCGTAGAAGGTCGCCTTCGACATGCCGGCCGCGCGGCTGATCGACTCCGCGCTCGCGTCGGCGTAGCCGGTCTCGGCGAAGACGGCCGCGGCCGCCTCGAACAGCCGCTCTCTCTGCAGTCCGAGCCGGACTTCGAGCGGTGGCGCGTGGCGCCCGCGCGGGACGCTGTTGCGTGCGGAAAGACGATCTGAGCTGGCCATCAGAGAATCGACGCCAGTCTAACCCGGCGCCGCAAGCTCAGGCGCCGAGGGAGCGGCCGTATTGCCGCTCGTAGTACTCGCGATAGTCGCCGGAGCGGATCGGCTCCCACCACGAGCCGTTCTCGCGGTACCAGTCGACGGTGCGCTGCAGCCCCTCGTCGAAGTGGACCTGGGCTTGCCAGCCAAGCGCGCGCAGCTTCTCGGACGCGAGCGAGTAGCGGCGGTCGTGGCCGGGCCGGTCGGTGACGTAGTCGATCAGCGACTCGTCGTTGCCGGTCGCGGCGATGATCCGCTTGACGACCTCGATGTTCGGGCACTCGTCGGGGCCGCCGACGTTGTAGACCTCGCCCGCTGCGCCCTGCTCGAGGACGTGCCCGATGCCGCGCCCGAAGTCGGTCACGTACAGCCAGTTGCGCACCTGCATGCCGTCGCCGTAGACCGGCAGCTTGTCGCCGTGCATCGCGTTGAGCACCATCAGCGGGATCAGCTTCTCGGGGTACTGGTACGGGCCGTAGTTGTTGGAGCCGCGGCAGATCAGCGTCTCCAGGCCGTACGTGTGGAAGTAGCTGAGCACGAGCAGGTCGGCGCCGGTCTTCGTCGCGCTGTAGGGCGAGGAGGGCTGCAGCGGCGACTCCTCCGTGAACGAGCCCTGCTCGATCGAGCCGTAGACCTCGTCGGTTGAGATCTGCACGTAGCGCACGCCCGCGGCGCGCGCCGCCTCCAGCAGCACGTAGGTGCCCTGGCCGTTGGTGACGACAAAGGCGTCGGGCTCGGCGATCGAGCGGTCGACGTGCGTCTCGGCTGCGAAGTTGACGACGGCGTCGACGCCCGTCATCGCGTCGGCGACCGCGGCGGGGTCTTCGATCGCGCCGCGCACGAAGCGGATCTCGTCGATCACATCGTGCAGGTTCTCTCTGCGACCCGCGTAGGTCAGCTTGTCGAGCACGACGACCTCGTCGCCATGCTCCTTGACGCGGATTCGGACGAAGTTGGAGCCGATGAAGCCGGCTCCACCGCAGACGAGCAGCTTCACGTGGGCACCTTTCGCGCGTGGAGGAAGTCGGACAGGCCCTGCTGCCACCGCGGCAGGACCGGGGCGTCAGCGCGCTCGCTGGCGAGCGCGCTGAAGGCTGGCCGGGATGCCGGCCGCGGCATCTCCGCGGTCGTGCACGGCAGCACGCGCGTCGCCATCCCAGCCTGGCGGAAGATCTCGCGCGCGAAGCCGTTCCACGAGACCGGCTCGCCGCCGCCCGCGACGTGCAGGACGCCCTCGGCCGCGCGCGCGTCGCCGACGGCAAGCGACAGCAGCGCGTGCGCGAGGTCGGCGGTCGCGGTCGGGCAGCCGACCTGGTCGGTCACGACCGTCACCTCGTCGCGCTCCTCGGCGAGCCGCAGCATCGTCGCGGCGAAGCTCGCTCCGCCGACGCCGAACAGCCACGACGCGCGCACGATCGCGTGCGAGCCGCCGGCCGCGACGACGGCTTGCTCGCCGGCAAGCTTCGTCGCGCCGTAGACGCTCTGCGGGTTGACCGCGTCGGACTCGACGTACGGCGGCGCGTCGGCCGGCCGGTCGCCGTCGAAGACGTAGTCGGTCGAGACGTGGACGAGGCGGGTGCCGGCGCTCGCCGCCGCCTGCGCCAGCAGGCCCGGCGCGGTCGCGTTGGCTGCCGCCGCGCCGTCGCGGTCGGACTCGGCGCCGTCGACGTCCGTCCACGCGGCGCAGTTGACGAGCGCGTCGGCGTGGGCGCCTGCGACAGCGACGTCGACAGCCGCGCGGTCGCTCACGTCGAGCTCGGCGCGCCCCAGCGCGACCACCTCATGCCCGGCCGCTCGCGCGACGCGCACGACATCCTGCCCGAGCATCCCGCCCGCGCCGGTGACGACCAGCCGGCTCACAGAATGGAGATCTCGGAGTTGTCGCCGACCATGAAGCGGAAGGCGCGCGGCTGGCGGTCGTTGCGGCGGATCACCGCGTTGCGGCCCAGCAGCGACGACTCCATCCGGCCGTCGAGGTCGCACACCGAGGAGCCAGTGAGCAGGATCGAGTGCTCGACCTCCGCGCTCTCGATCGTGCAGTCCTCGCCGATCGCGGTGTACGGGCCGATGTAGCAGTCGGTCAGCCTCGCGCCGGCGCCGATCACGGCCGGCCCGCGGACGGTCGCGCGCGTCAGCGTCGCGCCGGCCTCGACGATCACGCGGCCGTCGATCGTCGAGTCGATCAGCTCGCCCTCGACGCGCGGCTCGATCGCGTCGAGGATCAGCCGGTTGGCCTCGAGCATGTCCGCGAGGCGGCCGGTGTCCTTCCACCAGCCGCGCACGATGTGCGGCTCGACGCGCTGCCCGCTGTCGACGAGGTGCTGGATCGCGTCGGTGATCTCGAGCTCGCCGCGTCTCGACGGTCTGATCGCGCGTGCCGCGTCGTGGATGCCCGCCGTGAACATGTAGACGCCCACCAGCGCAAGGTCGGTCGCCGGCTGCTTGGGCTTCTCGACCAGGCGCGTCACGGTGCCGTCGCCGTTCAGCTCCGCGACGCCGTAGTTCTCCGGGTCGTCGACCTGCGTCAGCAGGATCAGCGCGTCCGGGCTGCTGGCGCGGAACGCCGCGACGAGGTCGGTCATGCCGCCCTGCAGCAGGTTGTCGCCGAGGTACATGACGAACGGGGAGCCCTGCAGGAACGGCTCGGCCGTCAGCACGGCATGCGCGAGGCCGAGCGGCGCGTCCTGGAGGATGTAGGTGATGCGGACGCCGAAGCGGGAGCCGTCACCGGCGACCTGGCGGATCTCGTCGCCCGTCTCCGGCGCGATGATGATCCCGATCTCCTCGATGCCGGCGGCCGCCATCGCCTCGATCCCGTAGAACAGCACCGGCTTGTTGGCGACCGGCACGAGCTGCTTGGCGCTCGTGTGCGTAATCGGCCGCAGCCGGGTGCCTCTGCCCCCGGACAGGATGAGTCCCCGTAGGTCCTTCATGGTTCCGGGAGCGTAACGGCCGTCGGCGCGCGATGTTTCGTGCAGGCGACGCGAACGGTCAGTAGGCCCCGCCGAGCTTGCGGTGATCCCACGTCACCGGCGGCTCGGCCGCGACGAGCTGGAGCGCGACCCGCTTGGGCGCCTGCGCGCGCACCATCTGCTCGACCTCGGGCGCGAGCGCGGCGCCGTCCCCCGCGCCGTAGCGGGCGAACAGCTCCAACCCGAACGCCGTCACCGTCTCGGCGTCGTGGTGCAGCCGCACGTGCGCTTTCACCATCACCCCGCGCAGCCGCTCGTAGCTCTCGCCGCTCTCGACCTGCAGCGTGACGCGGTCGTCGCGCTCGAGGTTCTTGACCTTCTGCGATCTCGCGTACGTCCACGACCACAGCTCGCCGTCGCGGACGGTGTACCAGAGCGGCATCAGGTGGGGCCAGCCGTCGCGGCCGACCGTCGCGACGACGACAGTGCGCTGCTCGTCGAGGAAGGCGGCGAGCTCCTGCTCGTCCATGCGGATCAGGTCACGGCGGCTCATGGCGGGCGAGCCTAACGGGGGCCGCGCGGCGCGGGCCCCGGTCGGGCCGGGAGGCGGTCGGTCAGCGGCCGCGCGGCCTCAGACGCGCGTCAGCTTGCCGGCGGCGGCGCGGACCGCGGCACGCGCGTCCTCGGGCTCCAGGACGGCGGCGTCGCCAGCCTCCTTGAGCACCTCGCGCACGAGCCAGTCGATTCCCTTGAAGCCGAACTCGACGATGATCGCGCCGTCGGCCAGCTCCTCGATCACGCTGCGCTCCTCGCGCACCCAGCGGGCGCGCTCGGGCGAGATCCAGACGCGCGCCCGGCGTGAGGCCTCGACCTCGCCGGTGCGCGGCCAGCCCTCGACGTCGCGCGACGGGTCGACCTCGGCGCGGGGCTCGAAGGCCGTCTGCTCGACGGTCGCCTGCTTGACGCGGTCCAGCCGGAAGTGGCGCACGCCCGCTCTGGCTGGGTCGTACGCGGCGACGTACCAGCCCTCGCGGCCGTTGATCAGCGCGTAGGGCTCGACCGTGCGCTTGGAGAAGACGTCCTCGTTCTCCTTGTAGTACTCGATCGTCAGCAGCCGGTTGCCGGCGACCGCCGTCGAGACGCGGCGGGCGATGTCGGAGTCGTCGCCGCCGCCGGTGACGATCTGCAGCCCCTCGCGGATCGGGTCGTGGCCGAGCGCGTCGACGACCTTTCTGCGCGCGGTCGCGAGCGATCCTTCGGGCAGGTGCTCGCCGATCAGGTCGATCGCCGCGATCAGCGCCTTCGCCTCGACAGGCAGCAGCCGCGCCGGGCGCGCGAACGAGTCGCCGTACGCCTCGGGGTCGGCCATGATCATGCCGTCGTCCTGGACCTCGGCGTAGAGCACGTAGGAGCCGGCGCCGAAGTTGACGACGTTCAGCACGCCGATGTCCTCGTGCAGCTCCTGCTCGCTGATCTGCAGCCGCTCGCAGACCTCGGCGGCGGGGATCCGCTCGCCGGCGCGGCCGGCGGTGATCAGGATCGAGGCGAGCGTCACCAGCCGCGCGAACCGCTCGGGGCGGATCGCGGTGGCGTCGCGGCGCCCGTTGCTCTCGCCGCCGTTGTCGAGCGCGCGTGCTGTGGGCGCGATCGCCGGCGCCAGCTCAGGGCCGTCGGCGTGGCGCCCTATCAGGAGCGCGAGGCGCTCCTCAAGCTCCTTCACGAGCGGGTCGGGCCCGAGCACGCGGGCGTGCTCGCCGAGGCCGAGCGCCCACGCGACGAGCGGGCGCGTGTCGGCGTAGTCGGTCACGAAGACGCGGTCTTTGCCGTCGCCCTCGGCCGCGGTTGCCGGGCGGAACTCGCCGTAGCGGCCGAAGTGGCGCTCGATCTGCCAGGCGATCCGGCCCGCGACAAGCACCTCGGCGCGGCCGACCGGCTCGCCGAACTGCCACGGTATGCGGCCGGCGTAGTCGCGTGGGTCGAAGTCGTCGGGGCGCTGGAAGTCGTGCTCGGCCTTCGAGGCGTAGGCGACCTTGCCGCGGATCCGCGAGAGGCGGAAGACGCGGATCGCGTCACGCTCGTGCGAACGGCCGAGCAGGTAGAACTGCCCGCCCTCGAACAGCAGCTGGTACGGGTCGACCCTGCGCGTGCCGAGCTCGTCGCGCTGCATCGTGTAGTAGTCGAAGACGATCGTCTTGCGACGGAAGATCGCCGTCTCGATCTTCGCGAGCCGCTGCGACAGGTCGTGCCCGCCGGCCGAGGCGGTGATGCCGAGCGCGATCGAGCGCTGCTCCAGCGTGTTGAGCGGGCTCGGGCGGCCCCAGGAGATCTGCTGCAGCGCCAGCCGCAGCGGCTCGGCGTAGGCGAACTCGCCGTCGAGCAGGCTCAGCGCCGTCGACAGGCCGGCCAGCTCGTCGTCGCTGAACTCGATCGCCGGCAGGTGGAAGTTCTCCGGCGGCAGCGAGTAGTTCTCCTGCTCGGCGAGGCCCTCGACTGGCTTGTCGACCGACAGCTGGATGCCGAGCGCCTCAAGCTCGGAGCGGTCCGCGTAGAAGCGCCGCGCGAAGGCGTCCTCGTTCATCGCGCTGTAGCCCTCGACGTCGCGCCGGATCTCGGGCGCGGTCACGGGCCGCCGCTCGGCCATCAGGTAGCTGATGAGCGAGAGCTGGCGGATCAGCTTCTCGGTGTCCTTCGCCATGTGGTCGCGACACTGTAGTCAGGCGGCCATTGTCGCCCTTCGACCTGCCGCCGCACCGCCCGCTATTTGCGGTCTTTTGTCGCCCGTCTCGATCAGGCGGCGAGCGAGCCGTCGCCGCCGCTGCCGTCCTGAGCGGGAGCCTCCCCCGCGCGCGGCGCGGGAAACCACGCGCCTGCGCCGATCACGCGATCCCATGGCGCCCACGCCTCCCCGTCGGGCAGCTCGCGCTGCAGCCGGTCGAAGCTGCCGAGCCGGCCGCCGAGGTTGTCGACCATGTGCACGAGCGTCGCCTCGCGCGTGACCGGGACGACGGGGCTGCCGTGCGCCAGCGAGCCATGGTGGCTGAGCACGATATGGAGGATCGCCTGCGCGAGCAGCGGCGGGAAGCGGTCGAGCTGCTCGATCGCGCCGCGGACGCGGTGATAGCCGAGCACGATCTCGCCCTGCAGGCGGCCGTCGTCGGTCAGCTCGATCGCGGGCCGCTCGGAGTCGGCGGAGTCGGCGGAGCCGCTGGGCTCGCTCGCCTCGGCAGGGAGCGTGTACGCGTCGAGCTTGCCGATGTCGTGCAAGAGCGCGCCGGTCACGGCGACGTCGCGGTCTATCCCCGGGAAGGTCGCCGCGAGCGCGCTGACGCCTTCGGCAACCGTCAGCGTGTGCTCGAGCAGGCCGTGGCGGTAGGCCTGGTGGTAGCGCTTCGCCGCGGCGGCCTCGCGGAAGCGCGTCCAGCTGTCGGTGCGTGGCCCCAAGAGCGCGTCGAGCAGCGCCTGCAGATGCGGCTCGCGGACCGTCGCAATCAGGGCGCGCAGGTCGGCCTCCATCCGCTGCGCCGAGCGGCCCGGGGCGGGCGCGGGCGCGTCGCGGTCCTCTGGCTCTTGCAGCACCGACCCGACGATAGACGCGAATGCGGACGGTGGCCAAGCGCGCCGTGAGGCGTGGCGCCGTGCAGTGATCGGAGCCGTCGCGATTGGTCAGGACGGCTCGCTGCCAACGTGGCGCGGCGGTAGCGTATGCGGCATGGAACCGACCCGCAGCGCACTTGTCACCGGTGGCACCGGCGGCCTCGGCAGCGCGGTCGTCGCGCGGTTGCTCGATGACGGCTGGCGCGTCGTAGTCCCGTGGGTCGCCGAGCACGAGCTTGGGCGCCTCGACCGGCACGAGCGGCTCGTGCTCGTCCAAGCCGACCTGTTCGACGCGCAAGCCGTCGCGGCCGTCGTCGCGCAGGCCGACGCCGACGGCGCGCCGCTGCGCGGGGTTGCCAACCTCGTCGGCGGCTTCGACGCGGGCAAGAAGGTCGCCGAGGCGCCGATCGAGCAGTTCGACGAGCAGTTCCGACTCAACCTGCGCCCGACCTATCTCGTCACGCAGGCGGCGCTGCCGCGGCTGGTCGCGGCCGGCGGCGGGTCGATCGTCTGCGTCGGCACGCGTGCCGCGCTGCAGCCGTTCCCTGGCGCGGCCGGCTACGTCGCCTCGAAGGCGGCGGTGATCGCCTTCGCGCAGGCGGTCGCGGTCGAGTACAGAAACGACTTCGTGCGCTGCAACGCGATCCTCCCGAGCGTCGTCGACACGCCCGCAAACCGCGCCTCGATGCCGAGAGCCGACGTCTCGAAGTGGGTCGCCCCGGCGCAGATCGCCGGCGTCATCGCCGGCCTCTTCTCTGACGACTTCGGCGTGACGAGCGGCGCCGCGATCCCGGTCTACGGGCGCGCGTAGATGGGCGCTCAGCCGATCTCCGCGAGCGCGGGGCGCAGCTCGCGCCGCGAGCGGATGCTCAGCTTCAGGTAGGCGTTGCGCAGGTGGAACTCGACCGTCTTCGTCGAGATGAACAGCGCCTGCGCGATCTCGCGGTTGGTCAGCCCGTCGGCGGCCAGCTCGCTGACGCGCCGCTCGCTCGGCGTCAGCGCCTGCGCGCCGCTCAACGCCGCCCGGCGCGGCCGCGCGCCGGCCGCTATCAGCTCGTTGCGGGCCTGCATCGCGAGGCCGCTTGCGCCGCAGCGGTAAGCGGCGTCGAGGCCGATGCGCAGCGTGTCGCGCGCGGCGGTCTGCTGGCGTGAGCGCCGCTGTGCCGCGCCGAGGTCGACCATCGCGCGCGCCTGCTCGAGCCGCGCGGGCGAGTGCTGCAGGACCTCGACAGCTTGCACCAGCAGCGCGATCCCCTCGGCGCCGCCCGTGACCAGCCCCGCGCCGCGCAGCGCCGTCCCGAAGGCGCGCGAGGAGCCGAAGTCGCACGTTAGCCGCACCTCCTCCTCGGCCAGCTCGCGGGCCTGCTCGTGGCGCTCGAGCTTCAGTGCCGCGATCGCGGCGTCCGAGCGCCACGGGAGCACGGCTGGGTTGGGCGCAGGGATCTGCGCCTGCCGGCGTCCGCACTCCAGCAGCGTCTCCAGCGCGCCGGCCGGGTCGCCGGTCGAGAGCGCCAGCCGGCCGCGCGCGAACAGCATCCAGTTGTGCGTGAACGGCTCCGTGATCGGGTCGCCTTCCTCGTAGGCGAGCATCTGACCAGCGGCCTCCAGCTCGCCGCGGTCGATCAGCGCCAGCGCGCGATAGCCGTGCGCGAACGGCCGCGCGATCATCATCACCGGGACGCGCTCCAGCCCGCCCTGCAGGTCGCCGAGCGCGCCGGCGAGGTCGCCGCGCAGGTAGCGCGCCGTGCCGCGCAGCGTCGACATCGCGGCGAAGCCGACGACCGAGCCGCGTGAGCGCGCGTCCTCCAGGCCGGCTGAGGCGGTCGTCTCGACGTCGTCGAGCGCGTCGCAGAACAGCAGCGCTGCGACGCCCGCGACGTAGGCGGTGCCCTCGGCCGTCACCTCGCGCAGGATCCGGCCGCCGTCGAGCGCGCGCAGCGCCAGCGCGCGCACCGCTTCGGCGCTTGTCGAGCCGAGCATGGCGTGCTCGACCGCCTGCTGGGCGATCAGCTCGCGCTGTGCCGCGGTCGTCCCCTCCGTCGAGGCCGACAGCAGCTCCTGGAAGCGCTGCAGCGCCGCTTCGCGCTTGCGGAAGTCAAGCCGCGCGGCGCTCAGGTAGCCGGCCGTCAGCTCCTCGGCGAGCGCCGGGTCGCTGCCGTCGAGAGCACGCAGCCCCTCGTCGAACGCGCCAGCCGCGCCGTCGTTGTCGCCGGCCGCGTAGAGCGCGTGGCCGAGCTGGGCGAGCGCCTGCGCCCGCGCAACTGGGTCGTCGAGCAGCTCGACCGCGTCTCGCAGCCGCTCGGGCGCGGTCGCGTGGCCGCCGAGCGCCTCGGCGCGGCCGAGGTCGACGAGCAGCTCGGCGCGCACCTGTCGCGGCGGCGCCTCCTCGAGCGCGCGCATCAGGAAGCGCGCGGCCGTCTCGGGCGAGCCGCCCGCGAGCGCGCCGCGGCCGGCCTGTTGCAGGCAGCTGACGATCCACGCCTCGCCGCCGGGCAGCGTGTGCAGCAGGTGCGGCGCGGCGCGGTCGACGCCGGTCTCGCCGTCGCGCTGCAGCAGGCGTGCCGCGTCGGCGTGCAGCTGCGCGCGCTCGGCCGCTGGGATCCCGAGGTAGACCGCCTGGTTGACGACCGGGTGGACGAAGCCGAGGTCGGCCGCCGGGCGCAGGACGTCGGCGACGGCGAGCTCGTCAGCGGCGGCGCGCGCTTGGGCCGGGGTCAGGCCGGCAAGCGCGGCGGCATGCGTGAGCGGCGCGGGGTCGCCGAGCACCGCGACCGCGCGGGCGAGCGGCGCGGCGCCTCTCGCGAGCCGCTCAAGGCGCCCCGCGGTCGTGCGCGAGATCGTCGTCGGCCCCAGCTCGCCGACGCGCGCAGCGTTCACGGCGGTCGGCTCCAGCCCGGCGGTCGCCAGCTCGGCGATCAGCTCGCGCGCGAAGAAGGGGTTGCCGCCGGTCGCCTCCCAGCAGGCGACGCAGAATGCGTCGTCAGCCTGGGGCAGGGCCATGCGCACGATCGTCGTGATCGCCTCGACGCTCAGCGGCGTCAGCTGGACGCGCCGGACCAGCTCGCTCGTCGCCAGCGCAGCGAGCGCATCGCTGCCGACGCCGCCGGCGGGCTGGGGCCGTGAGGCGATGACGACGAGCAGCGGCAGGTCCTCGCTGCGCTGCGCGGTGTAGAGCAGCGCTCGCATCGAGGCGTCGTCGGAGACGTGCGCGTCGTCGACGGCGAGCATCAGCGGCCGTTGCTCGGCGATGTTCGCCGCGACCCAGTGGAGGCCGTGGAGGAGCGGGAACTCCGGCGGCCCCGACCGCTCCTGCAGCCGCATGCCGCCGGTCAGCGCCGGCTCGGCGTGCGCGGCGGCGCCCGCGAGCACGCGCCTGCGCTCGCGCAGAGAGGCGGCAGACAGGTAGGGCTCGAACAGCTGCAGCGCGACGCCGAACGGGTACTGGCGCTCCAGCTCGCCTCCGCGCGCGCGTAAGACAACCAGCCCGCGCTCCTGCGCGTAGCGCGTCGCCGCGGTCAGCAGGTGGGTCTTGCCGAGGCCGGCGGCGCCTTCGAGCAGGATGCTGCGGCCCTCGCTCCTCTTCGCCGCGTCGACCGAGTCGCGCAACAGCTCGAGCTCGGATTCCCGCTCGAGCGGGTCCCCGTCGAGCGCGTGCGCGCCCGGGCGCCGCAACGGCGCCGCTCCCGAACCGGCCCCCCGGCGGACTTCGGCAGAGCTCACGGCGCAACCCTATCTCGCTCGCGCGAAGGCTGAGACAGCGGGGCGGCCGGCGAACTTCCAAAACCGAGGGTATCGGCCGGGAAAGTCTGGGGCGAGCTGCCTGGTGCCTCGCCCCCGCGGGGCGCGTACCGTCGTTGCTCGCCAGCGGGAGGCTGCCGTGCCCCCACGCGCCCCCCTCGCGCGCGAGCGCCGTCACGACGATCCCCCTCGTTTCGTGTCGGCAACGAAGGCCCGCCCGTCCGCCGCCCCCTCGGCGGGCGGCGGGCCTCTTCTCGCCTCTCCATCCGGTGTGCGACACAGAAAGGTGGCGCACCCGCGCCAGCAGTCCGTGCGACTTGCTACAAGTAGCGAAGGTTTGCGTATCGCGCGATGCGCTGAGGAGGAGAGCGATGGAACCGCTGTTCGAGCACCGGAAGCAGTTTTCAGGTGTCGAGACCCGTGTGCTCGAGCTGGAAGGGCGCGGTGACCCGGTCGTGCTGTTCCACGGCTGGTCGGACAGCGCCGACACCTGGCGCTACGTGCTCGCGCTGCTCGCGCGAGAGGGCCGGCGGGCGATCGCCGTCGACCTGCCGGGCTTCGGCACCGCCGAGCTGCCCGGCGACGGGCTGCTGCTGCCACAGCTCGACGCGTTCGGCGCCGCGGTGCTGCGCTACGCGCTCACCGTCCCGCACCGCCCGCGCGCTCGCGGCGCGGAGCGAGGGCCCGGCCCACGCCGTGGCGCCCATGCGACGCGCCCGTGCGCGGTCGTCGTCGGCAACTCGCTCGGCGGCTGCTTGGCGCTGCGGCTCGCGCAGCGAACCGGCGCGACGCAGAGCTCGGCCGAGCGGATCGCGCGCGTCGTCGCGCTCGCGCCAGCCGGTCTCGACATGGCCGGCTGGTTCCGCCTCATCGAGCATGACCCGCTGCTGCGTCCGCTGCTGGCGCTGCCGGTCCCGCTCCCGCGCCGCGCCATGCGGGAGGTCGTCGGGCGCGTCTACCAGTCGCTCGCGTTCGCCCATCCCGAGGCGATCGACCCCGGCGTCACGCGCGCCTTCTCCCGCCACCACGCCGATCGCGAGGCCGTCGCGCGTCTGCTCGCCTCAGGCCGGCGGCTGATCCCCGAGCTGCGTGACCCCTACGCGCTGGAGACGATCGCCGCGCCGGTGCTGCTGATCTGGGGCGACCGCGACCGGATGGTCTACGCCAGCGGCGCCGGGCGCGTTCTCGCGGAGGTGCCCGACGCGCGCCTGGAGCTGCTGCACGAGTGTGGCCACTGCCCGCAGGTCGAGCGGCCCGAGCGGGTCGTCGAGCTGGTGCTGCAGGGCGCACGCCAAGCCGCGCACGCTGCGTGAGCCGCCTGCGATCCTTCGCTTCGATGGACCTGATCCCGACGCCAGAGCAGCTCAGCGCCGCTGCCGCGAACGTCTTCGACCGCGTCGTCAGAGGCGGTCTCGCCGACCTCACGCCGCTGCCCTCGGCGATCATCGACGAGAGCCCTCAGCGGACGGTCCGCCGCTACCTGCGCCCCGACGACAAGCGCGGCGGGGCGGCGGGCGGCTTGCGCCCGCCAGTGCTGCTCGTCCCGCCGCTCGCGGCGCCGGCCAGCTGCTTCGACCTGCGCCGCGGCTGCAGCGTCGCCGAGCACCTGCTCGCCGCTGGCCATCGCACGTACCTCGTCGACTACGGCGCGATCGCCTTCAGCGACCGCAACCTCGGGATCGAGCACTGGGTCGACGAGGTCCTCCCGCGCGCGATCGAGGCGGTCCTCGTCGACGCCGCCGCCGAGCAGGTCCAGCTCGTCGGCTGGTGCCTGGGCGGGATCATGGCGCTGCTCGTCGCCGCCGACCGTCCGGCGCCGATCCGCTCGGTGACGCTTGTCGCGAGCCCGTTCGACACGAGCGCCGTGCCGCTCGTCGCGCCGTTGCGGCCGCTCGTCAACCTCGCCGGCGGCTCCGTCGGCGCGCTCGCCTACAAGGCGCTCGGCGGGGCGCCGGCGCCGCTCGTGCGGCGGATGTACCAGCTCGCCGGCTTCGACAAGTACGTGATGAAGCCGTTCGCGCTCGCGACCAACCTCGACGACCGCGAGTTCCTCGCGCAGGTCGAGGCGGTCGACAGCTTCACGCACGCGATGCTCGCCTATCCCGGCCGCACCTTCGGCCAGCTCTACCACCGCGTGCTGCGCCACAACGACCTCGCCGCCGGCCACATGGTGCTCGGCGAGCGGACGGTCGAGCTGGCGGGTGTCAGAGCGCCGGTGCTGTCGATCGCGGGCGAGGGCGACGGGATCGCGCCCCAGAAGGCAGTCCACAAGGTCGCCGAGCTGCTGCCCAACGCGCCAGAGGTGCGGCTGGAGAGCGCGCCGGGCGGCCACCTCGGCGTGCTGACCGGCCGTGCCGCGCGTCGCACGACATGGCCGCTGATCGACGCCTTCCTGCTCGACACGGCCGACCCCAACCGCGCGCCGTCGTCACGTAGGCACCTGCGCGCGGTGGCGTAGCGGGGCGGCCCGCCGCGGCGTGCGCGCCGCGACCCGAGCGGCCCTACAGCCCGACGGGGTGACGCTCGGCGAAGCCGGAGTTGTCGCGCGGGTCGGCCTGCCAGCGCGAGCCGGTGGCGGTGAGGCCGCCGGTGTCGAAGCGCAGCCCGGCGACGTACATGTAGACGTGGCCGGCGTTGGCGAAGATCGTGATCCATCTGCCGGGCCCAGCATCCCCCCACTGCGCGAGCTGGCCCGAGACCATCGGCTCGCCGACAAGGCCGGCCGCCGCGAAGGCGAAGCTGATCGACGCGGAACAGTCGTAGGCGGTGTCGACCCAGGTCGCATGGCCGCCGCCGTAGCGGTAGGGCAGCCGCGCGATCTTGTTGCCGGCGTCGATCACGGCCTTGACAGCGTCAGGCGCGCCGAGCGGCGCGACCGCGAGGCCGTCGGGCGTCAACGCGGCGCGGTCGCCTGCCGGGATCCCGCTGTTCGCGAGCTCTCTGCGGATCTCCGCGTCGCTGCGCGGCTGCTCGAGCTTCGCCGGGTCCGAGACGCCCTGCCCGGCGTTGGGGTCGAAGTCGGCCCGGACGCCCGCGTCGGGGTTGACGACGGTCGGGTGGCGCTGAAGCTTGTCGACCGGCTGCTCGGCGCTCTGCTGCGGCGCCGAGCTGACGGCTGTCACCTGCGCGCTCGTCGCGGTCGGCTGGTTGGTGCCGCAGGCGGCGAGCGTGGCCGCGCCGGGGACCGCGAGCGCGAGCGCGGCGGCGAGGAGAGGAATCCGCGGTCTCACCGCTCGGAGTATGCCGAACGGCGATCGCGGGCCTGCCAGCACGCCGGCGCATCTGCGCCGTCGGCATACCGGAGAACGGGGCGCGCTACCGTTGTCGACCATGCCAACCCGTCCCCGGCGTCACCCTCCGGTGTCGGCCGCATGGGGCCTGGGCGCGCTCGCGCTTGTGATCGTCGCCCTCTTCGCCGTCATGCCGGCTGTCGCGTCCGCGCATGCGGGGGACAACCGCTACCGCTCGATCGTCCACGGCATCGCCCCGGCGATCCCCGGGCTCAGAGTCGAGGTGCTCGACTACGACGACCAGCTCGTGCTGACGAACCACAGCGGCCGCGACGTCACGGTGCTGGGCTACAACAGAGAGCCGTACGCGAGAGTCGACGCCGACGGGACCGTCTCGGTCAACACGAGATCGCCGGCGTACTACCTCAACGACGACCGCTACGCGACCGAGAACGCGCCGGACGCGATCCGCGAGCATCCGCGCGCGACGCCCGTCTGGCACGTGCTCGACAGAACGGGAGTCTTCCAGTGGCACGACCATCGCATGCACTGGATGACGAGATCGATCGCGCCGGAGGTCAGAGACCAGTCGGTCAGAACGAAGATCTTCAACTACGTCGTGCCGCTCGCGATCGCGGGCAGAGCCTCTGACGTCTCCGGCACGCTGTGGTGGGTCGGCCCGCAGGGCGGCGGGCTCCCGGCCGGAGCGGCGGTCGCGCTCGTGATCGTCGCGCTGCTCGCCGTCGCGGCTGCCGTTGTCGTGCGGCGGCGCCGCACGGGCGGCGGCGGGGCGCAGCCACAGGCCGTGGCGGGCGACGGCCCGAGAAGACCACGCGACGACGGCCCGCGGATGCCGGCCGGCGAAGCGTGGTAGCAGCGCGCCGCTAGGACGCTCTCTCGCGCCGCTGCAGCCAGGCGGCGCCGGCTTCTTCGACCCTCGGCGCCGGGTAGCCGGCGTCGACGAGCGTCGCCGACCAGGCGCCCGCCTCGGGCGGGCCGCTGTAGATCAGCCGAAGCGTGTCGGAGTGCGGCGTCAGCATCACGTCGCGGACGTCGTGGTGGACGAGCAGCGCCCAGCGGATCTGCGACTGGCGCGCGGCAGCGTCGTAAGCGGGAAAGCGGAGGTCACACGAATGCACGGCCGAAACTCCTTCGCAAGAAAGCTTCGAGAGGCGAGGCAATCGTGACCTCGAGCGACGCCAGCCATGAGCGTCGCGACACAACCTACCAGCGCGTAGCTGCTCTGGGCGACGGTTTCTTGGGACTGCGATGGCCTCCCGTGGTATGACTCGCGGCCGATGATCGGCGAGACGGCCAGCAGACGGACGCCTGTGCGACGCGCGCGCTTGCGGCATCCGCTGCCGTTCGCGCTGCTCGTGCTAGTCGTCGTGGCGGCGGCGCTCGTCTCGCCGCTGGGCCTGCTGATGCTGGCGCCGGCGCTTGTGCTGGTCGGGCTGCTGCTGTCGGGCCACGCGCCCGGCGAGGAGCTGCTGCTGCGCTGGGCCAACCGCCATAAGCGGCCGCCGCGCCCCGCGCGCAGAATCGAGCGCCAGTACGCGGCCGTCTTCGTGCGCCGCGTCGGACGTCTGATCGCTGACGCGCTGGCGATGCGCCCGCCGCCCTGCGCGGGCTCGCCCACGCCCGCGTAGCGCCCGCGCCTCTCGTTCGGCATCGCGGGCCGCGCCCGCCGGTGGGCCGACGCCGTCGCCTGGCATCGGCTCTCGCCATCGATCAGAAGGAGCAGCAGATGCCACCCCGTCCCCGACGGGCCAACCGCATCGGCCAGCACCGTCGACTCGCCCGACGCGTCCTGCGCGTCTGCGCGCTCGCATCCGCTGGGCTCGTCGCCCTCGCCTGCCTCGTGCCGGCGGCGGCCTCGGCGCATGCGGAGCTGGAGTCGACCTCGCCGCAGCGCGGCGCGGTCTTGCAGCACGCGCCCGCCCAGGTCGTCTTCACGTTCGGGGAGCCGGTCGAGGGCAACTTCGGCTCGGTCCGCGTCTTCGACTCCAACGGCACGCGCGTCGACGAAGGGCAGCCCTACCACCCGGGCGGCAACTCGCATGCGATGGCGGTGAGAGTCCGTCAAGGCATCCCGCACGGGACCTACACGGCGACGTACCGGGTCGTCTCGGCCGACTCGCACATAGTCTCCAGCGGCGTTGTCTTCTCGGTCGGCCACGCCGGCGCGGCCGGCAGAACGGTCGGGCAGCTGCTGTCGGCCGGCAACGAGTCGGGGCCGCTGCCAGGGACGGTGCTGGGGGTCGCGCGCGGCGTTCAGTACGCGGCGATCGCGCTGGTGCTGGGCGCGCTCGCCTTCGCGCTGCTCGTCTGGCGGCGCGCGCTGCCGGCGGCGCTGCGCGATGGGAGCGCGCAGGCGCTCGCGTCGGCGGCGTTCTCGCGGCGGTTGCGGCTGCTCGTCGTGGGCGGCGCGCTCGTCGGCGCGCTCGACGCGGCGGTCGGGATCTGGATGCAGGCCGCGACCGCGGCTGGGCTGTCGCCCGGCGACGCGCTGCAGGGCTCGGTGCTGCGCGAGACGCTCCAGACGCGCTTCGGCACCGTCTGGGGGATCGGGCTGCTGCTGTGGCTGGCGGTCGCCGCGCTCGGCGCGGCCGCGCTGCGTCGCGAACGGCGCCGGCTGCCGCTGCTGGCGCCGGGGCTTGCAGCGCTGCCGTTCCTGCTGCTGCCGGCGCTGGCCGGCCACGGCTCGAGCGAGCACCCGGTCGGCGTGCTGTTCCCGGCCAACGTGCTGCACGTCACCGCCGTCACCGTCTGGGTCGGCGGGATCGTCGTGCTGCTGTTCGCGCTGCCGGCCGCGACGCGGGCACTGCCCGAGCGGTCGGACCGCACGCGGCTGCTGGCGGGGGCGCTGGAGCGCTTCTCGCCGCTGGCGCTCGGCGCGGTGGCCCTGCTGCTCGTCTCCGGCATCGTCCAGAGCCTCGAGCTGCTGCACCTGCCGGGCGAGCTCTTCTCGACGGGGTACGGCCGCGCGGTGCTGATCAAAGTGCTGATCGTGCTGTCGCTGATCGGCGTCGGCGCCTACCAGCGCCGCCGCTCGCTCCCGCGCCTGCGCAACGCCGTGAGCGCGGGCGAGACGCCCGGCGGCACTGGCGTGCTGCTGCGACGGGCCCTGCGCGCCGAGCTGCTGCTGATGGCGGGAGCGCTGGTCGCGACCGCCGTGCTCGCCTCCTCGGCGCCGGGCAACGAGTCCGAGGCCGGGCCGTTCGACGAGACGACGGCGATCGGGCCGCTCGAGATGGAGCTGACGATCGACCCCGCGTCGGTCGGCTCCAACACGCTCCACCTGTACCTGATCAACGCGAGAGACGGCAGCCAGTTCAGAGGTGCCAAGCAGGTGGTGCTGGAGGCGACCCAGCCGTCTCGCGGGATCGGGCCGTTGAGAGAGACGCCGGATCTCGCGGGCCCCGGCCACTACACGCTCGCCTCGATGCCGTTCGGCACCCCGGGCGAGTGGGAGCTGCGCGTCACCGTGCGCGTCTCCGCCTTCGACGAATACGACAAGACGATTGAGGTCCCGATCACATGACCCGTTCCAAAGGCGCGCGCGCCCGCGCGAGCGCGGCCGCCGTCGGCGCTGTCGCGCTGACCGCGCTGGCGCTGCCGTCCGTCGCTGGCGCGCACGTCACGCTCCAGCCCAAGAGCCAACCGGCAGGCGCCTTCACCGTGCTCGACGTGCGCGTCCCGACCGAGCGCGACAACGCCTCGACGGAGAAGGTCGCGGTCCAGTTCCCGTCCGGCTTCGTCAGCGTCAGCTACGAGAGAGTGCCCGGCTGGAGAGTCGCGGTGCTGATGCAGAGACTGGCGAGACCGGTCAGAACCGACGACGGCGAGGTCGACGAGCAGGTCGCCCAGATGACCTGGACCGCGCTGACGCCGCAGGCGCGCATCGCGCCCGGGCAGTTCCAGGACTTCCCGATATCGGTCGCGCTGCCCGACAGGCCGGGGGTGCTGACGTTCAAGGCGCTGCAGACCTACTCCAGCGGCGAGATCGTCCGTTGGATCGGCCCGCCCGACGCCGACGAGCCGGCACCGCAGGTGACGCTGACGGCCGCGGCCGACGCGGGCAGCGGCACCGGCGCCGCTGGCGGCTCCGCGAGCGACGTCTCGAACACCGGCGCAAGCTCCGCCGGGTCCTCGAGCGACGACGAAGGCGGGGCATCGACCGGCCTCGCGGTCGCCGGCCTCGTGGCTGGCGTCCTGGGCCTGCTGGCCGGTGGCGCGGCGCTGCTCGCCAGCCGCCGCCGGACCGCCTGACGCCATTCCGAGCGCGCGCTGGCCAGCTCGTCGGCGCGCGCTCGGCGCGCTCTTGATCCTGACCTAAGGTCGCACGGCGAACATTGGCGACCGCTACGATCGCCCTGTAGGCCCATGGGAAGGGCCTTGGGGGCTGGTCATCAGGAAAGCAGAGCGCACCAGGGGCGGACTTGTTTGCCGGGCGCGCTTCGACCCAGGAGAACGAGGAACTTCGCAATGGCGGACACGAGCGGGACAAGAAGAGATCGGCGGGCAGCGGCGCGTCAAGAGCGGCAGGAGCGTGAGCGCGCTGCAGCCGCGAGAGCGAGACAGCGCACCCGGCTCTTCCAGCTCGGCGGCGCGGTTGCGCTCGCCGCAGTGATCGTGATCGTCATTCTCGTCGCGACGGGCGGCGGCGACAGCGGCCCCAAGAAGCAGGCGGGCGAGACCGTCGCCGGCCAGAACGCGACGGCCGCGCTGTTCGACGGGATCCCGCAGAACGGGATGACGCTCGGCGACCCCAACGCCCCGGTGACGATGGTCGAGTTCGGCGACCTGCAGTGCCCGTTCTGCAAGGAGACGTCGGACAGCGTGCTGCCCGACATCATTAGAAACTACGTCAGATCGGGCAGAGTCAAGCTTGTCTTCAGAGACGTCGCCTTCATCGGCACCGACTCGATCCGCGCCGGTCAGATGGGCGGCGCCGTCGCCGCGCAGAACAAGTTCTGGAACTTCATGCATCTCTTCTACGCGAACCAGAAGGAAGAGAACACGGGCTACGTCACCGACGACTTCCTCAGAGAGATCGCGGGCGGCGTCGCGGGCGTGAACGTCGCCACGGCGCTGAGAGAGCGCGGCAACGCGGCGTACCAGAGAGACATGTCCGAGGCGCAGAGAGAGTGGCAGGGCACCTACGGGTTCCAGGGCACGCCCGCGTTCGTCGTCGGCAGAACGGGCAGCAGACTGACGCCCGTCAACACCGACAACGGCGCTGGCTACGACGTCCTCTCGGGCGCCCTCGACAGAGCGCTGGGGAGCTGAGCGAGTGCCATGAGCGATCGCGCGCTGTTCCGGACGCTGCTGGTCCTCACTCTGATCGGGGTGGGGATCGCGTCGTACCTGACGTACGTGCATTACAACGGCCTGTCGCCGATCTGCGCGATCGGCCACGGCTGCGAGAAGGTCCAGAGCTCCGAGTGGGCGAAGATCGCCGGCGCGCCCGTGCCGCTGGTCGGCCTGATCGGCTATATCGGCATTCTCGCCTCGCTGCTGATCCGCACGGAGTACTCGAGACTGGCGACCGCCGGCATGGCGTACATCGGCTTCGCCTTCTCGCTCTACCTGACCTACCGTGAGATCTTCACGATCAGAGCGATCTGCCAGTGGTGCGTCGGCAGCGCGATCGTCATGACGCTGCTTGCCATCTTCTCGACGATCCGCGTACTGCGCGAAGGCGCCGAGGAGCCGTACGCTTCGGACCTTGCCTCCGCGACGCAGCACGAGCCTGCCTGACCGACCTCGGGCCGCGCACCCCGCGCGGACCGGTCTCGCCCTTGCCGCAGCGCTGCTCATGATCTGGGCGGCGCTGCCGGCGAGCGCGGACGCCCATGGTCTCGTCGGGCGCACGGACCTGCCGATCCCGCAGTGGCTGTTCGCGTGGGTCGCGGCGATCGTCCTGATCGTCTCCTTTGCCGCGCTCAGCATGCTGTGGCCGCAGCCGCGGCTGGAGCGCGCCGAGCCGCGGCGCCGCTTCGCGATCCCGCTCGTCGTGCGCGTGCTCGCTGGCGCGGTGGGGATCGCGGTCTTCGGTATCACCCTCTACGCCGGCTTCGCCGGCACCGAGGTGCCGACCGCCAACCTCGCGCCGACGGTCATCTACGTCGCCTTCTGGGTCGGCATCCCGATCCTCAGCGCCTTCGTCGGCGACTTCTGGCGCGCGTTCAGCCCATGGCGGGCGCTTGCCCGCGCGATCGCATGGGCGGCCGCGCGGCTGCGCGGCGGCAGAGAGCTGCGCGCGCCGCTGGCGTACCCGGACTGGCTCGGGCGCTGGCCGGCGGCGCTCGGCGTGCTCGCCTTCGCCTGGGTCGAGCTCGTCTACATCGACCGTGACGACCCCGCGACGCTGGCGCTGCTGGCGCTCGTCTACGCGCTCGTCCAGCTTGGCGGGATGGGTCT
Source organism: Conexibacter sp. (assembly GCA_036499225.1). GTDB lineage: Bacteria > Actinomycetota > Thermoleophilia > Solirubrobacterales > Solirubrobacteraceae > Conexibacter. The sequence continues at coordinate 20,722 of DASYEC010000081.1, forward strand.
CTTCGGGATCGAGCGGTGGCGCACCCGCGGCGACGCCTTCGGCGTGCTGTTCGACCTCTACGGGCGCCTCTCGCCGATCGAGCTGAAAGACGGCGTCGTCTCGACGCGGCCGCCGCTGTCGGGCCTGCCGAAGCTCGACGCGAACGTCGCCGGGACGGTCCCGCTGCTGGCGATGATGATCGGCACGACCACCTTCGACGGCGCCTCCAACGGCGAGCTGTGGACCTCGGTCGCGCCCCACCTGCAGGACCTCTTCGGCAACGTCGGCTTCAGCATCACGCCGGCCTCTGAGCTGGCGAGCAGCCTCGGGCTGGTCGTCTGCGTGCTCGTCGTCGGCGGCTTCTACTGGCTCGGGATCGCCGGGATGCGCTCGGTCGGCGGCGACCTCACGACGTCGGAGCTGGCGCATCGCTTCGTCCACACGCTCGTGCCGATCGCCTTCGGCTACCTGCTCGCGCACTACTTCTCGCTGCTCGCCTACCAGGGGCAGGCGCTCGGCTACCTCGTCTCGGACCCGCTCGGGCACGGCTCGAACCTGTTCGGGACCGCGAACAGCACCGTCGACTACACGATCCTCAGCGCCGCGAGCATCTGGTACGTGCAGGTCGCCGCGCTCGTCGCCGGCCACGTCGCCGGCCTCGTGCTCGCTCACGACCGCGCGCTGACGCTCTACCGCGATGCCGGCGAGGCGGTCCGCTCGCAGTACTGGATGCTCGTCGTGATGGTCGGCTTCACGTGCCTGGGGCTGTGGCTGCTGTCGGCGGTCTCGACGTGAGCAGGCGGGCGCTGTCGGGCAGGGCGCTCGCGCTTGTCGTGCTCGCGGCGGTGGCGCTTGCCGGTTGCGGCTCGACGTCTGAGGCGGGCGGGAGCGGCGGCAGCGGCGGGACCGGCGTCGACTCGCTGCCGAAGGGGCTCGCCGGCAAGCCCGCGACGACGATCGCGCTGACCGACGCGCGCAGCGGGGCCCGCTTCGACACGGCGTCGCTGAGCGGCAAGCCCTATCTCGTCACGTTCCTCTACACGAGCTGCCCCGACGTCTGCCCGCTGATCGGGCAGGAGATTCGCGAGGCGCTCGCTGGGCTGGGATCGCAGGCGAGCGACGTCGCCGCTGTCGCGGTCAGCGTCGATCCCCGTCACGACACGCCTGCCGCCGTGCAGGCGTGGCTCAGACGGCAGCACCAGCCGGAGCAGTTCCATTACCTGATCGGCTCCGAGGCGCAGCTCGCGCCCGCCTGGAGAGCGTTCTACGCCGCGCCGCAGATCGCGGGCGACCCCGAGAGCGCGCATACCGCCGTCGTGTGGGTCGTCGACCGCGACGGCAAGCTCGCCGGCAAGGTCGATGGCGGCTCGCCGTTCGACCCCTCCGTGCTGACAGACAACCTCAGAGCCCTGCTGTCGACCTGACCGGTCGCTCCGCCTCGCGGCCGGGTCGTCGCGTAGCATCGTGGGGTCTGACGTTCACCGCCGCCGGAGGTTTCCCCCAGATGACCGAGTTGCTGCTCCCCCGCCTGAAGCAGGAGATCGAAGCGCGCCTGGCGGAGCTGCGACCGCTCATCGCTGAGATCGAGCAGCTCGAGGCGGCGAAGGCCGCGCTGCTTGCTCGTGGTGAGGACGCCCTCGTCACCGCGCCCGTGCGGCGTGTGACGCGTGCGGCAGGGACGGCGACCTCGGTCCGCAACGGCGGCGGCATCGGGGTCGGGACGGCGACGACGACGGAGACCGCCACCGCGCCGGCGCCGGCACCGCGCAGACGGCGCGGCCGACCGGCTGGCAGCCGCAGAGCGGCCAGCGCCGACGGCGAGGGCGGCCGCGCGCCGCGCGGCGCCAACCGCGACGCGATCCTGCAGCTGGTCGAGGAGCGCCCTGGCGTCTCGGTTGCGGAGATCGCCTCCGTCACGAAGATCGCCAAGCCGACGGTCGCGACGACCGTCTCCAAGCTCAAGCGCGAGGGCGTCCTGGCAGACGAGGCCGGCGGCGTCAAGCTCGCGTCGCGCCAGCCGCTGTCGCTCGCTGGCCCGTCCGGCGACGCCCCGTCGCGGCGCGCGGAAGGCGCCAGCAAAGCAGAGTGGGACGCGGCGGCGCCGGGCGACGACGCGCAGGACGACGCGGCCTGAGAACCGCTCCTCCCGTGCGCGAGATCCCGATCCGCGGCGAGATGATCCGGCTCGGCCAGCTGTTGAAGCTGGCCGATCTCGTCGAGGTCGGCTCTGACGCAAAGCTCCTGCTCGACGACAGTTTGGTAACCGTCAACGGCGAGGTCGAGCAGCGGCGCGGGCGCCAACTGCACCGCGGCGACGTTGTCGCCGTCGACGACGAGTCGGTCCGAGTTGCGTAACGGCACATCGCCCGGACGGAATTCCCGGTACCATCTGTTGCCAACTTGAGAAGGACTGGCGTCCGTCGTCGTTTCGGCGGGCGTCTTTCCATGACTATTGAAGGAGACTGCGTGGGGCGTTACACCGGCCCGGTCGAGAAGCTCTCACGACGCGAGGGCGTCGACCTTTGTCTGAAGGGCGAGCGTCGACTGAATGGCAAGAGCGCCCTGGAGCGCCGTGGACCGCAGCCGCCTGGTCAGCACGGCAACGCGCGTCGCCGCAGAGAGTCCGTCTACGCCGAGCAGCTGCGCGAGAAGCAGAAGGCCAAGCGCTACTACGGCGTGCGCGAGAAGCAGTTCCGCCGCTACGTCGCGTCCGCGACGAAGAAGCGCGAGGGCGTCGTCGGCGAGCAGCTCCTGCAGCTGCTGGAGCAGCGGCTCGACAACGTCGTCTACCGCCTCGGCCTGGCGTCGACCCGTCCGCAGGCGCGTCAGTTCGTCTCGCACGGCCACGTCTTCGTCAACGGCTCGCGCTGCGACATCGCCTCTCGCCAGGTCAGACCCGGCGACGTCGTGATGATCGCCCCTGAGGCCGCCGTCCGCCCGGTCGCGACCTCCGCGACCGATCAGATGGGCCGCGTCGGCGCCTGGCTTGAGGCCGACTTCGACTCGCTCGCTGGCAAGGTCCTGCGCCTGCCGGTCCGCGGCGAGATCGACGCGCCCGTCGCCGAGCAGCTGATAGTCGAGTTCTACAGCCGGGTCTGAGACCCGGCGCCCCGGCCCTCCGGCAGCTCAGCCTGCGTCGATGAGGCGCAGGCTGGCGGATGGGCCGGTCGCCGACCTGCGCGTGCGGCGAGCCTGGTGGCTCGCCGGCCGCCGCGCGGTCCTCCTCCAGGTCGCTTAGAGCGCCGCGCCGAGCGCGTGGCCCAGCGCGGCTGCGGCGGCGCCGAGCAGCAGGCTGCCGATCACGTTGAGCGCGAGCAAACGCGGCTCGCGCGCTTCGGCGAGCCGCTCGCTGTCGAGCATCCATGTCGAGAAGGTCGTGTAGCCGCCGATCAGGGCCGTCCCCGCGAGCAGCATCGCGTCATGGCCGAGCGCGAGGCCGGCGAGCAGGCCGAGCACGGCCGCGCCTGACAGGTTGACCGCGAGGATCCCGGTGGGGAACCTGCGACCCACGCGCGCCGCGACGACGCCGTCGACGAGCAACCGCGCGACGCTGCCCGCGCCGCCGAGCACGCCGACCCCAAGCCACAGCAGGAGCGCGCTCATTCGCGCCTCATCGCGTCAACCGCGCGCGCCGGACGAGGTGGGTGCCGAGCCAGACGGCGGTGAGACCGGCGGCGATGCTTGCCGTCGCGTAGGCGAGTGCGAGCGCGACGGCGCCGGCGTCGGCCATTCTCACCAGCTCGAGCTGGAGCGTCGAGAAGGTCGTGAGGCCGCCGCAGAGGCCTGTGCCGAAGAAGGGGCGCTGGTAGGTCGGCCGCTCGTGATCCTCCAGCCTCGCGATCACGTAGCCGAGCACGAAGGCTCCGACGAGGTTGACGATGAAGGTCGCCCATGGCCACGAGGTCGCATCGTGCGGCAGCGCCTCGCTGAGCGCCGCCCGCGCGAGCGTGCCGAGCGCCCCGCCGGTGAAGACCGCGAGCAGCAGGCGCGGGTCGAGCGGCGGGCGGCGGCGGGCACTGGGCGAGGTCGGGCTGTGGGTCTGCGGAGTCACGAACGGCTCCAGTCGGGGAGACGGGGATCGCAGACGCCATCAGCGGCAAGAGACTCCAAGCCGCGGTTATGGAGCGGGCATCATCGCTCTGCCGCCGGGCGATCTTGCTGGCACGACCCCGGCAGCCGCTGTCAAGGGTGGCAGATCGCCGGGCGGCACAGCGCGGGTGGCGCCAGCGCGCTGATCGCGGCGGCGCCCGCGCGTCGGTCGCGCGGTTGCTCGCATGCCGGCGCTGCTCGCGAAGCGCGGCTGGTTGTCAGGATGTCCTGTGATGGAGCTGCGTCAGTTGCGCTATTTCGCCGCCGTCGCGCGGCACGGGCACTTCACGCGGGCGGCGGACGAGCTGCACGTGACGCAGTCGGCGCTGTCGCAGCAGGTGCGGCGGTTGGAGGAGGAGCTCGGCGTCGCGCTGCTGGTGCGTGCGCAGACGGGCGTGACGCTGACGGCGGCCGGCGACGACCTGCTCGCGCGGGCGGACGCGATCCTCGCCGAGGCCGCGCGCGCTCGCGCGGACATGGACGCGCACGCCGGGCTGCTGCGGGGCGCGGTGCGCGTCGCGGCCGACGCTGCCGGGGCGCTTGCGCTGCCGGGAGCGCTTGCCGCGTTCCACCGCGCGCATCCAGGGATCCGGATCGGGCTGCGCCAGGCGGCGGCCGGCGAGGTCGCGCAGCTCGTGCGCACCGGGGCGGTCGACCTCGGCGTCGCGTCGCTGCCGAATTCGGCGGTGCCCGAGGGCGTCCGCGGCCAGCGGCTGGCGCAGGAGCCGCTGCACGCGATCGCCGCTCCGGGCGATCCGCTCGCCGCCGGCGGCGAGGTCGCCGTGTGGGAGCTGCGCGAGCGGCCGTTCGTGCTCGGCGAGCCCGGCACCGCCCTGCGCGCAGCGGTCCTCGCCGCCTGCGAGGCGGCCGGCTTTGGGCCGGTCCCGCTGTTCGAGGTCGGCGACCCGGCGGCTGTCCGGCGGCTCGTCCACGAAGGCCTCGGCGTCAGCCTCGTCCCGTCCTCATGGCTGCGCGGCCCGCAGCTGCCGCCGCTCGAGCTTGCCGTCGCCCGCCTTGCCCCGCCGGTTCCGCATCACGCCGCGCTGCTGCTCGCGCCCGCCGCCGGCGACGCCCCGGCCGGCGCGCTGCTCCACGCCGCCCTGCGCGAGGCGCTCGGCGACGCGGCGGCCGTCAGCGGCAGCGACTCCGCGCTTGGCGACGAGCGCGCTGCCGGCGCCGCACCCGGGGAAGGCGCCGCGCTCGGCTGAGGCGCCGCGTCCGGCTGAGGCGCCGCGTCCGGCTGAGGCGCCGCGGCCCGCTAAGGCGTCGCGCTCGTCGCCGTCGCGTGCGTGATCCGCTTGGCTAGAGCACCGCGGCCAGCTCGCGCTCCAGGCGGGCGCGGGGGCGGCTGCCGACGACGCGCATGACCGGCTCGCCGTTGCGGAAGAGGATGAACGTCGGCATCGAGAGGATCCCGTATCTCATCGCCGTCTCCTGCTGGGAGTCGCAGTCGAGCGAGACGACGCGGAGGTCGTCGCGGTCGGCGTCGAGCGCGGCGAGGACTGGTCTCATCGCGCGGCACGGCGGGCACAAGGCGGCCCAGAAGTCGACGAGCACGGGCTGCTCGGCCTCGAGCACGTCGGCGATGAAGCGGTCGTCGGTCGTCGCGGCGACGGCGGTGGGGGAGGTGGAAGTCGACATGGGGGTCCTTTGCGTCGGATCGGTGAGCACCTGACGATCCCGCGACCTGCCCGTCGCTCCAAGTCGAACTTCTGATCGGCCCGATTAGAACCTCTTTCAGAACGAGACCGAGTCGGTTGGCGCCGCGAGACGGTGTCAGCCGGCCGGCGGTCATTCTGAAAGCGGTTCTCAGTGCGCCCGCCTGCCCGTCCGGCGCGGGCGCGCTGCACGGGCCGTCCGTCAGGAGCTCGCGTGCTGCGACTGCTGCGTCGTCGCCACGGCGTCAAGGAAACGCCCCATCGGCTGCGCGACGCCTTCGTTCGCCCAGCCTTCCGTCACGGACAGGCCGTCGACGACGAGCTGTGCGTCCATCATGAACCGCTGGAACCGATCGTCTTCCCGCACGGCGACGAGCTGTTCGTGGCTTCCGTAGAACAACATGAGACCGTTCAGCGCGCCATTGGGCTGGAACAGGACGACGTCGAACCGCTCGATCCTTCCCTCCTCTTGCAGTATCGCGCAGTAGCCGATGGCGTCGTTGAAGACCTCCATCGACCGTGGCTCTCGCCCCCGGGCCACTTGCCCCCACGTCAAACAGAGGGTCCTGTCAGCCATGGTGACGACTCCTCTCTTCCTTGACCGGGCCGGTCCGCCCCGTCTGGACCGTCGCACCATCTCACTAGGTTTCGGCCGTTTCAACCCTTAGCCGGTGCCATTTCGACGCGTGGCCGAACAGGTTCTGCCATTGGGACGATTGCGCTCGGGCGCAAAGTTGTCTACGTTTCCGGACCGAAGTTGTCTTATCTACACGACAACTGTCCACTTGGGTGAGGGAGACTGCGATGCGCGCGAGGCGACTGAGATTCGGAGTGGCGCTGGTTGCCGTCGGGCTGCTGGCGGCAGGCTGTGGCAGCAGCGACAGCAGTGACACGAGCAGCAGCGACGGAGCCTCGACGGCAGCGGCCGCCGCGCCGTCGTCGGCCTCCGGCGGCGTCGCCGCGGCGCAGAAGGAGATCGCCGCCTACTCAGGCGTCCCGAGATTCGTCGCGCCGGGCAGACCGTTCGACGCCAGAAGAGCGGCCGGCGGCAAGACGCTTGAGAGCATCCCCGCGTCGAGCAGCATCCCGTTCGTGCAGACGCTGCAGAACGGCGTCAGATCGATCAGCCCGCAGGTCGGCATGACGTTCCTCGACTGGCCCAACCAGGGCCAGCCGGTCCAGTGGGTCCAGGGCATGAACGCCGGCGTCGACCGCAGAGTCGCCGCGATCAACCTGATGGCCGGCATCGACCCGGGCAGCCTCGGGCCGCAGGTCAGAGCGGCGCTGGCGGCCGGGATCCCTGTGATCGCCTCCCACCTCTACGACGTCGGCGACACTCCGCCGGACGGCGTCGACACGCTCTCGTTCCCCTACGAGCAGGCCGGCAGGCTGCTGGCCGACTGGGTCGTCGACAGAAGCGGCGGCAAGGGCGACGTGCTCGTCGCGAGAATCGACGAGGTCAACTCGACGAGACCGATGATGAAGGGCATCACCGACGTGCTCTCGAGCGCCTGCGGCGACGACTGCCCGCTGTCGTCGATAAACGTCTCGATCGCCGACGTCGCGACGAAGATCCAGCCGCAGATCCAGTCCGCGCTCGTCAAGGACCCGAACATCAGATACGTGATCGCGCTGTACGACTCCGCCGAGGCGCCGTTCGCGGTCGCCGCGGTGAAGGCGGCCGGCGCTTCCAGCCGCGTCAGAGTGATCACCTTCAACGGCACGCCGAGCATTCTGAGACTGGTCAAGAGCGGCGACGTCGAGATGGACATCGCCGAGAGCCTCGACTGGGACTCCTACGCGATCACCGACCAGGCGATGCGCCTGATGGGCGGGCTGCCGCCGGTGACCGACCCGCACCTGCCGCTGCGCGTCTTCGACCAGGACAACATCGACGAGGCCGGCACCTCGCAGACGAGCGCCGACGGCTTCGGCGACGAGTACAGAGCGGGCTACGAGAAGCTCTGGGGCCTGGGCGGCTGATCGCATGGACACGCTGCTCGAGATCACGGGGCTGAGCAAGAGCTTCGGCGGGGCGCGCGCGCTCGACGCCGTCGACCTTGACGTGCGCACCGGCGAGGTGCACGGCCTGCTCGGGCAGAACGGCTCGGGCAAGTCGACCTTGCTGAAGGTGCTCGCCGGCTTTCACCAGCCCGACGAGGGCCGGCTCGCCGTGCGCGGCGAGCCGGCCGACCTGCCGCTCGCGCCGGGCGCCTACCGCGAGCTGGGGATGGCGTTCGTCCATCAGGACCTCGGCCTCGTCCCGGATCTGTCGGTCTGCGAGAACCTGATCGTCGCGCGGCTCGGCGCGGGCGTGCAGAAGCGGCTGCGCTGGCGCTCGGAGCATGCCCGTGCGAAGGAGGCGCTCGCCCGCCACGGCCTCGGCGAGATCGACACGCGCGCGCAAGTCGCGAGCCTCAGCCAGATGCAGCGCGCGCTGCTGGCGATCGTGCGGGCGGTCGAGGAGCTGCGCGAGGACGACCACGCGCATCCGCTCCTCGTGCTCGACGAGCCGACGGCCTTCCTGCCGCGCGCCGGCATCGAGCAGCTGTTCGAGCTGGTGCGCGGCCTGGTCGCCAGGGGCGCGTCCGTCCTCTTCGTCACGCACGACCTCGACGAGGTGATCGAGCTGTGCGACCGCGTCACGGTCCTGCGCGACGGCAGGCTCGCCGGCACGGCGGTCGTCCGCGAGACGACCGCCGACGGGCTTGTCGAGCTGATCGTCGGCCGCAGGCTGGCCGCGCTCGCGCAGCGTGAGCCGGCGGCGGCGACCGACGCGGCGCGCGGGCTGGCGCGGCTGCGCGTGCAAGGGCTGCGTGGCCGCTACGTCGACGGCATCGACCTCGAGCTGTACCCGGGCGAGGTGCTCGGCGTCACCGGCCTGCTCGGCTCCGGCTTCGAGGAGGTGCCGCACCTGCTGTTCGGCTCGCGGCCCGGCCACGGCACCGTGACGCTCGACGACGAGCCGGCGATGGCGGTCGAGCGGCTGAAGCCCGGCCGCGCGGTCGAGCTCGGCATCGCGTTCGTCCCCTCCGACCGGCCGCTGGACGGCGCCGTCGGGGCGCTCAGCGTCGCCGACAACGTGACGATGACGACGCTCGCCGAGCATCGTCGCGGCCCGCTGCTGTCGCGCCGCTCGCTGCGCGACACCGCCCGTCAGCTGGGCGAGCAGTTCGCCGTCTCGCCCAACGAGCCGGGGATGCCGCTCGGCTCGCTGTCAGGCGGCAACCAGCAGAAGGTCGTGATGGCGAAGTGGCTGCAGCGTGACCCGCGCGTGCTGCTGCTCGACCAGCCGACGCAGGGCGTCGACGTGCAGGCGCGCCGCCAGCTGTTCGACGCGATCAGCGGCGCCGCCCGTCGCGGCAGCGCCGTGCTGTGCGCGAGCGCCGACTACGAGGAGCTGGCCGCGCTCTGCGACCGGCTGCTGATCGTCGCGCGCGGCCGCGTCGTGCGCGAGCTGCGGCGCGACGAGCTCAGCAAGGAGCGGATCGCCGAGCACGTCTTGACAAGCACGACGATGCCCGCGAGCGACCTCGCCGAGGCCGCGCAACCGCTCGGCCAAGGGCCTCGGGTTTCGTCCGAGAACTCGCCGGAGGCTCCTTCTCGGAGCCGAGGAGCTACTTCATGAGCACGACACAGACCGACACAAGAAGCGCGATCGGCCGCCGCCCGGCGATCTCACCCGCCGCGTTGCTGGAGCGCTCCGGCCTGGTGATCGCCTGGATCGCGGCGATCGCCCTGTTCGGGATCCTGAGCCCCGACACGTTCCTCTCGAGCGCGAACTTCTCGACGATCTTCGGCTCCCAAGCCGTCCTCGCCGTGCTGGCGCTCGCGCTGCTCGTGCCGCTGACGGCCGGCGACTACGACCTCTCGATCGCCGGCGTGCTGTCGCTGTCGAGCATGATCGTCGCGGTCCTCAACGCCAAGCACGGCGTGCCGCTGGGGATAGCGATCCTCGCCGCGCTCGGCGCCGGCCTGCTCGTCGGCGCTGTCAACGGCGCGTTCGCCGCGCTCTTCGGCGTCGACCCGTTCATCGTCACGCTCGGCACCGGCACGCTGCTCCAGGGCCTCGTCTTGTGGCTGTCGAGCTCGGAGACGATCAGCGGCGTCTCGGACACGCTGTCCAACGCCGTCATCACCGACAGATTCCTCGGCATCTCGCTGGGCTTCTGGTACGGGATCGTGCTCTGCGTCGTGATGTGGGTCGTCTTCGAGTACACGCCGCTCGGGCGCCGGCTGCTGTTCGTCGGCCGTGGCCGCCGCGTCGCGGCGCTCTCGGGCTTCAACCTGCGGCGGCTGCGCTGGGGCGCGCTCGCGACGAGCGGCCTGATCGCCGCCTTCGCCGGCGTCCTCTACGCCGGCGTCACCGGCGGCGCCGACCCGTCCAGCGGGGCCAGCTTCCTTTTGCCCGCGTACGCCGCCGCCTTTCTCGGCGCGACGGCAATCGTGCCTGGCCGATTCAACCCCTGGGGCGCGGTGATCGCCGTCTACTTTCTCGTTACGGGAATCACGGGGTTGACGATTCTCGGCGCCGCCTCGTGGGTGCAGGACGTCTTCTACGGCACGGCGCTCGTGCTCGCCGTCTCCCTCTCGACGTGGTCGCGCCGTCGCAGCGGCGCCGCGGCCGCCGACGCATGACCCCTCGTACACCGGCGCGCCGCAGCGCCACGACCAAGGAGCAGTGCTCGTGCTGCTGGTAGGAATCGACATCGGCGGCACCTTCACGGACCTCGCGCTTTACGACTCCGAGGCGGGTCGCGTCGCCGTCCACAAGGTCCGCTCCACCCCTGAGGACCCGGGCCTCGCGCTCGTCTCAGGGATCGTCGAGCTGTGCGCGAAGGCCAAGGTCGAGCCGCGCGCGCTCGACGGCGTGCTGCACGGCACGACGGTCGCGACCAACGCGGTGCTCGAGCATCGCGGCGCGCGCACGGGAATGATCACGACCGAGGGCGTCCGCGACGTCGTCCACATCGGCCGCCATCAGCGCCCGCAGCCGTACTCGGTGATGCTCGACATCCCGTGGCAGGCGACGCCGTTCGTCGAGCGCGCCAACCGCCTGACCGTGCCCGAGCGGATCGCGCCGCCCAGCGGCGAGGTCGTCGTCGCGCTCGACGAGGAGGCCGTCCGCTGCGCCGCCCGCCAGCTCGGCGACGCCGGCATCGAGGCGATCGCGATCTGCTTCCTGTTCGCCTACCTCGACGCGACGCACGAGCGGCGCGCCGCGGAGATCGTCCGCGAGGAGCTGCCCGACGTCTTCGTCACCACCTCGGCCGACGTCAGCCCGCAGTTCCGCGAGTTCGAGCGCTTCACGACGACGACGATGAACGCCTTCGTCGGGCCCGGCACCGGCACCTATCTGGAGAAGCTGACGGCCGGCCTGGAGCGCGAGGGAATCGCCGCCGACCTGCTCGTGATGCGCTCCAACGGCGGCGTCGCGAGCGTCGCTGAGGCCGCCCAGCGGCCGGTCACGCTGATGCTGTCGGGCCCGGCGGCCGGCGTGCTCGGCGCGCGCTGGGCTGCTGGCCTCGCCGGCCGCAGGGCGCTGATCACCTTCGACATGGGCGGGACGAGCGCCGACATCGGGATCGTCACAGAGGACGGCGTCGCGGAGGCTTCCGCGCGCGACACCGAGATCGCCGGCTTCCCGTTGCTCGTGCCGATGTTCGACATCCAGACGATCGGCGCCGGCGGCGGCTCGATCGCGCGGCTCGACGACGCGGGCGGCTTCCGCGTCGGCCCCCGCAGCGCGGGCGCCGTCCCCGGCCCGGCCTGTTACGGCTTTGGCGGCCAGGAGGCGACGGTCACCGACGCGCACCTCGTGCTCGGGCGGCTCGACCCCGAGCGCTTCCTCGGCGGCGACATGGCGCTCGACCCCGACGCGGCGACGACGGTCGTCGAGGCGCTCGCCGGGCAGCTTGGCCTCCAGCGGCTGGAGACGGCCGACGGGATCCTGCGGCTCGCGAACGCGAGCATGGCGCAGACGATCCGCTCGATCACCGTCGAGCGCGGCCACGACCCGCGCGACTTCTCGCTCGTCGCCTTCGGCGGCGCCGGCCCGCTGCACGCCGCCGAGCTGGCGGAGCTGCTCGGCATCCGCGAGGTCGTGATCCCGCCCCACCCGGGCATCACCTCGGCTGCCGGGCTGCTGACGTCCGACCTGCGCTACGACCACATGCGCACGGTCTTCATGACCGAGGGCGCGATCGACGCGGACGAGATCAACCGCCAGTTCAACGAGCTCGTTGACGAGCTGAAGGCGCGGCTGTTGCGCGACGGCGCCGACGCCGCCGAGGTGCGCGTCGAGCGCGCGCTCGACTGCCGCTACGCCGGCCAGGGCTACGAGCTGCGGATCGCCGCTGGCGAGGGCTTCACCGAGGGCGTCCTCGATGCCTTCCACGCCGCGCACAGAAGCGAGTACGGCCACGCCTTCGGCGACCCGATCGAGATCGTCAACCTGCGCGTGACCGTCTCGGGCCCGCGCCCGAAGCTGACGACCGTCGAGATCGGCTCTGGCACCTTGGAAGCGGCGCTGCTCGACGAGCGCGACGGCGTCTGGCGGGTCGACGGCGAGCTCGTCACGCGCCCGACGCGCTACCTGACGCGCGAGCTGCTGCCGCTGGAGGAGGCGGTCGCCGGCCCGGCGATCGTCTTCCAGCGCGACACGACGATCGTCGTGCCGCCGGGCTGGAGCGCGAGAGCGACCGAGGGCGGCGCGCTGCTGCTCGCCGCCAACGACGCCAACGACGACGCGAGAGGAGCGTCCGTATGAGCACCACCGAGCGACCCCGCGTCGACCCGGTCACCGCCGCGGTGATCGGCGGCGCGCTGACCTCGATCGCGGTCGAGATGGGCTACCGCCTCGCGCGCATGTCGTACTCGTCGATCATCCGCGAGTCCGAGGACTTCGGCTGCGCGCTGTGCGACGACCAGGGCCGGCAGCTGTGCGAGTCGACGCAGTCGACGCCGTTGCAGTCGGGCCCGATCCCCGGCTACCTGCGCGGGATCGAGCGGCGCTTCGCCGAGGTCGGCGACACGTGGAGACCGGGCGACGTCGTCGTCCACAACCACCCGTACTACGGCGCGTCTCACCAGCCCGACGTCGGCTTCATCGTGCCGGTCTTCCTCGGCGAGCAGCTGATCGGCTTCTCGGTCGCGACCGCCCACCACCTCGACCTCGGCGCGCTGACGCCGGGCTCGTGCGGGATCGTCGACGCCTCCGACGCCTTCGCGGAAGGGCTGCTGCTCAACGCGGTGAAGGTCGAGGAGGAAGGGCGCCGCGTCAACAGCGCATGGCGGATCATCGCCGACAACACGCGCCTGCCCCAGCTCGTCGTGGGCGACATGGAGGCGCAGGTCGCGGCCGCCAAGCTCGGCGCCCAGCGGATGCTGGAGCTGGTCGAGCGGTACGGCCTCGACACCGTGCAGACCGCCTCCGAGCAGCTGATGGACCACTCCGAGCGCGCGCTGCGCGCGGAGATCGAGAAGCTGCCCGACGGCCGCTACGAGGCCGAGGGCCGCATGGACGGCTTCCTCGACCACCCCGACCCCGCCTACCGCGACCTGCCGATCAAGGTCGCGATCACGGTTTCCGGATCGGACCTGCATGTCGATCTGACCGGCACCGCCGACCAGGTCGACCTGCCGATCAACATGCCGTTCGAGGGCACGGTCGACATCGCGATCTGCCTGACGCTGCGGGCGATCCTGCTCGACTCCGTGCGCCACGACCAGGTCGCCTCCAACCAGGGGCTGTTCCGCCCGATCACGATCGAGGCGCCGCTCGGCTCGCTTGCGAACCCGCGCTTCCCAGCCCCGACGATCGCCCGCTTCTGCCCCGGCAACGTGATCGCCGACACGATCATGCGCGCGCTCTCGCCGGTGATGCCCGACGCGGTCGCGGCCGGCGTCGGCAACCTCAAGGTCGTCGCCTACTCGGGCGCGACCGACGGCGGCTCATGGGTCTACATGGACATCATGGAAGGCTCCTACGGCGGGCGCAGCGGCAAGGACGGCCTCGACGCCGTCGACACGCTCTACGCGAACACGCGCAACAACCCGATCGAGGACATCGAGTCGCACTACCCGCTGCGCGTGCGCCGCTACGAGCTGGTCGACGAGGGCGCTGGCAACGGGCAGTGGCGCGGCGGGCTTGGCTCCGTTCGCGACATCGAGTTCCTTGCCGACGGCGGCTTCTCGCTGGAGGGCGACGGCAACCTCGTCCCTCCGCCGGGCCTGTTCGGCGGCGAGGAGGGCAGACCGGGCTCGGTGACGCTCAACCCCGACACCGACCGCGCGCAGGAGCTGCCCTCCAAGACGCCGTACCGCAAGGTGCACCGCGGCGACGTGCTGCGGCTCGTCGGGCCCTGCGGCGGCGGCTACGGCGACCCGGCCAAGCGCGACCCTGACGCGATCGCCCGGGACGCGCGCGACGGGA